>NZ_BCRN01000001.1 GCF_001552615.1 Millisia brevis NBRC 105863
AAAGGCACAATTTGCGACGTATTCACCCCGCGGACGTGTCGATCGGGGCGCCGAATCGGGTGGGGAGACGCATCCAGCCCGGTGGGCGGAGCCGACGGCTAGCGTTGACGCATGTCCAGCTCCGAGAAGACCCCGATCCGCGACGCACCGGCCGATGACTCGACCTCCGGTACCGGCCATGCGCGGGAGGACTTCCGTATGACGGTGATGCGGCGGGCGCTCGATCTCTTCGCGTCCCATGGATACGAGGCGACCACGGTCGATCAGATCGCCGATGTCTCCGGGATCTCGCGACGTACCTTTTTCCGGCAGTTCCGCGCGAAGGAGGATGTGGTCTTCGTCGACCACGACCATGCGCTGGATCAGGTGACCGACTATCTGTCCCTCGATCACCCGGATCCGATCGGTGCGGTCTGCCAGGCGACGGAGATCGTCTACCGGCGCTTTCTGGAACTCGGTCCCCTGGCCGAGCAGCGCTATCGCGTCGTACGCCAGGTCCCCACTCTCCGGGACCGGGAGATTCTGATGACCACTCGCTACGAGCGTCTCTTCCACAGTTACCTGCAGCGCAACCTCCCCGCTGCCCGGCGCCTCGACGCGGTGCAGATCGCGGCCGCGATCACCGCCACCCACAACTGGTTCCTGCGCAGGATGGTGCGCGGCGAATCGGCGGGGTTGGCGGCTCTGCGCACGTCGTTGACCGAACTGTGCAGCCGTTTTGTGGCGCCGAGCCCGCGTTCGGACACCGATTCGACCGAATCGATGGTGGTCGCGGTCTTCCCCACCGGAGCCGAACCCACCCAAATCGCCGAAGCGATCGACCGCGCCCTGCGTCGGGCGGAAGATGGGTATCCGGGAGACGCGTCCAGTCGGAGTTGATCATCGTGTCGTCTTCGCCGAGTGCCGCAGATGCTTGACCCACTATGACCTGCGTCGCATCTCGGCAAGATTGACCATTTTCCCCAACGACGGCCGCGCGTCCCCTATGATCGGGCGACGATGGCACTCAGTGCCATAGACATGACACTTAGTGTCGGACCAGCGACTGTGAGGTAACACCATGGCCGGTAACCCGGACTTCGACCTTTTCCAGCTCCCCGAGGAACACGACGAACTGCGCTCGGCGATCCGCGATCTGTCGGTCAAGCAGATCGAGCCCTACGCGGCCGAGGTCGACGAGAACGAGCGGTACCCCGAGGAAGCGCTCGAGGCTCTCAACGCGTCCGGCTTCAACGCGGTCCACATCCCCGAGGAATACGGTGGTCAGGGCGCCGATTCGGTGGCGACCGTCATCGTGATCGAGGAGGTCTCCCGGGTCTGCGCCTCCTCCTCCCTGATCCCCGCGGTCAACAAGCTCGGCACGATGGGCCTGATCCTCAACGGTTCCGAGGACCTCAAGAAGCAGGTTCTGCCGGACATCGTCAACGGCGCGACCGCCTCCTATGCCCTCTCCGAGCGGGAGGCCGGCTCCGACGCCGCCGCCATGCGCACCAAGGCGACCAAGGACGGCGACAGCTGGGTCCTCAACGGCACCAAGTGCTGGATCACCAACGGCAGCAAGTCGACCTGGTTCACCGTCATGGCGGTGACCGACCCGGAGAAGGGCGCCAACGGCATCTCGGCGTTCATGGTCCACAAGGACGATCCGGGCTTCGTGGTCGGTCCGAAGGAGAAGAAGCTCGGTATCAAGGGCAGCCCGACCAACGAGCTGTACTTCGAGAGCTGCCGCATCCCCGGCGACCGCATCATCGGCGAGGTCGGCACCGGTTTCAAGACCGCGCTGCAGACCCTCGACCACACCCGTCCGACCATCGGCGCCCAGGCCGTGGGCATCGCCCAGGGCGCGCTGGACGCGGCGATCGCCTACACCAAGGATCGCAAGCAGTTCGGCAAGGCGATCTCCACCTTCCAGGGTGTGGAGTTCATGCTCGCCGACATGGCGATGAACACCGAGGCCGCCCGGCTGATGGTCTACCACTCCGCGGCGCGCGCCGAGCGGGGCGAGAAGAACCTCGGCTTCATCTCGTCGGCGTCGAAGTGCTTCGCGTCCGATGTCGCCATGCAGGTGACCACCGACGCCGTGCAGCTCTTTGGTGGCGCCGGTTATACCCGCGACTTCCCGGTGGAGCGGATGATGCGCGACGCCAAGATCACCCAGATCTACGAGGGCACCAACCAGATTCAGCGAGTGGTCATGTCCCGCGCGCTGCTGCGCGGCTGATCCCGGCCCGCGCCGACTGCTACAAACACCCCCGTGAGCGCGGGGCCGCGACAATTATTGCCGCGGCCCCGCGCTCACGCCGTTTCTGTGGACGCCTCCACCGCTACTCGCGTCCCATCAACCGGTCGAGGTCGCGCCGCTCGCGTTTGGTGGGCCGGCCGGCGCCGCGGTCGCGGTGCGGCAGCGACGCGAGAACCTCCTTGGGCGGGGGCGGCGGGCTGTGGTCGATGAAGCAGGTCGCGGCCACCGGGGCGGATACCCGCTTGTTGATCGGTCGCACCACCTCGACGATGCGTTCGCGCCCGTCGACCCGCAGCCGCACCCGCATGCCGGGGACGACCGTTTGTGCGGCTTTGGCGGTGACGTCGTCCACCCGAACGTGCCCGCCGCGGCAGGCCGTGGCCGCCATCGACCGCGTCTTGAACAGCCGGATCGCCCACAGCCACGCGTCGACTCGGCAACTTGTCGGCTCGCTCATCGTCCGCCCACTCAGTCTTTCGGGCCACCCGCGACGTAGATGACCTGCCCCGATACGAAGCCGGCACCCTCGCTGACCAGGAACGACGCGGTATGTGCGATGTCGGCCGGCTGTCCGACGCGCCCGACCGGGATCGCCGCCGCCGCAATGGCCTTGAAGTCCTCGAAGGAGGCGCCGACCCGTTCGGCGGTGGCCGCGGTCATCTCCGTTTCGATGAAACCCGGGGCGATCGCGTTGGCGGTGATGCCGTAGCGACCGAGCTCGATCGCGAGGGTCTTGGTGAAACCCTGCATTCCGGCCTTGGCCGCGGAGTAGTTGGCCTGACCGCGGTTGCCGAGCGCGGAGGTCGACGACAGGTTGACGATGCGCCCGTACTTCGCCTCGACCATGTGCTTCTGTGTCGCGCGGGTCATCAGGAAGGCGCCGCGCAGGTGGACGCCGAGCACCGCGTCCCAGTCGGTGACGCTCATCTTGAACAGCAGGTTGTCGCGGGTGATGCCGGCGTTGTTGACCAGCACGGTCGGGGCGCCGAACTCGGTAGCGATCCGCTCGACCGCCTCGGCCACCGACTCCTCGTCGGCGACGTTGGCCCCGATGCCGATCGCGGTGCCACCGGCGTCGACGATCGCATCGACCGTGACGGCGGTGGCGGCCTCGTCGAGGTCGAGCACCGCGACCCCGAAACCGTCGGCGGCGAGCCGCTTGGCCACCTCCGCACCGATTCCCCGGGCCGCGCCGGTGACAATCGCCGTCTTCGTCTGCGCCACGTGGATCGCTTCCCTCCGTCGGACCGCTGCGAACGGCTCGACTCTATCCCCCGAGGATGCGCTCGACGGCCGCCAGTGGAACACCGATCCAGTCCGGCCGGTTGCGGGTCTCGTAGTCGACCTCGTAGACCGCTTTGTCCAGCTCGTACGCCGCGAGCAGGGCCGATGGGGTGCGCGGATCGTGTTCGGCGGCGCGGGCGTACCCATCGCAGAACGCTTCGGCCGCGGCCCGGGCCCCGGCGACCGCCGCCGGCCCGCCGCCCGCGACCGCCGCGGCGTAGTCGTAGGACCGCACCATGCCCGCGACATCGCGCAACGGGCTGTCCGGGGCTCGCCGCAGGGCCGGATCGGTGGCCGGTTCCCCCTCGAAATCGATAACCACCCAGAGTCCGTCGGCGTCGAGCACCTGCCCCAGGTGCAGGTCGCCGTGCACCCGATGGATCGGCACCGGCCCGGCGCCTGCCGCCTCGGCCACCAGCGCGGCGGCCCGTTCCCGGTAGGGCGCGAGCCGCGGGACCCGGCGGATATGTTCGTCGATTCGTTCGGACAGGCCGGTCGCGAGTTCGGCGGCGTCGACCCGTCGACCTCCGAGGGAGCGGTTCAGGTCGCGGTGCACCACCGCGACCGCCTCGCCGAGCCGGTCGGCCGCCGCGGTCAATTGGTCGACGGCGCCGGTGCGCAGCGCGTCGACCGCCGCGTCGAAGCCGTCGTTCGCCCCGGCCAGGAAGTCCTGCGCCATCGCGATCGTGGTCCGCCGGCCGTCGACGGTGGTCTCGGCCCACCCGCGCAGCGCCGCGACGTGTGGGCAGCCGACGGTGCCCAACGCCCGGTGGATCTCGACGTCCGGGTTCTCACCGTCGGAAAGCTGCCGGAAGAACTTGATCAACACCCGCCCACCGACGACGACGGAGGTATTGGACTGCTCGACCCCGAGCGGTCGCCCCATGGCCGCCACATCATCGAAACCGTTTGCAAAGGAATGGAATTCGAGCGCGCCGAGCGATCCGTCGACGTCGATGGGCGCCACCGCGTCCTGCCGGGTGAAGAGCGGGACGTAGGCGGCGATCCCCGCCGGCGTCGCCAGCGCGTCGTCCCAGCGTCGCCCGTCGGCGTCGATCACCAGCGGGTCGACGGCGTGGATCGCCGACCGATCGTCACTGCCCGGCGATGCGATCAGCGGGACCTGGTAGTCGGCGGAGGTACCGTCCGCGGTGACCGCCCCGACGATCGTGTGCGCGACTGACGCGCCGATCGGCCACCAGCCGCGCACGTCCACCCGCTCGACCGCCGACGATTTCGCCGAGAACCAGCGGCGATCGCCGAGTCGATCAACGAGCGACCGTGCCAACGCCGGCGGGTCGATCGACGGTTCGACCACCGAATCAGTCCTCGTCCTCGAAGTCCTCGACCGGGCCGACCCGGTGCTCCGGTTGCAGCGCGAACCAGAAGAATCCGTGCCCGGGCAGGGTGATCATGTAGTCGTCGTCCCCGATCTGCGGGAACATCACCCCGCCGGTCAGCTCGACCGGGATGCGCCCGGCGAAGGGCGACAGGTCGATGCGCACCGCCTGGGGATGGCGCGCCAGATTGTTGACGCAGAGGATCACGTCGCTGCCGCGGCGTTCGTCCGGCGCCATCTCCCGCAGGAAGGTCAGCACAGCCGGATTGGTGGTACCCAGTTCGGTGAACGATCCCATCCCGAACGCGGGATGTTCCTTGCGCACGTGGATCATTCGCCGCGTCCAGTGCAGCAGCGAGTTGCTGCTGGCGGACTGCGCCTCGACGTTGACCGCCTGGTAGCCGTAGGTCGGGTCCATGATCGGCGGCAGGTAGATGCGGCCCGGGTCGCAGCGGGAGAAGCCGCCGTTGCGGTCGGGGGTCCACTGCATCGGGGTGCGCACCGCGTCGCGGTCACCGAGCCAGATGTTGTCGCCCATGCCGATCTCGTCGCCGTAGTAGAGCACCGGCGATCCGGGCAGCGAGAGCAGCAGGGCGGTGAACAGTTCGAGCTGGTTGCGATCGTTGTCCAGCAGCGGAGCGAGCCGCCGGCGGATACCGATATTCGCCTTCATCCGCGGATCCTTGGCGTACTCCGCGTACATGTAGTCGCGTTCCTCGTCGGTGACCATCTCGAGGGTCAACTCGTCGTGGTTGCGCAGGAAGATCCCCCACTGCGCGGACTTCGGGATCGGCGGGGTCTGGGCGAGGATCTCCGAGATCGGGAAGCGGGTCTGCCGGCGCACGGCCATGAAGATCCGCGGCATTAGCGGGAAGTGGAACGCCATATGACATTCGTCGCCGATATCCGGTTCCCCGAAGTACTCGACGACGTCGGCCGGCCACTGATTGGCCTCGGCCAGCAGCACCCGCCCCGGGAACTCCTTGTCGACGACGGCGCGACACTTCTTCAGGAAATCGTGTGTCTCGGGCAGGTTTTCGCAGTTGGTGCCCTCGCGTTCGAACAGGTAGGGAACCGCGTCGAGCCGGAATCCGTCGATCCCGAGGTCGAGCCAGAAGCGCAGCACATCGACCATCGCGTCGCGCACGGCCGGATTGTCGTAGTTCAGGTCGGGCTGGTGGGAGAAGAAGCGATGCCAGTAGTACTGCCGGCGCACCGGATCCCAGGTCCAGTTCGACGTTTCGGTGTCGACGAAGATGATGCGCGCGTCGCTGTAGGCCTCGTCGGTGTCCGACCAGACGTAGAAGTCGCCGTAGGGGCCGTCCGGGTCCGAGCGCGACTCCAGGAACCACTGGTGGGTATCGGAGGTGTGGTTCATGACCAGGTCGGTGATCACCCGGATCCCGCGGCGGTGCGCCTGGTCGAGCAGTTCGACGAAGTCGTCGACCGTCCCGAACTCGGGCAGCACCGATCGGAAGTCGCGGATGTCGTAACCGCCGTCGCGCAGCGGGGAGTCGTAGAACGGCGGCAACCACAGGCAGTCGACGCCGAGCCAGGAAAGGTAGTCCAGCTTCTCGGTCAGCCCCTTCAGGTCGCCGGTGCCGTCGTTGGACGAATCCTGGAAGGCGCGAACGAGCACCTCGTAGAAGACGGCGCGTTTGAACCAGTCGTCCTCGACGCGCAGTGGGGTGGCGCTGCCGAAGTCATCGGAATTCGCCTCGACCAGCAATCCGTCGGTGCTGTGGATCATCGGATCGGGACCCGGCATAACTCCTCGGTTCGAGCTCGTGACGCGCATATGCCGACCGGACGGGGATGTCACGTTCGGGAGGCTCGGGGACATGGTAGCCGGCTGTCGGGCGGCCGTGCTGCTGCCGCGAGGGACCGCGACCGCGCCGTTACCGAGCCGACGGACGGCGGGTTGCCGACCGACCTTCGCCGAACGGTACCGATACTCGAAGGGTCGGCGGAACCAGCCCCCGTCGACCGCTCGACTCGACGAGCACACGCCCGCTCGTCCGCATACCCGTCCCACAGGAAGGCCTCCTTCGCGATGCGCGCACCACGCCCACCGGCCCCACCACCGGAACCGCTCCATCCCGACGTCGCGGCGTCCCGCCTGCGCGTCAGCCGCCGCCGCGCCCTGTTGATCGGCGGCACGGTCGGCATGGGCGGCGTCCTGGCGGCCTGCGCCTCGCCGGCGACATCGACCGATGTCACGACCACGTCCGCGGCGGCCACGACAGCGGGTGAACCTCCGCTCGCGGCGGCCTCCGCGGTCGACCTGCTCGACACCGCGTCGCGCTGCGAGACCACCTCGGAGGAGACTCAGGGGCCGTACTGGTTCGACGTCGACGCGATCCGCTCCGATATCCGCGAGGACCGGCCGGGGGCGGCGCTGGACCTGGCGATCCGCGCCGAGAACATCACCGGCTGTGCCGTCGACGGGTCCGGCGCCGTTCCGATCCCCAATGCGGTGGTCGAGATCTGGCATTGCGACGCCGGCGGGGTCTACTCCGGCTTCGAGGTCTCCTCGATCGCGGCGAACGGCGGGCGGCCGGGCGGCTCGCCCGCGGGTGCGGCCGGGTCGACCGGTCCCGGCAGCGGGCCCGGCCAGGTATCGGACTGGTCGTACAGCGTCGGTACCCGGGAGGGCTCGACCACCGACGACGGCACCTACCTGCGCGGCGCCCAGGTCACCGACGCCAACGGCATCGTGACGTTCACCACGATCTTCCCCGGCTGGTACACCGGCCGTACCACGCATATCCACCTGAAGGTGCACATCGATCGGTCGACCGCGCTGACCAGTCAGCTCTACTTCCCCGAGGGGACGATCGCCGAGATCAACGAGCTCGCCCCGTATACCGATCACCCCGGTTGGCAGGACAACACCCGCAACGACACCGACGGCATCTTCGACCCCAGCGGGATGACCACCGTCGCGCACAACGGCGAGCGCTACCTCGCCGCGATCAACCTCGGCATCGCCGTCTGACCCCGCGCCCTCCCCCTACCCGGCCCGCCCCTCCCCGCCCGCCCCGGCCCCCGACCCCCGCCGAGCGAGCCGCGAGAGTGTCGCTTTCTTCGGTTCAGCCGCAGCAACCGTCACTCTCGCGGTCGGTGGATCGCGCTAGTCTGCCGTGTGGGCAGGGGCCGCGGGTGCGGCCGGGAACGCGGGAGGGCGACGTGTCGCAGGAACCGACCGACGGCACGGGCACGCTCTATCTGGTGCCGACGCCGATCGGCGATACGCGCGATATCACCAACCGGGCGATCGAGGTGCTCATCGCCGCGGACGTGATCGCCTGCGAGGACACCCGCAACACCCGGACCCTGCTGAACGCTCTGGGCATCGAGCACAACGGCCTGTTGAGCTACCACGAGCACAACGAGCAGTCCCGCACCGTGCAACTGCTCGCCCGCCTGGAATCCGGTGCCGATGTGGCGGTCGTCTCCGACGCCGGCACCCCGCTGGTCAACGACCCGGGCTTTCGGTTGGTATCCGCGGCGATCGATCTCGGCATCCCGGTGCGGCCCCTGCCCGGAGCCAATGCGCCGATCACCGCGCTGATCGGTTCGGGGCTGCCGGTCCACCACTTTCACTACCTGGGATTCCTACCCCGCCGGGGCGCCGCGCGCCGGGCCGCGCTCGAGGCGGTCCGCTCCGGCACCGCGACGCTGTTGTTGTTCGAGGCGCCGCACCGGATCGTCGAGATGCTCGAGGACGTGCGGACGACCTTCGGTGAGCGCCGAGTGGCGTTGGGCCGCAACCTGACCAGGCCGGACGAGGAGTTCCTGCGCGGCCCGATCTCCGAGGTGATCGCCGGGCTCGAGGCCCTGGAGACCGTTCGCGGCCAGTTCACGGTGGTGATCGAGGGCAAGCCGGACAGCGGCGACCACGGCGAGGAGGCCGCGGCCAACGAGCTGATCGCGGTGCTGCTGCGCCACGGGGTGGACGGCCGGGCGATCCGCGATGTCGTCTGCGACGTCACCGGGCTCTCCCGCAATCGGGCCTACGCCCTGATCTCCGCCCAGCGGGCGACCACCGACGACTGACCGCGCCCCGCCTACCCGCCCCTCGGGCCACCCTCTCGGGCAGCGGCGTCAGGCAACCGCGAACGGCAGTCCCAGGCTCTCGAACAGCGGCGCAACCTTCTTGGCCGCCCGCCGACGGCTGGTCCGTTCCCGGAAGGGGCCGGAGCTCAATCCGGAGGTCCGATTGCGGAACAGCAGGTTGACCAGCATGTAGGTGTGCAGTTCCTGCTGCGGCCGGTCGAGAATCACCTCGACGACGGTGGCCGGGCCGAAGACTCCGGAGCCCTTGCGAAAGAGCAGTCCCCGCTGCGACGGCCGCTGCTTGAATCCGTTCGCGGCGGCCCATCCGGCGACGGTCGCCCGGATGTCGGCGCCGGGCGGCAGGACAACCTCGTCGCGGGCCGTCTTGGCGAACAGCGACAGCACGAGCAACGTACCGAGAGCACCGAGTCCGCCCCCGATGATGGGGAGCAGGGAGATACCGGATTCCACAATCAACCATCCCGACCGACGAGCCACACCGACAATTCACACAGGCCGAGGTCCCCCGGCCGTCGCAGACGCTAGCCCATCACCGGACCAACGCCCCATTTCGAACATCACACCCCCGCTCGGCGGCGGTAGCCTCGAACGGGTGAACTCCGGCATCGATACGAGATGGTTCGACAGCGCCACCCGGCCGCAGGACGATCTGTTCGTCCACGTCAACGGGACCTGGCTGAGCGACTACGAGATTCCCGAGGACCGCGCCGTCGACGGCGCCTTCCGCACCCTGTACGACCGCGCCGAGGAAAATGTGCGCGAGCTCATTCAGCAGGCGGCGGCGGGCGGCCCGGCACCGGGGACCGACGCGCAGCGCATCGGTGATCTCTACGCGAGCTTCCTGGACGTCGACGCCGTCAACGCCGCCGGGATCGAACCGATCCGCGGTGAGCTCGATGCGATCGCCGCCGCCGGCTCCGCCGAGGAATTGGCGACCCTGCTCGGTGAGCTGCAGCGCACCGGCATCCGCGGGATCGGCGCCTACGTCGACACCGACTCGAAGAACTCCAGCCGCTACCTGGCGCACATCATGCAGTCCGGTCTGGGGCTGCCCGACGAGTCGTACTACCGCGAGGACGCGCACGAGCAGGTCCGGCAGGCGTATCTCGCGCATATCGGTGCGATGTCGCAGATCGCGGGTGTGCCGCTGGACGCGGAGCGGATCTTCGCGTTGGAGAAGAAGATCGCCGCCGGCCACTGGGACGTGGTGGCGCGCCGGGACGCCGAGCGCACCTACAACCTGTTCACCCTCGACAGCCTGGTCGAGAAGGCGGCGGGCTTCCCGTGGCGCAACTGGTTGGCCGGATTCGCCGGCCCCGACGCCGATATCGACACGGCGTTCGCCGAGGTGGTCGTCGGACAGCCCGACTTCGTCGAGACGTTCGCCCGGCTGTGGGCCTCGGAGCCGATCGAGGACTGGAAGCAGTGGTTGACCTGGCGGGTCCTGTCGGCCCGCTCGCCGCTGCTGCACGCCGGCCTGGTCGACGAGAACTTCGCCTTCTACGGCACCACGCTGACCGGCGCCCCGGCCAACCGTGACCGCTGGAAGCGCGGCGTGTCGATGGTCCAGGAATTCCTCGGCGAGGCGGTCGGCAAGGTCTACGTCGAGCAGTACTTCCCGCCGGAGTCGAAGACCCGGATGCAGGAGCTGGTCGCGAACCTGATCGAGGCCTACCGCCGCAACATCACCGACCTCGAGTGGATGGGCCCGGACACCCGGACCGCCGCGCTGGCCAAGCTCGAGAAGTTCACCCCGAAGATCGGCTACCCCGACCGGTGGCGCGACTACTCGGCGGTGACGATCGACCCGACCGACGTGGTGGGCAACTATCGCCGCGGCTACGCCGCCGACGTCGACCACGATTTCGGCAAGCTCGGCGGCCCGGTCGACCGCGGCGAGTGGTTCATGACCCCGCAGACGGTCAACGCCTACTACAACCCGGGGATGAACGAGATCGTCTTTCCCGCCGCGATTCTGCAGCCGCCGTTCTTCGATCCGAATGCCGACGACGCCGCCAACTACGGCGGTATCGGCGCGGTGATCGGCCACGAGATCGGACACGGTTTCGACGATCAGGGCTCGAAGTACGACGGCGACGGCAACTTGGTGGATTGGTGGACCGACGCCGACCGCGCCGAATTCGGCAAGCGCACCGCCGCGTTGATCGAGCAGTACAACGCCCTGGTCCCGGCCGGTCTGGCCGAGGACAACACCGTCAACGGCGCGTTCACCGTCGGCGAGAACATCGGCGACCTCGGCGGCCTGTCGATCGCGATCGCCGCCTACCTGATCTCCCTGGACGGCAAGCCCGCTCCGGTGATCGACGGCACCACCGGCCTGCAGCGCGTCTTCTACGGCTGGGCGCAGGTCTGGCGGACGAAGGTGCGGCAGCAGGAGGCGGTCCGCCGGCTGGCGACCGACCCGCATTCGCCGCCGGAGTTCCGATGCAATGCGGTGGTCCGCAATGTCGACGCCTTCTACGAGGCCTTCGACGTGACCGCCGAGGACGAGCTGTTCCTCGACAGCGAATCGCGCGTACACATCTGGTAGCCGCCCCGCCCCGGTTGAAATCTCACCGATTGCAACCGGGGCACGGCCGCCGGTCGAGGGCGAGGATGGCCACGTGAGTGGTGTGTTCTCGTTTCCCAACCCGGTCAACGACTATGCCGCGCGGGCGACCGCCGGACTGGTGGTGGCGTTGTCGGTGGTGGCCATCGTGGTCAACCATCCGATCGTCTACGCGATCCTGACCATCGGATTCGCCCTGCGCGTCGCCGGCGGACCGCGCTATTCGCCGTTCGGGCGCCTCGCGGTGCACGTGATCGTGCCGCACCTGATCAAGAAGACCAAACTGGTACCGGGGCCGCCGAAGCGCTTCGCCCAGACGATCGGCCTGGTGGTCTCCGGCGCCGCGTTGGTGACGTCGTTGACCGTCGGTGGGATCACCCCGCAGATCATCACCGGTGTGCTGATCGTCGCAGCGCTGCTCGAATCGGCGCTCGGCTTCTGCCTCGGCTGCACGATCTTCGGTTTCCTGATCCGGCGCGGGGTCATCCCGGATTCGGTGTGCGAGGCGTGCAACTCGGTCAACCCCGTCCGCGACGCCGCATCCGCCGCGATCAAAACATTCGGCCGGGCCGGGAACGATCCCGCAAGGCCGCCAATCGTTTGACCTGCACCGGGTGGCTCGCCAGGGCGTTGGCCCACCACGCGAAGAAGCCCTTCTCGGTCTGCGCCCGGTCGGCCATCATGTCGAAGTTGACCGTCGGATAGAGGTACTTGCCGGCGGAGAGCACCGTCATCCCGCGCGACCCGATCGGTGAGGCGAGATAACCGTGGTTGTCGGCGCTGTACTCCTGGGCGCGGCTCAGGGCGCTGCCCAACAGCGGGATCCGCATGGCGATCAGGGTGGCCAGCTGCCGCCAATAGGAGGCGTGGCCGGCGGCGATGTGCCCGACCTCGTGGCCGATGATGAACCGCAGGGTTTCGGGATCACGCAGTCGGCCACCGACTTCGAAGAGGTCGGAGTTGACCGCCACGTAGCGGCGGAAGCCGTGCCCGGAGGCGAAGGCGTTGAGCACGCCGTTGCCGAGCACGACGTAGGCGTCCGGGACGGTGGACATGCGGAAGCGCCGGGCCGCGTCGACGACCATCGCGTGCGCCTCGGGGAACTGGTACGGGGTGATCGGGACGGCGTTGAGCCGTTGCTGCGCCATCAGCATGCCGCGCGCCGCCCAGATCAGCACGGGTGCACCCAGCAGGAAGGCGGCGACGGTGAAGTCGACCGATTCGCCGTCCCGGATCGCCAGGAGCATCGCGCTGACCAGCAGGATCCACAGCAGGACCGATACGAGCACCGCGACGATCAGCGTCGGGATCTCCCAGGGATGCCACAGGCGCAGCGGGCTCGGCCCGTGCAGCACGCCCGGCCCCTCCGGCGGCACGTAGCCGATCGGTGGTACCGGCCCCGGAGGCGACGGATACCCGCCGCGCCGATCGACGGGCGCAGTGCCGTATCCGGCCGGCCCACCGAGGACCGGCGGGGGACCCACCGCGTATCCGGGCGGCGGTGACGAGCTCTGCGCCTGCCGGGACCACCCCTCGTCGGACGACCGCTCGTACGGTTGATTCACTCTCTCTTTGTACCGGCTTCCACGCGCCCATCCGACATTCCGGGCATCGGCGCGTGGCATCGGAGATCAGCCGCGGCGCCCGCGGGTTCGATAGCCGTGTACCGCAAGCAGACCGAAGACGATGGTCAGTCCGGCGGTCCACAGCAGCGCGCGGATCGCGGGACTTGCCACCGGGCCGCCGGCCGCCATCCCCCGCATCGCCTCGACCACCGCCGAGACCGGGTTGGCTTCGGCGATGGGTTGGATCCACGTCGGCAGGTCGGACTTCGGCACGAACCCCGTCGACAGGAACGACGCCAGCAGCAGGATCGCGTTCAACGCCGATCCGGCGGCCTCCCCCGAGCGGACGCGCACGGCGATCGCGATCATCATCCAGGCGACGCCGGTGCCGAATACCAGCGGCAGGACAAAGAATCCGAGGATGCCGAGCACACCGTTGGTGAAGCGGAAGCCGAGCGCGATGCCGACGACAACCACCACGCCCAGGGTGATCAGGTTGCGCGCGGCGTCCCCGATGATGCGGCCGATCAGCGGTGCGGACCGGGCGATCGGCAGGGCCCGCAGGCGGTGATCGAAACCGGATTCGAGATCGGCGAAGGTGCCCATCCCGGTTCCCAAGGCGGCGAACAGGATTCCCATCACCGCGAAGAGCGGCAGGCTGAATTGCACGTAGGCGGCGCGATCCCCGCCGGGGGCGACCAGCGAGCCGAACGACACGGTGATCAGCAGCAGCAGGACCAGCGGGAAGAACACCGCGGTGACCACGAGGATCGGATTGCGCAGCGTCACCAGGACCGCACGGGTGGTCAGGGCGACGGTATCACCGAGCGCCGCCCCGAATCCGCCCGAACGGCGCGAGCCCTCGGCGGCGGTGGCGCCGGCGGCGGTCACTTGGCCCTCCGGTAGGCGCGCGCGGCCAGGAAGGTCGCGACCACCAGCAGGCCGACCAACCAGGCGAGCGCGATCGACACCGGTCGCGCGAGCGCGTCCCCCGACGAGGCGAGGGCCCGCAGGGCGTCGACGGTGCGGGTCAACGGCTGGTTGGCGACGATCGGTTGCAGCCAGCCGGGGAAGGCGTCGGTCGGCGCGAAGGCGTTGGACACCAACAGGAACGGGAAGAAGATCGCATTGGTGACCGCCTGCACCGATTCGACGCTGCCGATCGCGAAGCCGATCGCCACGAAGGCGGTGCAGGCGACCGCGCAGAACAGCAGGGCCACGACCACGAACCCGATCGACGCGAGCGGCGTGCCGTGCAGGCGGAAGCCCATCAGCGCACCGGCCGGGATCAGCACGGCGATCGTCAACGCCGCCCGGCACAGTTCGGCGCCGACCAGGCCGGCGACCGGGGCCACCGGGGCGACCGCCATCGAGCGCAAACGCCGGATCATGCCGCCGGTGACGTCCTCGACCGACAGGATCGCCGCCGACATCGCGGTGAACAGCATGCCCTGCAGCAGCACCGCGGGCAGCAGGTATTGCCCGTAGCCGGAGCCGATGCGCCGTTCGACCACCGTGCCGAAGACGACGTAGAACATCGTCGCGAAGACCAGCGGCAGCAGGATCGCGGACATGATCGACGCCGGTCGCCGGCTCATCAGCCGCAAGTGGCGCCGGGCGAGCATGACCGTGTCGCCCACCGGGGCCGGGTAGGCGGTGGGAGCGGCGACGGTGTCGGGGCCCAGCGCCGGAGTCGCGGTCACCGGGTTGCCTCCTCGGCGGTGGCCTGGTCCTCGCGCGGATTTCCGGTGAGCCGGAAGAAGACGTCGTCGAGGGTCGGCCGGCGCAGCGCGACGTCCTCGACCGGGATGTTCGCCCCGTCGAGGATGCGGACCACCTCGATCAGCGTGGACGCACCGGTCGCGGCGATCGCCACCCCGTCGGCGTCGGCGGTCAGGCCGGGGCGCCCGGCCAGCAGTTCGAGCACGCGGGCCCGGATCCGGTCGGTACCGGTGGCGATACGGCAGACCGAACCGCCCGCCTGGTCCTTGAGGTCGTCGGCGGTGCCGTCGGCGATCACCCGACCGTGGTCGATCACGACGATCCGGTCGGCGAGCGCGTCGGCCTCGTCGAGGTACTGCGTGGTCAGCAGGATCGTCATGCCGTCGCTGCGCAGCTCGCGCACGACGTCCCAGAGGACCGCACGGCTGCGCGGGTCGAGCCCGGTGGTCGGTTCGTCGAGGAAGAGCACCTCGGGGCGCCCGATCAGCGAGGCGGCCAGGTCGAGGCGGCGGCGCATCCCGCCGGAGAAGGTGCCGCTGCGCCGGTCGGCGGCGTCGGTCAGATCGAATCGGGAGAGCAACTCGTCGGCCCGTTCCGCCGAGCGCCGACGGCCGAGTTTGAGCAGTCGGCCGAAGAGTTCGAGGTTCTCCCGGGCGGTGAGGTTGTCGTCGAGGGCCACGAACTGACCGGTCAGCCCGATTACTGCCCGCACCTCGGCCGCCTCGGCCACCACATCGCGCCCCGCGACCCGGGCGTGCCCGGCATCGGGTTCGAGCAGGGTGGTCAGGACATCGATCGTGGTGGTCTTGCCCGCCCCATTGGGGCCGAGCACCCCGGCGATCGTGCCCTCCGGAACGGTCAGTCCCAAGCCGTCGAGTGCCGTCACCTCACCGAAACGCTTGACCAGCCCCTCGGCTTCGACCGCATAGCGCGTCGGCACCAGACTGAGGCTAGCCTATCCTCCCGTCCGGGCGGCGCTCCCCGGCCGGTTCAGAAGTTCCAGTCGGTCAGACCGTCGCCCTGCCGGGCGGAGCCACCCGCGGTGTTGACCACGATGATCGCGTCGCCGCGCTTGATGTTGTCGTAGAACCAGGCACCGTTCTCGGTGCTGACATTCACGCAGCCGTGGCTGACGTTCTGGCTGCCCTGGGCCCATTCCGACCACGGCGCCGCGTGCACGAACAGACCGCTGTTCGAGAAACGGGTCGCGTACTCGACGTCGAGCAGATAGCCCTCGGGATCGTCGTGCGGAATACCGATCGTTTCGGAATCCATCACCATCTCGCGATTGCTCTCCGCGACGATGTAGGTGCCATTCGGGGTATCGAATCCCGGCTTGCCCAGCGAGACCGGCATGGTCTTGATGACCTCGCCGTTGCGCTCGAAAGACAGCTCCTTCGTGGCGTCGTCGACGGTTACGACGACCCGGTCACCGATGTCGAACGAGCTGGTCGTATCGCCGGCGGAGACCGTGACGGTGATGTTGGCCGGCCAGAACTCGCTCGGTCGCCAGCGCACCTGCGAGTCGTTCCACCAGTAGAAATGGCCGTCGAGCGGGCCGTTGGTGGTGGTGACCGAGATCGCCTGCTCGGCGGTCTGCCGGTCGTCGATCGGCTCGTTGAAGTTGATGATCACCGGCTGGGCGACACCGACGACCGAACCGGCCGACGGGAAGACGCTCGGCGCGGAGAAGTTGGCCACCGGAGTGATCGGCACGGTCGGAACCAGGGGGGTCTCACCGGGGATCTCCGGGCCGCCCGGCCAGGCCGGTACGGCTCCGGCCTGGGGTGCGGCCAGTCCGAGCGCGGCCACCGAGGCCACGGTCACGGCAGCCCCCGTGAGGGCACGACGCAGCCGGGTCCGGAATCGAGCAGAGCCGAATCGAACAGAAGACACACAAACCCCTTCCGAAACACCGGTGGAACACCGGCCGCGACGAGTCTAACGGTCGTATCGGAATACGGAAGGGGTGTGTTATTTCCGACCGGTGTCGCGGGAGGTCGATACGTCGACCCGATTGCCGTCCGCATCCCAATGGTCGGCCACCTTCTTCGACGGCTGGACCCGGGGCGGTTCGTTCGGCATCTTCGGATAGTCGGGCGGGAAATTGAGTTCCCCGCCGGGAAGGCGTTCCCACAGGTCGAGCAATGGTTCGAGGGAATAGGCGTGCTCCGCCATATCCGACCACGGGTTCTCATCGACGAGATATTCCGGGACGGTGAACAGGTTGTAGGCCGCCGGATCGTCGGTCTCGGCGAGCCGCTCCCAGCTCATCGGTGTCGACACCGGGGCGCCCGGGCGGGGTCGCAGGCTCCAGGCGCTGGCGATCGTCCGATCCCGGTTGTTCTGGTTGTAGTCGATGAACAGCCGCGACCCGCGCTCCTCCTTCCACCAGGCGGTGGTCACCCCGTCGTCGCGGCGCTCGAGCTCCCGCCCGAACCCGATCGCCGCGTGCCGGACCTCCTCGAAGGACCATTCCGGGCGAATCCGCACGTAGATGTGGATACCGCGGTTGCCGCTGGTCTTCGGGTAGCCGCGCAGTCCGAGCTCCTCGAGCAGCTCGCGGGCCACCAGCGCGACCCGGCGCGCGTCGGTGAAGCCGGTGCCCGGCTGCGGATCGATGTCGATGCGCAGCTCATCGGGGTGGTCGACGTCCGCCCGGGTGACCGGCCAGGGATGGAAGGTCAAGGTGCCCATCTGCGCGGCCCAGACCGCGGCGGCGGGCTCGGAGGGACACAGCTCGTCGATCGGTCGACCATTGGGGGTGCGGACGCGCACGGTCTCGAGCCAGTCGGGCGCCCCCTTGGGCAGCCGCTTCTGATAGAAACCGTCGCCCTCGCGGTCCTGCGGCCCGGTGGCCAGGCGCATCCCGGTCCGCCACCCGTCCGGCCAGCGTTCCATCGCGGTGGGCCGATCGCCGATCGCCCGCATCAGCGCGGCACCGACGGTCGCGAAATACTCGCAGACCTGCAGTTTCGACACCTCGGGAGCGGTGTCGGTCGCCTCGTAGACCACCCGATCCGGGCTGGACACCTTGACCTCGCGATCACCGACGGTCAGCACGGTCGCCGGACTCTTTGCCATGCGCCCACGCTACTGCCGACGTGGTGGACGTCACCGCGGCGGCATGCCGATGTCGGACCCGCGTCCTACTGTCGTGCCATGGCGTACGACGTGATCCTCGCCGATCGGATTCGCGAGCTGCTCGCGCCGCGTCGCGATGTCACCGAACGCCGCATGTTCGGCGGATTGGCATTCCTGATCGGCGGTCATATGTCCCTCTGCGTCAGCGGGCAGGGCGGCCTGATGGTCCGGCTGCCACCGGAGGAGACCGCGGCCGCGCTGGAGGAACCGGGCGCCGAGCCGATGGTCATGTCCGGTCGGGAGGTCCGGGGCTGGCTGCGGGTCGCGGCCGGTACGGTCGATGACGACGTAGTCCTGCGGGAATGGGTCGAGCGCGGTGTCGCCTACGGGGAGATGCTGCCGCCCAAGCCAGGAGCCCCTGGTGTCGAGACGGAGCCGAGGAGGCCGTTCAGTCCCGCGACGGCGGGTGCCGAACCAGCGCCCCCAGACCATGGGTGATCGACGTCACCGCCAGCGAGGGGTCCGCGGCCCGTTGGACGGCCACCCCGAGCATGAGCCCGAGCATCAACATCGCGGTCGCATCCCAGTCGACGCGCTCGGCATCGGGGATCTCCGACCGGGCACCGATCAGCCGGGCGATGCGCTCGCGCATGCGGGCGTACCGCTGCGCGGAACTGTCCGCGGTGGCGGCGACCGAGGCGACCTCCAACTCGAACCGCGCCCACCGACGCTCCCCGATCATCCGGTCCGCCCACTCCCCGAGGACGCGCTGCCACGCGCCGAGGCTGTCGTCCCCGGCGAGGTCGGCGAGGATCCGGTCGATCTCGCGGGCGTAGAGCATGTCGAGCGCCTCGGCGGCGAGATCGGGCTTGCCGCCGAAGTTCGAGTAGACCGCGCCGGTGGTGAAACCGGCCGTATCGGCGATCTGCTCGACCGAGCACGCGTGATATCCGTGGTCGAGGAAAAGCGTCAAAGCCGCATCGAGAATCAGGCCGCGCGTGCGCTCCTTGCTCTCGGCTCGACTCAGAGGGGCCATCGCTTCACTGTAACTCTCGGGCGGCCGCATCAACCCGTAGACGAGGACAAAATTCGAGGTCAGCGGCCTGCCAGAACGTCGGAAACGTCGTATCGGGCCGGTATGTCCAGCTGTTCGAAGGTGCATTCGGACGGCTCGCGGTCCGGTCTCCACCGCAGGAACTTCGCGGTATGCCGCAGGCGCAGTCGCGCGTCTGCGGCGGCGTCGCCCTCCATCTGGTCGTAGGCGACCTCGAGGACCCGTTCGGGGCGCAGCGGGATCCAACTGCGATCGGCGCCGGCCCGCCAACGGGTCGCCTCGCCCTCGGCGACGACGTCCGCGCCGACGCGCAGCGGCTCGACGATGTCGAGCAGTTCGACGCGAGCGGCGTCGGAGAACGAGCCGCTGCCGCCGATCATGTAGAGCTGGTCGTCGTGGTAGAGCCCGAGCAGCAGGGATCCCACACCGCGCCCGGACTTGTGCACCCGATAACCGAACAGCACACAGTCGGCGGTCCGCGCGTGCTTGACCTTGATCATCTCGCGCTTGTTCGGCAGATAGATACTGTCGGCCCGCTTGGCGACCACCCCGTCGAGCCCGGCGCCCTCGAACTCCCGGAACCAGCGCTCGGCGACATCCGGGTCGTCGGTGGCGGCGGTGACGTGGCAGCCTCCGCCGGGGCGGACCGCCGGGCGCAGGCGCTCGCGGCGCTCGGAGAAGGGCAGCCCGGTCAGATCCTCGTCCCCCAGGGCGAGTACGTCGAAGGCGATCAGGGAGGCCGGCTGCCGCTCGGCGAGCATCGCCACCCGGCTGGCGGCCGGATGGATCCGCTCGGACAGCGCATCCCAGCTCAGCCGCAGGATGCCGTCCACCTCGCGGGCGACGACGAGTTCGCCGTCGATGACGCAGCGTTCGGACAGGTATTCGCGGACCTGCTCGACCATCTCCGGGAAGTAGCGGGCCAGATCCTTGCCGCCGCGCGAGCCGATGACGACCTCGTCACCGTCCCGGAAGACGATCGCCCGGAAGCCGTCCCACTTCGGTTCGTACCACCAGGGCGACTCCCCCTCCGCGGCGCGCGGCACGACCTTGGTGGCCTTGGCGAGCATCGGCGCGACGGGCGGCTCGATCGGCAGTTGCACGGATCACATCCTGTCAGACCGCGCCGACGAACCGACCCGAACGGCCCCCCGACAGGCCCCCCGACAGACAAACAGACAAACGAGCGGGCCGGCTCCGCAAGGGAGCCGGCCCGCTCGAGATGGTCGAACGTGTGAGGCGTGATCAGATGGGTCGGAACCCGGCACCGATCCCGCCGTTGGCGGAGAGGATCGACAGGATCTGGTCCATGTTGCGGCCGATTTCCGGTCCGATGCAGGGCACCAGCATGTAGGCGTTGACCATGCCGACCAGCGTCTCGCCCACGACGACCGGGGCGCCGGAGTCGCCCTCGATCACGCAGAGCTGCGTCATGGTCTCGCGGGTATCGAAGACGTCGCCGTAGACCCAGCCACAGGTGCGACCGGTGGTCCGCCCCTCCTTGCACACGATGGTCGGGAAGCTGACCGGCGCACCGACGGAGGTGATGGTCGTATTGCCGACCCGGTTGACCGGGATGACCCGGTTCGGGTCGAACTGGATGACCGCGAAGTCGAGGGTCTCGTCCGAGGAGACGATCCGTCCGAGCACACCGGCGTCGGTCTGGGTCTCCGAGAGGATGAGGTCGCCGACCTGTCCGCAGTGCGCGGCGGTCATGCCGACCAAACGCCCGGCCGCGTCGTTACCGATCGTGGTCAGCGTGCAGTTCACCTTCAGCTCACCATCCGGACCGGCCACCACGATTCCGGAACCACCGCCCATTGCCGGTCGGTCGTCCGCAGCCGCGGTACCCACACTCAGGCCCGTCGCGACGATGATCGCGAGCAGGGCACCGAGCACAACGGACTTGATCATCGACATCCCTTCGATTTGGTCGGAAGCACCGTACCAAGGGTCACGCCGGACGAGCGCATCGTCGTCCGGCGTCGAGACCGGGCGGTAATACGTTTGTCATCGACCCCAAAAACGCTCCCCACATCGGGGGCCCGGGCCATACCTTTGGCTGTAAGTCGGATCACAAATCGAGGCGGTATGACACTAAGCCCACACGGCGGTCGGAATCTGCGGACAATGATCAACGGGAGGTTTCCGATGTCGACACTGCGTTCCGAGCCGACGGGTCACGATGTGGATTCGAACGACCGGGTGGTTTACCTGATCGATGCCGCGACCGCCGTGGATACCCAGGCGGCCAACCAGTGGATCGACGAGCAACGCGGTGGGACGGTCACGGCACCGACCGCCCGGCCCACGTCGTTGACCATTCGTCACGGCGGGCTGACCGAATTCCTCGCGCGCGCCCAGCACGAGGGCACCGATCCACTTTTTGTTCCCCTGCGGGTCAGCCGTCCCCAGCGCCGGATCGTGCGGCTGCTGGCGCCACCGACGCGGCTGCGGTCGCTGCCCGGCTGGCGCCGCTGGCTGACCCCCGGAAGTTCGGATCGCGGCGTCGTGGTGGTCGGCAAGCCCGCGACGCTCGCCGAGTTGACCGATCGCTTCCACCGCACCGGCGGACGGTCGTTGGCCGCATTCGTCGGTCGGCAGGCGAGCCTGGCTCTCGACCGGGCCGAGCGGGACCTGATCGGCACCGAATACAAGTTCCCCCGCTTCGTCGTCGAGGAGATGACCGAAAGCAACCGATTCCGGGGCGACCTGGCCGAGCTGGCCGCGTCGGTCGACCAGCCGCTGCCCGACGTCGAGATCCGTGTTCGCGCCATCCTCGACGAGATGGTCGCCACCGAGAACCACCGCGCGGTCGAGCTGTGGGGCACGCTCGGCGCCTACTTCTCGCGCGCCTACAACGTGCAGGCCGACGCGAGCGGCCTGCAGGCGATCCGCGACCTCAACGCCTGCTACCCGCTGGTCTTCCTTCCCAACCACCGCTCCTATCTCGACCCGTTGGTGCTGCGCCCCGCCCTGCTCGCCGAGGGGCTGCCGCTCAACCACGTGATGGGCGGGATCAACGTCGGCTTCTGGCCGATCGGACCGATCGCCAAGCGCAGTGGGCTGGTCCTGATCCAGCGGAAGTTCTCCGACAAGATCTACAAGTGGACGCTGCGGCAGTACATGAGCTTCCTGCTCAGCAAGCGGTTCAACCTCGAGTGGTACATCGAGGGCGGACGCACCCGCACCGGCAAGCTGCGGCCGCCGCGCTTCGGTCTGCTGACCTACCTGTTCGAGGCGATGGAGAGCAGCGACGCCGAGGACGTCTACCTGGTCCCGACGTCGATCACCTACGACCGCCTGCACGAGGTCGCCGCGATGGCCGCCGAGTCGCACGGGGCGCCCAAACAGGCGGAGAGCTTCGGCGCGTTGATCGACTACATCCGGGCCCAGGGCAAGATCCGCGGCACCGCCTACCTGCGTTTCGGGCAGCCGATCTCCGTTCGGCAGATGCTCGAGGAGTTCCCCGACAAGCGGGTGGCCGTCCAGCGCAGCGCCCTGGCCGTCGCGCATGCCATCAACGAGGTGACCCCGGTGGCCCCCGGGGCGCTGGTCTCGATGGCGATGCTCGGCGCGGAGGATCGCGCGCTGAGCACCGCGGAGTTGTGGTCGGTGGTCGCCCCGCTGGCCGACTACATCGAAACGCGCGGCCTGCCGATCGCCGGCGGCTGTGACCTCGGCGCCCTCGACACGATGACCACCGCGCTGCGCAGCCAGATGGCGGCCGGGGTCATCCGCTCCTTCGACGACGGTCCGGAGCCGCTCTATCTGCTCGCCCAGGACAAGCATCTGGTCGCCGCCTTCTTCCGCAACAACGCGATCCACTTCTTCGTGATGCGCGCCTTCGCCGAACTGGCCCTGGCATCGGTCGCGCTGCGCCCGGAGCCCTCCGTCGGAGACGACGCCGGCGCCGACATTTCCGGCACCGTCCACGCGCGGGCCCTGGAACTGCGGGATCTCCTCAAGTTCGAGTACTTCTTCGGGGACCGCGAGGATTTCCAGACCCAGCTGGACACCGAACTCGACATGATCGAGCCGAACTGGCGCACCACCGACAGCCCGGAAAAGATCCTCGAGGTCCTGAGCGGGTTGCCCGTGCTGCTCGCGCACCGGGTGCTGCAGGCGATCTTCGAGGCCTACCAGGTGGTGGCCGACCAACTGCTGCTGTTGGCGCCGGGCGAGCCGTTCGACCGGCCCGGTTTCCTCGAGGCGTCGCTGGGGCTGGCGCAGTCCCGCCGACTGCGTCAACAACTGCAGCACAGCGAAGCGATCTCGAACGAACTGTTCGATACCGCCCTGCAGGAGGCGGCGAACCTCGATCTGCTCGACGTCGGCGCCGACGCGGTCACGAACCGCCGCCGCGACTTTGCCGCTCGGATATCGTTCTGGTCGGAAGCGGTGCGTCACCTGCGACAGATGGCCCTGTCCAAGCTCGACTCGATCGACGCCCGGGAGCAGTGGTAAGAGGGGAGCGGCGATGACCGACAACGAAGGTCGGCCCGCGCCAACGAAATCCAATACGTCGACCGAGCCAACCATCGAGCATCTCGAGCGCATCGCGACCGGCCCGACCGGCCCGAAGTGTGTGGCCTTCTTCGACTACGACGGCACGATCATCGACGGGTACTCCGCCGGGGCGGTCTTCCGGGAACGCCTGCGCCGCCGGGATATCGGCCCGATCGAGATGTGGGATCTGGCCTCCGCCGCGGTCGAGATGCGGGTGCGCAACTCCACGGTGGACAACCTGATGGACAAGGCGGTCCGCGCCCTCGCCGGCAAGGGCCACGACGACCTGCTCTCCGACGCGCGTCGCCTCTTCCGCGACCACCTCGCCGGGATGATCTACCCGCATATGCGGGCGATCATCGCCGCCCACAAGCGCGCCGGGCATCGGGTGGTGATGGCGACCTCCGCGACGCCGTACCAGGCGATGGCAGTGGTCGAGGACCTCGGCTTCGACGACATCATCTGCACCCGTCCGGAGGTCGACGCCGACGGCGTCCTTACCGGCCAGGTGCCGGGCGGATCGCTCTGGGGCCCGCGCAAGGCGGAGGGCGTGCTCGATTGGGCGCAGGCCAACGGCGCCGACCTGGACATCAGCTGGGCCTACTCCAACGGTGGCGAGGATGTCCCGATGTTGGAGTTGGTGGCCAACCCGGTGGCGATCAACCCGGACCCCCGGCTGACCAAGCAGGCGAATGCGCGCGGCTGGCCGATCCTGCGGCTGTCGACCGCGGGGTCGGCGCTCGACGTCACCTCGACCGCCCGCACCGTGGCCGCGCTCGGCGCGATGGTCACCACGACCGGGCTGGGTATCGGGGTGGGTCTGTTGCGGCGCAATCGGCGCAGCGGTGCCAATCTGGTCAGTTCGGCCGGTACGTCGATGGCGCTGGCCCTGGCGGGGATCGACCTGGAGATCACCGGCGAGGAATACCTGTGGCATCAGCGCCCGGCGGTCTTCGTGTTCAACCATCAGAGCAACCTCGACGCGATCGTGGTCGCGGCCGTCCTGCGCAGGGACATCACCGCTCTGGCCAAGAAGGAACTCTCCCGCGCTCCCTTCTTCGCTCCGCTGGGTTCGATGTTCTCGGTGGCCTATATCGACCGGAAGGACCCGAACAAGGCCGGTGATCCGCTCGCTCCGGCGGTCGAGAAGCTGCGCGAGGGCATCTCGGTGGTGATCGCGCCGGAGGGCACTCGGATGCCGACGCCGTCTCTGGGTCGTTTCAAGTCGGGGGCGTTCCGGTTGGCCGCGGACGCCGGGGTGCCGATCGTGCCGATCGTGCTCGACGGTGTCGGCCGATTGATGTCGCGAACCGCGCTGGTCGCGAAGCCGGGCACGGTGCGCGTCAGCGTGGGCCGGCCCTATCAGACCACCGACTGGGATCCGGAGGATCTCGCTCCGCATATCGCCGAGGTGCGCGGCTTCTTCCAGGAGGAGCTCGACCGCTTTACGCTGCCCTGAAGGCGCGGCCTACGCTGAGACGAGTGTGGACCCCGCTGACCTACGCGCTCTATGCGTTGACGCTGTTCTCGGCGGCATGGGTGCTGTTCGACCTGATCACCGGCCGTTCCTTCCTGCTGAAGTTCGCGCGTGCCCGGCACCTGCTGCGGCTGCACATCGGCACCGAGGTGGCCCTGGTGGCGCAATTGGTGGTCGGCATAGCCGCCACGATCGGGGGCGGTCGTGACATCCACGGCGCGACGTTCATCGCCTACCTGGTGGGACTGGTGATCGTGCTGCCGGCCGCCGTGTGGTGGGCCTACGGGGATCCGGGGCGCGGCGGCCTGGCGGTCCTGCTGGTCGCCAATCTGGCGATCGCGATCATGGTGGTCCGGCTGACGCAGTTGTGGGCCGGCCATGCGTGAACAGGGCGGTGCGGACAGCGCCGCGAACGGCCGTGCACGTCGCACCGGATTCCACAGCGTGCTCGTCGCGCTCTACGCGTTGTTCTCGCTGGCCGCCGGTGCGCGCTCGGCGGTCCAGATCAGCACCAACTTCTCCGCCGCTCCCCTGGCCTACTTGTTGTCGGCGCTCGCCGCGGTGATCTACATCCTCGCGACGATCGCGTTGGCTCGCGATCGGATCAGCTGGGCGTGGCCGCTGTGCCTGATCGAGTTGTTCGGTGTGCTGATCGTCGGCGCCGCCAGCTACCTGCTGCCGGAGCTGTTCCCGGATCAGACGGTGTGGTCGCACTTCGGACAGGGCTATCTGTTCATCCCGCTGGCCCTGCCGATCGCTGCGTTGTGGTGGATGCGCCGCACCGCCGCCGCGGCTGTCGTCGACAGCGAGTCCGGGCGGCCCTGATGCCCGCCGGGTCGATCGAGGTCGCCGGTCGCGAGATCGCGGTCACCAACGTCGACAAGGTGCTCTATCCGGCGACGGGTACCACCAAGGGCGAGGTGATCGACTACTACCGCCGGGTCGCGCCGGCGCTGATCCCGCATCTGGCCGGTAGGCCGGTCACCCGCAAGCGGTGGCCCAATGGTGTCGACGAGCAGTCGTTCTTCGAGAAGAACCTCGCCGGTTCGGCGCCCGATTGGCTCGACCGGCGTCGGATGCAGCATTCCGATCGCATCGTCGTCTACCCGGTCTTCTGGACGGCGGCCGACGCGGTCTGGCTCGGGCAGCAGGCCGCGCTGGAGGCGCACGTCCCGCAGTGGCGGTTTCCGGTGGCGGCGGACGGGGAGCCGACCGGCGGGATCGATCGGCCCGGCCGCGCGGACCGCATCGTCTTCGACCTCGACCCCGGCGACGATGTCGACCTGACGCAGTGTGCGCAGATCGCCTGCCGTATTCGGGATATGGTCGCCGGCATCGGCATGACCGCCTATCCGCTGACCAGCGGCAGCAAGGGCATGCACCTCTACATCCCGCTCGCCGAGCCGCTGACCTCGACCGGCGCGTCGACGGTGGCTCGGCGGGTGGCGAACCTACTCGAGGAGCAGTACCCGGAGCGGTGCACCGCCTCGATGGCCAAGGATCGTCGGCCGGGCAGGGTGTTCATCGACTGGAGTCAGAACAACGCCAACAAGACGACGATCGCCCCCTACTCGATGCGCGGGCGGCAGCATCCGACCGTCGCCGCGCCGCATACCTGGGACGAGGTGGAGGCCGGCGCGCTGCGGCAGCTGCGGTTCGACGAGGTGCTCGAGCGGCTCGACCGCGACGGGGATCTGCTGGCCCCCCTGGACGCCGATCTGGTCACCGAGCTCGACGTGGAGGCACCGCGACTCGACCGGTTGGGCCCCTACCGCGGGAAGCGGACGACCGCGCTGACCCCGGAACCGATCCCGGCCGCAAGTGCGCCGACCGATCCGAACCGGGAGCCGATCTTCGTCATCCAGGAACACCACGCCCGACGGCTGCACTACGACCTGCGGCTCGAACGTGACGGTGTGCTGGTGTCCTGGGCGGTGCCGAAGAATCTGCCGGCCGATCCGGGCCGCAATCATCTGGCGGTGCACACCGAGGATCATCCCCTCGAATACGCCGACTTCGCCGGGGATATCCCCCGCGGCGAGTACGGCGGTGGACATATGGAAATCTGGGATCGCGGCACCTATTCCACCGAGAAGTGGCGCGACAACGAGGTGATCGTCGACCTGCGCGGGTCGCGCATCTCCGGTCGCTATGCGTTGATCCGGACCGACGGTAAGCAGTGGTTGGCGCACCGCATGAAGGACGAACAGCCGCCCGAGTCGCCCGAACCGTCCCGGCCGCCCGAGCCGTCCCGACCGTCCGAGCCGTCCCGACCGTCCGAGCCGTCCCGACCGTCCGAGCCGTCCCGACCGGCCAATCTGCCGAATCCGTTGTCCCCCATGCTCGCCACCGCCGGCAGTGTCGAGGACGTGGCACATCGCGGCGACGCCTGGGTCTTCGAGGGCAAGTGGGACGGCTACCGCGTCCTGGTCCACCTCGACCACGGTGCGATCGATGTGCGCACCCGCACCGGGCAGGACTACACCCAACGCTTCCCCGGATTTTCCCGGCTGGCGGCCGATCTCGCCGATCACGCCGCGATCATCGACGGCGAGGCGGTCGGCTTCGACGACGACGGCGTCACCCGATTCGATCTGCTGCATCACGCGAGCCCGCAGGACGCCCGCCTGATCGCCTTCGACCTGCTCTTTCTCGACGGAATCTCGTTGCTGGACAAGAAGTTCACCGACCGCCGACGGCTACTGGAGCTGTTGACCACCGACCTGGACAGCGTGACGGTCCTCCCGCCGCTGGACGGCCCGGTCGATGCCGCGGTCGAGCGCAGTCGGGATCTCGGCTGGGAAGGCATCGTCGCCAAGCGTGCCGACTCGATCTACCGTCCCGGCGTCCGCTCCCCCGATTGGATCAAGATCAAGAACTGGCGCAGCCTGCGCGCCACGGTCTGCGGATGGCGGCACGGCAAGGGCGCGCGCGGCGGAGGGATCGGTTCGCTGCTGCTCGGCCTGCCCACCGCGTCCGGCGGCTACCGCTACGTCGGCCGGGTCGGCACCGGCTTCACCGAACGTCAATTATCCGACCTGCGAACAGAACTCGAACCGCTCCGGATCGACACCTGCCCCTTCGAGGAGCCGCCGCCGGCCGCCGAGCACCGCGACTCGGTGTGGGTGACGCCGCGCCTGGAGTGCACGGTGCGCTACGCGGAGATGAGCGACTCGGGCATCCTCCGGCATCCGATCTGGGACGGCCCGGTCCGCTGACATCCGCCGGTTGTGTCGGTACCCGCCGGCCCCGGCACTCCCGGTCGGTTGCGGCGCTACCCGTCGGTTGGAGCGGGGACCTTCGCGGCAGCAGCCTCCGCCACAGGGACCTTCGCGGCAGCAGCCTCCGCCGCGGGGACCTCTACTGCGGAAACCTTCGCGGCAGGGACCTTCGCCGCGCCGGCCCTGGCGGCCGGTCGCTTGGCCGCCGCCTTCTTCTTCGGCGCCTCCGCGGCAATCTGCTTCTTCGATGCCGCCCAGGAACAGATCGGGCAGCCGGTAAGATCGTGGCGCTGCGCGGGGCAGTACTCGCGACCGAAGAAGATGATCTGCAGGTGGCGTCGATCCCAGGTCTCTTCGGGGAACACCGCTTTGAGGTCCTTCTCGGTCCGCTCCACATTCTGACCGGTCGACAGACCCCACCGCGCCGCGAGCCGATGGATATGGGTATCGACCGGGAAGGCGGGGATACCGTAGGCCCCGGCCAGGACGACGCCGGCGGTCTTGTGGCCCACCCCCGGAAGAGATTCGAGGAATTCGAAGGTCGGGATCAGCTCGCCGCCCACTTCGACGATGCGATTGGCGGCCAGCCAGATGTTGCGCGCCTTGGTCGGCGCCAAGCCGACCTCTCGGATGTACTCGAGAATGCGTTCGGGACCGAGCTCGACCATCAACTCCGGGGTATCGGCCGCCGCGAAGAGGGCCGGTGTCACCTGGTTGACCTTCTTGTCGGTGGTCTGCGCCGACAACGCGACCGCCACCAACATGGTGTACGGGCTCGTGTGATCCAGCGGCACCGGCGGGTCGGGATAGAGATCGTCGAGGATCTCGCCGATGCGATCTGCTTTGTCCTGTCGTCGCACGCTGCGACCGTACCCCCGCCCTCCGACAGGAAGGCACCAGGACCAGGACGAGGTCCGACACCGAACCGAGACCGCATCCACCCTCGACTACGGATCGCGGATATCGAATCCATACCAATCGGACAAATCGGATCGTTACTCGCGCGTAGTATCTCGAAATCGCTTACAAACAAGCAGGATTCACAGAAGGTCCGGAGACACGGTATCCCCAACCCCCTTGCCGACAGATATACGTGATGGTAGACACACATATGTGGCGTTCGGCGCATCCACGTCGATCAGCCCGGAAAGGTTGGCGAAGCGGAGATGGGGATTCTCGGCTACATCATCGTTGGTTTGGTCTGTGGAGCACTCGCCAAGGCGCTTCTGAAAGACAGGGCGGTCGGCGGATGGCTGGCCAGCCTGATCATCGGCATCGTCGGCGCGATCGTCGGTGGCTGGCTCGGAAGTGTGCTGTTCAACGTCACACTGGGCAGCTTCTTCGAGCTGCGGACCTGGTTGCTGGCGCTTATCGGTTCGATCATCGTCCTGTTCGTGTACACGGCGATCACGGGACGCCGGTCCGGCTCACGGGTCTGACCACTACGCACGACGCACAGGCGCCGTTGGCGGCTCATCTCGAGCCGGCAACGGCGCCTTTGTGTTCGGTCCGGTACTGCTGTGTTCGCTCCGGTACGGCCCGATCGTCGATACGGATCATGCCCCACCGGGCACCCTCAGACTCCGATATTGCCCGCGGGATTCCACACCGCCGCGACCGCCGGGCGCGGCAGCGAGTTGCCGCCGTCCGGCCAGTTCGAGAAGGTGTTTTCGAAGGTGGCGTCGTCGTCCTCACCGGGATGCTGGACACACACGACGACGCGGTTGTCGACGATGACCGGACCGCAGGTCTCCGCGCCCACCGGCACGGTCAGGAACTGCTTGGTCTCACCGCGCCGATCGCCGTCGACCACCACGCTGAACAGCCCGTCGTTGGATCCCAACGCGTTTCCGTCGGTCGACACCCACAGATTGCCGTGCCCGTCGAAGGCGACGTTGTCGGGGCAGGAGATCGGGCTGACGGCGCTCTTGTCGAATCCACCGAAGTAGGTGTCCGCGGCCTCCGGATCACCACAGACCAGCAGTAGATTCCAGTCGAAGGATGTGCCCGCGTGGTCGTCGACGAGCTCGAGGACGTGGCCGTTCTTGTTCTCGATCCGGGGGTTGGCCTCGTCCGGTCCGGCGTTGCCGTCGACACCGCGATTGGAGTTGTTGGTCAGCGCGACGTACAGGTAGCCGGAGGCCGGGTTGACTTCCGTGTCCTCGGGGCGGTCCATCTTCGTGGCCCCGACCCGGTCGGCGGCAAGCCGGGTGAACACGGCGATCTCCTGCGGGTTCATGCCATCCACGAAGGACTCCGCCGCGGAACCCGGCCCGCTGCGCAGCAACGGAATCCAGGTACCCGAGCCGTCGAAGGCGCCGTCCTGCGGCAGTGTTCCGCTGCCGTCGATCTCGGACGCCGGCGAGTTGCCGGTCAACCGAGCGACGTACAGGGTTCCCTCGTCCAGGATGGCGATGTTCTCGGCCAGGGCCGCAGCATCCCCGCCGGACTGAACCTTCTTGGTGGAGACAAACTTGTAGATGTAGTCGAACCGCTCGTCGTCGCCGCTGTAGGCCACGACCGTACCGTCGTCGGTGACGTGGATGTTGGCCGCCTCGTGCTTGAACCGACCCATCGCGGTGTGCTTGACCGGCACGGCGGCCGGATCGTTGGGGTCGAACTCGACGATGTAGCCGAATCGATTGGCCTCGTTGGGCTCGACCGCCAGGTCGAATCTCGGTTCGAAACGCTCCCACAACCGTTCGCTGGCGGCACCCTCGATTCCGTAGCGTGCCAGCCGCTCCGCGGCCACGGGATCGGTGACGGACTCGGCGTTGCCGAAGTACTGGTTGAAGTTTTCCTCGGCGGTCAGCACAGTCCCCCAAGGGGTCAGTCCGCCGGAGCAATTGTTCAGGGTGCCGAGCACCGTCGTTCCCGCCGGGTCGGCGCCGGTGCTGACAAATGCCGAACCGACGGCCGGGCCGGTAAGGGTCATCGGGGTGGTCGCGGTGATCCGCCGATTGCGTTGTCCCAATACCGGTTCCAGAGCTCCACTTCCGGCGGAGGTACGGACCTCGACGACGCTGAGTCCGTGCGCGGCCATCGAGGTGCGTACCTGCTCCTCGGTCGGGTTCGCCGGATCGTAGTTCGGATACATCATCGGCTCGGTGGTGTACTCGTGGTTGGTCACCATCAGGAGCAGATCCGGTTCGCCGTCGATCGGCAGGAATCCCGCAAAGTCGCAGTTGTAGCCGAACTGCTGCTGCTGCGCGGCGGCGGTCTGGTTGAGCGGATCGAACTGCGGCGCGCCGGCGATGATCGGATCACCCCACCTGATGACGACCTGCTGCTCGTAGCCTGCGGGTACGACCAGCGCGTCCTCGGTGTTCGGCTGCACCACGGTGAAATCTGTTCCGGCCGGAGCGGTTTCGGACGCCGTGGTCGATCCGGTCGAGGCGACTCCGCCGTCGTCCGAGCAGGCCACCAGCAGGCTGCCGCCGCCGATCACCACGGCGGTCGTCGCGCCACTGCGAAGGATCTGTCGACGGGACAGCGCCCGCGCGGCGACGTCCCGAAAGTATTCTCCGTCACTGGTATTCGGCACATCGTGACCGCATGCGTTTCCGCATCGATAGGTACAGGTGATCGACCGTCGCGAGGATCGGCCGTCGTGCTGAACGAACAGCGATAGCGGGCGTAGGGCCACGTCAACTCCTTGGAGAGAGCAGGGCTGTCTGGACGGTCCACTGCGGGATGGGCTGTCGCGCAGTGCCGAGACATTCGGACCTCGCCCCGAGGCTACGACTGCAGCTCGAGCGCAGCCTGACGGACGGGTGAACCATCGACCAACGATTGGCCGCCGGCGGATTGACCCAACACCAATCTGGAGTTATTCGGAGCCACGAATGGGGCCGGGTCGGCGATCGCCCTGCGACTGCTCCCTCTCGTCACCCGGACGCGCCGAATCATCGAGAGGATGCTCCAACTCGTCACGCGGCATGCGCCCTGCGACCACGGCGATCACCATCACAACCACCGGGACCACCCCGGCGCCCACGAAGATCCACGACATCGGAATCACCGCCGACAACGGGCCGGCCAGCGCGATCGATACCGGCATCAGACACAGCGAGACGAAGAAATCCAGGCTCGAGACCCGTCCCAGCATCTCGCGCGGAACCCGTCGCTGCAGCAACGTTCCCCAGATCACCGTCGATGCCGACGCGGTGAAGCCGACCACGAACAGCGCGGCCCACAGGATCGGGAACGACGTGGTGAATCCGACCAGCGCCAGCGGCAGGGAGCCCAGTCCCCAGCCGGCCATCATGACGGTCAGATAGCGGCGCGGCATCCGGGTGGCGGAGACCAGGAGCGCCCCGACCGCGCCGCCGAGTCCGAAGGCCGCCACCAGGAAGCCGTACATGCGCTCCCCGTCGGCGTAGTTCTCCCGGGCGACGAAGGGCAGCAGAACCTCGATCGGTCCCATGATTACCAGGATGAGGATCGACGCGAAGATCAGCGTCCACAGCAGCCACGGGGTGGTCAGCATGAACACGAATCCGGCCCGCATCTCCCCGAACATCGACGGCTTGGCAGACCCCCCGGCGATTGCCTCGGCCGGCGGATCCGCCGGGGGCCGCAGGGTGGACAACACCGCCAACCCGGCGCCGAAGAGCACCGCGATGATCACCAGGCCGTAGGTGGGCTGCCACAGTCCGGCGATGATGCCGGCGATCGCCGGACCGATCGCCATCTGCAGGGTCGGGCGCAGCGTGCCCTCGATGCCGTTGGCGGCGAGCAACTGTTCGGGCGGCAACAGCCGCGGCAGCAGCGCGCTGTACGCCGGGTAGAAGAAGCCGCTGCCGGCGCCGAGCAGCGCGGCGGCCGCCACGAGATGCCACACGGCGAGGACCCCGGTGAAGCCGAGCACCGCGATCACCACCACCGTGACGACATTGACCGTCTCGACGCTGATCAGGACCGTCCGCTGCGGTATGCGATCGGCGATCACCCCTCCGGGCAGTGCCGTGACCACCAGGCCCAGGGCCAGCGCCGAGCCGACCAGCGAGACCGCGGTCGGGCTCGGCGACAGGGCGATCGTCTGCAGCACGATGGTCACCGCGAGCATGCCGTGGCCGAAGATCGACAGCGCAAGCGCGGTAATCAGGCGGCGATACTGCTTCTCGCGCAGCGGTTCGATGGTGCGCCACCGTCCACTCGGAGCGGGCACTGTCTCGGCCGTGCCCGGTTCCTCGGCGGGGTTGGTCTCGATGCTCACCGCGCAACGATCGTCGACGCGGTCCGCCGCTGTCCAGCGATTATCGTCGTCCACGACGCCTCCTCTCAGGCGGCATTGAGAGCGCGGTAGCGCCCGTCGAGGCGCAGCAACTCCTCGTGTGTCCCCCGCTCGACGACTCTCCCGTCCTCCACCACGAGGATCCGGTCGGCCCGTCGAATGGTCGACAGCCGGTGTGCGATCACGATCGAGGTCCGCCCGGCGAGAGCCTCGTTGAGCGCCGCCTGTACCGCCGCCTCGGACTCGGTGTCCAACGAGGCGGTGGCCTCGTCGAGCACGACGACCCGCGGCTGCCCCAGGAGCAGCCGAGCGATGGTGACGCGTTGGCGCTCCCCGCCGGACAGACGGTAGCCGCGCTCACCGACAACCGTGTCCAGCCCGTCGGGCATCGCCGCGACCACCCGGTCGAGCCGGGCCCGCCGCAGTGCCTCCCAGATCTCGTTGTCGGTCGCGTCGGGCCGCGAGAGCAGCAGATTCGACCGCAGCGTCTCGTGGAAGAGGTGCCCGTCCTGGGTGACCATGCCGACGGTGGCGTGCAGCGACCGCGCCTGCAGATCACGCACGTCGACGCCGCCGATCGAGACGCTGCCGGAGTCGACGTCGTAGAGCCGGGAAATCAGCGCGGCGATCGTCGACTTGCCGGCCCCCGACGATCCGACGATGGCGACCATCTCGCCGGGCTCCGCGGTGAACGACACCCCGTGCAGGATCTCCTCGCCGCCCCGGTCGTCCAGGGTTGCCACCGACTCCAAGGAGGCGAGCGAGACCTTGTTGGCGGCCGGATAGCCGAATCGGACGTCGTCGAAGCGCACGCCGACCGGGCCGGCGGACACCGGGCCGGCGGTCGGGGAGTCGGCGATCAGCGGTTCGAGATCGAGCACCTCGAAGACCCGTTCGAAGCTGACCAGCGCGGACATCACCTCGACCCGTGCGGTCGCCAGGCCGGTCAGCGGGGCGTAGAGGCGGGTCAGCAGCAGGGCGAGGGTGACCACCGCGCCGGCGTCGAGCGAGCCGCCGATCGCCAGTGCGCCGCCCACTCCGTAGACGATCGCCAGTGCGAGCGCCGATACCAACGTCAGGGCGGTCATGAAGCTGGTCTGCAGCATCGCCGAGCGCACGCCGATATCGCGGACCCGGACGGCCCGGCGTTCGAATTCACCGGACTCCGCCGCGGGGTTGCCGAAGAGCTTGATCAACGTCGCGCCGGGGGCGGAGAACCGTTCGGTCATCTGGGTGGACATCTCGGCGTTGTAGCCGGCCGCCTGGCGCTGCAGCTTGGCCAGCCGGCCGCCCATCAGCCGTGCGGGCAGCAGGAAGATCGGGGTGAGCAACAGCGCCAGGAGCGTGACCTGCCAGGAGATCCGCGCCATCACCGCGACGGTCAGCAGCAGCGTCACCAGATTGCCGACCACGCCGGACAGGGTGCCGCTGAAGGCGCGCTGGGCGCCGATGACGTCGTTGCCCAGTCGGCTGACCAGTGCGCCGGTCCGGGTGCGCATGAAAAAGGCCACCGGCATGCGCTGCACGTGATCGAAGACCGCGGTGCGCAGCCGGAAGATCAGGTCCTCGCCGATGCGCGAGGAGTACCAGCGGCTGAGCAGTCCGATGCCGGCGTCCAGGAGCGCCACCACGGCGATCACCCCTGCGAGCAGCGCAACCCGGGTGACGCTGCCGCCGTTGATGATCGCCTCGACCACCTGGCCGGCGAGGATCGGTGCGGCGACACCGAGCCCGGCGACCACCACGCTGAGCACGACAAAGGCGATCAGCTGGCCGCGCATCGGGGCGGCGAAGCGGCCGATTCGACGCAACAGCGCCATCGAGAACGGCCGACGATCGGGGTCGTCGTCGGCGTTCATGGCGCGGTACATCGAACTCCACGCCGTCATCTCCATGCTCACGGCAGATCTCCTTCACGAGCCGGGACCGCGATTCGCCGTACCGGTCGGCAGTCGCACCATCGATCGCCACGGTAGAAGTTCGAGTCGACTCGAGGTCAAGACTTCGAGCAGAACGTTTGCGTCGCGGCCACCATTCCGCTCATGTCGATTCGCCCGGGTCCGGCCCGCTGGACTCACCTCGACCCACACGGTTCCGGCCCGTTGGACTCACGCGACCCGCCCGTGTCCGACGGCTTCACCCCCTCGATCCACCCGGCTCCGGGGGGCTCGCCTCCATCGATCGGTCCGGCCCGATGCGCCGACCGCCCCCGGGCCCGCCCCGCGTCACCTGGTGCACATTCGTTCGGAGATCCCCATTTGGTGAACAATTGCTCACGGTATTGGAGAATGCGTGCGCTGGATCACCGGTTACCCGGAAAGTGCGATGGGCCGCTCCCCGCCTCTTTCCCGCACATCGACGTCCCGGCGCGCCGATCCGGCGAATTTCGGGCCCGTAATGGCAGTCGACCGAAAGGTCTCCGCATCGACTGCCGCGCAACACGACTCGGACCACCGATCGATCGACCTGCCCGACCTCCCGCAGCCGTCTGCGGGTCCGGCGACTTATCGACCGAAGGACGAAAACCTCTCTCGGGGAGAGAAAACCGGCTCGGAGGACCCTTCCGAAGCCGCGGAATCTACCCGCACGTAGCAAACCCGACGCCCCGAATCCGCGGGGAGCTACCGTCAAATTCCGTGTTACGCACGGTCGAGTGATGTTGACGATCGTGTTTCGCGGCTCCGATAAATCGGACAGAGCGGGCTAAACCGTGCAATCATCGCCAAATGGCCGATGTGAAAACTGATGGGACAGGTGCCCACGAAACCAAACTGAAGCGGACGGTCGGCGTCTGGCTGCTGTTCTTCTTCATCGTCGGTGACACCTTGGGCGCCGGCATCTATACGCTCATCGGCACCATGGCCGCAGACGTCGGCGGCATGCTCTGGCTGCCGCTGCTGATCGCTCTGGTGCTGGCCCTGCTGACCGCCGGTACCTACGCGGAGATGATCACCAAGTACCCGCACGCCGGTGGCGCCGCTCGATATGTGCAGCGCGCCTTCCACAAACCGTACCTGACCTTCGTCATCGGCTTCCTGATGTTGTCCTCGGGCATCACCACCTCCGCGCTGCTGGCGAATGCCTTTGCCGGCGATTACCTCTCGGCCCTGGTCGATTGGCCGTCGGCACCGGTCACGATCGTCTTCCTCTGCCTGTTGATCGCAATCAACCTGCGCGGTGTCCGTGAATCGCTGTCGGCCAACGTTGTTGCCACCATCATCGAGACCTCCGGTCTGGTGCTGGTGATCATCGTGGCCGCGATCGTCTTCGGCAGCGGCGACGGCGATCCGTCCCGCATTCTGACCCCGTCACCGGATCAACCGATCCTGGTGGGCGCCTTCGCCGCCTCGGTCGTCGCATTCTTCTCGTTCCTCGGCTTCGAGGCCGCCGCCAATATGGCGGAGGAAGTAAAGGACCCGACGCACTCCTACCCCCGCGCACTGTTCGGGGCGATCGGCACCGCCGGTGTCATCTACCTGCTGATCGCCCTCGGTTCGGCGATCGTGGTGGACCCGAACATCATGGCGGAGTCCACCGGGCCGCTGCTCGAGGTCATCAACGCCTCGAATATCGCGATTCCATCCTGGCTGTTCTCCACGATCGCCCTGATCGCGATCGCCAACGGTGCGCTGCTGTTCATGGTGATGGCCAGCCGCGCGACATACGGTCTGGCCGAGGCGGGCCTGCTGCCGTCGATCTTCGGACAGGTCGCTCCGACCCGCCGCACCCCGTGGGTGGCGATCATCGTCGTCGGTCTCGCCACGATCGCGATGAGCTTCGTCGGCTCGATCGGCCTGCTCGCGGACACGACGGTGCTGCTGCTGGTGTGGGTGTTCATCTTCACCAACATCTCGTGCATCGTGTTGCGCAACGACATCCCGGAGCACAAGTACTTCAAGGTGCCGCGCTGGGTGCCCTATGTCGCCATCGTCTGCAGCTTCATTCTGCTGTCCCAGCAGACGCTGCAGATCTGGTTGATCGGCCTGGGCTATCTGGCGGTCGGTTCGGTGCTCTTCCTGATCGCCCGCTACGGCAAGAAGCAGCTCGACAGCGAGGATCTCGACGAGCTCGATCTGGGCTGAGTCTCCCAACACCAAACGCCGGTGGGGTGAGCATTGCGCTCGCCCGACCGGCGTTCTGGTTTCCCGAGGGTGACGGTTTCTGCGGCGGAACCACAGAAATCGTCACTCTCGCGGTGTCACGCTGCGGCGGTGGTGACCTCCGCGGCGGGCTCGAGGGCCCCGGCGATGACGTCGGCGACGTCGACCATCGGGCGCACGTCGATGTCCTTCAGGACCTCGGCGGGCACGTCGTCCAGATCGGGCTCGTTGCGCTTGGGCACGAAGACCGTGGTCAGGCCCGCGCGCTGGGCGGCCAGGAGCTTCTGCTTCAGGCCACCGATCGGCAGCACCCGACCGTTGAGGGTGACCTCGCCGGTCATGCCGACCTCCGCGCGCACCCGACGTCCCGTGGCCATCGACACCAGTGCGGTGACCATGGTGATGCCGGCGGACGGTCCGTCCTTCGGCACCGCACCCGCGGGCACGTGCACGTGGATCGACTTCTCGAAGACGGCCGGGTCGATCCCGAACCGCTCGGCGTTGGCGCGCACATAGGACAGCGCGATCCGCGCCGACTCCTTCATCACGTCACCGAGTTGACCGGTCAGCACCAGGTCGGGCTTCCCGTCGACGCTCGACGCCTCGATGAACAGCACATCGCCGCCGAGGCCGGTGACCGCGAGACCGGTGGCCACGCCTGGCACCTCGGTCCGCTCCGCCGTCTCCGGGGTGAACCGGGGTCGGCCGAGGTAGTCGACCAGGTCGGCGGTGTCGATCACCAGCGGCGCAGCCTTGTCGCCGTCCGCAGACTCGCCTGTGGTCGAAGCCGTGCTCACCTTGGTGACCGCCTTGCGCAGCAGCCGGGCGAGCATCCGCTCGAACTGCCGCACCCCGGGTTCGCGGGTGTAGTTCGCCGCGATCTCGCGCAGCGCATCCTCGGTGATCTCCACCTCTTCGGTGGTCAGCGCCGCGCGCTCGGCCTGCCGGGGTAGCAGGAAGTCGCGGGCGATGGCGACCTTGTCGTCCTCGGTGTACCCGTCGAGGCCGATCATCTCCATGCGGTCGAGCAATGCGGACGGAATCTGTTCCACCACATTGGCCGTCGCGATGAACACCACGTCGGACAGGTCGAGGTCCAGGTCGAGGTAGTGGTCGCGGAAGGTGTGGTTCTGCGCGGGGTCCAGGACCTCGAGCAGGGCCGCGGCCGGGTCGCCCCGGAAGTCGGAGCCGACCTTGTCGATCTCGTCGAGCAGGATCACCGGGTTCATCGAGCCGGCCTCACCGATCGCCCGAACGATGCGGCCGGGCAGCGCGCCGACGTAGGTGCGCCGGTGGCCACGGATCTCGGCCTCGTCGCGGACGCCACCGAGGGCGACACGGACAAAGTTGCGGCCCAGGGCCTTTGCCACCGATTCACCCAGCGAGGTCTTGCCGACCCCGGGCGGACCGGCGAGCAGCAGCACCGCGCCGGAGCCGCGTCCGCCGACGACGTGCATGCCGCGGGTCGCGCGGCGGGCACGAACTGCCAGGTACTCGACGATGCGTTCCTTCACCTCGTCCAGACCGTGGTGGTCGGAGTCGAGTTGGGCGCGCGCGGCGACGATATCGGTGGAGTCGGTGGTTGTTTCCGACCACGGGATATCGAGCACCGTGTCGAGCCAGGTGCGGATCCACCCGGCCTCCGGGCCCTGCTCGCCGGCGCGTTCGAGCTTGCCGACCTCGCGCAGAGCGGCCTCGCGGACCTTTTCGGGCAGGTCGGCGGCCTCGATGCGGCCCCGGTAGTCGTCGGTGCCCTCGGCCTCGTCCTCGCCGAGTTCCTTGCGGATGGCCTGGAGCTGGCGGCGCAGCAGGAATTCCTTCTGCGTCTTGTCCATGCCCTCGCGGACCTCGTCCGCGATCTTGTCGGTGACCTCCATCTCGGCGACGTAGGCGCGGGTCCACTCGACGAGGGATTCGAGCCGGGCGGCCGGGTCGGGGGTCTCCAGAAGCTCACGCTTCTGGACGTCGGTCAGGTACGAGGCGTACCCGGCCATATCGGCCAGGGCCGACGGATCGGTGGTCTTGTTGACCTGGTCGATGACCTGCCACGCTTCGCGGCGCTGCAGAATCGAGACGACCAGCTTCTTGTACTCGGCGGCAAGGGTGCGGGTCCGCTCGTCGGGCTCGTACGCCTCGACGGGTTCGGCCTGCACCCACAGGGCCGCTCCCGGCCCCTCGACACCGCTGCCGATATGCGCGCGGTGCTCACCCTTCAGAACGGCCGCGGGCTCCCCGGTGGCCAGCCGGCCGACCTGCAGGATCGTCGCGACGACGCCGTACGACGGGTAACGATCCTCCAGACGGGGCGCGACCAGCAGCTTGTCGTCGGACGACGAGCGTGCTGCGTCGACTGCCGCCCGGGCGGAATCGTCGAGTTCAACGGGAACGACCATGCCCGGCAGCAACACCGCATCGGTGCGGAACAGCACCGGTAAACGGGTGGCCCCGGTCGGCGAATTCTCGGACATGTGACTCCTTCAATCTTGAGTGTCATCCGCTCAACATCGAAGGTTGTCGATCAATTCCCTGGCGCTGATCCTCCCAGAGCGAACACGGATCTCGACGATCACGCCACAACAGCTTTCAGATACATCTGAAAGTGGGGTACATTTACAACTGTAACCACACATCTTGGAGGAGGTGCCGATGTCGACCGTCGAGAACCGGCAGAACTCGAGTATCGTCTTCGATCGTCGCGAGCAGGAACAAGCAAGGAAGCTCCTGTCGACGATAGGTTCCGATCCAACCTCGATCACCGTCGGCGACGCAGACCATGTCGCAAGCCCAGTCCCCAGCGAGCTTGCGGAACTACTGCGGGAGGTCATCCACTCCGTCGCATCAGGCACGCGACTCACCCTGGCGAGCCTGCCGGAGGAGCTGACCACCACCGTCGCCGCCGACCAACTGGGCATCTCCCGACCGACCTTGATGAAGATGATCAACTCCGGCGAGATCCCCGCACACAAGGTCGGTTCCCACCATCGCGTTCGGACCTCGGACGTCATGACGTTCAAGAAGCAACGCCTGCAACGACAGATCGATGCACTCACCGAACTGCGCGAACTGGAAACAGCTCTCGACGAGTTCTGACCAGCCAGCCGGAGTCAATGGCACTCCTGCAATTGCGCTGGGAGACTGATGCGGTGACCGAAGCGCAGTTTCATCTCAAAGGTAGCCACCTGGCCAAAGGGCTTCGATACATGCGGGAGCTGCGCCGGGCCGTCGAGGCCTACTGGTACGCAACCATGGAGGATCCAGAGGCAGCAGCGTTGGAGGCACGCCGAGTCGCGTCGGCCGTTAACATCCTCGACGAGACCGTTTTCCTCAACGCCCACGGAGACGCTTACCGGAGCTATCGAGCGAGAAACCCGCTGGGTAAAGTTGCCATGGGGTTGGAGTTGATTCGCAACTGCGAGGAGCACTCGCCTATCATCTTTGAGAATCTCCTCGTGCCCAAAGCCTACTTTGGCGTCCCTCTAACCAAGGCGCCCACACGCACCCGGGTGGTATACGAGTGGGCGAGGTACTCGGACATGCCTGACGAATACGTTCGCGTCGATTCGTCCGCGACCGAGCGCGCGAAACGCGCGCGGGCCGAGGCACTGGATGGCTACCGCAAGAGTGTTGAGCAGCGGCCGGTTGTCGACACGATTCTCGATGCCCTGAGTTTTTTCCAGCAGTTGGATCCCCAGCTGGTAGCAGGCGCACCTCCTGTTGTCCGATGGGCGCTCGCCGAGTCCACTGGGCTGGAGCCCTATGCCGAAGTTCCTGACACAGATCCAAGGACAGAGCTGCCCACGGCGTATCTGGTGTATAGACCGATGGGCATGGACCAGTACGAGGTCTTTCTCTCGGATATTGCATGTCGCCCCCGGGACCGCCGCTCGGCCCAGTGGCCTGCATGGGAGACCACTGTTACGAAAAGAAAAGTGGGGCTTCTGCAGCAAGCAAAGTCCCGCAATCCCCCAGGAACCGCACGGGAAGTCCTTTACCAACTGATCGAGAACGGCAATGTAATCGGATTCAGCGGGCGCGTCGAGGGGCCACCAACTCCAGGCGATTCTTGGGTTGAGCGCACACGCCAGATAGCGAACGATATCGGTCGGGGTTATCGATATTTTGTCCGCCTCGGCAAGATATCGGTACCTCTACAACAGGACGGGAACGGCTCGGTGGCGGCAACTTCAGACAATCACGATCTACTCTGCGAACTGCCGGATGCTGGTGCGGGCCCCGGGACGGATATTTCTCGGCTGAAGCTGTTGGAGGAGAATCCGGACCTGTACTTGACTACTCGACCTCACCCGACAGCATCCGAATGACACAGAGAATCGATAGTTCCACCGCAACGGTCGTGGCACACCCGAGCATCTTCCACGAGCCTCGTCGCGCAGAAGGGGCTGCCGAAATCAACCCGTGACAGCACCGCGGAGTCCGTTTCAAGGTCAGGGGTGGATGCTTGCGACGGTCCCGGTACAACGATCTGCCACCGTCCGTGGTCATGTTAGCCCAGCCATCCTTGACTACAGGGCCACGGCGGCCGGTCCTGAACTGCCGGCATCAGCGACGATACGAACGGGCGTACTACTGAAGCAAGAGCGCGACGAGCGGTGCCGGAACAGCCCATACCTCCCCCGTAACATCGAGCGCCGACTTGGTGGCGAGAATGCCGCGGCCAAACTTCCCGTTGATCGTTCTTGCCTCGCTCCTCCAGCCGTGCTCAACCCACTTACTCTCAATCGGAACACTCTCAACCGGGCCGGCTGCGGACGGGACGGTAATGGGACCCAGGTCAATCTCGCCTTGGCGGGCGGTGCGGACGTAGCCGATAGTGTCGCCGCTGACCCACCGCCCCTCCTCGAGGTCATCTATTGCACGGGCCATCGCAATTCCAATGGCCATTTCGGTGAGCCGAGTCATGTCGGGTGGCGGCACGCCGGACCTGAGCCTCGATGGCAGAGACGCGAGCAGTGGGTCGGTCAAGTAGAGCTTCGATTGAGCACCCGCGACAAGTTTGTCTCCTTCGCGTCGCGGGCACCACAGGGCGGCCTGGCTGGAGATCAGCCGGTTGAGCCGTCGTTCCGCGATGGCGCGGGACTTGTAGCCGAGTTCCTCGACGGCATTCGCTACGTTGAAGGGGCTCGTTGCGCGCTCGGAGACAACACTCAGCAGGAGAGGTACCGAGTCTTGCGGCCCCTCGGGATCGACGTCGGTACGCAACCATGACTTGATATCGCCCAGGTAGTTGTCGGAGACCGTCCCGAAACGGGTGTGCTCCGCGACCGCGCGCGGGAAGCCGCCGCAAGTTAAATAGTCCTGCCACGCCAGGTCATAGGCGTCGACGTCGAAGGCGACGGCGTCGAGCGCCTTTGCGACCTCGGCGCTCTGCAGGTCGCTGACATGCACGGCATCGAGCACAGGTACCTGACGCCTCGACGCAATCATGAAGTCGCGGAAGGTCATCGGCAGGAGGAGTCGGGTGCGACGGCCGGGCGTGGTCCCCGCGCGCCCGGCGAGGAGATTGCCCTGGACATCTTCGCCGGCTGCCCATCTGCTACCGGTCGCAACTACAGTATCTCCACCGAAATCGGTTGTATCCCTAGCTAGTTTGAGAGTCGACGTCCAGCCGGGGACGCCACTGATCTCATCAAGCAGCCACACTCGCGGCTGCGGCCTATCGAAGTCGATCGCTCGGGTCAACTCTCGAGCCAGGACCAGACACCGATGGACGTCCTGTGCATTCATGCCGTCGCATGGCAGATATACGACCTGGCGAGGGTCGAGATCAGGCCGTGCACACAATCTCGCCGCAGTGTCGAGTAGGGCGACCGACTTTCCGATGCGGCGTGGACCGGTCAGCACAACCAGAAGATCGCCGACCTCACCCGCGCAAACGTCGTCGAGGATGCGCGGCCGATAGCCCAGGTCATATGCAGCGCGACTCCGCAAGATTCGGTGCTGCGCCATCCAAGCTGTTGGATCCGTTCCCCTGCCTGCCGCCCGCCACCAAGGATTCGTATCGACCAAACGCTGCCGCCGCTGGTCATCCCTCACCACTAAGCCCCGCCTTCAACATGACAAAAGCATACAGGTCTAGCCATGCAGAACATGACAAACTGGTACAGTTTTGCGAGTAGGCATGTTGACAGAAGGCCACAGTTTAGTTGTGGAGCAACCTGACAGGACGCGTTCTGAGCCGGTACGGCATACCGCCAGCGAGGCCAGACAGGTAAACCTCCACAGTATGTACTCTTATGTAGAGGATTTCCTACGAAGGTGTCATGCGCATGAGCACTGCCAACAACAGATTGCCGGCCGACTTGCCGGAGACGTTCCGCTACTCCGAGGCCCTGGACTACGTGAGCGAGCGCCGGCTCCGTCGTTTCATCGACAATGGCGCGATCGTTGCGCTCTCGCGGGGTCTGTACCGAAAGAGCGATTGGCTCGGAGACGAAGACCTGGTGGAGATAGCCGCCAAGGCCCCTCGCGGTACATTGTGCCTGCGCTCGGCCCTGGAGCGGCACGACCTGATCGACGACATCCCCTCCGAGATCGACGTGGCTATACCGCGTGGCTCCTGGGCGCCGAAGACGATCGCACCGGTCAGATGGCGCCACTTCAACCCAACCACCTTCGACATCGGACGCGAGCAACTGGGCATCACCGACACCAGCAGTATCGGCATCTACTCCGCCGAGCGGAGCATCATCGACGCCTTTCGGCTGCGTCACCTCGACGGGGCCGACCAGGCGAACGAGGCGCTCAAACGATGGCTGCGGCGCGGCGGGCAACCCTCGGATCTGCTCGAAATGGCGAAGTCGTTCCCACGAACCCTGGCGGTGCTGCGGAAGACCTTGGAGATTCTGCTGTGAACCGGGTTACCAGAGGGACACCATCGGGCGCTGCCTATCTCGATCTTCAGAATCAGGCTCGGCGCACCGGCAGGCCTACCCGGGAACTCCTTCAGCTCTATGCGTTGGAGGGCTTCCTCGCGCGACTGGCCGTCAGCGATGCTCGAGAAACGTTCGTCCTCAAGGGAGGCGTGCTGCTCGCCGCATTCGGTCTACGTCGCCCAACGAAGGACATCGATTTCGCCGCTATCCGCCTGGCCAACGACACGGAGACCGTGCTCGACCTGACTCGCCGCGTACTGGTCGCCGAGCCACCCGGCAGCGATGGGATCGAGTTTGCTCCCGACACCCCCACGGCCGAAGTCATCCGCGAAGAGGAGAACTACTCCGGCGTCCGCGTGCACATCGGAGCCCGGCTTGCCGGCGCAAGATTGCCGTTCCACCTGGACGTGAACGTCGGTGACCCGATCTGGCCCGCACCAACCACCATCTCCTTGCCGCGACTTCTGGGCGGCCCTTCGATCACGTTGCCGGGCTATCCGATGCACATGGTTCACGCCGAGAAGATCGTCACCGCCATCCAACGCGGCACAGCGAACACTCGCTGGCGCGACTTCGGCGACATCTGGAGTATGTCACGCCGCCATCCGATCGGAGCCGACGAACTTGCGGCAGCGATTGATACGGTCGCTCGCCACCGCGGCGCCACGATTCGTCCGCTGGCCGATGTTCTCGACGGATTCGCCGAGATTGCGCAGACCCGCTGGCAGCAGTGGCATCGTCGCAACACCTCCAATCACCGGCCTCAACAGTTTGGGCCGGTACTCGAGGCGGTCATTGACTTCGGCGATCCCGTACTGATCGGAAGCGCCCGGGGGTTGGCGTGGCATCCTGACGCCGCAACCTGGGGTTAGCTTCGGAGCCCCAGTGGCGACATCTCTCAGTCCAAGCACCCGTCGCCGATCCTCAACAGCGTGGCCTTACGTGTGGAGGTTTTCCCATAACGCGCGGTTCCGGCGGTCGACCACGGTTCGTTCATCGACCGACCCTATGGGCCAGCGATGACCTGCTCCAACACAGGTCCACGCGTAGGACCTTCCGGTGTCACCGCCACGATCGACTGCACGGGACGACACCGCCGAGGCGCCCGGAACCTCGGTGTGCCGGACAGCCGCACCGCGCTGGCTGCCGATCAGGTCGACGGCGTCGGTTCCGCAGACGGCGCGAACGCCGTACTGGCGGCGATCGATGAGATCGCTCATCTGGTCGCCGCGCGCCACCTCCGGGTGCCGATCACCACGCCTTTCCAGTCCGTATATCCGCGGCGCAGTCGAATTACAGGCCGGACGACGCGTGCACAGCAAGATACAACACCGGTCTCCGAACGACTACCTCCACAACGTCGTCCTACAGTCCTGTCCCGCCGAGGTCGTCCCAGAACTTGTCGCTACGAACAACCCGCTGCGACAGTGGAACCTGCTGCCGTGCGGCGCTCACCGAATCGAGGACGCGTTCAATGGCGACGACGGTCTCGGCAGGCACCGGGTCGAAACTCATTCCCAGCTGAGTCGTCGGGGTGAAGACCTTGCCCGCGATCGCCCGGCTCCGGTCGACCTCGCCCAACCAACCGGTGTCGGTCAACCGAATATGGGTCTTCCCGGTAGTGGGATCGGCTTCCCGACTGAGTACTTCGAATGTGGTGTAGGCGGTGAACAAAACCTCCTTCTCCTCGGGGTGGGCCGACATTTGGCTGATGTCCTTGCCGTTCCGAGAGAAGATCTCGAATACGGTAGGAACTGGAAACTCACTCGTCACGTCGGCTGTCGTGCTGACAAACGCAAACTCGGTGACAGCCGTGCCCGGCACATATCGATCGAGGACATCCACCGGAAGGTTCGACCCACGGAAAACCGGTCCCACATAGGGCGGCAGCTTTTCGAGCGCATTGACCAGTGCACGAATCCGGTCGGCGGGAGCGGTCACGCCGTACCCTCCTCGTCACGCCTATCAGGCCTCGGCGGCCAATCCGGATCGAATTCGGTACCTTTCATGTCGTCGCGAAACTTATCCCCGGGGTCATCGCCGCTCGGACTCGGATTGCTGGGCGCGACCGGCTGGTGAGCCCTTCCTTCTCGCGCTAGGCGTTTTGTCTCCTCGATTTCCTCCGCGGTGAGGGGCGGCAATCCCGCCTCCTCTCTCGTCATGAAGGTTTTCCCAGCGATCTTCTTCATCGAATTACCTCCCTCATTAGTATTCGTACCCCGCCCGTTGCTTCGTCGTATACACGCTCTTCCACTGCGAACTGTGTTCCTGGCGGAAAGAGAACCTCGTCTTGGTGCGCGTACTCCTCGTGCGCGTACATCCTTACGTCCCTGCCCGTATACGAGACGATTTCCAATTGGACGGGACCTTTGAACGCCTCGCTCTGAGTCGCCGACGTGCTCGTAAACGTACTATCGGAAACGACCTGGCCGGGCTGATACTGAGCGAGTACCTCCGGCGAAAGGTCCGTCCCACGGTAGACCGTGCCCTCGTAGGGCGGGAGCTTATCGAGGGCCGAGGAGATCGCGTCAACCCGAGATTGCATGGCGTCATCCACGGTACCCGAGCGCAACGCCGGATTGATTTCCCGGAACCCGCGGTAGGTGTAGTCGATCAACGCGGCCCGATCCGCCTCGTTCAAGGGCATGCCGAGCGGGACATCCAGCTGGCGTCCGGCCCCCTCGGCCGCAGTCTCGGCTACGTCATCCGCGGCCTCGAGGGCCTCCGTGCCTGCGTGTCGACCGAGGAATCCACCACCACCCGTCAGCGCGCCCGCCGCCCCGCCCGGAAGGAGCTGTCCCAGGGCACGAGCAGGACTTTCCTTCCAGGTTTCGAGATCGACCATCTGCTCCACGAATCCCGCCGGATTGGTGGCAGCCACTGCCAGCCCACGCCCGACATCGGCTGCATCATCGAGCAGGCCTGCCGGATCGGATACCAGACGCAGGGTGTTGAAGCGCTCGACCAGGTCGATGTACGACTCGATACTGTCCATGGCGCCGGCTGCGAGTTCGGACCGCCAGTTGAGGAGATTGGCGACAAGCCCCGGCTTCCCTGCCGCCTCCGTTGCAGCCCGAATTGAAGTCGCTGCCTCACTGCCGGCAAGCGCAAGTTGTTCCCGAGCGTTGGTAAGCAAGTAACGCGCGTGCTCTCGGCCCGCTTCACCCGGATCGACAAAGGGCCCACTTTCGGGGTTGTAAGCCGCGCGAGCCGCGTTGGTGGAAGCCTCGGACTCACTCCAGACAGCAATCGCTTCAGCCGCGCGAGATTGTGCCCATGCCAGAGTTTCGGCATAACGCGACAGGGCAGCTGCGGCGGAGGCGAAGCTGTCGCCTGCGGTGTTCCACTTTGGCGGCTCAGTATGGAAGACGTCACGGAACCGATCCGCCGCAGAACCCCGCCATGCGTCACCGGTGTCGATGGTTCGCAGCGAAGCACCGACCTGGAGGAGCGTCTGCCCGCGGCCGCCGATCGCCACAGCATTCTCCGCGATCGCGGAGTGATTCCCGGGCACTAACTCGACTGGATCGTTGGTCTCACCAAGTTCAGCCATGTCATCGCACCTCTCGAGGGGACGACACTGCGGCGGCTGCCACGCCGTCGGCTCGTTCGTAGTCCTGTATCGCCACGAGGAGTCCGTCGGCAAGAATCTCGCCGTTCCGGAGCAGTGCGGTGAGGCCGACATGCCATCGCCCGCAGAATTCGTCGAACGCGCAGTACAAGTCGTTGTTTCCGTACTGTGCGTCCGGTCCCACGATCCGGTCAACACCGATCGTTTGCATGTCGCGGATGATCGTCTGGATACCCGACGCGGCCGAAACGATCTGCGCAGGATCTATCTCAACACCCGACATAGCGCCCCCCATTTCGGATTTCGCACCAAGTTAGCGGGCGTGTCGACGGTGGAAGAAAGATGACCTCGCGGGCGCGACCTCTTGGCGCAGACCTTCGACATCAAGCGGTGACGCTCGGTCTTCATCGAGCGGGAGGAGGAGCAGACCAAGCGACGCGATCTTCTCGGAGCTACTCTAAAACCACATTAGACTATATCTAGTGCACTTTTAAGGTAGGTGATCACATGGCTCGCCGACAGGCTGCTCCCACGCGACTCGCATTGGATGCGCTCGCAGTCCTCGGCGCGCAGATCCGCATCGGTCGACACGACAAGAACTGGACCGCCGCAGACCTCGCCACGCGAGTCGGCGTGGGCCCGCGAACCATTACCGCGATCGAGCGGGGGGCACCCGGGGTCGCCATCGGCACCGTTCTGAGCGCCGCGTCCCTGGTCGGAGTGCCACTCTTTGGTGCCGACGGCGTCGAACTCGCGCGACTGCGACGCCGGGGTGAGGAGCGTGTAGCCCTGCTCCCATCCCGCGAGTACCCGCCACGATCAACCACTGCGGATGACGACGATGACGCGCTCAACTTCTGACCACGCCCGAGACCAAAGGGACGCCTTCGTGTGGGTGTGGCTCCCCGGCCGGACCACTCCCGTGGTTGCCGGCCGAGTGCGCTATCAGCCTGGTGGTAGCCGGTACGAATTCGGCTACGCGCGAAGCTATCTGGAGCGTCCCAATTCCATCAGCCTCTACCCTCCGGAACTTCCGTTGCGTGCGGGATGGCAGCAGCCGCCCCCGAACATGGCTATTGCCTCGGTTCTCCGCGACGCCGGCCCCGATTCCTGGGGGCAGCGAGTGATCCTCGAACGCATACACGGCGCCAAGGGCGCCGCCGTCGATGCCGGAGACCTGGACCAGATCACCTACTTCCTGGAGTCCGGGTCGAACCGGATCGGTGGACTCGACTTCCAAGCCGGCCCGACGGAGTACGTCTCTCGGGAGCGCTCGGCAACTCTCGATGAACTGCATGCGGCTGCCGACGCTCTCCAGGAAGGGCGCGATCTGCCCGAGGACCTCGGGGCTGCCCTGCTGCGCGGTACGTCCATCGGCGGCGCTCGCCCCAAGGCTCTGATCGACGTTGACGGTGTACCGCACATTGCGAAGTTCTCGTCGACATCCGACCCATACCCCGTCGTCAATGCTGAGGCCCTCGCCTTGAAGTTCGCCCGGCGGGTGGGAATCGACACGACACAGTCATTCCTGACCACATCCCTCGGTCGCGACGCGCTCGTCATCGAGAGGTTCGACCGATCCCCCGAGGGCGGGAGGCGCCTGCTCGTCTCGGGACTCACGATGCTCGGTCTCGACGAGATGGAGGGGCGCTACGCCACCTACCCGGATCTGCTGGACGTCCTTCGCCGAGACGGGCGTGACCCGGACGTCGGCCGTCGCCTGTTCGAACGGATCGTGTTCAACATTGCCATCGGCAACAACGACGACCACGCACGCAATCACGCCGCGTTCTGGGACGGCCGCATGCTCGAACTGACCCCCGCGTACGATCTGTGCCCGCAGATCCGCTCCGGCGAGACGTCTGCGCAGGCGATGGCCTTCGATCGGAACGGCACACGGGAAAGCTCCTTCGCCGCGTGCATACGGGCCGCTCCAATCTACGGCCTGACGGCAACCGAGGCCCGCGACGCCATCGACGGGCAGATCGCCGTCATCGAACGTGACTGGAACGAGGTCGCAGACCTCGCGAGACTCACGGTGGCCCAACGGAACCGACTGTGGCGACGGCAAATACTCAACCCCTTCGCGAGCTACGGATACCGAGCAAGCCACGGAACCTGACGGTTCACGTCGATCGGCCACAAGGTGCGATTCCGGAGTTGCCCGCCCGCCCATCCGGGCTTGTCTCTTATTTAGTGACAAAGAGACACGGCCGACCTACCCTTGTCGCTAAGCAAAGGACACCAGTGGCCACCCTATTCTCGGTACCAGACCTCAGTGACGAAGACCTGCAGGTCATAGCAGAAATCCACGGCTTGCGCGCCTCCCTCGCCGATGTACTGCGCGCGCCTCGCCGCTGGACTGGACAGTTGCGACGCACAGCGACGGCTCGTGCGATTCAGGGGTCGAACACCATCGAGGGCTACTCGGTCAGCGATCAGGATGCGGTGGCCGCGGTGGACGACGAACCACCGCTGACCGCCGACGCGGCGACCTGGGCGGAGATCGTCGGCTACCGCCGGGTGCTCACCTACGTGCTGAACGTCGCCGTCGAGCCGGGGTTCGTCATCGATGAGACCGCACTCAAGTCGATGCACTTCATGCTCCTGGAACACGAGCTGAGGAAGTCGCCCGGCCGCTATCGGACCAGCGACATCTACGTCCGCGACGCCGATGGCGCCGCAGTCTATGAAGGTCCCGATCCGGACCAGGTGCCAACGCTGATGACGACGCTATCCCATACGCTCGCCTCACCCGGCACCGACGACCCTCTTGTTCGCGCCGCGATGGCACACCTGAATCTGGTGATGATCCACCCGTTCCGCGACGGAAACGGCCGCATGGCACGAGCCCTGCAAACGATGGTGCTCGCCGGCGATCGATTGGTCGAACCCGAGTTCGCAAGCATCGAGGAATGGCTCGGACACAACACCCGGGACTACTACGCCGTCCTGTCCGCAACCGGCGCCGGCTCCTGGCAGCCCGACAATGACACCGGCTTGTGGATCAGATTCAATCTCCGCGCACATCACATGCAGGCCCAAACTATGCGGCGACGCATCGATGAAGCCGAGCACCAGTTGCGGCTCATCGACGCATTGGTCGCCGACAGCGGCCTGAACGTGCGGCTCACCGACGCGCTGTTCGATGCGACCCTCGGCCTGCGGGTCACCCGACCTGCCTATGTGAAGAGCACCGGGCTCGACGAGCGGACAGCCACCCGCGATCTGGTGAAGGCCACTGACATTGGGTTTCTCGACGCGCGCGGTGAGCGTAGGGGTCGTCACTACGTTGCGGGTGAGCCACTACGAAAGATCCGCAGCAGCGTTCGGTCGCAACGCAAGCCCCTGGACGACCCGTTTCCGTCTCTGAGTGCGCAGATACAGCCCGTCAATCCGTCTCGGCCACAGATCCTTGGGGATACATAACGGCCCGGATCGGCCGGCAGCCGCAGGGACCCGTCTCGACTCGATCCATCGGCGGACCCCTCAGGTCACCGACTCGGATATTCGTCTGGAGTCGACTCTTGGTACAGTCCGCGCTGGATCCGAGACTTGGGGGTGGTCGGGTGTCGAACGACGTGCACGTCGAGCCGACCGTCCTCGAAACGTTGTCGCGAGTGTTCGACGAGGCCTCTGCCGCCGTCGAGGGCATCGACCCACAGGCTCCCGGTTCGGTGGGCGCCGGTCTCCCGGCTCACAGACCTCCGGTGCGTGCACGCAGGCCGAGGGGGTCGTCGGGCAGGCCCTGTCGAACGTCGCGAAGCGGATCGGCCAGATGGGCTACCTGGTCCGCGGTAGCAAACAGGATTACGTGGCCACCGACGAACAGATCGGTTCCGGCTTCGACGCCATGGGGGACCTACCGTGACGCCGAGCCGGGACCAGGTCCTGGCCTGGGACTACGCCGGCCTCGAGCAGGCAGCCACCGAGTTGACGTCCGCCGCGGACCGCCTGCACGAGTGGATCGGCACCCTTGACTCCGCGATTCGTCAGCCCGCGGATACCGGTGGGTGGACCGGGGACGGGCAGCGGGCGGCCGAGGAACGGGTCGATCGTGACCGGCGGTCCTTCCGCCGCGTCGCCGATCGGCTCGATGACCTGGCCAAGGCATTCGCCGACGCCCACCGCGCCCTGGCGTGCCCGATCGACGAGTTGCGACGCCACGTCGCCATGCCGCCGGCCGGGGTGACCATCGGCCCGGATTGGTCGGTCACCGCCCACGACCCCGCCGACGAGACCGCCCGCAATGATGCGGAGAACCTTCGCGTGATCATCGCGAGCCACCTTGACGTACTCAACGGTGCGGATTCGGCTCTGGCGGCGACGGTCACCACTGTGTGCGATGACTTGCGGGTCAGCGTGCCCACCGAACTGGCTGTGGGCGGGTCCTCCGGGGCTGCCGACGCGAGCGAAATCGCCTCGGGCAGAGGTAACCCCGAGATGTACGCCCGCCTCCAGGCGGCGACGACGTTGACTCCCGAGCAGTACGCTGAGTTGGCTGCGGGACAGCCGGTCGATATCCCTCAGGGGCAGTTCGACTATCTGAGGTCCTTTCTCGGCGCTCTCGACAGCGCATCGATCGAGGACCTGACGACCATCGGCGCCGGGCATCCCGACCCCGTCGCCATTCGGCAAGCAGTGGCCGACTCTCTGCAAATCGCCTCCAACCCCGGGATCGGAACCACCCAGAGCATCGACTCACCGGGTGAGTCATCTGCGCGTGGTGGTCTGCACACGCTCCCGCAGTCGGTGCGCTCACTACTCGAGGAGGTTCCCATCGCGTCTGCGTCCGGGCTCCCACCGATGCTCCCGGTCGGCGTTCGTGAACCGGTGGTCGATGGCTACGCCGGTCTGGTGGATGTGCTCGCCCAGGGTGATCCGGCACTTCGAGAGGGCACCGACATCGACCGGGCGATCATCGCGCGCGCCGCTGACATCGTGGGCGCAACGGATACCGGTGGCGTACTCAATACTGAACACGCGCATGTCGATGACCGCGCAACAGCAGTCGCCTCGAGCATGCTCGAGTTCGCCGCGACCGACCGGACTGCCACTGCCGACGCGATCATCGGACTACCGGACACCATGCCCGACGACGCCTACAGCCGGGACTCGACGATGACTGCCCTGTTGACGCATTCCTGGGGAGACCAGGATGCCGGGGCGAGGGCGATGTTCGACTGGATCGGCGCGGATGCCGTCGCCGGGCCGGACGCATCACCGCAGCAGATCGCCGCTGCCGTGCGAGCCGGCGACACCTCAGAATCGCTGGCGCACTATCTATCCGACAACCATCACAACCTGCTGACGTCGGCCGGAGCGGACAACCAGATGGTCGGTCAGCTGAACCCGGGCGTCGTCCAATCGATGGCCGGCGCGATGACCCCTTATCTGGGAACCTTCGTCGGGGCGCCCGATGAGTGGACCGGCGTACACGACGTGTCGATGTACACCCGCGAGGATGGGCTCGGCGAGGTCTTCGGGGTGCTCAACTCCGACCCCGAAGCCGCCAGGATCATCAACACCGGTGCCGCCGAAATGACCGATAGATTCGCATACGAGTTCGGCGCGGACCCCGACAGCAGGTTCGCGACCGCATGGGGTGAACGGACCGGCCTGCTGCAGGGCGCGATGCTTGAAGGAGCCTTCCTACACCAGGAACTCTCCCGCGCCAACGAATTCGGGGAGAAGATCGATATCTACGAGATAAAGTCACTGTCGATCGACGGGTCCGGCAGCGTCCTGTCCGCCGTACCCGGTGCGGGAACATTGTTTTCCGCCGGTGCTCCCGTTGCCGAGTACTTGAACAACCCCACGCCCAACCCGCTCGAGGTCAGAGGCGATCCGGGCGCTGTCGACCTGTACCACGAGATGACCTCCGAACAGCGACGCCTCGAACACATGCTCGTTGGCTTGTACCAATCCCATCCCGAGATCATCACCGATCCCACACTCGGTCCGCTTCTGACCAATCCCGAGGGCCTCGATCGATGGGATCGTCAAGACTTTCGAGCCGGCATCAAGGACTGGGCGACAAAGAACGACATCCCCTTCACGGGATTCGAACAGAGCCTCTTCAACGGGGAGAAGGAAAAGTGACGGTACTTCACCGCCCCCACCGGAGAGTAATGGCCCGACTGGTCGCGGCGGCCGCCCTCCTGTTAACCGGAGCCTGCGCGACCACGCCTACCGAGAATTTCGCACCACCCAACGGCGCCGAAGCTCTGCCCGACGTGCCCGAGTCCGCATGGATGACCATCGGGTGGATCGCCACCGACGGCATCGATCTGATGTCTCCGGACGCCACCTTCATCCGGGCCAGCATCGAATCATGGTCCCTGGCACAAAAACACGGAACACTTGACGGCGGCTACCCCGGATTCGCTCACGCCATGCGCGACGCCATCTACTCGCCGGCATCATTCACCGACGCCGACAACGAAGTCTGGGTTGGCTCTGGCTATTACAAGCTCCTCAGCATCACCGACCGCGCCGACGGAGTTACCGAAGCGTGGTACTGCAGCTATACCAACCTTGTCGGGAATACCCAGACCGAAACCGGTCGGAGCGACCGGGGCACCTACTCCATCGGGCACGGACGCCCGAACGGAATGTCGTGGGCCTGGACGTACCGGCGGGGGCCCGATGAGGACGGAACCGCCACGTCACCACCGGGCAACCAAAAGGGCCCCAACCGCGCACCTGCCGCCGACGTCTTCGGCTCCTGGACCGTCCAAGAAGTCATCCCCCTGGCAGAGCGCACACCCGAACACATCGAAGCCTGCCGCGGCCAAGCCCCCGGCACACCCGACGGCTGGCCACCGGAAACCGTCTACTCCGATGACCCGCCCATCGCAGCGCGCCCGGACCCCGGTTGGCCCAGCACCAACTGATCCCGTTACCGGCGCCGATCCACCTCGGACGGTCCCCTGGACGACAGCGGTTCGGCCCCGGCCGGCGCATCGTCGACGATCGACATCGCCGCAAAGGCCGCTTCGACCACACGGGTCACCACCACAACGATCGGGTTGTCATCGCCCGCGCGGCGGGCCAGGGCCAGATCGATGGTGCCGGCGCCGGCAATATCGCGGATCACCATGCCTTGCAACGGCAACGAACGTACCGACGACGGCACGACGGCGATACCGAGGCCGGCGGTCACCAGGGCGAGCAGCACGGCGGTTCCCGGCGCTTCGTGCTCACGCTGCGGGACGAACCCCGCCTCTCGACAGCTGCGCATGACCGCTTCGTTCACCGCAGATTCGCGATTGCCGTACATGACAAAGGGTTCCGAGCGCAGATCGGCCATCGACATCACCGGTTGGGCGGCCAGCGGGTGATCGGCGGAGACGACAAGCGCGAGCGCCTCGTGTTCGATGGTGCGGACCTCGATATCCTCCCCCACCGCGGGCGGGCGCAGCAGCCCCAAATCGATGGTGCCGGAGCGGAGCCCGTCGCACTGCGCCGGTGTGAGCATGTCCGCCTCGACCTGCAGGGCGATACCGGGCAGCTCGCGTTGCAGGGCCCGAGCCATCACCGGTAGGTGCGAGAACGACGCCGTGCCGGTGAGGCCGACACGCACCAATCCGCTGCGCCCCGCACCGATGCGCCGCACCCCGCGGACGGCGTCGTCCACTCCGGCGAGAATCCGCTGCGCCTCACCGAACAGGTACTCACCCGCGACGGTGAGCGAGACGCGGCGCGTGGTCCGCGTGAACAGCGAGACGCCGAGTTCGGATTCGAGTTGGCGGATCGCGTACGAGAGGGCCGGCTGGGCCACGTGCAGCTGCGCGGCGGCCTGTCCGAAGTGACAGGTCTGCGCGACGGCCGCGAAGTAGCGCAGGTGCCTTAGCTCCATCTCCGCCACTCCCTTCGCGTTGCCTCGATCACCGACGCCGCAGTCGCCGCCTTCCGGTGACCGACCGTCTTTAATCGACACCGCTTATCAATGGAACGATATCAAGTCCTTGTTCCGTATGTATACCGGCCTTAACGTGGATCAGAACGTGGTGCCGATCACAATGCCGATATCCGTCCGGAGACGACACATGAAGATCACAGCGATCGAGGCGGTCCCCTTCGCCATCCCTTATCGCAAGCCGCTGCGATTCGCATCGGGCGAGGTGCACGTCGCGGAGCACGTACTGGTCCGGGTGGTCACCAGCGACGGCGTGGTCGGGGTCGCCGAGGCGCCGCCGCGTCCGTTCACCTACGGCGAGACGCAGGACGGCATCGTCGCGGTGATCGACAAGATCTTCGCCCCCGCGATCGTCGGACTGACCCTCCTCGAACGCGAGGTGGTCACCGCACGCCTGAACCGCACCATCGGCAATCCGACCGCGAAGTCGGCCATCGACATGGCCATCTGGGACGCTCTCGGGCGCACCTTGGGGCTGCGGGTGCCGGAACTGTTGGGCGGCTTCACCGATCACATGCGCGTGAGCCACATGCTCGGCTTCGACGACCCGGCGACCATGGTGGCCGAGGCCGAAAAGATGCGGGACACGTACGGGATCACCACCTTCAAGGTCAAGGTCGGACGACGTCCGATCGGGCTGGACACCGCGGTCGTCCGGGCCCTGCGCGAGCGGTTCGGCGATGAGATCGATCTCTACGTCGACGGCAACCGCGGCTGGACGGCGTCCGAATCGGCTCGGGCGATGAAGCAGATGAGCGATCTGGGCCTGCTGTTCGCCGAGGAGCTGTGCCCCGCGGACGATGTGCTGGCTCGGCGCTGGCTGGTCGGCCAACTGGATGTGCCCTTCATCGCCGACGAGTCGGTGCCCACCCCGGCCGACGTCACCCGCGAAAGCCTGGCCGGCGCGATGACGGCGGTCAGCATCAAGACCGCCCGCACCGGGTTCACCACGTCCCGGCGGGTACATCACCTGGCGGAGGGCCTCGGCCTCGAGGTGGTGATGGGCAACCAGATCGACGGCCAGATCGGCACCGCCTGCGCCCTCGCGTTCGGGTCCGCCTTCCCGTCGACGTCGCGCAACGCCGGCGAACTGTCCAACTTCCTCGACATGAGCGACGACCTGCTGGCCGAGCCGCTCGAAATCCGCGACGGCCGTCTGCACACCTCTCCGCACGCGGGAATCGGCATCGAGATCGATCCCGACAAGCTCGCCCACTACCGCACCGATCGGAGCTGATCATGCTGTTCCACGTCCGGATGGACGTCGCCATCCCCCACGATCTCGACCCCGAGGTTCGGGCCGACACTCTCGCCCGGGAGAAGGCCTATTCGCAGGAGTTGCAGCGGGCGGGCACCTGGCCGCATATCTGGCGGATCGTCGGCGAGTACTCCAATTTCTCGATTTTCGACGTCGCGGACAACGACGAACTGCACGCGATCCTCTCCGGACTTCCGCTCTTCCCGTACATGGCCATCTCGGTGACCCCGTTGGCCACCCACCCATCGGATATCGCTGCGGGCTGACCGGCCCTCACCCCAGCGTCAGCCCACGGGCCTTCACGAAGGAGTTCCACCCATGACCGACACCAGCTTCGGCACCGAGGTCACAGCCAGGGCCGCGCAGTCGGGCGCCAACGCCTCCGCCCGGTTCCGCGAACGGATGTCAACGGCGGAAACCCACACGGCGGCAATCGATACCGCCCGTGTGGACTACCTGGCATCCAAGGTCGTCAAGAGCATCAACGACATCATTCTCGACGACAAGGTCAGCTACGAGGAGTACAACGCCCTCAAGACCTGGCTGATCAAGGTCGGCGAGGACGGCGAGTGGCCGTTGTTCCTCGACGTGTGGCTCGAACACTCCGTCGAGGAGGTCGCCAGCTCCCACCGCAAGGGCAGCAAGGGCACCATCGAGGGCCCCTACTACATCGGCGGGTCACCGGAACTGGCGTGGGACGGCACGATCCCGATGCGCGACGACGAGCCCGGCACACCGCTGCTGTTCGCCGGGCAGGTCCGCGCCGTCGACGGAACCGCCTTGGCGGGAGCCAAGATCGAGCTCTGGCATGCCGACGACCTCGGCTTCTACTCACAGTTCGCGCCGGGTCTGCCCGAATGGAATCTGCGCGGCACCTGGATCGCCAACGCGGACGGCCGCTACGAGATTCACACCCGTCGACCGGCGCCGTATCAGATCCCGACCGACGGGGCCTGTGGTCAGCTCATCGCGGCAGCGGGCTGGCACGCTTGGCGACCCGCGCACCTGCACCTCAAGGTCAGCGCGCCCGGGTACGAGCTGATCACCACGCAGCTCTATTTCCCGGGCGACCCGCACAACGAGGACGACATCGCCTCGGCGGTCAAGCCGGAATTACTGCTCGACCCCAAGGATGATCCGTCCGGCGACGGGCTGCGCGTCGACTACGACTTCGTCCTCGACCCCGAGGTGTAATCGCCGCGCACCACTGATCGGTCCGGAGCGGCGTCGCTCGATCGCCGCTCCGACCGCTCGTTCTACGTTGCCTCCAGATGTTCGATGATCGCAGGAGTAATCACCTGCGGCTGTTGCGCATTGGCCAGGTGAGCCGCCTCGGGGACGACCAGCAGACGCGCGCCGTCCACCCCGGCCACGATCTGTTCGAGCCTGCTCGGCGGGGTGGCGAGATCATCCGCGCCGACGATCGCGAGCGTCGGCACCTTGATCGCCGAGAGGCCTTCGCGCAGATCGAGTTCGGCGATCGCCTCACAGCAGGCGGCATACCCCTCGCGCGACGTGGCGGCGACCATCTCCTCGAAGTGCCGCCGTTGCTCGGGCTCGGCCTCGAGGTAGGGCGCCGTGAACCAGCGTCCGACGACGGCCTCGGCGATCGCAGACGCGCCGTGCTCGCGGACGGTCGCCGCTCGGTCGGTCCATCCGGTGGCCGGCGGCAACTGGGCCGCCGTGCACAGCAGCACGAGTCGGTCGACGCGCTCGGGGTTGCGCATCGCCACCCGCATGGCCGTCATTCCGCCGAGCGAGAGTCCCACGAGGTGGCAGTCGGCGATCCCGAGACGGTCGAGAAGCGCGATCACGTCGTCGGCGAGGTCGTCGATGGTCGTCGTACCCGTGGGGACCGGCGACGCCCCGTGGCCGCGGGTGTCGTAGCGGATCACCCGGAATCGCTGCTCGAGGTCGGGCAGTTGCGCGTCCCACATCCGCCGATCGGAACCGAGCGAGTTCGACAGCAGAACCGTGGGACCGTCGGTTCTGCCGGTCACCACCGCGGCGACCTCTACAGCACTCATCGGGCGCACCCCGAGCCCACATACATCGCTCCGGTCATGCGGCTGGGCCGTATGCGAAGGGGAAGCAGCGATATCGGGACACCGCGCTCGATCTCGTTGTGCGCGTGGCGCCGCCCGCGTGAAGATGCCATGCCGTTCAGGGTAGGTAGGGACGCCGGTTCGAGGGAAATACCGATCTCGGCGGGATTATGACGATCGGGTTATCAAACGACACGCAGGTCTCGTGGCTGCCGCAGCCATATCGATCGGGGTAGCGATGCCGGGTTCGGCATCTGCACAATCGTTCCCACCGCTGGACCCGGAACCTTCCGGCGCCATGAGTTTGGGTTCCACTTTGGTGGGTTCGGCGGAGTTGGGAAGGATATGGGTGCGGCCCCACTCCCAATAAGTGGTCGCTGAATTGCATCCGAGGCGGAGTGTGTCGAAGTAGTTGGCGGCGTACCGCACTCGAGTTCCGAGACGCAGCCCCGGCGGACGGGCCGGTGGGCGCAACCCGCAGGACCAAGTGGCCCGCGCTGGTCGCCCACTTTGCTCCACCCCGACTGTCCCGCTCGACGGCTGGGCGCTGTGCAATCATTCGCGCCACAGCTATGCCATGACAATTATTGTCGCGACACCTCTGTGGCGCGGATGATTGCACACTCACCCGGCGCCCCGGCTCGGAACCGGTCGGACCGCCGACCACCTCGACAAGCTCGGCTAGTCGACCGGTAGTTGCCCTCCGGGAAGCACCCCGCGGCCGGCCAGGCCGCAACAGTTGAGGCTCGAGCAGGGCGGTCGCGGTCCGGGCGCCGAATCACTTCGCCGAGTGGAGCACCGCATCTACTGCCGCATAAAGCGTTTCGGTCTCCCGGTGCAGGATCGAGTCGTCGGCGGGTAGCGCTCGGACGATCGAGAGCCCGGTGCATACGGTGCCGAGGAAGTGCACGTGCGTGTCGATGTCCTCGTCCCGCAGCGCGCCCTCCTGTGCCAGGACGGTGAGCCAGTGCCGCAGGTGGCGATCGCCCTCGTTGGTCATCGCCTTGTAGGTGCGGCGCGCCTCGGCGGTCGGTTCGGAGACGATGTACGCGTCGAAGACCTTGACCCAGGCCCGGCGCGCGGGCTCCCCCACCTCCGGCGCGAGGATCTGTCGCAGGCACCGGACGAGACGGTCGCGAGCCGGCAGCGAGCGGTCGTGGATGATCTCCTCGTCCGAGGTGACGACCGAGTAGATCGTTTGCATCACCGCGTCGTGCAGGGCCCGCTGGGTGGGGAAGTGATGCCGCAGCGAACCCATACTCACCCCGGCGCGCGCCGCCACCGCCCGCACGCTGAGCGAGGAGGCCGGATCTTCGCCGATCATCTCGCACGCCGCGATCAGGATGCGCGCCCTCGTGTCCGGGGGTTGCGTGCCGCTCTCGACCACCTCGGCACCCCCTCCCGGGATCGACATACCTGCGTTAGCACACTGTGCTACCGTGGCGAAGGTACCACCAGCACAGCGTATTGGTCAGCCGACGCTCCCAACGAAGGGAGCGCCGCACCCGCCGACACCACCTGTGAAGAGGACACCCATGGGCCTGCGCCTACCGCGAGCCACCCCTGTCGCGGCGATGCTCCTGGTGGCCGGTGTCGTCGCCGGGTGTTCCACCTCTGCGACACCAGCGACGCCGACGGAATCGGCTGCCCCGGCGGCCGATCCGGCCGAGTTGGTGTGGGCCACCTGCCCGGAAGGGGTAGAACCCGCCGACGCCGAACCGTCCGGGCTGCGGTGCACCACCGTTTCGGTGCCGCTGGACTATGCCGATCCCGATGGCACGCGGATCGACCCGATGATCTCGCGACTGCCGTCGACCGATCCGGACCGGCGACGCGGCGTCCTGCTGCTCAATCCGGGCGGACCGGGTGGAACCGCCCTGGACCAGCCCACCTTCCTCGCCACGCAGGGGCTGTCGCAGGATGTGCTCGACAGCTACGACCTGATCGGCATGGACACCCGCGGTATCGGCCACTCGGCCCCGATCACCTGCGGATTCACCAATGGCGATGCCTACCAGGGCAATATCCCACCGTATCCGATCGACGATGCCGCCGTGGTCGAGCGGGCGACGGCCGTCGAGCAGATCGCCGACCGGTGCGCGGCCAACGACACCGACGGGCGCCTGCGCCACATCACCACCGGCAACATGGCGCGCGATCTCGACCGCATCCGCGCCGCCCCCGGCGAGGACACCGCAAGCTACCTCGGCTACTCCTACGGCACCGCCCTGGGCGCCGCGCATACCTCGATGTTCCCCGATAACACCGACCGCGTGGTGCTGGACAGCAATATCGGCGACACCCACCTCGATCGGGCCGGCCTGCGCCGCTACGGCCTCGGGATGGAGGAGACGTTCCCCGACTTCGCGGCATGGCCGGCGGAGCGGCGCGACCATACGTCGAGTGGCCCGAGGATATTGCCGACTATCGGCAGGCGGTCGCCGAGGATCGCGAGCGATACCCACTCTTCGGCGCGGAGGCCGCGAACATCCTGCCCTGCGCCTACTGGCACCACGAACCCGCCGAGGGATCGATCCCGGTCGACGCGGACGGCCCGACGAATGTGCTTGTCGTGCAGAACCAGCGGGACCCGGTCACCCGCTGAGCGGCGGCCGGATGATCAACGACGCGTTCGGAGATCGTTCCCGCCTGCTGGAGATCGACGGCAGTGGGCACGGCGGATTCGTTCGAGACGGCAACCCCTGCGCCGCGGAGACGGTCACCGCATTCCTGGTCGACGGCACGATGCCGGAACAGGACGTCACCTGCGAGGCCGTCTGACCGTCGGCGCCGAACGAGACCCACACAAGGCCAGCACAGTGTGCTAGCACAGTGTGCTACCGTGGCGTTTGTATCACCAGCACAGCGTATTGGTCTGCTGACATCCCCTCGTCGGGAGCGGGCTGCGCTGCCGGGGCGACACCGTCGCACCCGACATCACCTGCGAGAAGGACCCTCATGAGACTCCGATTGTCACGATCGGCCCCCGGGGCGGCCCTGCTGCTGGCGGCCGGCCTCGTCGCCGGGTGCGCCCAGGCTCCCGATCCGACCGCACCCACTCTCTCGTCCAGGACCACCGAATCGGCCGCAGCGGCTGCCGATCCGGATGAATTGCTTTGGGCGGCATGCCCCGAGGGCATCGAACCGGCCGATGCCGCACCCTCCGGGCTGCAGTGCGCCGACGTGACGGTGCCGCTGGACTATGCCGATCCCGACGGCACGCAGATCGACGTGATGATCTCGCGACTGCCGGCGACCGACCCCGCGCAGCGGCGCGGCGTGCTGCTGCTCAACCCGGGCGGGCCGGGCGGTTCGGGCTTGGACCAGCCGCTCTTCCTCGCCGGACGCGATATTTCGCCGGAGGTGCTCGCCGCCTACGACCTGATCGGCATCGACACCCGCGGCGTCGGACAGTCGGCGCCGATCAGCTGCGGCTTCACCAACGGCGATGCCTACAACGGGAATATCCCCCCGTACGCGGTCGACGGGGCCGCGGTGGCCGAGCGGGCGCCGATCGTGGAGGAGATCGCGCAGCGCTGCGCGGCAAACGACACCGACGGGGTGCTGCCCCACATCACGACCGCGAACATCGCCCGCGACCTCGACCGCATCCGCGCCGCCCTCGGCGAGGACACCGCAAGCTTCCTCGGCTACTCCTACGGAACCGCCCTGGGCGCCGCGTATACCTCGATGTTCCCCGATAACACCGACCGCGTGGTGCTGGACAGCAATATCGGCGATACCCACCTCGATCAGGCCGGCCTGCGCCGCTACGCGCTGGGCATGGAGGAGACCTTCCCCGACTTCGCACGGTGGGCCGCCGACCGCAACGATCAGTACCAGCTGGGGCAGACCCCGGAGGAGGTGCGCGCCACCTACGTCGAGCTGGCCAACCGCTTCGATCGGGACCCACTCGGCCCGCTGGACGGCGCGACGTTCCGACTGAGCACCTTCGCGTCGCAGTACCACGTCAACCTCTACCCGGACCTCGCCGATGCGTGGCAGGACGCGCGCAGCCCGAACCCCGACCTCGCCGTGCCGGGTCCCGCTCCGGATCCGGCGGCGTTGCGCCCCTTCGACAACGCGTGGTCGGCGTTCCTGACGGTGACCTGCAACGACGTCGAGTGGCCCACGGATGTCGCCACCTACCAGCAGACGGTCGAGCAGGACCGCGAGCAGTTCCCGCTCTACGGTGCGGCGTCCGCCAATATCCTGCCGTGCGCCTACTGGCCGATCGAGCGCACCGCGGGCCCGGTGCCGATCAACCGGGACGGGCCGACCAATGTGTTGGTCGTCCAGAACCAGCGCGACCCGGTGACCCCGCTGCGCGGCGGCGAGCTGCTCAACGACGCGTTCGGTGACCGCGCCCGGCTGCTCGAGGTCGACGGCAGCGGACACGGCGTCTACGCCATCGGCACCAATCCCTGTGCGCAGGAACTGGTCACCCGATTCCTGGTCGACGGCACGATGCCCGAACAGGACGTCGTCTGCGAAGCGGTCTGACCGGGCGGCAGGCCCTGCGTTGGTGTCACCGCCCCAGGCCCGCGATCCCGGCGATGGTCAGACACAGCAGGGCCTGCGCGCCGACGACCACACCGAACCCCGTTCCCATCGATCCGGAATGGGCTGTCACCGTGGTGAACACGTAGCCGAGGACCGCCACCCCCAGGGCCAGGGCGACCTGCTGGGTCGTCGACATCACGCCGCTGCCGAATCCCGCCTGCGACGGCGGCACCTCGGACAGGGTGAGGGAGAACAGCGTCGGCGCCACCAGTCCCTGGGCGAAGCCGGCGAGGGTCAGCAGCACCCCAAGGGTGACGAGGCTCGGCTCCGGCCACCCGTGAAAGACCTCGAATGCGCTCGCCGCCAGGGTGATCGCCATCGCTCCGGATCCGAGGGCGATCAGCGGCCGGCGTTCGAACCGGGCCACCAGGCGCGGGGTGAGCAGCGAGGCGGTCAGGAACGCGACCATCATCGGGGCGAGCAGCAGCCCGGCGCGCATCGCGCTCAGCCCGAGCCCGCGCTGCGTCATGACGGCGAAGGTGAACATGAAGCCGCCGAAGCCGGCGAAGAACAGCAGGCTCAGCAGCAGGCCCTGCGACATCGAGCGGACCGCGATCAGCGTCGGCGGCACCAGCGGCACCCGTCCGGCGGCCTCGACGCGACGTTCGTGCAGCACACAGGCCAGCAGCCATATCGGCGCGGTCGCGAGGATCAGCCATGCCCACCACGACCCGGCGCCCTCGGTCAGGGGGATCAGCAGCGCCAGCAGGCCCAGGCCGAGCAGCACGGTGCCCGCGACGTCGTGGCGGGCGGGGTTCGGCGAGCGGGTCTCCGGGATCAGCCGGCGTCCGAGGATCAGGCCGACCACGACAACCGGAATGTTGACCAGGAAGATCGACCGCCACTCGGAGCCCGCGATATTCGCCGAGACCAGCCATCCGCCGCCGACCTGTCCGACGATGGCGCCCAGACCGGCGGTGGCCCCGAACCAGGAGATGGCCCGCAGCCGCGGGGCACCGGTCAATGTCGCCTGGATCGTCGCCAAGACCTGCGGGGTGACCATCGCGGCGGCGGCTCCTTGTACGACGCGAGCCGCGACCAGCAGTCCCGCGGTCGGCGCGAGCCCGCAGAGCAGGGAGGCGATGCCGAACGCGGCCATGCCGATCAGGAAGACCCTGCGGCGTCCGATGGCGTCGCCGAGTCGGCCGCCCGCCACCAGCAGCAGGGCGTAGGTGATGCCATAGCCGGCGATCACCAGTTCGAGGGTGGAAGCGGATGCGCGCAGGGAGGATTGGATGTCGGCGAGGGCGACGTTGACGATGAAGAAGTCGGTCATCGACAGGAAAGCACCCATCAGCAGCAACAGGAGCGCGGGCGTGGCCAATGCGACCGGATGTCCGGATTCGCTTGTCTCGGATGGTGGGCCGACGGCCGAACGATCTGAGGTTGAGGTCATGCGGTCAGCGTGCGCGGGCCCGCACCCCGGTACCAGGAGTGCAGATATCCGGGTATCACCACCACCTGGATCCGACGCCGGCGGCGGAGCAGAATCGTCGTATGACGGCAGATGACCCGGACGCTTCGGCGGGGGCTCGGGCGGCGGGTGAGCTCCGGCGCCGGGAACTCGCGTCATTTCTCCGGTCCCGCCGCGAGCGTATCTCCCCCGCGGAGGTGGGCCTGCCGCAGGCCGGCCGCCGCCGTACCCCGGGATTGCGCCGCGAGGAGGTCGCGCAGCTCGCCGGAGTGGGCGTCACCTGGTACACCTGGCTCGAGCAGGGCCGCGCCATCCGGGTATCGGTGCAGGTCCTCGACGCGGTGGCCCGCACCCTGCACCTCGATCCGAGTGAACGCGAGCACCTGTACACCCTCACCGACGCCGGCCAACCCGAGCAGCGGCACCTGTGCGCGGCGGTCCCCGACCGGGTGCGCGCGGTGGTCTCCGCCCTGCCGTATCCGGCGAACATCGCCAATCCCCGCCGGGACATCCTGTTCTCCAACGACCTCTCCGCCCGGATCTGGGGGCCCTACGACGAGGAGGACCCCGACGGGCGCAATGTCCTCGTCCAGATCTTCGTCACCAAGAGGTGGCGTTCGGTGTCGATCGACTGGAAGGACTCCGCCACCACCCAGGTGTCCGAATTCCGCTCGGCGATGGCGACGCATATGGCCGAACCGGCCTGGACGCGGCTGTTGGATCGGTTGTTGACCGAATCGCCGGAGTTCGCCGAGATCTGGGCACGGCACGAGGTCGGCAGCGGGCAATCCCGAACCAAACTCGTCCGCAGTCGGGACGTCGGATTGTTGAAGTTGGACTACACGCATTTCTGGCTCGGGCCGACCAGCGATTTGCGGATGACGACGTACACCCCGGCCGACTCGACCACCGAGAGCCGGTTGGCGACGCTTCGCGAGGTCATCGCCGCCCGAGCGGCCTGATCACCCGGTACCCGGGCCGGCTGGTCGCCCGCTACCGGGCGGCCACTCCGATCAACTGGGCGGTCAACGCGGCGGTCAGCAGCGTTTCGAAACTGTCGGCCGGGTCGCCGAGACCCAACCGGTCGCAAGCCTGCCGGACGACGGCGGTCGGGGTGCAGAACGGCCACAGCCCCGCCACCAGTACCAAGGCGGACATCGCGGCGAACTCCGCCTGCTCGGCGGTCAGTCCGAGCGCCGCCTCGAACAAGCGGGCCAGGGCGCGATGATGCTCGACGGCGCGCGCCTTGAAGTCGACGGCCACCTCCAGCGGCACATTGCGTTCGAGCACCGAGTTCAGCGCGGCGGACAGCTCGCACAGCTCCGGCCGTTTCGCCAGGTTCGAGGCGATCGACGCGGCGACCGGGCCCGGACCGACCCCCGCCGGGAGCACCCGTTCGAGCTCCTCGAGCCATTCGCCCCAGAGGCTGTCGAGCAGATCGAGAAAGATCGCCTCGCGAGAAGGGAAGTAGTGCAACACATTTGTCTTCGACAGTCCGGACCGTTCGGCGATCCGCCGGATGCTGATGCCGTCGAGGCGCGACGTCGCGATCTCGGCGCGGGCAGCCTCCAGCACCGCCAGCCGACGTTGGCGAATCTGCTCCGGCCGTCGGGCCCGCTGAAAACTCGCGCCGACATTCACGTTTGACAAGATAGCAGACCGCAGTACCGTTATTAGCGGGACAGCGGTCCACTAACTGGAGGAGAAACCATGCCCGGCCTCACTCTCGACGTACCCGACCTCACCGGACGCCTCGCGGTCGTCACCGGCGCGAACAGCGGCCTGGGATTGGAGATGACGCGGCGGCTGGCCGGCGCCGGAGCCGAGGTGATCCTGGCGGTGCGCAACCAGCAGAAGGGCGAGGCCGCGATCGCCGACGTCACCACCTCGGTCCCCGACGCCACCCTGTCGCTGCGCCATCTCGACCTCGCCTCGCTGCGCAGCGTGCACGACACCGCGACCACACTCCTCGAGGAGGACCGGCCGATCGACATCCTGGTCAACAACGCCGGGGTGATGGCCCCGCCGACCCGACAGGCCACCGAGGATGGGTACGAATTGCAGTTCGGCGCCAACTATCTCGGCCACTACGCCCTCACCGTCGACCTGCTGCCCTTGCTCCGGGCCAACGGCGGCGCCCGGGTGACCACCATCAGCAGCCTTGCCGCCCATGCCGGCAGGCTCACCTGGGACGACCTGCAGAGCGCAGGCGGCTACAACCGGATGCGCGCCTACGGGCTCTCCAAGCTCGCGGACCTGGTGTTCGCTCGTGAACTCGCTCGACGCAGCGCCGCCGAGGGCTGGCGGATCATCAGCACCGCAGCACATCCCGGCGGCACGCGCACCAACCTGCTCGACGCCGGCCCGACCCTCGGCCGCGGCCGCCATCCCGTCATCGGCACGATCTTCGACCTCGGCAACCGGGCCCCCGGAATCCTTCAGGACGTTGCCGACGGCGCCCTGCCCGGCCTGTACGCGGCCACCAGTCCCGACGTCGCGGCGGACGGCTACTACGGCCCGACCGGCCCCTTCGAGGTCGGCGGCGGCGGTGTGCGTCCGGCCCGGCTGCCACGCGCGGCCCGCAACGATGCCGACGGCCCGCGCCTCTGGGAGGTATCGGAAGGGTTGGTCGCCGCGGCCCGCCGGAACGCGACAGCCACGGTGGCCGCCTCCTGATCGATCGGTCAGGGCCGGTGGTCGCCGAGGTCGAGCAGTTCCTCGACAAACCCACCGATACCGCGTTCCCGGTCGACGAGGTGGATCTCGAGAATCCAATGACATTGCCGCCCGGAGTGATCGAGCCGACGCATCGGCCGATCGCTACCGGGGGCGATATAGGAGCCGATCTCGTCGCCCGCGATCTTCTCGTGCGGGAACTCGCCGACGAGGTGTCCGGCGATCTGGCCGCCGAATTCCCAGCCCGCCTCCTGTGCGAGTTCGACGACGCGAGCGTAGAGCTGCGCCCCGGTGATATCGGGGTGTGCCTCGAAGTGTTCCCGGCCGGCGGCAAATACGGCCGGCAGCGCATCGCGGAGGCCGTGCTTGACCGGGTCGTCCCCCAACACGAAGGTGCGGCCGAAGTCGGCTTCCCATTGCTCGAAGATCGGACCGAAATCGCAGAAGACGATGTCGTCCTCCTCGATGAGTCGGTCCGGCGGATTCTCCCGATAGGGCTGCAGGGTATTGATGCCGCTGCGGACGATGCGCTTGTGCCAGAACTTGGTGGTGCCGAACATCTCGGCGGCGAGATCGCGAATCTCGTTGCTGAGCTGCTTTTCTCCGGCGCCGGGTCGCACCAGTCCGCGGTCGGTGATCGCGTCGAAGAGTTGAACCGCCTTGGTCTGCGCGTCGATCAGCCGCACGGCTCGGATGTCTTCGTCCTCAACGGGGGCAACCATCCCTCCAATCTACCAATCGGCCGCACCCGCAACCGCGTGCGAAGTCGGCGCATCCGGCGGCACCTGCCCGCCTAGTGCCCGGTATGTACCGCGGATGCGGTGGCGCGCTGTCGGCGCGGCGGTGGCGACCACCGCGCGAGCTCGTCGCGCCAGGTCCCGTCGGCGGCGGTCCCCGCCCAGGCGATGTACCCGTCCGGACGCACCAGAACCGCCGGGCCCCGATCGTCGCGGCGCAGCACCCGGACCTCCGACGTCGGGCCCGGGTCGTCACCGGCGGGGACCACGAGCACGAAGTGCAGGTCGGACTGCCGGTCGAGCATCAGGCCGGCGGCGGTCGGGATCATCGCCGCCCGCCGGCCGACAACGCCGGGACCGGGGTAGCGCACGGTGATTCCGGACAGTCCCGCGGCGACCGCCCGGCGGACCGCGGGCACCCGCAACGCCGCCCCGACGGCGGCCCGAGCCGGCCCTCCGATCCGGTCCGGCAGGGTGAACAAGCGCAGCATGGCGCCGCTGCGTCGCAGGACGCTACGACCGACGGGGTGACGCTCGCGCTGATAGCTGTCCAGCACCTCGGTGGGAGCGCCCGCCAGCACGTGGTCGAGCTTCCAGGCCAGGTTGGCGGCATCCTGAATGCCGGTGTTCATGCCCTGGCCCCCGGCCGGTGAGTGGACGTGAGCGGCGTCCCCGGCGAACAGCACCCGCGCCTGTCGGTAGTCGCGCAATTGTCGCTCGTCGCTGCGGAATCGCCAGGCCTGCTCCACTGTTCGGATGGTGACCCCATCGGTGCGGGTGCGCTCGAGCAGCCGACGCAGTTCGTCGTCGGTGACCGGCTCGTCCTCGGCCGGCTGCCGATGGCGATCCCACCCCATCGCTCGGTAGCGCCGGCCGTCCCCGTACGGGGCGAGGAAGGTGAACGCGTCCCCGCCGACCCCGATCGACAGGCCGTCCGGTGCCCCCTCGGCGACGACGTCGGCCAGGATCACCGACCGGATGACCGTGTGGCCGGGGAAGGGCAGCCCGAGCAGCGATCGAACGGTGCTGTGCGCGCCGTCGGCGGCCACCAGGTAGCGCGCCCCGAGCCGGGGGCCGGACTCGCCGCGGCGGCTCGTCTGCACCTGGACGCCGTCGCGGTCGAGTTCGATTCCGGTGACCTCGTGATCGCGCAATACGGTCGCGCCGCTCTGCCGCGCATACCGGTCCAGTTCGGTCTCGACCACATATTGCGGGACCACAAGAATGTAGGGAAACGGTGTGGGCAGACCGGACAGATCGACGCGGACGCCGCCCGGCACGTGCACGCGATCCTGCGGATGCCCCACCGCAACCACCGCGTCCGAGAGGTGACGCTGCCGCAGAACCTCCAGCGTGCGGGGCATGACGGCGAAGGCGCGGCTGCGCCGGTCGATGGTTGGTCTTCGCTCGACCACCGCGACCGATCGGCCCAGTGCGGCAAGATCTCCCGCCACGAGCAAACCCGCCGGACCTGCACCGATGACTACGATGTCGTATTCGTGCATTTTTCCTCCTCGCCTCTTTTCGGGCGTGACCGAGGATCGGGATGCACCTCCCAGAGTCCTCTTCGAAGCCTGCGAAGTCACGGGTGTCACCGGTTTCTCGTAACCTGCTCGGGTGGACACGGCCAACGCTCAGCTCTCCGGCTCCGGTCGACAGCAGCCGCCGATCGACGTCCGGGTGCGGGGCGCCCGCGAACACAACCTCGTCGACGTCGACGTCGATATCCCGCGCGACGCGCTGGTCGCGTTCACCGGGGTCTCCGGCTCCGGCAAGTCGTCGCTCGCCTTCGGCACGCTGTTCGCCGAATCCCAGCGCCGATATCTCGAGTCCGTCGCTCCCTACGCGCGGCGGCTGATCGATCAGGTCGGCATCCCGGATGTCGACGCGATCGAGGGGATGCCGCCGGCGGTCGCTCTCCAGCAGCAGCGCACCGTGGGCAACGCACGGTCGACGGTCGGCAGTCTGACCACGCTGTCCGACGTCGTGCGCATGCTCTACTCGCGGGCCGGCAACTACCCACCCGATCAGACGATGCTCTACGCGGAGGATTTCTCCCCCAATACCGTGCAGGGCGCCTGCCCGGTCTGCCACGGTATCGGCCGGGTCTACGAGGTGCCCGAGGAGTTGATGGTTCCCGATCCGACGCTGTCGATCCGGGAGGGGGCGATCGCCTCGTGGCCGGGCGCGTTCCAGGGGCACAATCAGCGTCGCACGCTGATCTCGCTCGGCTACGACGTCGACACCCCCTGGCGGGATCTGCCGCAGAAGGACCGCGACTGGATCCTGTACACCGAGGAGCGGCCCACCGTCCCGGTGTTCTCGAATCTCGATCCGGAGCAGACCCGGCGGGCGATCGAGCAGGGCGCCGAACCCGACTATCAGGGCACCTACGTCGGCTCCCGCCGCTACGTTCTGGACACCTTCACCGGTAGCGGCAGCGCCTCCCGCAGGAAGCGGGTGTCCGAGTTCGTCATCAGCGCGATCTGCCCGGCGTGCAAGGGAAATCGCATCAAGCCCGAGGCGCTGTCGGTCACCTTCGAGGGCCTCGACATCGCCCAATTCTCCCAACTGACGGTGCTGCAGTTGACCGAATTGCTCACCGCGGTCCTGGCCGCCGAATGGGTACCGTCCGACATCGGGTCGGCCGTCCTGCCGAGCGCGCAACGCCGCCGGGAGGAGGTGGCGCGGCGGGTACAGGCGGGCGGATCGGCGCATGCCGCCGCTCCCGACGTGCGGCATACCCCGAATATGTCCCCGGAGAAGCGGGCGGCGGCGCAGCGCCTGGCCGCCGAGTTGGTGGATCGGCTGCGGCCGCTGATCGACCTGGGCCTGGGCTACCTGTCGCTCGCACGCAGTACACCGACCCTGTCCTCCGGTGAACTGCAGCGCGCGCGGCTGGCCAATCAGCTGTCCTCGCACCTGTTCGGCGTGGTCTACGTGCTCGACGAACCGTCCGCCGGTCTACATCCGCGGGATCGGGACGCCCTGTTGGGCATGCTGAAGGGACTGCGCGACCGGGGCAACACCGTCTTTGTCGTCGAACACTCCCTCGACATCATCGGGGCGTCCGACTGGTTGGTCGACATCGGACCCGGAGCGGGCGAACAGGGCGGCCGGGTGCTCTACAGCGGGCCGCCGGAGGGATTGGCCGACGTCGAGCAATCGGTCACCCGGCGGTATCTGTTCGGCGCCCGGGCCCCGATCACCCGCACACCGCGCGAGCCCGCGGGTTGGTTGCATCTGAAGGACGTGTACCGCAACAACCTTCGCGGTGTTTCGGTGGGAATCCCGCTCGGCGTCCTCACCGCGGTGACCGGCATCTCCGGCGCCGGCAAGTCGAGCCTGGTCAGCCAGGCACTGCCGACACTGATCGCCGAACACCTCGGCCGGCCGATCCACGGGGTGGTGGTCGAGGACGAGAGCACCGACCTGTTGACCGACGAGGCTCCGCGCCCCACGAACGGTGAGATCACCGGGGACATCGACCATCTGGGCCGGGTGGTGGTGATCGATCAGAAGCCGATCGGCCGCACGCCCCGCTCCAATGTGGCGACCTATACCGGGATGTTCGACCACATCCGCAGCCTCTTTGCCGCGACCCCCGAAGCGCGTCGCCGCCGCTACAACGCGGGCCGCTTCTCCTTCAACGTCGCCTCCGGGCGCTGCCCGACGTGCACCGGCGAGGGCTGGGTGATGGTGGAGTTGCTGTTCCTGCCCAGCGTCTACACCCCCTGCCCGGAATGCCACGGAACACGGTACAAGGCAGAGACATTGGAGGTCACCTGGCGCGACCACTCGATCGCCGACGTCCTGCAGCTCAACGTGGACGAGGCGCACGGCTTCTTCGAGGGCGAGCCGGAGGTGCTGCGCGCGATCGACGCCCTGCGCGACGTGGGCCTGGGCTACCTGCGGCTCGGCCAACCCGCCACCGAACTGTCCGGCGGCGAGGCGCAGCGGGTCAAGCTCGCGACCGAACTGCAGCGCGGCCGCCGCGGCGACACCCTCTACGTCCTCGACGAGCCCACGGCCGGACTGCACCCCGCCGACGCCGACCGACTGCTCGATCATCTGCAGAATCTGGTCGACGCCGGGAACAGTGTCGTGATCGCCGAACTCGATATGCGGGTGGTCGCCCGGGCCGACTGGGTGATCGACCTCGGCCCCGGCGCCGGCGACGACGGCGGCAGCATCGTCGCGACCGGCACCCCCGCCGAGGTGGCGGTCGATACCGACAGCGTCACAGCCGATTACCTGGCACAGGCGTTGGCCGGACGCCCCTAGCGGTTCGGCAGACGGCTACATCGACTGCCGGCATCACCAACCGCCACCCACCATGAGCCCATGAGCCCTCCCCGGTTCCTCGACCGCATCGGATACTCGCGCGACCGTCCCGACGGGGGCTCGCGTCCCTGATCAACGCGGCCGGCACCATCCCCCATCCCCGGCCCCGCGATCCGGCAAGCATCTGGACGTTTCGGATAATCCGATTATGCTGCGATGCGACGCGCGTCACATGAGACGCGGTGTCCAACTCACATCTCATCGCGGGGGGAACGTATGAATGGAGTGGCTCGACATATCAACCGGATCGGGTGGCGGTTCGGCCGACTGGCGCTGCTGATCCTGCTGGCATTGGTCGCGCTGCCGGCGGCCCCGGCAGCCGCCCAACCGACCGGAGCGGCGATCGTCTCCGAACGGGTGAGCTTCGCGTCCGCCGGAACGTCACTGGTCGGATACCTCTTCCGCCCCGCCGGCGCCGCGGGTACCTCCCCCGGTCCGACGATCGTGATGGCCCACGGCCTGGGTCTGACCCAGTCCAGCGGGCTGCGGCCGTATGCCGAACGCTTCGCCGCCGCCGGAGCGCGGGTGCTGACCTTCGACTATCGCGGCTTCGGCGAGAGCGACGGAACGCCACGTCAGTTGATCGATCCGTGGGCCCAACTCGACGATTGGCGAGCCGCGATCGGCTGGGCGCGCGACCAGAGCTGGACGGACACCGATCGGGTGATCCTCTGGGGTAGTTCATTTTCCGGTGGACACGTCCTGGAGCTCGGCGCTCGGGACCCTTCGCCGGCGGCGGTGGTCAGCCAGGTACCGCACGTCAACGGCGCGCTGTCCTCGCTCGCCGCCGACATCCGTTCGGTGCCGGCGCTCGGGCTGACGTCGGCGGCGGATACCGCGGCCGGTGCGGCGGGGCTACCCCGCGTGACGATTCCGCTGGTCGGGCCGCCGGGGTCGGTGGCGCTGATGACCCAGCCCGGCACGATGGAGGGGTATCTCGGCCTGATCGGCAACAATCCGCAGTGGGTCAACGCCGTGCCGGCGTCGATCGTGCTGCAGATGCCGTTCTACAGCCCGGATGTCGTGGCCGCCGCCTCGTCGGTGCCGACCTATATCGGTGTCGCCGCCGACGACGCGGTGACCCCGGCGCCGCCGGCGATCGCGCTGGCCCACCGCATGGGCGCCGACTTGCACGTCTATCCCGGCGGCCACTTCGACGTGTACACCGGGGCACCCTTCGAGCGGGTGATCACCGACCAGTTGGCGTTCCTCGCACCGTTTCTGAACGCCGCGTAGATCGGCATCGGTCAGTGCCGGTCGACCAGGGGCAGGGCGGTACGCCGGGACTCGAGCAGGGACTTGAGGCGATCGAGGTCGTCCTCGACCATGCCGGTATCGCGGTCGAACTCGGCATTGCTCAGTTCGAACTGCCGGATGGTGAAGATGACCTCGGCGCCGTCCGGGTGGGCGATCACCCGAATCGGATTGGTGACCACGGTGCCCGAGGGAAGGATCACGTCGTGGTCGAGGATCCCGAAGTCGTTGCGGGGTACGAAGCGCACCGTCACCGCTCCCATCGGGGAGTCGACGAGCAGGTCGTCGCCGTTCCGGGTGACATCCGTACTGGCCAGGCCGGTCGCCCACAGCGGCAGATTGTCCGGGTCCGCCGCAAATCGGTAGACCGCGTCCGGGGACGCGTCGATCACCCGACTCAGATGGCGGCTGCGCATATTCGCTCCTCGTTCGCGTCGATCCGGAAGACACCAACGATAGTGGCGACGCATCGGCCGTCGGGGCGGCTCCGGAGCGCAGCGGCGCGCTCCGGGCCCCGACCGTCACGCGTCGGCGGACTGACGCTCCACCGCGGAGAGGTTCTTCAGGTCGGCGAATCGGATCACCTGGCCGCCGGCGCCCCAGTTTCCCTCGGGTACCTCGTTGACGAGGGTCCAGATATGGGCGGCGCGCTCCCCCTGCGGATCGATACCCGCGGCGGCGGCAACCAACTGATGGACGTCGCCGACCAGGCCTGCCTTGCGCCGATCGGACAGCGCGCCCGCGGGCACCGTGACGTTGATCCGGAACCGGGGCGCGCCACCCGGGCGGCCACCGACGGCGACGCGCCCCGGCTCGACCTCGTGCAGGTAGACCCAGGTGATCTCCCGGAAAAAGTCGGTATCGGGAGCACCCTCCCAGCGCAGCAGGGTGGTCGCGAGGTCGTCGAGCAGTTGCGCGGCCGCCTCCTCGGACAGGGTTCCGGCGGGGACGTACGCATCGATCAGTGGCATGGGTTCTCCCGGTGTGATGACGGTTGCTATGTACTATGACATAGCTCATATGGGAGCGGTAGGGTCGCAGACGCCCGAGCAGCCGGAGGATTCGATGGCAGGTCCCAGACCGAACACCAAACAGCGGATGACCGATGCCGCGATCCGGCTCCTGCGCGAACGCGGCGCCGCCGGGGTGACCATCGATGCCGTCCTGGACCGCAGCGGCGCACCGCGCGGTTCGCTGTACCACCACTTCCCGGGCGGGCGGGACGAGATTCTGTTGACCGCGGCCCGCCAGTCCGGTGAGGTCATCGACGCCATGCTCGCCGCGACGGTCGAAGCGGGCAGTGTCCGCGAGGTCATGGGCATCGTGTCGGCCTTCTGGCGCCGCCGAGTCGCCGGGGACAACTTCGGCACGAGTTGCCCGATCGTCGCACTGGCCCTCGACAATCGGGCCGACGTACCGGCCGCACGGGAACTGGTCGACGAGATGTTCTCCCGGTGGCATACCCGTCTGGACACGGCACTGCGGGACGAGGGCGTCTCCCCCGAACGCAGCACCCGGCTCGCCACCACGATCGTCGCCGCGGCGGAGGGCGCGATCATCCTGGCGCGCGCCCACAACAGCACCGACCCGCTCGACGACGTGACCGCCATGCTCACCGAACTTCTCGATCACTCCATCGCAAAGGATCGACGATGACCGAACCCCAGTGGCAGAAGACCGCATGCATTCTGTGCGAATGTAATTGCGGACTCGAGGTCCTTCTCGACGACCGGCAGTTGGTCAAGATCCGCGGCGACAAGGCGCATCCGCAGTCGCAGGGCTATACGTGCGAGAAGCCGCTGCGTCTCGACCGCTATCAGAACGGCCCCCATCGCATCACCAGCCCGATGCGGCGCCGTCCGGACGGTACCTACGAGGAGATCGACTGGGAGACCGCCCTCGACGAGATCGCCGCAAAGTTACAGCAGGTCAAGGACACCCACGGTGGCGAGCGGATCTTCTATTACGGTGGCGGCGGTCAGGGCAATCATTTGCAGGGCGCCTACGGGCGTGCGCTGATCGGTGCCCTCGGCGTTCGGTTCATCTCCAACGCACTGGCCCAGGAAAAGACCGGCGAGGCCTGGGTGGACCGGCAGATCCACGGCAATCACACCATCGGCGACTTCGAACATTCCGAGGTCACCGTCTTCATCGGCAAGAATCCCTGGCAGTCACACGGCGTCGCACGGGCGCGGCCCACCCTGCGGGAGATCGCCCGCGATCCCGACCGCCACATGATCGTGATCGATCCGCGCCGTTCCGAGACCGCCGACCTCGCGGATATCCACCTGCAGGTCAAGCCGGGTACCGATGCCTGGTGCATGGCAGCGATCGCCGGAACCCTGGTGCAGGAGAAGCTGTACAACGCGGCATGGCTCGCCGAGCATGCCGTCGACCACGAACGGGTCCTCGAGGCCTTCGCGGCGATCGACATCCCCCGGTGCGCCCGGATCTGTGGGGTGCCGGAGGAATTGCTGCGCGACGCCGGCCGCATGATCGGCACCGCGTCGAGCGTCGCGACCTACGAGGACCTCGGGATTCAACACGCACCCAACAGCACGCTGACCGCGTACCTGGACAAGATGCCGTGGTTGTTGACCGGCAGCTTCGCCAAGCCCGGCGGCCAGCACATCCACTCCTGGCTGTTTCCCCTCGCGGGAGCCTGGCATCCGGTCCCGCGGTCCACTTCCTTACCCGCCGAAGCTATTCGACGGCGCGTGGGCCTGGCTCTGATGCGCTTCGGCGCCGGCCCGCTGCGCAAGGGCTTGGCGGCCGCCGGGCGGACCCGCCTCGGTTCCCGGGCCGGAGAAACGGTGGCCCGGATGGCGATGTCCACCTTCTTCGACCCGGTCGGGGTGGCCACCGCGGCGCCGATCGCGGCGGCCCTGGGGCGCTTCGAGATCGAGGACGCCACCCCGGTGACCGGGGCACGGGTGATCGCTGGGCTGATTCCGGCGACGTCGATCCCCGAGGAGATTCTCACCGATCACCCCGACCGTATGCGCGCACTGTGGATCGACGCGTCCAATCCGGTGCATTCGCTGCCCGGTACAACCCGCTTCGCCGAGGCGATGCGGGCGGTGGACATCTCGGTGGTGGTGGAGGTCGCTATGACCGAGACCGCCCGTCAGGCCGACCACGTACTGCCCGCCGCCTCACAGTTCGAGAAGTACGAGGCGTCACTGTTCACGCTGCACTTCCCGCACAACACTTTCCAGCTGCGCCGCCCGTTGATGGCGCCGCTGCCGGGTACCCGCCAGGAAGTGGACATCTACGTCGCGATCATCGATCGCCTCGGCGTGGTCCCGGACGGGATCGTGGCCGAACTACGTACAGCACTGAATATTTCCCGGCACGCGTTCGCGCTTTCGCTGTTCTCCACCCTCCGCAGCCGACCGGAGTTGGCGGCTCTGACGCCCTATCTGCTGTACCGGACGCTCGGGGCGACCCTCGGTGAGGGCCGCGAGACGGTCGCGCTGGTCTGGGGTCTGGCGCATCTGTCGGCGATCGCGCAACCGGAGGCGGTCGCGCGCGCCGGCTTCACCGGCAGCGGATTCGACCGGGGCGAGGAGCTTTTCGAAGCGATCCTGGCGCACCCGGAGGGGGTCGTCTTCACCGAGGACGCCTACGACGACGCCCGGGGTTATCTGCAGCACCCGGACGGCAAGTTCCACCTGGCGATCCCGGAATTGCTCGACGAACTCGAGCGGGTGCTGGCGCAGGAGCCGGTCTACACCAGCGCCGAGTTCCCTTTCATCCTGTCGGCCGGGGAGCGGCGGGCCTTCACGGCCAACGTCATCATCAGGAATCCCGAATGGCGCCGGCGCGACGCGGAAGGGGCGCTGCGGCTCAGCCCGGCCGACGCGACCCGCCTCGGCGTAGCGACCGGAGACCGGGTGCGCGTCGTAACCGCCGGGGGCGCCGCCGTCACCCCGGTCGAGATCAACGAGATGATGCAGGATGGCCACATCTCCCTGCCGAACGGGCTCGGGGTGATCTACCCCGACGGCGAGCAGGGCGAGAGCGTCGTCGGAGTCGCGTTGAATCAGCTGACCTCCGGTACCCGCCGCGACCGCTTCTTCGGGTCTCCCTGGCACAAGAACGTCCCGGCCCGGATCGAGCCGATCGCCGAACCGGTCTGATCAGCCGGGCGCCCCGCGAGGTCACGATTCGGGCGACGACCGATCACCCTCGACCGTGCGCCCGGCACCGTTTCTCCCCATCCGAGAACACGGAAGAATGTTGGTGATCCGCCCGTACCGAGTTGTCATTCGCCGTTGTTCCCTACCTTTCAACGCCGCTTCGCGTACACAAGACAGAGCGACCGGTGGCCGTTTCACGTCACAGCAGATCGTTACCCGCTCATAATCAAACCGATCGTAGGTTTCGATTAGACTCCTGCTGGTCATCGCGGGAAATCATCCCGGATCGACGCCACTCGATCGACCGAATGACACCCATTCCGCTCCCACCGGCGGGATCGGTGGATCGGTCGGGGGAATCGGGTTGGATTCGCCACATGAATACCGTCGGGGGTGAGCAGGAAGAAGAACGAGCAATGGCGACAGAGCCGACGACAGAATCCGCGGACTCGGCCGCGCGCCCGCGGCTGCCCCTCCCCTACCGGATCCTGCGGATCATCACCGTCGCCGTCGGTGTGCTCTACGCCGCGGCAACTCTGATCTCCGAGATCTTCCCGGACGGGTTCCTCGACACCTTCTACAACGTCGCGATCATCATCACCTCGCTCTTCGCCTGCATTCGCCCGATCCTGATCGCCCGCGATCGCCTCGCCTGGGCCCTGATCGCCGCCGCGATCACCCTGTGGTCGATAGGTGACATCTATTGGACGTCCAGCTTTATCGACGCGGTCGACATCCCCGTTCCCTCGCTCGCCGACGGCTTCTACCTGGCGATGTACCCGCTCGCCTATATCGGCCTGATCCTGTTGGTGCGGTCGGCAACCGGCCGGGTGCCGGCGTCGGTGTGGCTCGACGGCGCGGTCACCGCCCTGGCGGCCGGCGCGATCTTCTCCGCCCTGACCATGAACACGGTGCTGGCGGCCTCGATCGACGACAGCCAGGCCGCCACGCTGACCAACCTGTCGTACCCGATCGGCGATCTGGCGCTGATGGTGATCGTCGTCGCGGTCCTGACGATGGTCCGCTGGCGCCCGGACCCGATGTGGTGGTCCCTCGGCCTGGGAGCGGCGTTCTTCGCCGTCGCCGATACCGGCTACCTGTTCACCGTCGCGCACGAGACGTACGCGGTGGGGTCCTGGATCGACGCGGTGTGGATGCTCGGGCTGACGCTGATGGCCGTCGCGGGCACCCTCGAGCGGCCCGATCGAGCCGATGACGTGCGCGGTCTGGCCGTGCTGCTCGTACCGATCGTCTTCTCCTTCGCAGCGCTGACGGTCCTGATCGTCGGCACCTTCATCGAACTGCACCCGTCGGCGATCGTGCTGGCGGCGGCCTGCCTGGTGACCGTCGCGGTGCGCACCGTACTGACCTTCCAGCAGAGCAAGGCCCTCGCGCGCAGCGAAATCGATGCACGCACCGACCGCGTCAGCGGCCTGGGCAATCGCCGCGTCCTCGACGCCGCGCTCGACCGAATGCTCGCCGACGCCAGCCCGAATCAGCAGGTCGGCGCCACCATCCTGGCGATCGACGACCTCGCCGAACTCAACGGCACACTCGGCTACACCGCCGGTGATCATCTGCTGCACGCCTTCGGGAGTCGGCTCGCGGCCGCGATCGAGCCCCCGGCGGCCTGCGCTCGGCTCGGCGGCGCCGAGTTCGCGGTCATCCATGCCGGCGGAGCCGACATCGCCGAGTTCCGCGAGCGCGCCAAGCAACTGCTCGAAGTGATGGCCCGCCCGTTCCTCATCGACAACACCCCGATCCAGGTGCAGCTGCGCGCCGGTATCGCACTGAGCCCCGGGCACGCCGACACGTCCGAGGAACTGGTCCAATACGCCGCCGAGGCGTTGCACGCGGCCAAGCGGGCCCACTCCTCGGTCGAGGTCTACGACGCGCGCAGCGCCCACACCCGGCTCTACGGGCCGGCGATCGTCGCCGAGTTGAACGCGGCCGACGAGGACGAACTGCTGAAGATCTATCAGCCGCGCTTCGACCTGACCTCCGACCGGGTCAGCGATGTGGCCGTATCGCTGCGCTGGAATCATCCGATCCACGGGATGCTGCCGGCCGAGACGCTCTCGAACATCGCGACCCATGCCGGACTCGCGTCCCGGCTGACCGAGACGGTGCTTCGGTCCGCGCTCGAGCAGTGCTCCCGTTGGCACGCATCGGGTTCCGGTACCGGCGTGACCATCGAGGCCACCCTCGCGGACGTTTTCGACAGTCGGCTGCCGTACGACGTGGCCCGCATGGTCAACGCCTTCGACGTGCCGTCGGCGGCCGCGACGATCCGCATCCCGGAGGAGGTGCTGCTGGTCGATCCGCAGCGGGCGGCGCACGTCCTCGGCCAGTTCCGGGACTTCGGGGTGCGGGTGAGCATCGACCACTTCGGCCGCTCCGCTCCGTCGATCACCCGTCTGCGGGCGCTGCCGATCGACGAGCTCAGCTTCTCACCGGCATTCCTGGAGACCGCGCTGACCGGGGCGCAGGACGCCTCGCTGGTCCGCTCGGTGGTCGACTTCGCTCGCGGACTGGGATTGGCGACCGTCGCAACCGGCGTCGACACCCCGGCGCTGCGCGATATCGTCGCGACCTGCGGGTTCTCCCACGCGCAGGGAAATATGCTCGCCCCGGAGACCGGCCCGGCGGGGCTGGGCCGGTGGCTCTTCGGCACCCGGCCACTGGCGGTCGCCGGCAACTGACGACCCGGTGACATACGGCGGCGCCCGCCCGGTTCATCGACCGGGCGGGCGCCGCTGTTCGGGCATCGTTGTTCGGGGGGCTCAGCCCTCCTTGTTGCCCAGCGCCACCAGAACGCCGGCGAGGGCGAAATACTTGTTGGAACCGAGGTCGCGCACGGTGCTGATATTCAGTGCACTCTTGAGAATCTCATCGTGCTTTTCGGTCAGACCGGACAAAGCAGACGGCGGCGCGTCGAGGATTTCGGCGAGGGTCTTGTCCTCCCACGCCTTGTCCAATCCCTTTGCGAGATCGACCTGTACGGCCATCGGGTACCTCCATGACGTTCACTCGGTCCGATCCCGGTCGGCATCGAATCCGTCAACCAGCATGCTCGTTAATTGCGCTTTGCGCCATTATCTTCGACGAATTTCCCTTTCGCCCGAGTCGTCCGATCACCTCGGTCCGGTTCGGCTCACTCGGCGCGTGACAGCATGACCGAATGACGACAGCGGAGCACACGCATTCCTCCTTCTGGCACTGGGCCCGCAGCCACCCGTCCGCGATCCTGATGTTGACCCAATTGGGAGCTCTGCTGGTCTATCCGTTCCAGGACGACTCGGCCGGCGGGCGGGCGGCGGTGGGGGTCATCGGTATCGCCGCGCTGATCGTCGCGGTCTTCGCCGTGCGCGCGACCGAGGCCTGGACCTGGGTGTCGGTGGTGATCGGCGGGCCCGCGCTGATCCTTACCATCGTCGAGGCGACGGTGCCGACCCTCGAGTCCGTCGCGCTGGCATCGGCCCTGGTGCACGCGGCGTTCTACTTCTACACCGGGTACGCCCTGCTGCGGTACATGTTCCACGACGACGTCGTCACCACCGACGAGGTCTGGGCGACCGGCGCGACCTTCACCGTGGTCGCCTGGGGGTTCGCCTATCTCTACATCGCCGTCCAGATCATCTGGCCCGGATCGTTCACCGCGGCCGTCGATCCGCAGGCGGCTCGTTCCTGGGTCGAGCTGCTGTTCCTGTCGATCACCACCATGACGAGCACCGGACTGTCGGACATCATCCCGGTCCTGCCGCACGCGCGATCGATCGTGATGATCGAGCAGATCGCCGGGATGCTCTACATCGCGCTGGTGATCGCTCGCGTCATGGCGCTGATGAGCAATCGGCGCACCCGCGACCACCGCTGAGCCACAATCCCCTCTTGTCCGGGTCGCCGTGTCCCATATAGATTGGTACCGACGGTTACACGAACCTCGCCCGCATTCGGACGAAGGAGGGGACCCCATGGTCACGTCGAGCACCGGGATCACGCCACGCAGTACCGAGGACTACCACGAGGTCCTCGCCAATCTGTCCGACGGATCGGTCCGTCGACATTTCGATCCGTATCTGGACATCGCCTGGGACGCCCCGGAGATGGCGATCGATCCGCAGGATCCGCGCTGGATCCTCTCCCCCGAGCACGACACCCTCGGCGCGACTCAGTGGTACCGAAATCTACCGGTGGACAAGCAGATCGAGCTGGGGCGCTGGCGCGTCGTCAACGCGATCAAGGTCGGAGCGGCGTTCGAGAGCATCCTGATCCGCGGGATGATGCAGTACATCATGAAACTTCCGAACAACAAGCCGGAGTTTCGCTACAGCCTCCACGAGATGACCGAGGAGTGCAATCACATCCAGATGTTCCAGGAGTTGGTCAACCGGTCGGGTACCGATGCTCCGGGAATGCGGCCCCTCTTCCGGCGACTCTCCCCCTGGATCGGGATCGCCGGCGGATATGCGCACGTCATCCTGTTCATCGGCATCCTCGGCGGCGAGGAACCGATCGACCACTACCAGAAGGCGCTGATCCGCCAGGGCGACAACCTGCCGCCGGCGGTCCTGCGCACCATGGAGATCCATATCGCCGAGGAGGCGCGGCATATCTCCTTCGCCGGGGAATTCCTGCAGCGCCGTTTCGCCCGAATGTCGCCGCGCGGCCGCCGTATATGCGCCTACGCGTTTCCGCTCGCCATGCGCTGGTTGGCGACCGAGATCATGAAGCCGCATCCGAAGATCGTCGAGCGCTTCGATATTCCCGACGACGTGATGCGCGAGGCATTCTGGGATTCCCCGCAGGCCCGGAAAGTGCTGGCCGGCTATTTCGGGGATATGCGCGCTCTGGCGGATTCCGCCGGCTTGTATACCCCCGGCAGCCGCCGGGTCTGGCGGGCACTGCGGGTCGACGGGCCGATGTCGCGATACCGCAGCGAACCGGATCGCACACCCTCACCGACGCCCGGATAGCTCGCCCGTCGGCCCGAGTAGGGCCCGTCGCGGCAGTGCCCGGTGGGCCCTACTCGACGACCGCGACGTCCCAGGCGTGGACCGGCGGAGCCGCCGGGCCGTTGATCAGCGGCAGGCACAGCACGAGCGACTGCTCGCCCGTCCGCACCACCGGACCTGCGGTTTCGTAACGTCCCGAGCCGTCGGTGCTGAAGGTCTCGAGCTTGCCGCAGGTGGCGGTCACCTGGTAGTTGTCGGTCTCGTAGCAGGTCACCGTGGCTCCGAAGTAGAACGACGACGGGCGACAATCGGCAGGCGCGGCCGCGGCGGGCTGGGCCAGCAGGGCGGCGAGACCCGCAGCGGCGATCAACGGCATCGATCCGAGGGCGGCGATTCGTGCAACGCGCATGAGGTGCGGTCCTTCCGGTTCAATCGGCAGTTATCGGGCCTATCGCCCGCGGGCCGCGGATTCGTTACCGCCAATCGGAAGAATTCGCCCGGAACGACCCCGCTACGTATACATGAGTAAATACTGAGAATCGGGCGACAAACCCACCGAATCGACCATCGGACATTCTTACGGTATTTTTTGGACATTCGGCCCGATTCTTATTGACGGCCGCTCCGGTGGCCGGCAGACTTCTGTGGTCTGCAGCCATGCGTCGACACATTGAATCAGGCTCGCCGCCCGATCATTTCCGGGCGGACCACCATCCGCGTGCCCGATTCGACCCGATGCACGGCGCCATCCACACGTCGGCCGGCCTCCGTGTACCCCCGACCCCGGGGGCCGGCCGATTCCCACCTGCCCGTCGCCACACACCCGGTGCCGCACAATTGTTGCGGCACAACGAGATCCGACCCCGTAGCGGACTGATCAGTCCGGATCGGGAGAAGAAGCGTTGGCCCAGAACCGTTTTGGTATGCGCCCCGCACGCGCGGCCAGGCGGCCCGCGCGAACGGCGTCGGCCATCGCCGCCGCCATCAGCTCCGGACGGTCGGCCCGGTTGATCGCCGTCGCCAGGAGCACCGCGGAGCAGCCCAACTCCATCGCCAGGGCGGCGTCGCTGGCGGTACCGACCCCGGCGTCGAGGATCACCGGCACCCGCACCGTCCGCACGATCATCTCGATATTGTGCGGATTGAGGATGCCCAGGCCGGTACCGATCGGCGCGCCCAGTGGCATGACCGCGACACAGCCGATCTGTTCGAGCCGCTCGGCCAGCGACGGGTCGTCGGTCGTATACGGAAACACCGAGAAGCCGTCGTCGACCAATTCCTCCGCCGCCGCGCACAGTTCGATCGGGTCGGGCAGCAGCGTGCGGTCGTTGGCGACCACCTCGAGCTTGATCCAGTTCGTGCCGAGCGCCTCGCGCGCCAACCGTGCGGTCAACACCGCCTCCGCGGCGGTGCGACAGCCGGCGGTATTCGGCAGCGGCGCGATGTCGAGCCGGCGCAGCAGGTCGCCGACACCGGTGCCGGTGGACGGATCGATCCGGCGCATCGCCACGGTGGTCAGTTCGGTACCCGAGGCGATCAGCGATCGCTCCAGTACCGCCAGATTGGCCGCGCCACCGGTGCCCATGATCAACCGGGAACCGAGACTGCGCCCGTCGACGGTGAAGGGATCGTCCCGATCGAGTTCGACCGTGACCGTCGCGCTGCTCATCGCCCACCCACCTCCCTGCACCGGCATTACCCGGATCAGGTTCGTTCGGTCAGGGCCGGCGCGCCCACTCTCAGCCCCGCGTTCCCCGGAGCTCCCGTCGTGTACCAACGTTCCAAGGGTAGCGCGCCACCGGAATCAGAAGATCTCCGCGATGTCCGGGCCGAGGGTGAAACCGTTGGCGCCCTGCCGGCAGGTGATGGCGGCGGTGTCGGCCTCACAGGTATAGGTGTCGATCACCAGGGCGCTGCCCGCGGGCAGGATCTCCCAGCCACCGGCATCGGGGGCGGCGCCGACGGGCGCATTGCCCGCGGGCGGCGGGGGTCCGATGAAGACACCCTGGTTGAAGCACATCAGCGCCGCGCTGCCACCGAAGACGCGGGCGCCGCTGCTCGGGCCGCCGGGGGCGAACCAGCAGTCGGCCAGCTGGGGTGCGGCACCGTCCGGCAGCGGGGCACCGGTCGTCTGACAGCCGGCGCCACCGACCGAGCTGATCCCGCAGTAGACGTCGCCGCTGGTCGACTGGAAGTAGTACTGGTCGGCGTCCGCCTGCGGCCGGTAGACCTCGGGATCGACCGCCTGGTCGTCGGGCGCGGCGCTCGCCTGGTCGTCGGCCGCCGACGATTCCACCTGCGCGGAGGTGTCCGCGGACGAGCCACAGGCACCGACGAGACCCACCGCGACCAGCAGCGCTCCGATCGTCATCGAACGGGGCGGGCGCAGGCGAACGGTCACGGGTTTCCTCCGGGTCACGGTCGTTGGGTCGGACTCGCCGAACACCATAGCGGCCCGATCCGGACACTCCTCACCGCCGGGACGCCGACTTCCGCGCCGCCGGCCGGTTTCGCGACCCTCGCTTCGACCGGGACACGTCGCGAGAACGCTTCGATAACGTCGGGGTCGGCCGGGGCGCACATCGCCCCGAACGCCCAGGTTCGGAAACGTCACCTCAGGGTCGGTAGCCGATACCGGCGCCCGTCGGGGAGACTCGAGGGCACGATGCACGTGCAACAGCCGAATTGGCCGCAACCGCCCCCGCAGGCCGGGTGGACGGGCACGTCCGCGCGCCCGGTGGCGACCGTCGGCAACCGCCCGAGCCTCTACGACCGGTTCGAACTGATCGGGGAACTCGGCAGCGGCGGCGAGGCGACCGTCCATCGCGCCCGCGAGCGCGCGACCGGCGTCGAATACGCGATCCGGATCTTCCGCGATCGGCCCAACTATCAGGTCGACTGGGGATCGCCCGAGTACGCGGCCCACTTCCCCGAGCGGACCACGGTGCGGGTCTTCGAGCGCGGCGTCGAGTACCTGGCGGTACCCAACAGCCCGGCGATGATCGAGCAGCACTACGAGGTCATGGAGTACTGCGCCTACGGTGCCCTGTGGCATCTGGTCGGCGGCGCCTACGGCCCGCTCACCGAACGGCGTTTCCTCGGCATCGTCGCGCAGCTGACCGACGCGGTCGCCACGATGCATCCGGTGGTGCACGGCGACATCAAGCCGGGCAACATCCTGATCCGCTCCCTCGAACCGCTCGAAATCGTGCTCGGCGACTTCGGCGTCGCCCGCCGGGTCGACCACACCCATACCCGCTACCGGGGCGGCACCCCGCGCTACCGGCCGCCGGAGTCGGAGGGCACCTCGACCGCCACCGACTGGTGGGGTCTGGGCATGACGCTGCTCGACCTGTTCGTCGGGCGCAATGTCTTCGACGCGGTCGGGGCCGACGACGAACAGGTGCGGCTGGCGTTGGAGACCCGGCCGGTGCCGCTCGATCGCGTGCACGACGTCGGGTCGCTGTCGGCCGACCGGATTCGGCTGCTGCTGTCGGGGTTGTTCGTCAAGGGGCCGGGCGACGGGTGGAAGCAGCGGTGGACCGGCGCGCAGGTGCGACGCTGGCTGGCGGGGGAGTCGCCCGCGGTCCCCGAGGGCGTTCAGATCGGTGTGCTCTTCGCGGGCGTCCTGCACCATCGCCTCGATCAGCTGGGCGCGGCGCTCGAGCAGCAATGGGAGACCGGGGAACGGTTCCTGCGCGGTCCGGGGGCCGCGGAGGTCGCCGAACTGGCCGAGTTCTACGGCCGCCGCAAGACCTTCGACCAGGTGATGCGCATCGGATCGGCGTTGCCCGAACGCTCCCCGATGCTGGTGTCGGTGGTCGCCTCCTGGCTCAACTCCGAGGCGCCGGCTCGCTACAAGCAGCACGAGCTGACCCCGGCCGGGCTGGCCGCGCTGGCCACCAATGCCCGCCGCACGCCCGGCAGCGCCGACTCCGCCGACATCGAGCGCCTGTTCACCAGTGGGCTGTTGTCCGCGGTCGCCCGGGTGACCGATCGCGCGGATCTGGCCGCGATCGATCACAACTGGCACTCGCTGCACGAGCAGACCCGACAGCTGCTGCACCACCGGAAGCTGGCCAACCGGGTCGATCCGCGGGCGCTGCTGTGCGGATCGTTGATCGCCGCCCTGGCGCCGCATCCGACCGCCGCCACCACGACGCTGCGCGACTCGTTGCATCCGTCGGATCTGCGGCTGGCCGATCGCACCTCGTGGTTCCGACAGTTGCGGGCGGGCCGATGAGCGACGAGGCGCTGTTGCGCGCGATCGCCGCCGACGCGACCGTGGGATCGGCCCGCGACGAGGCGATGCGACAGGTCGCCGACCGGGCGATGCGCCGCCGCCGCTGGGATCGGATGGTCGTGGCGGCCACCGCGGTCCTGATCGTCACGGTGATCGCGCCGATCACCCTGTCGCTGGCGTTCAACGGCGACCTGGTGCGGCTCTTCGGCCCCGGCACGGTCCTGCCGCAGGCCGAGCTGTGGGTGATCGGGATCTGGCTGTTGGGCCACTTCGCCTTCGGCAGCGGCATGCTGCTGTGTCTGGCGGCGGTGGTGCTGGCCTTTCCCTCGTTCGTGGGACGCCGACAGGTGTGGTTCCTGCGGGATCTCCCCCGCGGACTACCCCGCTGGGGCGCCCTCATCGGTGCGGTCTGCGCGGTCGTGGTCGCGTTCACCTTCTGCCTGCCGCTGGCGATCGAAGCCTTCGACCGCGCGGGGGCGGCGATCGCCGCGACCGGCGCATGGTGAGCCGCGTTAACACGCATTGACCGGAAATCAACGGCGACACGCCGGGAACGTTTCACATGAAACATTCGGAATGTTCGACGGCCGGCCGCCGGGAGGTCACCGGGGAATGTCGCCCTAGGCTGAGCGCATGCAGTTGCTGCTCGTGCGCCACGCCCAGCCGGTCGCCTCGGCCGATCATTCCGATCCGGAGCTGAGCGACCTCGGCACCGAGCAGGCCCTGCGCCTGGTCGAACCGCTGATCCGCCAGCCGATCGCCCGGCTGGTGTCGAGCCCGCAGCGACGCGCGATCCAGACCGGCACGCCGCTCGCGGAGGCGGTCGGCGCCGAGATCGCGATCGACGAACGGCTGGCGGAGTACGACCGCGACTTCACCGGGTACGTGCCGTTCGAGGACATCAACGGCGCCGATTCCCCGGAGTACCAGCGCATCCTCAACGGCGACCTGCCCTCGGCGGTCGACGCCGCGGCATTCCTCGGGCGGGTCACCGCGGCGGCCACCGACATTGTCGAGGAGGCCGACCACCGCGATACCGTGGTCGTCTTCGCCCACGGTGGGGTCATCAACGGTCTGCTGCACGAGGTGATCGGCACCCGCAAGCCGCTGGCCTTCGCCCTCGAATACTGCTCGATCACCTCGCTGCTGTACTCGCGGACCGGCCGCATCGCGGTCACCGGGGTCAACGCCGTCGAGCACGTGCGCGACCTGCTGCCCCGATACCGCTGAGCGGACGCGGCTCACCTCACCAGTAGATGTCGACCAGCTGACGCTTGAGGATCTTGCCGGTCGACGACTTCGGCAGCGCGTCGATGATCGTGACGGTCCGCGGGTACTTGTAGACCGCCATCCGCTGCTTGACGAAGGCGATGATGTCCTCTGGCGTCGCACTGCGCTCCGGACGCAGGGTGACGAAGGCGTGCACCTCCTCGCCGAGCCGATCGTCGGTGCGGCCGAGGACGGCGGCCTCGGAGATATCGGGGTGCTGGTAGAGCACCTCCTCGACCTCCCGCGGGTAGACGTTGTATCCGCCGCGGATGATCAGTTCCTTCTTGCGGTCGACGATGAACAGGAAGCCGTCCTCGTCCTCGTAGCCGAGGTCGCCGCTGTGCAACCACCCGTCGGCGAGCGCCTCGTCGGTGGCGGCCTCGTTGTTGAGGTAGCCGGCCATCGTGTTGTGCCCGCGGATGACGATCTCGCCGATGTTGTCCTTGCCGCGGCCCAGACGGCGACCGTCGGAACCCCAGATCTGTACATCGGTGCCCCAGATCGGGGTGCCGATGCTGTACGGCTTGCGGCGGGTCGGCAGATTCGCCGTCGCCAGCGGGCCGGCTTCGGTCAGCCCGTACATCTCGGTGATCAGGACTCCGAATTCGCGTTCGAAGCCGTCGAGCAGTTCCGCGGCGATCGCGGCGCCGGCGCTGCCGCAGGCCCGCAGCGACGAGCGGTCGTAGCGGGCGACATCGGGATGGTTGAGCAGCGCGTGGTACATCGTCGGCACCCCGTGCAGGACGGTCGCGCGGTGTTCCTGCAACGATTCGAGCACCCGGGTGGCGTCGAACTTCTCGAGCAGGATGACCGCGCCACCGGCGAGCAGGTTGGCGTTGAGGATCCCGGACAGGCCCAGCGCGTGGAACAGCGGCATCACCGCGATCGTGCGGCTGTCGGCGTCCATATCGAAACACTGCACGTGGGCGCGCGCGTTCATGAACAGCTGGAAGTGGGTGAGCTTGACCGCCTTCGGCTTTCCGGTGGTGCCGGAGGTATAGAGCAGCACGGCGGTATCGGTCGGGTCGCGCAGCACATAGGGCGCCGCCGCGTCGGTCTGCGCGGTCAGCTCCTCGAAGGCCCGCACCTCGGCCGAGGGGCCACTCCCGCCGTGCACGAAGACGTGTTCGACGCCCGCTTCCTTCGCACCGATCTGCGCCTCCGCGAGCGCCGAATCGGTGGTGATCACCGCTTTGGCGCCGGAAAAGCTGAGGAAGTACGCGATCTCGGGCCCCTTGTTGACCACGTTGAAGGGGATGGCGACCGCGCCCGCCTTCAGGATGCCGTAGAGCGCGGTGACAAACTCCGGAACATTCGGCAGCTGGATACCGACCGGGTCACCCGGTTCGATCCCCAACGCGACGAGGTGCGCCGCGACATTGTCGGAAAGCCGGTCGAGTTCGGCGTACGAGACGGTTCCCCCGTCGTGGATGACCGCGGGGCGGGTCGCGTTCCACCGCGCACCCTCTCGAACGATTTCGGCGAGGTTGAATGCCACGTCGACTCCTTTGACGTCCGGGCGAATGTGATGCCCCAGGATGGAGCATCCCCGAAGCGATGTGGATCACAAATTCCGCAGCATGGAATCGGACTCGGATGCCGCTGCGTGCGGGCACATGATGATCCCGACGCGAGGAGGCCTCATGGTGAGCAAATGGATCGGGCGAGCGACCTGGGGGATGTTCGAACCCCCGCGTGCCACATGCGAATTGGCGCTCTCGGGGGCCGCCTTCCCGGTCCTGCTGGCGACCGCGCCGCGCGGTGAACGGCATCCGGTCCTGGTGGTCCCCGGGGTCGGCGCCGGCCCCACCTGGGCGGCGCCGCTGCGCACCTTCACCCGCGCCCTGGGGTATCCCACCCACGGGCCGCGTCCCTTTGCCACCAAGGGCGGCCCGGGGTGGGTGCGCGAGCGACTGATCGCCCAGCTGGAGGACCTCGCCGACCGGTACGGAGAGCCGACCAGCGTGGTCGGCTGGAGCGTGGGCGGATCGAATGCCCGTGAAGCGGCCTACGCGCGCCCGGATCTCGTTCGGCAGGTGATCACCCTGGGCGCCCCGCTGACCTCGGGATGGTTCTCCCGCGATCATCAGGAGGCCCGCGAGTCGCTGAAGGTGCCGTGCACCGCGCTGTACACCCGCTGGGACCACATCTTCCCCTGGCGCGACTGCCTCCAACAGGACGATCCGCGAGCGGAGAACGTCGAGATCATCGCCTCCCATCTCGGCATGGCGAGCAACCCGTTGGCGTGGTGGATCATCGCCGACCGTCTCGCGCTGCCCACCGACGGCTGGCGCCGCTACCGACCGGAAGAGGTTGCGCCCTAGCATCTCTGGAACCGTGCGGGTGATTCCGTCCTGCGGAATCGCGGATTCCCCACAGCCGGAACGCCCTTAGCGTCGCCTCCATGAGCACACTGTCCGACAACGCGCTTCCCGCCGATACCGACGCACCGTCCTCCCCGGTACACCTGAACGCGGTCGCCGGGCCGGGGCAGCCGGACCCGTCCCCCGCCCTCGAGGAGCTCTACCGCGGCTTCGAACGCGAGCTGCTCGTCCCGCTGTGGACCGAGATCGGCGACCTGATGCCCGGCCATCCACGGTCGGCCGCGACACCGCATCTGTGGCGCTGGAATCGGCTGCTGGCCTTGGCCGATCGCGCCGGCGACCTGGTACCGGTCGGCCGCGGCGGCGAACGTCGAGCGATCGCGCTGGCCAACCCGACCCTCGGGGGCCGCCCATTTGCCACCCCGACGCTGTGGGCGGCGATCCAGTATCTGCTGCCCGGCGAGGATGCCCCGGAGCATCGCCACACCCAGCACGCCTTCCGCTTCGTCGTCGAAGGCGAGGGCGTGTGGACGGTGGTCGGCGGCGATCCGGTGCCGATGAACCGCGGCGACTTCCTGCCGCAGTCCGGCTGGAACTGGCACGCGCACCACAACGCGGCCAACCGGCCGATGGCCTGGATCGACGGCCTGGACATTCCGTTCCAGTACTACACCGAACAGCAGTTCTTCGAGTTCGGCCGCGAGGCGATCTCCGATGCCGAGCGCATCACTCCGGACCGCTCACGCTCCCAGCAACTTTGGGGACATCCCGGGGTGCGTCCGGTCGCCTTCACCGAACCGACCTCGGCGACCCCGCTGCTCAACTACCGCTGGGTGCACACCGACGCCGCGCTGCGCGATCAGCTCGACCTGGCGGCCGCCGGCTACCCGGGCGTCGTCGAACCCGGCCACGCCGCGGTCCGCTATATCAACCCGACGACCGGTGGCGATGTGCTGCCGACTATCCGCACCCAGGCGCACCGCATCACCACCGGCACCACAACCGCCCCGCGCCGCGAGGTCGGCTCGTCGGTCTACCAGGTCTTCGACGGCAGCGGTGTCGTCACCGTCGGGGAGCACCGCTGGTCGGTCACCCGCGGCGACCTCTTCGTCGTCCCGTCCTGGGCGGAACTGTCGGTGACCGGCGAAGCCTCGGCGAGCGATTCGGATTCCGGCGCCCTCGACCTGTTCCAGTTCGGCGACGCCCCCATCTTCGCGGCCCTGCACGGCCACCGCGAGCAGATCACCACTACCGGAGGACAGCAATGAAATTGGCAACCATCCGCACCGAGGAGGGCACCCGCGCGGTGCGCGTCGAGGGCGACGAGGTGATCGATCTCGGCTACGCCGATGTCGGCGCACTGCTGGCGGCGCCGGGCGGGCTCGCGGCGGCCGCGACCATCGACGGGCCGCGGTCGTCGGCCGACGGCGTCGACTACGCCCCACCGGTCCTCGCCCCGGGCAAGGTCGTCTGCGTCGGGCTCAACTATCGCAACCACATCCTCGAGATGGGACGTGACCTGCCGCAGTATCCGACCCTGTTCTCGAAGTTCGCGGACACGTTGATCGGCGCGAACGATCCGATCCTGCGCCCGGACGAGACCACCGAATTCGACTGGGAAGCCGAGTTGACCATCGTCGTCGGCGCCACCGTGCGGCGGGCGACCGGCGCGGAGGCGGAGGCGGCGATCGCCGGATTCACCGTGCTGAACGACATCACCGCCCGCGATTGGCAGTTCCGGACGCGCGAATGGCTGCAGGGCAAGAACTGGCAGTCGTCGACTCCCGTGGGCCCGGTCGTGGTGACCCCGGACGAACTTCCCGGCGGGGTACGCCCGAGCCTGACCATCTCCTCGGAGGTGGACGGCGAACCGATGCAGAAGGATTCGACCGGCGATCTCGTCTTCGATCCGGTCCACCTGATCGAGTACGTCTCGACGATGATCACCCTGCGCCCCGGCGATCTGATCGCCACCGGCACGCCCGGCGGGGTCGGCCACGCCCGCACGCCGGCGCGCTACCTGTCCGCCGGGCAGCGGGTGGTCACCCGGATCGAGGGCATCGGCACCCTCGACAACCTCGTCACCGCCGATCCGGCCGTCGTCGCGGCGGCCGGGGCCTGACGGTGACGCGTACCCCGGAGGCGGCCCGCGTGTGGATGCGCGCGGGTACCGCCTGGTTCGCCTCGGTGGTCGACGGTCTCGACGATGCGACCCTGTCGGCCGATACCCGGCTGCCCGGCTGGACCGGCCGGCATCTACTCGCCCACGTCGCGGCCAATGCCACGGCGTTGAGCAATCTGGCGACCTGGGCGCGCACCGGCGTCGAGACCCCGATGTACACCTCGGCCGGCCAACGCGCCGCCGACATCGAAGCCGGTGCGACGCGGCCGGTCTCGCAGCTGCGGGCATGGTTCACCGAGACCGCGGACCGGCTCGCCGCCGACCTGGACGTCCTGACCGACCGGCAGTGGTCGGCGCCGGTGCGCACCGCGCAGGGGCGGACCTTGCCGGCGTCGGAGATCCCCTGGTTGCGCACCCGTGAGGTCGTCGTGCACGCGGTCGACATCGACCCGGCCGGCAACTTCATCTCGGTGCCGCTCGACGTCGCCGACGCCCTGGTGGACGACGTGGTGGCCAAACGGTCCACCGCCGGCGACGGCCCGGCTCTGCTGCTGGCGGCCACCGACACCGGTCGCGAGTGGAAGGTCGACGGGATCGGGGACGCCGCCCGCCTCGAGGCGGACACCACCACCCTCGCCGGTTGGCTCACCGGGCGCGAGACACTGCCGCCCGATGCCGGTGCGCAGCCCGCACCGATCCTGCCGCCCTGGCTGTGACCCAGCCTGCCGGCACCCGAATCAGCCCGAATCGGAGGAACTTTCGCATGACCACTCAACACGTTCCCGGGGACGCGCAGGCGCCCGAACCCGCGCGCGTCGATGTCCTGATCGTCGGTGGCGGCATCGGCGGCCTCGCCTCCGCGGTCGCCCTGACCCGAGCCGGTCTGACCTGCCGGGTCCTCGAACAGGCCCCCGCCTTCGGCGAGGTCGGCGCGGGGCTGCAGATCGCCCCGAATTGCACACGCATCCTTCGGGAGTGGGACCTCTTCGACGAGATCGCCGAGCTCGGCGTGCTGCCCCGGTCGATCGTGATGCGCGATGCCGTCGACGGCGAGGAGTTGACCCGCCTGGACCTGGTCGACGCCGAGAAGCGCTACGGCGCACCCTATGTGGTGATCCACCGCTCCGATCTGCACGGCACCCTGCTGCGCGCGGCGCAGCGCCTCGGCGTCGATCTGGTCACCGATTGCGCGGTCACCGCCGTCGAGCAGGACGATCACGGAGCCCGGGCGATCAGTGCCGGGCGGGTCGACACCGCCGATCTGCTGCTCGGCGCGGACGGACTGCATTCGCTGGTGCGCCCACTGTTCAGCGACGACCAACCGGTCAGCTCCGCCTACGTCGCGTACCGCGGCGCCGTGCCGATCGACACCGTCCGTGGCAACGACATCTCCCTGGACGACGTGGTCTGCTACGTCGGCCCGGGCAGCCACTTTGTGCAGTACCCGCTGCGCGGCGGGGAGATGTTCAACCAGGTCGCGGTATTCGAATCCCCCAAGGCCCTGGCCGGTTTCGAGGATTGGGGTACCCCCGACGAGCTCGACGCCGCCTTCGCCGGCACCTGCGAGCAGGTGCGCATCGGGCTGCCGCATATGTGGCGCGACCGCTGGTGGCGGATGTTCGACCGGGATCCGATCGACACCTGGGTGTCCGGCCGGATCGCGCTGACCGGCGACGCGGCCCATCCGCCGCTGCAATACCTGGCACAGGGGGCGGTGATGGCGATCGAGGACGCGTACATCCTGACCCACCACGCCACCGCGCATAGGGATGCGTCCGGTCGCGTCGACTGGACCGCCGCCCTCGCCGGCTACGAGTCGGTGCGCCCGGCACACTGCCGGCGGGTGCTGTCGACCGCCCGGAAGTGGGGCGAGCTGTGGCACGTTGCCGGCGATCGGCGACGGTGGCGCAACGAGGTGCTGCGAGCCCGCGACGTGCACGACTATTCGTTTGTCGACTGGCTCTACGGCCCGACCGCGACGCAGCCGGCCGAGCTGGCGCCGATGTTCGAACCGATCCCCTACAGCCCGCTCACCGCACCGACAGCGTCCTGACCCCGGCCGGCCGTACAAACCTCGGCGAGAGTGACAGTTTCTACGGTTCAACCCCGGAAACTGTCACTCTCGCGCGGTGGTGGGCGGGTCAGACGACCGTTTTGACCACTTTGCGCAGCATCTCCCCGAGGTCGCGCCGCTCGTCCGCGTCGAGAGCGCCGAAGAGGCGATCCTCCGCCTCGCGGGAGATCCGGGCGGCGCCGTCGAGCACCCCGACGCCGGCGGGGGTCAACGCGACCAGCCGCACCCGGCGGTCCCGCTCGTCCGAGCGACGTTCGACGTAGCCGGCCGCGACCAGCTGATCGACCAGCGTCACGACGTTGCTGGCCTCGAGCCCGAGCAGCGGTCCGAGCTCGCGCTGGGAGCGTCCGGTGTCGGCCACCATTTGCAGCAGGGCGTACTGACGGGCCCGCAGTCCCGATCCCGACAGGGCGTCGGTCAGGGTCCGTTGCGCGGCCGCACCGAGCCGGGCAACCAGAAATCCCAGGTCACCGAGCAGCATGTCGGGCCCACGACCACCGCTCACGCCGTCGAATGTGTCGCTCGTCACAGTTCGAAACCTCTTCCGTGTTTACATATGATTCATAACTATTATGATTCATAACTACTTCGGGTGGGACCGCTTCCAGTAGACACCCACCCGGCAGCGCCCTCCCGATCACCCACCGGCGCGATCGTCCCCCGATCGCCGCACCGGCTCCACGCGAAGGGATCCACCCAAGACCATGAGTAGCCCCTCCACCGTCGACCTCACCGGCAAGGTTGCCGTCATCACCGGAAGCGGCCGCGGACTCGGCCTGGCCTACGCCCGCGCTCTGGCCGCCGCCGGGGCGAGCGTGGTGGTCAACGACGTCGACGAGCAGGTCGCCGCCGATGCCGCCGCCTCGATCCGCGCCGCGGGCGGCAACGCCTCGCACCTCGCCGTGGCCGTCGGCACCTCGGACGCCGCCGACGCGCTGGTCTCGCACGCCGTCACCGAGCACGGCTCGCTCGACATCGTCGTCTCCAATGCCGGCATCCTGCGCGACAAGGTGCTGTGGAAGCTGACCGACGAGGACTTCGACGCGGTGATCAACGTGCACCTGCGCGGCAGCTTCACCCTAGGCCGGGCCGCGGCGATTCACTTCAAGCAGCAGGGCACCGGTGGCCGGATCATCCTGATCGGCTCGCCCGCCGGACAATTCGGCAACTTCGGCCAGTCGAACTACTCGGCCGCCAAGGCCGCGCTGGTCGCGATGACCAAGGTGTGGGCCCTCGAACTGGCCCGCGACAAGATCACCACCAATGCGATCGTGCCGGTCGCCGCGACCGCGATGACCGCGACCGTGCCCTTCCTCAAGCCCTACGTCGACGCGCTCGAGGCCGGCGAACCGCTGCCCCCGTACGCGCGTCGCGACCTGGCCTTCGGCCCCCCGGAGGACGTCGCGGGATTGGCGGTCTTCCTCGCCTCCGACGAGGCGGCGGAGGTCACCGGCCAGGCGATCGGCATCGGCGGCGACAAGCTCTCGCTCTACCGGCAGGCCGATCCGGTGGTCACCGAATTCCACGACGGCGGCTGGTCGGCCGACGACATCGCCGCGGCGTGGCCCAAGTCCTTCGCCGAGCACCTGCAGCCCGCCGGCGAGCAGCTGCCCCCGCCGCCGGCCTGACCGGTCCCGAAACCGAAAGGAGCGCAACGATGCCTCTGAATCTCGATGACCTCGTCGCGATCGACACCCACGTGCACGTGGAGATCGACGACCACGGCCACTGCGCCTTGCCGCAGCCGTTCCTCGACGCCTCCGAGAAGTACTTCAAGGCCGGGGAGCGCACCCCGTCGATCGATCGGATCGCCGAGCGCTACCGGGAGAAGAACATCGCGGCGGTGATCTTCACCGTCGATGCGGAACTGTCGACCGGCCAGCGCCGCATCAGCAATATCGACGTCGCCGAGGGTGCGGCCCGCCACGACGACGTGCTGATCCCCTTCGCGTCGATCGATCCGCGGCGCGGCGCCGACGGCGTGGCCGAATTGCGGGAACTGATCGCCGATCACGGCATCCGGGGGCTGAAGTTCCACCCCAGCCTGCAGGCCTTCGCCCCCAACGACGGTAGCGCCTATCCGCTGCTCGAGGTGCTCGCCGAGCACGGCCTGCCCGCGGTCTTCCACACCGGGCAGACCGGTATCGGCGCCGGGATGCCCGGTGGCGGCGGCATCAAGCTGCGCTACTCCGACCCGATCCTGCTCGACGATGTGTGCGCGGACTTTCCGAACCTGAACGTGATCTTCGCGCACCCGTCGGTGCCGTGGCAGGACACCGCGATCTCGATCGCCACCCACAAGGCGAACGCCTATATCGACCTGTCCGGGTGGTCGCCGAAGTACTTTCCGCCGCAGCTGGTTCGCGCAGCAAACGGCATGTTGCGCAAGAAGGTGCTCTTCGCCACCGACTACCCGGTGATCGATCCCGACCGGTGGCTGTCCGACTTCGAACTGCTCGACCTGAAACCGGAGGTTCGTCCGTTGATCATGAAGCAGAACGCCCTGCGGGTGCTCGGCCTCGGGGGTGCGGCATGACGACCACCATCGCCCTCGCCGACCTCGACGACCTGATCGGCAAGCCGCTGCCCCCCGGCGAATGGGTGCATGTCGACCAGAAGCGGATCGACACCTTCGCCGATGCCGCCGACGACCCGCAGTGGATCCACACCGATCCGGTGCGCGCCGCCGACGGCCCCTTCGGTACGACGATCGCGCACGGCTATCTGACTCTGGCCCTGGTTATTCCGCTGTTCGAGAAGGTTCTCGATGTCACCGGCGTCACCACGAAGATCAACTACGGACTCGACAAGGTGCGCTTCCCGGCGCCCGTTCCGGTCGATTCGCGGGTGCGGATCAACGTCACGGTCGCCGAGGTGACCGATCTGCCCGCCGGGCGCCAGTTGAGCTTCGACGCGGTCGTCGAGGTCGAGGGACAGGCGAAGCCCGCGTGCATCGCCCGGCCGGTCTTCCGCTTCCTGTCCTGATCCGCACCGCACCGATCCGATCCCCGTCCCGCCCGGCTCGCCCCGGAGTAGAAAGACCACGGAGCAGACATATGTCGCACTACCGCAGCGATCTCGGACACATCGCCTTCCTGCTGTTCGATGTGCTCGGCGGCCGGCAGTACTACGGGGCGACGCCCTACGACGGAATCGACGAGGAGACCTCCCGAGACCTGCTCGAGCACGCCGAATCCTTCGCGCAGAACGAGCTGGCACCCAGCTTCCTGTCCGGGGAGTCGGCGTCCGGGCAGTACCGGCCGAGCACCCACGAGGTGATCCTGCCGGAGCCGATCGCCGATGCGATGCGCAGCCACATCGCGTCGGACTGGCTGGCGATGGAACTGCCGCCGGAGGAGGCGGGACCACATGTCCCGCCCTCTCTGCGGTGGGCGATCGCCGAACTCGCGCTGGGGGCCAACCCCTCGGTGGCGATGAGCACCCTGGTGATGCCGCAGGTCGTCGCCCTGCTGCGCGCCTCGGGCACCCCGACGCAGCGGCGGCTGGCCGATCTGGTGATCGACAGGCATTGGGCGGTGACCATGGTGCTCACCGAGGCCGACGCCGGTTCCGATGTCGGCCTCGCCCGCACCCGGGCGATCCCGCAGCCGGACGGCACCTGGCATCTGGAGGGGGTCAAGCGGTTCATCACCTGGGGTGAGCACGACGGCGCGGACAATATCGTTCACCTCGTGCTCGCCCGCCCGGTCGCGACCGAGGGCGCCGGCGGCCCCGGCACCAAGGGGTTGTCGCTGTTTGTGGTGCCCTCGCGGCATTACGACCCGGAGACCGGGGAAATCCTCGGCCGCAACGGGGTTCGGGCGACCGGCCTGGAACGCAAGATGGGTCTGCACTCCTCGCCGACCACCGAGCTGTCGTTCGGCGTCGACGAGCCCGCGGTGGGCACCCTGCTCGGCGATACACACGAGGGCCTGCGGCAGATGTTCCACATCATCACCTACGTGCGGCTGCTGGTCGGGGTGAAGGCGGCGGCGGCCTTGTCCAGCGCGCACCTCAACGCCCGCGACTACGCGGTCACCCGCGTGCAGGGCGTGCCGCTCGGCGCGCCGAATGATTCGGGGCCGCAGCCGATCGCGCAGCACCCCGATATCCGCCGGTCGCTGCTGACCCAGCGCGCCTACGCCGAGGGCGCGCGCTCGCTCTACCTGTACACCGCGACGCTGCTCGATCGCATGGAGGCCGCCGCGGCCGCCGGCGACACCGATCACGCGGCGACCGGCCGACACCGCTTCCTGTTGCCGATCGTCAAGACCTGGAACGCCGAGAACGCCTACCGCGTGATCAGCTCCGAATGCCTGCAAACCTTCGGCGGCTCCGGCTATCTCGCCGACTACCCGGTCGAGCAGTACGCCCGCGATACCAAGGTCGACTCGATCTACGAGGGTGCCACCGGCATCCAGGCGATCGACCTGCTGACCCGACGCATCGTCCCGGACGAGGGCAAGCAGCTCGACCTGCTGCTCACCGACATCCACGACACCGCAGCCCGTCTCGCGATCGATCCGCCCTTCGCGGCGGAGGGGCAGCTGCTGGCCGAAGCCGTCGACGCGGTGACCCGGATGAGCCGCCAGGCGATCGCCCGCGCCACCAACGGCTCGATCCAGGTCGCCGGACTCGGCGCCACCCCGCTGCTCCTGGCGATCGGTGACGTCGTGGTCGGCTGGCTGCTGTTGCGCGCCGCCGAGCGCGCCGCGCAGCGGCTGGCGTCCGAGGACGCCGACGGCACCCGTGACGGCGAGCAACTCGCCGGCTACGAGGCCGCCGGTCGCTGGTTCGCCCGCCAGGTGCTGCCGGTGACCATCGCGAGCGCCCGATCCGCGGATCTGTTGACCGACAATCCGATGTCCCTGCACGAAGCGGCCCTCTGACGTTCCGACGTCGGACACCGACTGCGCGCCCTTCCCTCCGAGGTCCCCATGACCTACCTCGAATCCGTCGACAACGCCCTGCGACTGCTGGTGTCGCTGGCCGCCCAGCAACGCATCAGCGTCAGCGACGCCGCCAAGGAGCTTGGAGTGGCCCCGTCCACCGCGCACCGGCTGCTGTCGACCATGCGCTATCGCGGCTTCGTGCGGCAGACCGACGACCGCTGCTATATCCCCGGCCCGGCGTTCGCCACCCTGATGAAGCGCAACCCGGCCACCGCGAAGCTCGCCGAGCGGGCGCTGCCCTATCTCGGGATGGTGATGGGCGCGCTCGACGAGACCTGCCACCTGGTGGTGCGGGTCAACCGCGACGTGCAATTCGTCGCGAGTGTCGAAGCGCAGCAGGCGCTCAAGATCAGCTCCCGACAGGGGCAGACGATGCCCGCGCACCTGGTCTCCGGCGGCAAGATGCTGCTGGCGCTGTTGCCGCGCCCGGAGCTCGACACCCTCTACCCGGTCGAGGAGCCCGATCTGCTCGCCGGCAAGGACCGGAACATCTTTGCCGCCGAGCTCGCGTCCGCCCGCTGCCGCGGCTACACGGTCAATGTCGGCGATACCGAGCGCGGCATCGCCGCGGTAGCGGTACCCGTCCCCGGCACCGACGGCAAACCGATTGCCGCGATGTCGGTTTCGGTTCCGTCGGTGCGCTACAGCTCGACGCGGGTACCGAAGTTCGCCGCCGCCCTGCGTCGCGGCGCCGACGCCCTCAGCGCCGAACTGTCCGGCTGATCCCGCTCGCACGAAGGCCGGGACCGATCCAGTCGGTCCCGGCCTTCGTCTCCGCGCTCAGATGGTGGGCTCAGATGGCGGTCAGGGTGGTCTTCAATCGGAACTTGACCACCTTGCCCGCGGCGTTGCGGGGCAGCTCCGACATGATGTGCAGCCGCCCGGGCAGCTTGTAGCGGGCCAGGGATTCGGCGCAGTAGTCCCGCAATTCGGCCAGCGTCAGCGCCGCCCCCGGCCGCAGGACGACCACCGCGGTCACCGCTTCGCCCCACCGGTCGTCGGGCAGCCCGACCACGGCGACGTCGAGGACCGCGGGGTGGCCGAAGACGGCGCTCTCCACCTCGGCGGGCGAGACGTTCTCCCCACCGGTGATCACCATGTCCTTGACCCGGTCGACGATCGCGTAGAAGCCCTCCTTGTCGCGCACCCCGATGTCACCGGTGTGGAACCAGCCGTCGGCGTCGTGGGCGGCGGCGGTCGCGTCGGGGCGCCGCCAGTAGCCGGGCGAGACGTTCGGGCCGCGCAGGCAGATCTCGCCGCGGGTGTCCGGTTCGGTGACCACCGAGCCGTCGTGGGCGCGCAGTTGCGCCTCGACGAACAATGGCGGCATACCGGCCGATCCCAGCCGGGTGAGCGCATGTTCGGCGGTGAGGAAGATTGCGGCGGGCGATGTTTCGGTCAGACCGTAGCCCTGCAGGATGCCGATCCCGCGGTTGGCGTAGCGGCGCAGCAGCGGCTCGGGGACCGGCGCGCCGCCGCAGATCACCACGCGCAGGGTGCTCAGGTCGGCGTCGACGAACGCGGCGTGGTCACTGATCGCCGACAGCATGGCGGGGACCATGAAGGTGGTGGCGATCCGGGAGCGTTCGATCTCGGCGAGCGCGGCCGCGGGGTCGAAGTTGCGGTGGATCACCACTTCGCCGCCCTTGAGCAGGGTGGTGAAGATCGTGACGTTCAGCCCGGCGATGTGGAACATCGGGGCGACGACCAGGGTCGCATCGTCCTCGTGCACGTCATAGAGGTGTTCGAGATTGATGTTGTTCCAGAACAGGTTTCCGTTGGTGAGGATGACCCCCTTGGGCTGCCCGGTCGTGCCCGAGGTGTACATCAGGATCGCCGGGTCGTCCGGCTGCGCCGCCGCGGGCGTCGAGGTCAGCCCGTCGCGGATCAGGTCCTCGTAGGAGGCCCATCCGTAGCCGAGATGGTCGCCGTCGTCGAGGATCACCACCGCGTCCTCGGCGTGGATGCGCAGGGGTGGAAGGGTGTCCACGCGATCGAGGACCGGCCGATGGGAGGAATCGCAGACGATAGCGACCGCGCCGGAGTCCTCGAGGATGAAGGCGAGTTCCGGTGGCGCCAGCCGGAAGTTCAGGGGCAGGAAGATCGCGCCGAGCCGATTGGCGGCGAGGAAGGTCTCGATCAGGACCGGCTGGTTGTGGCCGAGGAAGGCGATCCGGTCCCCCGCGCCGATGCCGGCGGCGGCCAGGCCGCCGGCGAGCCGTTCGACGCGTTGCTGCAATTCGCTGTAGCCGGTGGACCTCCCCTCGAAGCTGATCGCCCGGCGTTGGGGCGAGCGCTGTGCACGGGCGGCGAACCACGCATGGACACTGACGTCGGGTCGAGACATGTCGTGCTCCCTTGTTCATTCATCGTCGGCACCCGACCCACCGGCGTCGACCCGGGCGATCCCGGACCGGGCCTTGTCGAGCAGGGTGACCAGTTGTTGACGCTCCTGCGCGGTCAGGCCGCCGAAGCACTGATCGTCGAGCCGGAACTGGCGCTGTAGCGCCGCCTCGATGCTGTCCCGACCGGCGTCGGTGAGCTCGAGGGTGATCACCCGCGCGTCGGCGTTGTTGCGAGTACGACTGATCAATCCGTCGGATTCCAACGCCCGCAAGGTATTCGAAACCGTCTGCCTGCTGAGCTGGAGGTTTCGGACGACGTCGCGAGCACTCACCGGGGCGAACACCCAGACGACGTACAACACGCGGAACGACAGCCATGTCCGCTGGTCCTGTCGGTGAACGACGTTCTCCGACAGCACGGCGTGCGCCTGCGCGGCGCGCGCCAATGAGATTCCGACCGCGGTCGCGTCGAGTTCGGCATCGGGGAAGCGCGTCTTGGTGCGCCGCCGAACCTCCTCGGTGAAGGTGGGAACCCCACTTCCCCGCGTACCGCCGCCGATCTCCTCCATCGTCATGTCGGGCCCCGCCTCTCGTTGCTGAACGAACGTAGGTTGTCCCACTATTGACTGTCAATATTGGGACAATATAGTGTTTTGAGACACAGTGCTAGTGGAACCAGGTGCGCATCACAGATCCCTTCCGTCGATCGGGTGTGCCCGAAAAGAGTAGGGAACAAGCCCATGGAACTGCGGGACGCTATCCGCCTGAACCCAATGACGAGGTTCCAATGGAACGTCGTCGTCATCTGCATTCTGCTGACGGTGGTCGACGGGTACGAGATTCTCGTGACCGCCTTCACGCTGCCCGCGCTGCGCGCCGAGTGGGACCTCTCGCTCGGGCAGGCCGGGTTGGTCGCGTCGATCGGCACCCTCGGCATGGGCGTCGGCGCCGCCGCGCTCGGGCCCTTGGGTGACCGATTCGGCCGACGCAAACACATCCTCTGGTCGTTGGTGCTCATCGTCGTCGGCATGGTGCTGTCCGGACTCGCCCCCACGTTCACGCTGTTCCTGATCTTCCGCTTCTTTGCCGGCCTCTTCCTCGGCGGCATCGTGCCGAGCATCAACGTGCTGGTCTCCGAATACGCCTCCGACTCCAAGCGCGGCACGGTCATGGGCATCTACGGCATCGGCTTCCCGCTCGGCGCGGCCATCGGCGGCTTCCTGTCGATCTGGTTGATCAGCCACTGGGGCTGGCACGGCCCGTTCCTGTTCTCCGCCGCGGTGACCGCCCTGCTCGCCGCCTACGCCTACTTCGCCCTGCCGGAATCGGTGAACTTCCTGGTCGAGAAGCGCCCGTCCGGGGCACGGGAGGCCTACAACCGCATCGGCCGCCGCCTCGGCATCGCCGGTGACCACGACCTGCCCGAGCCGACGTCGTCGATCATCAAGCCCTCGCTCGGCAAGGACATGTGGCAGGGCATCATGCTGCGCCGCACCGCCCTGCTGTGGATCTCGTACGCGCTGCTGATCGCCGCGTTCTACTTCGCGAACAGCTTCACCGCCACCCTGGTCGCCCAGTCGACCGGCGACGACACCATCGGCATCACCGCTCAGGCGCTGGTCGCCACCGGTGGCGTCATCGGCGCACTGCTCTTCGCGGCGCTGTCGCTGCGGATCAACCCGCGGGTGGTCGCCGCTCTGGTGATGTTCTTCGGCACCCTGTCGTTCTTCCTGTTCAGCACCTTCTTCACCAATACCGCCCTGGTGCTCTTCCTCGCGGTGCTCGTCGGCCTCGCCGCCAACGGTGGTGTCGCGGCGTTCTACGCGATCAGCCCGCCGATCTACCCGACGGCGATCCGCGCCTCGGCGGTCGGCCTGATGATGGGCTTCGGGCGCATCGTGGCCTTCCTCGCGCCGAATATCGCCGCCTTCCTGCTCGCCCGCGGTCTGACCGCCCCGGATGTCTACCTCGTCTACGCGGCCGTGCTCGCGGTTTCCGGCGTCGCCGTGCTGCTGCTGCACCGCACCTACCGCGGCGACAACGCCCTCGACGCGATGCAGTTGGAAAGCGCGCTGGGCCGCACGCTCGACGACCACAAGGAACCCGCCGCCTGATCGGCACACTCAACATCGACGGAAGCCGGTGACCGCCCCGAAGCGGTCACCGGCTTCTGTGGTTGTTCCGGCCCCGAAAGTAGATTCAAAAGTGGAGTCCCACCCGCGCTCGGCGCGGGTGGGACTCCACTTTCGAACGGTGGATCAGTGGGCGACGGAGTTGATCCGGGTGACGGGGGCCGTGGAGGTGCGCGCGGAGGCCCTGCGGGGCTTGACCGCGCGTACCGGGGCGGGCGGTGCCTCGGTGGGACCATCGGCGATCGGCTCGGTGACCGACGCGGCAGGCTCGGCGGCATCGGTGGGTCCTGCGCCCTCGTCCGGGTCGACGATCTCGGCGGGGGCGGCGATCTTGGCAGGCACCTCACCCTCGGCCGGGGCGGCGATCTCGGCGCGCACCTCACCCTCGGAGGGTCCGACGGCCGGGGGTGCCGGATTGTGCGCGGCGGCGGGGCTGTGTGCCGCCTCACGGGCGTCGACGGCGGCCTCGAGTTCCTCGAGCGCCTCGTTCATGTAGTCGACCAGCGGCCACAGGTCGCCGACCAACTCGGGGGCGCCGATGAAGCCGAAGCAGATCGTGTCGACATAGCTCTGCAGCGTGATGTTCAGGCCGCCACCGATCGACAGGAACGACGCGGGCCAATAGCCGAGCACCTTGACCCCGGCCATCGTCGCCGGCTTCGAGGGCCCCCGCACATTGCTGACCACGACATTCCAGGGTGCGCGGGAGTACTTCTCCGGCAACCGGATCCACAGCTTGGTCATCCACGCGAAGGTGTCGCGGGGAATGAAGTTGCTCGCCTCGCGGATCAGATGGGTCGGCAACCCGTCGAAAGAGTTCTTCGCCCGCACCAGATCCTCGGTGACCACCCGGACCCGCTCGATCGGATCGGCGATGTGGGTGGGGAAGTCGCTGAACATCATGTGCACGTGGTTGGACCAGGGCGCTTCGATGTTCTCGTGCCGCAGCGATACCGGCACGCAGACGCACAGCGGCCGATCCGGGACCTCGCCGAGCTCGAGCAGGTACCGGCGCACCGCGCCGGCACAGACCGCGACGACGACGTTGTTCAACGTCGCGTCCATCCGCTTGCCGACGCCCTTGACCCGCGCCAGCGGCAACTCCGAGAACACGAAGTGCCGCGCGCTCGAGGCCCGCGAGTTGAACGGGGTGCGCGGCGGGAACCAGGTCTCCAGGTAGGGCTGGATATCGGTCGCGCCCCGACGTCGGCGGAAGTGATTGACCACCCGGGTGCCGCCGCGACCGGCGACGCCGGGCAGCAGCTTGGTGACCAGACCCGGGATCGTGGTGAGCCCGTCCTCCGGGTACCGGGAGACCACCCACTTGCCGAACCGATAGGTCAGTCGGGTCATCGTCAGCGGCCGCTTGAGGGTGCCGGTGACCGCGCGGGCAGCCATCTCGAGGTCACCGAGGAAGGGCTCCGGCAGCGGCGCGCCCGTCTTCTCGGCGACCAACTCCTCGCGCGGCTCGTCGGAGAACAGGTCCCAGATCCTCGGCATGGTCGAGCCGTCGACCATGCCGTGATGGATGCGCAGCAGCATCGCGATGCTGCCGTCGGCGAGGCCCTTGATGATCCAGAGATCCCACAGCGGCCGATCGGTCCGCAGCGGGAAGCCCATGATGCGCGAGACCTCCTCCGCGAGCGACTTCTCGTCACCGGGCGGAGGTAGGTGGACGGTGCGGATGTGGTCGGAGATGTCGATGCGGCCGGGATCGGCCAGGTAGCCGAAGTCCAGGGCCAACGGCACCTCGCGGACCACCTTGTTCATCGGCGGGATGAACGGCAGCCGCTCGGCCAACCGCTTGCGCATGAAGTCCTCGTCCGGCCCGCTGTGCCCGTCGGCGAGCGGTTCGAAGCGGACGAGCCCCCCGAGGACGGCGTTGGTGGTCTGGGAGTCCAGGGCGAAGAACATCTGGTCCAGACCGGTGAGCTGCTGCATGGCGCTCCTTCGACAGCCAGTCGACGACGACGGGCTCTTCGGTGACAGGTCCGCGTCATCGTGCCGAAGAACACACCACGATCTCGTGTCCGATTTCGCTGTGCGGAAAAGCACCGAGGCCACCCCCTCGCGGGGATGGCCTCGGTGAAAGCGGAGTATGCCGCGTCAGGACTTCGACAGGATGTACTGCGCCACCCACTGCGTGGCGGTATCCCCGGACCCGTCGACGACGTAGCTGGCGTAGTCGTGGTGAACGCCCGACTCGTAGAACTGCTCGAGCTGGTCGCGGCGCGCGGCGACCTCCGGGTCGGTGGTCTCCTGCTGGAGGAAGCCCACCCCACCGGCCGCGGCGATCTCGTTCCAGATCTCGACCGCTTCGCGCTGGTAGACCGCGACCAGTTCGGGCGTGGGCGACGGGTCGGAGCGGATCGCCAGGAAGCCGGCCATCCGACTGACGTAGTCGTCCTCGGGGGTCGAGCAGTACAGGTCACCGGTCACGCAGAAGGTCCGCACGACCGGGCTGACCCAGCCGAAGCCGCCGGGGCGCGCACCGCCGACGCCGCTGCCCTGGACCGGCGGACCGACCAGGGTGTCCGACTCGGCGCGACGCGGATCGGACAGCAGCCCGACCGCCACCAGCTTGTCCGGCGCGACGACCCCGGCCCCGGTGCCGATCCCCGCGGCGACATCACCGGCGGCGTCGGCGCCCTGGCTGTATCCGACCAGGGCGAAATTGGTCGACGGGCACTGCAGCGCCATCGTCTGGATCATCAGATTTGCCGCCGCGACCGCCTGGTTCTTCGAGGCGCCGTAGGTCTCGCCCTCCCAGGGGAACGCCGTCGCCGCGTAGCTGACGTAGTCGGCCCGCACCCCGTTGGCGCGCAGGGTGTTGACAACGCCGCTCAGCATGCCGGGCTGGGACGGACCGGACTGGCCGGTCTCCCAGGTGCCGGGGATCGCGAGCGCATAGGTGCCGGGGCATCCGGGCTGAGCGGCCGCCGGAGCGCTTCCGATCACCGCCGCCGAAGCCGACATCATCAGCGCCGCCACAGCGGCCACCAGTCCTCGACTGCGGCCCAACCGCACCCGCATGTAGACAATCCTTCCGACCAAGATTCCGACCGTTCGAGTCCCCGAAGGACCCTGAGGCGACGCGTCGGAGCGTCGCCGGTCACCGATCAGATCGTAGACGGCGACGGCCCGGTCCGCCCATCCACGAGTAGGCGGACAACAGATAACGATTCGGCCAACTCCGCCCCGCGGCGGCGATGACACGATATTGGCGAAACGTGCACCGCCCGAACCGCTTCGACCGAAGAATGCCCGTATTGCCCCGAATGCGACGATGCCGCCCGAAGGGAAATCCTCCGGACGGCATCGTGGTGCACTCGCCGCGATCGCCGCGGTGTGACCTCGGCGGTGTGACCTCAGCGCTGGGCGAGGCGGGTCGGCTCGATCGGCGACGGCAGTTCGGAGGTGCCGGCCAGGTACCGGTCGACCGCCGCGGCGCAGGACCGCCCCTCGGCGATCGCCCACACGATCAGCGACTGACCGCGCCCCATGTCACCGGCCACGAAGACGCCGTCGACATCCGCCGCCCAGTTGTCGTCGCGGGCGACGTTGCCGCGATCGGTCAACCCGACGCCCAGATCCTCGATCAGGCCCTCGCGCTGCGGCCCGACGAAGCCCATCGCCAGCAGCACCAGGTCCGCCCCGAGGGTGAAGTCGGTGCCCTCGACCTTGACGAACCGGCCGGCCTCGAACTTCACCTCGTGCAGCTGCAGCGCGGTGACCTTGCCGTCCTCGCCGACAAAACGCTCGGTGTTGACCGCGAACAGCCGCTCGCCGCCCTCCTCGTGCGCCGAGGACACCCGGTACATCAGCGGGTAGGTCGGCCACGGGGTCGAGTCGGCCCGCTCGGCCGGCGGGCGCGGCATGATCTCGAGCTGGTGGACCGACTCGGCACCCTGCCGCAGCGAGGTGCCCAGGCAGTCGGCACCGGTGTCGCCACCGCCGATGATGATGACCTTCTTGCCACGCGCGTTGATCGGCGGCAGACCGTCGGCGTCGGTGACGTCGTCGCCGAGCTGCACCCGGTTGGCCCAGGGCAGGAACTCCATCGCCTGATGGATACCGTCGAGCTCGCGGCCCTCGATCGGCAGGTCACGGGCGATCGTCGAGCCGCCGGCCAAGACAATCGCGTCGTGCGTCGCCCGCAGATCCTCCGCGGTGATGTCGACACCGACGTTCACCCCGGTGCGGAAGACGGTGCCCTCCGCTTCCATCTGGGCGATCCGTCGATCGATATGCCGCTTCTCCATCTTGAACTCGGGGATGCCGTAGCGCAGCAGCCCGCCGATGCGATCGGCCCGCTCGAAGACGGTCACGGTATGCCCGGCCCGGGTGAGCTGCTGGGCGGCGGCCAGACCCGCCGGACCCGAGCCGACCACCGCGACCCGCTTGCCGGTCAGGAAGACCGGATAGACCGGCTGCACCCAACCCTCGTCGAAGGCGCGGTCGATCAGTTCGACCTCGACCTGCTTGATGGTGACCGGATCCTGGTTGATACCCAGCACGCACGACGCCTCGCAGGGCGCCGGGCAGAGCCGGCCGGTGAACTCCGGGAAATTGTTGGTCGCGTGCAACCTCTCGATCCCGTCGAGCCACCGGTCCTTGTAGACCAGGTCGTTCCACTCCGGGATCAGATTCCCCAGCGGACAGCCGTTGTGACAGAACGGGATACCGCAGTCCATACAGCGGCTCGCCTGGGTGCGCAGGGTGTCCGAGGCGAAGTCCTCGTAGACCTCTTTCCAGTCGCTCAGCCGCAGATCGACCGGCCGACGTGTCGGGGTCTCCCGTGAGGTGTGGGTCAGAAAGCCCTTCGGATCAGCCACGTGCCGCCTCCATGATCGCCGCGTCGACATCGGTGCCGTCGCGCTCGGCTCGGGCCACGGCCTCGAGCACCCGTCGGTAGTCGCGTGGCATCACCTTCACGAAGCGATCCACCATTCCTTCCCAGTCGGCGAGGATCCGCTGGGCGACCGCCGAGCCGGTCAGTTCGAGATGCTCGGCGATGATCTTCAACAGCCAGGCCCCGTCGCCCGCGGTGGGCGGCTCGAGGTCGACCAATTCGGTGTTGACGTTGCCGGCGAGCGTGCCGTCCTCGTCGAAGACGAATGCCATGCCGCCGGACATGCCGGCGCCGAAGTTGCGGCCGGTCTTGCCCAGCACGACGACCTTGCCGCCGGTCATGTACTCGCAGCCGTGGTCACCGACACCCTCGACCACCGCGACGGCACCCGAGTTGCGGACGGCGAATCGTTCGCCGACCACACCGCGCAGGAAGGCCGCACCCGAGGTGGCACCGAAGAGGATGACGTTGCCGCCGATGATGTTGTCCTCCGCGACAAATCCGGCCGGAGCGTCGGCCGACGGCCGCACCACGATCCGTCCACCCGACAACCCCTTGCCGACGAAGTCGTTCGCGTCGCCGTGCAGGCGCAGGGTGATACCGCGCGGGAGGAAGGCGCCGAGGCTGTTGCCCGCGGATCCCTCCAGCGTGATGTCGACCGTATTGTCCGGGAGCCCTTCGGCCCCGTACACCTTGGTCAGCTCGTGGCCGAGCATCGTGCCGACCGTGCGATTGACGTTGGTGATACGGCTGGTGAAGGCCACCGCCTCGCCCTTGTCGAGGGCGGCGCGGCTCTGGGTGATCAGCTGCTGATCGAGCGCCTTGTCCAGCCCGTGGTCCTGCCGGCCGGTGCAGTACAGGTCCTGGTTCATGAACGCGGACTCGACCTGATGCAGGATCGGCGCCAGATCGAGCTTCGACGCCTTCCAATGTGCCTCGACCGCATGGGTATCCAGCAGCTCGGAGCGGCCGATCACCTCGTTGAGCGTGCGGTAGCCCAGCGACGCGAGCAGCTCGCGGACCTCCTCGGCGATGAACTCGAAGAAGTTGACCACGAACTCCGGCTTGCCGGTGAAGCGTTCGCGCAGCACCGGATTCTGGGTGGCGACACCCACCGGGCAGGTGTCGAGGTGGCAGACGCGCATCATGATGCAGCCCGACACCACCAGCGGGGCGGTGGCGAAGCCGAACTCCTCGCCGCCGAGCAGCGCGGCGATCACCACGTCGCGGCCGGTCTTGAGCTGGCCGTCGACCTGCACGACGATCCGGTCGCGCAATCCGTTGAGCAGCAGCGTCTGCTGCGTCTCCGCCAAGCCGAGCTCCCAGGGGGCACCGGCGTGCTTGAGCGAGGTCAGCGGGCTCGCACCGGTACCGCCGTCGTGGCCGGAGATCAGCACCACGTCGGCATGCGCCTTCGAGACACCCGCGGCGACCGTGCCGACGCCGACCTCCGAGACCAGCTTCACGTGGATGCGGGCGTCGGGGTTGGAGTTCTTCAGGTCGTGGATCAGCTGCGCGAGATCCTCGATCGAGTAGATGTCGTGGTGCGGCGGCGGGGAGATCAGTCCGACGCCCGGCGTCGAATGCCGTACCTCGGCCACCCAGGGGTAGACCTTGTGCGCCGGAAGCTGGCCGCCCTCACCGGGCTTCGCGCCCTGCGCCATCTTGATCTGAATATCGGTGCAGTTCGACAGGTAGTGCGAGGTCACGCCGAAGCGGCCCGAGGCGACCTGCTTGATCGCGCTGCGCCGCCAGTCGCCGGTCTCCGGGTCCGGCTCGAAGCGCCGCGGATCCTCGCCGCCCTCACCGGAATTCGACCGGCCGCCGATGCGGTTCATCGCGATGGCCAGGGTCTCGTGCGCCTCGGAGGAGATCGAGCCGTAGCTCATCGCGCCGGTGGAGAAGCGCTTGACGATGTCGGCGACCGACTCGACCTCGTCGATCGGGATCGGCTCGCGATCCGACGACAGCTCGAGCAGCCCGCGCAGGGTGGCCAGCCGCTTCGACTGGTCATCGACCAACGAGGTGTACTCGCGGAAGACGTCGTACCGGCCGCTGCGGGTGGCGTGCTGCAGCTTGAAGACGGTGTCCGGGTTGAACAGGTGGTATTCACCCTCGCGGCGCCACTGGTACTCGCCGCCGACCTCGAGCTCGCGGTGGGCCCGCTCGAACCGGTTCTCCAGGTACGCCAATCGGTGCCGCTGCGCGACATCGGCGGCGATGTCGTCGAGACCGACACCGCCGAGCGGGGACTCGACGCCGGTGAAGTACTCGTCGACCAGGTCCTGGGACAGGCCGATCACCTGGAACAGCTGCGCGCCGGTATAGGACGCCAGGGTGGAGATGCCCATCTTGGACATCACCTTCAGCACGCCCTTGCCGGCGGCCTTGATGTAGTTGTTGACCGCCTTGTCGTGGTCGATGTCGATCGCGCCGTTGGCGAGCATGTCCTCGATCGACGAGAACGCCATGTACGGGTTGACCGCCGCCGCACCGAAGGCGAGCAGCAACGCCATGTGGTGCACCTCGCGGGCGTCACCGGCCTCGATGATCAGCCCGACCTTGGTGCGGGTCCGCTCGCGCACCATGTGCTGGTGCACTGCCGAGACCAGCAGCAGCGACGGGATCGGCGCGAGATGCTCGTTCGACTCGCGGTCCGAGAGGATCACGATGCTCGCGCCGCCGGCGACCGCGGCGCTGACCTGCCGGCGGATCGTCTCGAGTCCGCGAGCGAGGCCCGCCCCACCGTCGGCGACCCGATAGAGTCCGCGCACCACCACCGACCGCAGGTCGGGGTACTCGCCGTCGTCGTTGATGTGGACGAGCTTGGCCAGGTCGTCGTTGTGCAGGATCGGCTGCGGCGAGTGGATCTGCCGCGGCGGCTGGGCATCCTGGTCGAGCAGGTCGCCCTCGGGGCCGATCGTGCCGCCCAGGGAGGTGACGACCTCCTCGCGGATCGCGTCGAGCGGCGGGTTCGTCACCTGCGCGAAGAGCTGCGAGAAGTAGTCGAAGAGCATCCGCGGCCGCGCGGAGAGCACGGCGATCGGGGTGTCGGTACCCATCGAACCGATCGCCTCGGCGCCGGTGAGCGCCATCGGCGCGACCAGCAGGTTCAGCTCCTCCTGCGTGTAGCCGAAGGCCATCTGCCGGGCGAGCACCCGCTCGTGGCTCATGTGCACGTGCGGGCGATCGGGCAGATCCTCGATCTCGACGAGCGACTGCTCGACCAGCTGCCCGTAGGGGCGGGCGGCGGCCAGTTCGGACTTGATCTCCTCGTCGGAGACGATGCGTCCCTGCGTGGTGTCGACCAGGAACATCCGGCCCGGCTGCAGACGGCGACGTTCGACGATGCGCGACGGCTCGATATCGAGCACGCCGACCTCGGACGCCATGACGACCAGGCCGTCGTCGGTCACCCAGATGCGGCTGGGGCGCAGGCCGTTTCGGTCGAGGACCGCGCCGACGACGTCACCGTCGGTGAAGCAGATCGACGCCGGACCGTCCCAGGGCTCCATCATCATCGAGTGGTAGCGGTAGAAATCGCGTACCTCGGGAGCCATGGTGGCGTGCTTCTCCCACGCCTCGGGGATCATCATCAGCACCGCATGCGGCAGGCTGCGGCCGGCCAGGTGCAGCAGTTCGAGAGCCTCGTCGAAGCGGGCCGTATCGCTCGCGCCGTGGGTGCAGATCGGGTGGATCTTGGCCAGCGCCTCGGTGCCGCCGAAGACGTCGGTCTCCATCAGCGACTCGCGGGCCCGCATCCAGTTCTCGTTGCCGGTCGCGGTGTTGATCTCGCCGTTGTGCGCCACGCGCCGGAACGGGTGAGCCAACGGCCAGGACGGGAAGGTATTGGTCGAGAACCGCGAATGGACGATGCCCAGGGCGGATTCGACCCGGTCGTCCTGCAGGTCGAGGTAGAACGCGCGCAGCTGCGGGGTGGTCAGCATGCCCTTGTAGACGATCGTCGCGCCGGACAGCGACGGGAAGTAGACGCTCTGCCGGCCGGGCTCGTCGCGGCCGGGGCCTTCGGAACCGAGTTCGGTCTCGACGCGCTTGCGCACGACGTAACAGCGTCGTTCGAGGTCCATCCCGGACAGCGAACCGTCCGGGGAGCCGATGAAGATCTGCCGGAAGGTCGGCATCGCGTCGCGGGCCAGGGCGCCGAGCGAGGAGTCGTCGGTGGGCACCTCACGCCAGCCGAAGACCGATAGTCCCTCGTCGAGGACGATCTTCTCCACCGCGGCCGTCGCCTCGACGACATCGGCACGTCCCTGGGGCAGGAAGGCGATGCCGGTGGCGTAGCTACCGGGTGGCGGGAGGTCGATATCGGCCACGTCGCGCAGGAAACGGTCGGGGACCTGGATCAGGATGCCCGCACCGTCACCGGTATTCGGTTCGGCGCCGGCGGCGCCGCGATGATCGAGCGCCAGTAGCGCGGCGATCGCCTTGTCAACGATGTCTCGACCTTTGCGGCCGTGCATGTCGACCACGAAGGCGACACCACACGAATCGTGTTCCTGAGCGGGGCTGTAGAGACCTTGCCGCTGGGGGCGGCGGTCTCCCGGAAAGTGCACCATGGGCTGCCTTCGGGGCTGGTCGACGACGGTGCCCACCCGCAGGCAGACACCTCACCGAGGTTCCGGCGTGCACATTCGACGCTGAACGCGCACCCAAACAGCGCACGCCAACGAAAGGTCGATCCGACCGCTCGAGGGCGCGAGCGTGGGTCAAGGCAGGACATGTCAGTCCTACGACCGATATTCAAGGATACGGCGGTACGGCCGTCCTCTACCAAAGAAGGACGACCTAAGTTGGGTCCACCTCACCGAACGATCGAGTCGCAACCAGCCCTTCGCGATGCCTGACGGGGAATGACAAATGCCGACCGCGGCGAGTCGCCAGCCGCGGTCGGCATTGAAGTCAGCATAACCGACGCCGACCCGAATTGCTCATCGTTACACGAACTGGTTGGCGATCGATGCGTCCCCGCACAAGCCCTTCGGCAATTCTCAGACTCGGGCGACCATCGGTCCGCTACCGGTCACAGAGCAGGGACACCACCCGTTTCGGGGTCGAATTTCACGCTGCGGTGTTGTTCGGCAGCACGCCATAGCCGATGATCCCCGGGTCCGAGAACCGATTGATTGTGTCGATCGTCACATACCCCTTGGGGTCCTTGCCGCGCTTGTTGGCGCCCACGGTGACTACTCGCTCGCCGTCGGAGATCACCACGAAGCTCGAGTGCTCGCCGAAATTACTGCCGGCGTCGTAGAGGATCACGTCGCCCACCTGAGGGACGTACCCCTCCGGTCGCGGGGTGAACCGTCCGGCGCCGGAGTAGTACTCCTCGAGGGTGTAGACGCCGGGGATTCGCCAGTAGCCGGTATTGGGATTGCTCACCGGGGCGCCGGCCTCGCGCATGATCCAGCTGACGAAGTCGGCACACCAGGGCTCGACGACACCCTCGGAGTAGAAGGTGCCGGGACGCTGCGCGTCGTACTCCTGGCGCAGCAGTTCCAGGATGCGGATCTGCAGGGAGCTCAGGCCGGTGGTGTCGACCGAGGGGAATGCCTCGGTCGCCGTCGATGCGGCCACCGGAGCGGCCGCCCCGGCTTGATCGACCTCGACGGTCACCCCGGGCAGTTGCATGCCGGAGATGGAGATCTTCGGGAAGGGGATCGGCACCCCGAGGACGGCGTAGGGGACGACGATGAGCATGACGAAGACACAGAGGAACATGGCGATCGTCCAGCGCATCAGTGGAGACATCGGCTTCTTCTTCTTCGCTTCGGGCGCCTTGGTCTCCCACGTTCCCGACGACATGCACAATCACATCCTCACCACGAGTCACTCCCTGCACAGCGTAGACGGAGAGTTGCCAATGGGGCCAGTGTGGCGTAATGAAGCGTCTGGGGATAGTGGGACAACTGATGGTACACACGCGCACGCCGGATGCCGACCACGGACCGGCACCCGGTGGAAGTTAGACGCCCAGAGACTGAATAACGATGGTGGGCAACGGCACCGACACACCGTTCACGGCGACTGCGACCACAACAATCATGACGATGACCGAGATGATCAGCGCGACGGTCCACCGGGCGGTCGGCGTCATAACGGACGGTTTCGGGGTCGCTCCGATGCCGCCCCTGCACGGGATCGGCCGACCGGACTCATTCCACCCATAGGCTCAACATCCTACTGAGGCGACCCCGGAGTCCGGGGCCGACGTCGGTGATCCGACGCCGGCCCTGCGGGACTCATCGGCGTCGAGCCGTCAGCGCCCCTTCCATACCGGTGCCCGCTTCTGCGCGAACGCGAGCGGCCCCTCCTTGAAGTCCTCGGTCTGCATCAACGCCGCCCACTCCCGGCCGGTGTCCTCCCAGGAGGCCGTCTCGTCGACGCTGCCCTCGCGGGCGCCGTAGGCCACCCGCTTGCTCGCCTGCACCGACAGCGGTGCGTTGACGGCGATCCGGTTCGCCAACTCCAGCGCGGCGTCGAGCAGCTGGTCGTCGGGCACGACCCGGTTGATCAGGCCGTATTCGAGCGCCTGCTCGGCGGTGATCGGGTCGCCGGTCAGGATCATCTCCATCGCCAGTCGGCGCGGGATCTGCTGCGGGAGCCGGAAGACGCCGCCCGCGCCGGCGAACAGACCGCGCTTGACCTCGGGCAGGCCGAAGACGGCCGATTCCGCGGCGACCACCAGGTCGGCGGTCAGCGCGATCTCGGTGCCGCCGCCGAGGGCCGCGCCGTTGACCGCGGCGATCGTCGGGACGTTGACGAAGTGGCGCACGAAGCCGGCGAAGCCCCACTCCGGGTTGTTCGGCGCGTAGATGTTCTCGCCGCGCGAGATCGCCTTGAGGTCGGCGCCCGCGCAGAACGCCTTGTCACCGGAGCCGGTCAGCACGATCGCGCGGATGTCGGGATCGGCCTCCGCGTCCTCGAGCGCCTGCCCCAGTGCGGAGCTGACCGCGCCGTTGATCGCGTTGCGCGCCTCGGGGCGGTTGATCGTGACCACCAGCACGTGGCCGTGCCGCTCGGTCAATGCGGCCGGGGTCGTGGTCGCTTCGGTCATCGGCTCAGATCTCCGTCACGGTGAACGTGCGCAGGACCGGGGGGCCGGCGAGCAGTTCGCCGAGCGGGGCGAGGCCCGCGGCACCCTCGCCGGCGCGCCACTGCCGGTACTTCGCATCGGCCTCGACCGACTCCCAGGTCTCGATGGCCAGGAAGGTCCCGGGGGCAGTGGTGTCCTCCACCACCGTGACGTCCTCACAGCCGGCGAAGGCGCGGGTGTCGGCCAGGATCTTCGACAGCACCGCGGGGGCCTCGTCGACCTTGTCCGGGCGGACCGGCACCTCGAGTTGTGCGATCAATTTCGGCACGTAGTTCTCCTCTCCGGGACGCCCGGCGACGGCGTCGTCACCGGGACCACTCACGAACCTAGCGAACGATCGGCCGGGTGGGCAGGCCATCGGCGGGACCGGCCGTGATCCGGCCGGCCGGTGGTAGCGTCGCATCGACGGACTATCGGAGGGATCGGCGATGTCGCGATCGGATACGCCACTGTCGGACAGCACCTTTCGCCCCTCGGCGGAGCCGTCCGGTACCACCGCTCCCGGCTTCGAGGCGGTCCGGGATGTCCTCGCGCAGCAGGTGGCCGCCGGCGCCGAGGTCGGCGCCTCGGTCGCCGCGAGCCTCGACGGCGAGGTGGTCGTCGATCTGTGGGCGGGTTCGCTCGACGCCGCCGGCACCCGGCCGTGGACCGCCGACACCGTGGTCAACGTCTGGTCGATCAGCAAGGTGGTCAGCGCGATCGCGGTGCTGCATCTGATCGGACGCGGTCTGGTCGACGCCTCCGCACCGTTGAGCCGGTACAGCGATCGGTTCGACCGCCCCGCGCTGCGGGAGATCACCGTCGACCAGGCACTGTCCCATTCCGCCGGAATACCCGGCTGGAACCAGCCCTTCGACATCGACACCTTCTACGACTGGGACGCCTCCGGCGACGCGCTGGCGCAGGTGGAGCCGTGGTGGGAGCCGGGCACCGCGAGCGGCTACCACGTCGCCAGCTACGGGCGGCTGCTCGGCGAGGTGATCGAACGGGCGAGCGGGCTGCGCCCGAAGGACTACCTCGCCGAACATATCGCCGGTCCGCTCGACGCCGACTTCACCTTCGGGCTGGCCGAGGCGGCTACCGATCGGGCCGCCGAACTGCTGCCGCCCTCGCGGGTGCGGATCCCGACCGCGCCGGACTTCGATCGCACCATGCTGCGGAAGGCCTTCGGGGCGCCGGCGATGACGGTCGATCTCGCGATGACGCCGCAGTGGCGGGCCGCCGACCTCGGTGCGGTGAACGGTCACGGCAATGCCCGATCGATCCTGCGGATCGCGCAGTCCTTGCAGGCCGGTTCGCCTCTGCTCGCCGACGCGGTGGCCGAGGACGCCTTCCGGCGCCGGGTGAGCGGGGTCGACAATGTGCTCGGCACGCCGCTGACCTGGGGCGCCGGGATCGCCCTGGCCGACGCGAGCGGGCCGTTCGGCTTTCTGCCCGCCGGCCGGATCGGCGTCTGGGGCGGCTGGGGCGGTTCGCTGGTGGTGATCGACCGCAGCCGGCGGCTGACGATCGCGTACGCGATGAACCGGATGCAGGACGATCTGATCGGCTCGCCCTCGGCCCGCGCCTACGTCGAGGAGATCTACCGGGCGGTGGACCCGGCCGCGTTGGCCGCTGTGCAATCGTCTTCCTGAGCGGGCCGGCGAGGAGATAATGCCCTCGGCATCCCGCTGAGGAAGATGAACGGACGGGTGGTCAGGACGCCGGCACGATTCCCGCCGCTTCGGCCGGCTGCCGGTACGTCCGAGCCAGCGAGGCGATCGTCTCGTGGGCGTTGAGTCCGCTGGGGTTGGGCACGATCCACAGTTGCGCGCGGTAGTCGTCGGTACCGATGCCGCGTTCCTGTCGGCCGGGCCTGGCGGTGCGATCGCCGAAGGCGGTGCGGTAGGCGGTGATGCCGGCGACGGCCACCACCCGCGGTCGGTAGGTCTCGACGGTCCGCAGGAGCCGTTCGCCGCCGGCGCGCAGTTCGTCGCGGCTCAGCTCATCGGCGCGGGCAGTGGCCCGTCGGACCAGGTTGGTCATCCCGATGCCGCGATCGAGCAGGTACTGCCGGTCGGCGTCGGACATCCCGTCGACGCGGTCGATCTCGCGGTCGATCACCCCGCCGGCCAGCAGCGCCGGGTAGAAGCGGTTGCCGGGATGTGCGAAGGGCGTCCGGGTCGCCGCGGTCCACAGGCCGGGGTTGATGCCGACGATCAGCAGCTTCACCGGCGGGCCCTCGCCGGGCGGTGGGAGCAGGTCGGGTATCACCGCATCGCGGAAGCTCTCCAACTGTTCCCGAGTGAATCCCACCGGGCCGACTGTAGTGGTCGCAGCGGGTCACGCGGTCGCGCGGCGCAGCGTCGCGGCCGCGAGGACCACCGCGCCGACCACGAACCCGGCCAGGATCAGCAGCCGCAGCAGGATGTACCCGGCGCTCTGACTGTTGTCGGCGACGGCCTGCATCGCGTCGATGGCGTACGCGAGCGGCACGACATCGGACAGCTGCCGCAGTCCGGTGGGCAGACTGTCGCGGGCCAGGAATACCCCACCGAGCAGGATCTGCGGGAACACCAGGACCGGCATGAACTGCACGACCTGGAATTCGGTGCGCGCGAAGGCGCTTGCCAGCAGACCGAGCACCGTGCCGAGCAACGCGTCGACGATGGTGACCGCGAACAGGAAGACCAGGGAGCCGGCGATGTCGAGGCCGACCGCCACCGCGACACCGACGGCGATCGCCGACTGCACCACGGCGAGCGCGCCGAAGGCCAGGGTGTAGCCGAGGATCAGGTCCGCCCGCCCGATCGGCAGGGCCATCAGTCGTTCGAGGGTTCCGGAACGGCGTTCCCTGAGGGTGGAGATGCTGGCGACCAGGAACATGATGATGAAGGGGAACATCGCGATCATCGCCGGACCGATCCGTTGAAAGACCGGGGTGTCGGAGAAGATCCAGGCGACCAGGGCGATCAGGACGCCGGGCACCACCAGGAGCATCGCCATCGTGCGGTGGTCGTGGCGGAGCTGGCGCAGGATGCGCCCGGCGGTGGCCAGAGTGCGAGAGACGCTCACGACTGCACCTCCTGCGGATTGTCCGCGACGATCGCCAGGAAGGCCGCCTCCGCGGAATCGGTCCCGGTGCGCTCGCGCAGGCCGGCCGGGGAGTCGTCGGCGATGATGGCGCCGTCGCGCATCAGCAGGAGCCGATCGCAATGCTCCGCCTCGTCGAAGACGTGGCTCGAGACCAGCAGAGTCGTTCCACCGCCGGCCAATTCGGCGAAGGTGCGCCACAGGTCCCGGCGGACGATCGGGTCGAGCCCGACGGTCGGCTCGTCGAGCACCAGCAGCGGCGGGTCACCGAGCAGCGCGACCGCCAGGGAGACGCGACTGCGCTGACCACCGGAGAGGTTCTCCACCAGTCGATCCGCGTAGTCGGCCATGCCCACCGTGCGCATCGCCCGGTCGGTGCGGTCACGGTCGGCGCCGACGATCACCCGGAAGTAGTCGAGGTTCTGCCGAACGGTCAGATCGTCGTAGACGCTGGGAGCCTGTGTCACGTAGCCGATCTCCGAGCGCAGCGCGGCGGAGCCCGCGGCACGGCCGAGCACGGTGACCGTGCCGGAGGTGATCCGCTGTACTCCGACGATCGTGCGCATCAGCGTGGTCTTGCCGCAGCCGCTCGGGCCGACGAGCCCGACGATGCCGCCCTCCGGTATCGCGAGGTCGATGCCCCGCAATACGTCCACTCGCCCACGCCGAACCACGAGGTCCCGCGTGTCGATCGCCAGCTTATTCCCCATGTGAGGAATTATTCGCCCGGTGGACCGAACCTGTCAACGGTCACCGAGCGGGCCGCTCATCTGTCACCGAGCGGGCCGCTCATATGTCACCGAGCGGGCCGGTCAGATAGCCCTGCAGGACGGGTCCCACCAGGGTGACGATCCGTTCCGGCGGCAGCGAGGCGATCGGCTCGAGCCGCACCAGATAGCGCGCGGCGATCAGGCCGACCATCTGCGAGGCGACCAGACCCGCCCGCTCCGCGGCGGACGAGTCCCCGATCGCATCGAGTCGGTCCTCGATCCGTCCGATCAACTCTCCGACGATGAACTCCGGCAACGACCGGGCGGCGCCGTCCTGACCGATCGCCGACCGGAACAACGGAATCGCGCGCTCCCGAATCTCGGGGGTATCCCAGGCCTCGAGCAACCTGCCCACCAATCGCTCCCCGAGGCCCTCGATCGGGCCGTCGATCACCGAGCCGAGGATCACATCCGGACGGACGGGCAGGCTCACGGCCGCGGCGAAGAGCTCCGCCTTGTCGGTGAAGTAGTGCCGCACCAGGGCCGGATCGACTTCGGCCCGTCGTGCGATCGCCCGGATGGAGGCGCCGGCGTATCCGGCCTCCAGGAATTCGGCGCGCGCCGCATCCTCGATCCGCGATCGCCGATCCTCCCGGCCCTTGCGCGGTCGACCCGGCCGCCGCGGCGTCGTGACATCCGTGTGCTCAACCATCCGGGCCAGGGTACGTCCGGGCCCGTCGCCGGCTGTCGGATCGCTCAGGCCACCGCCGCCGGGTCGACCCGCAGGATGCGGTCGTCGCCGGGCGTCGGCTCGCCGCGACCGTCGGTGTTGTTGGTCAGGATGTAGAGCGAGCCGTCCGGCGCGACGACGACATCGCGCAGTCGACCATATTGTTCGACGAAGTTCTCGCGCGTTCCGGAGACGGTGGCGTCGGGGGCGATGTCGATCGTCCACAGGCGCTGCCCGCGCAGGGCGGCCATATAGACGGTATCCCCGACCGCGGCGATGCCGCTCGGACTCGCCTCGGCCGGCGTCCAGACGGCGACCGGGTTACGGAAGCGCGGATCGTCACTGAAGCCTTCGACCTCGGGCCAGCCGTAGTTCCCGCCCGGCTCGATCAGGTTCAGTTCGTCGAAGGCGTCCTGGCCGAACTCGGACGCCCACATCCGTCCGCGCCCGTCCCAGGCCAGGCCCTGCGGATTGCGGTGACCGAGCGAGTACACCGGCGATCCGGGGAAGGGGTTGTCCGACGGCACCCCGCCGTCCGGCGTCAGCCGCAGGATCTTGCCGCCCAGCCAGGCGAGGGATTGGGCGCCCTGCGGCACGGTGGCGTCGCCGGTGGTGACGTAGAGCATGCCGTCGGGGCCGAAGGCGATGCGCCCACCGTTGTGTCCGGTGAAGCGCGGGATTCCGCCGAAGATCACCCGATCGAGGGTCAGCGTCAGCTCCCCCGGTTCCCCGTCGATGTTCAGGCGCACGATGCGGTTGTCCCAGAGGGTGGTGATCGCCGCGTACAGCATCTGCGGAGCGCCCGGCGATTCCGGCGCGAGGGCCAGACCCAGCAGGCCGGCCTCGTTGATCGACAGCAGGTCGGGTACCGCGATCAGATCCCGTACCGCCCCCGCGGGGGTCACCTCGCGGATCAGCCCGGTATCGCGCTCACTGATCAGGGCACCACCGCCGCCCAGCGGCACCACCGACCAGGGCGCGACCAGATTCTCGGCGAGCGACTCCGCAACTCCGGCGGAATCCGGCGTCGCATATCCGACGCCTCCGCCGAGAACGGCTACGTAACCGATCACAGCCGCCATAGACATGGTCATGGAACGCCATCTCGGATGCATAAACTCCCCGTTATCGGTTGCGTCGAATCTGCCGATCGCTCGTGCACGTGCACCGAAATACGGGCGTGGGGACGGTTTTACACAGAATGCGCCCACACAGCCCGACCACCGCCTTGTGGCCATGCGGGACACTACACGCCGACCACCAGCGGGGGTCGGCCCGACAACCGATGGGATACGCCACATTCGGGCGTCGATGACACGGCACTCACGCGCCGTTCAGGCAAGCGGTTCGCAGCGAAACCGATAAGGAAACCTATCGGCGGGATATCCGCCGATTACCGCCGGTCAGCTCAGAATGCGGATCTGGAACGGGTATTCGTAAACCTTGCCCGCCAAAGCCCGGAACATTCCGCGCAGGTGCACGAACAGGCTCACCAGGAAAATGATGATCAACAGCGGAATACCGACGACGAGGCCGATGACGGTCGCATTCAGGACCCAGGCCACCAGGTACAACACCCAGAACGACAGGTTGAAGTTGAACGCGCCGGCGGCGGCGGTGCGCACCAGGGGGCCGTTGTCGCGGAAGAGCAGCCAGATGATCAGGGGGCCGAGGATGCTGAGGAATCCCGCGCTCAGCAGGGCGGCGATCGGTGCGGACAGATGGGCGAGCACCGCGAGCAGGCGCGAACTGTTGGCTTGATCGACGGATTGCTGCTGGTAGGTCACGTATCCCAGTGTTCCAGACATATGGGGCGGTGCGCATCGGTGATCCCACCCATAGCCCGGGGGCCGGACGGCAGCGGACGGTGTGCTGGAATCTGCGGCGATGTCCGATACTCCCGCGTCCGATCACCCAGCGTCCGCAGACCCCGCGTCCGATCCGCCCGGCTCCGTCCTGCGCGTGGCGTCGTTCAACGTCAACGGGATCCGGGCGTGTGCACGTCGGGGTTACGCCGACTGGATCGATCGACGCCGGCCGGACATCGTCGCGATCCAGGAGATGCGCTCGCCGGTGTCGGAGGTTCCGCTCGATGCGTTCGACGGCTACCACCTCGCCTACCACCCGGGCGAACTCGCCGGCCGCAACGGTGTCGCGATCGCCAGTCGAGTCGAACCGCTGAAGGTGCGCATCGGGACCGGCAGCCGCGAGTTCGATCCACAGGGCCGCTATATCGAGGCCGACATCGATCTCGGGTCGCGGGTGCTCACGGTCGGCTCGGTCTACGTCCCCAAGGGCGGGACGCTGTACGAGGACGACGCCTCGCGGCTGCGGTACGAGCGCAAGCAGCGCTTCTTCACCCACTTCGCCCGGTACCTGACCGAGGCGCGGCGCTCCGCACTGCGCGACGGCCGGGAGTTCCTGGTGCTGGGCGACTGGAACATCGCGCCGACCGAACTCGACGTCGACAACGCGAAAGCCAAGCGCCGCAACGAGGGTTTCCTGCCCGAGGAACGCGAGTGGATCGACCGGCAGATGTCGCCGCGCACGCTGATCGACGTGGTGCGCCGGCTGCGGCCCGAGGAACAGGGCCCCTACTCCTGGTGGAGTTGGCGCGGACAGCAATGGACCCTCGATCGCGGCTGGCGCATCGACTACCACTTGGCGACGCCGACATTGGCCGCCGCCGCAGTCACCGGTGGTACCGACCGCGAGGACACCTATGAGGCCCGGATGAGCGACCATTCGCCCGTCGTGGTCGATTACGCGCTCGATCGGCTCGACCCGAACGGCTGAGCGCCGGCGATGGGTAGCATCACGATCACGCTCACCCCTTCGCCCACAACCGATTCCATCTGAACGGATCCGCCGTGCGCCTCGACGACGGCGGCGACGATCGACAGCCCGAGCCCGGTGCCGCTGCGGGATTCACCACCCGACCCGGCCGCGCGGAAGAACCGATCGAATACTCGCTGCCGGTCGGCCTCGGGTAGGCCGGGACCCTCGTCGCGCACCACCAGGCGCGCCGAACCGCCGTCGATCGTCACCCCGACGGCGGCCGATGTGCCGGTAGGGGTGTGCACGATGACGTTGGACAGCAGATTGTCGGCCACCCGCCGCAATCGGTCGGCGTCGCCGATCACCGGAATCGGTTCCTCAGCGGTCAGCCGCCAGGCCCGATCGGGTGCCCGCACCCGGGCGGCGACCACGGCGTCGGCCACCACCTCACGCAGATCGACCGGCTGCCGCTCGAGGGGACGCCCTTCGTCGAGGCGGGCGAGCAATAGCAACTCGTCGACCAGTATCCCCATCCGTTGCGCCTCGGCTTCGATACGGGCGAGGATCCTGGCCAACTCCGCCGGATCGTCGGCGCCGCCGCGGCGGAACAGTTCGGCGTAGCCTCGCACGGAGGCTATCGGGGTGCGCAGTTCGTGGGAGGCGTCGGCCACGAAGCGGCGCAGCCGATCCTCGGACCGTCGACGCTGATCGAACTCGGTTTCCAGTTGCGCCAGCATCGCATTGAGCGTGTCGGCGAGCCGGCGGATCTCCACTCCGGGTGTCTCGACGACGATCCGAGTGCCCGATGCGGCGGTGTCGATCGACGCGGCGGTCACCGAGATGTCCTCGAGCGGCCGCAATCCCCGCCGCAATACCCACCAGGTCAGCCCGCCCACCACCGCCAGGGCGACCGCCGTCGAGATCACCGCCACCCCGGTCACCCGGGAGACCAGTTCGTCGACGGCCTCGGAGCCGCCGGCCGGTATGTCGCGGCGCCCGTCCAGCAGGGCCGCCCGGGTGGCGCCCAGGGCGAGGAAGAGTCCGAGCGCGAAGATTCCGACGATGCCGACCACGAGCCGAGTGCGCAGGGACCAGCGCGCACCCGGCCGTATGTCGATCACCCTCCAGTTCTATCGCCTCGCCGGCGCCGCGACCCCTCGGTCGGCCCCGGGAGAACTCTGTGAAGTTGCGCGGATCAGAGCCGCTCGATGATGGTCGCGTTCGACAGGCCACCGGCCTCACACATCGTCTGCAGGGCATAGCGGCCGCCGGTGTCACGCAGTTCGTGGACCATCGTGGTCATGATCCGCGCGCCGCTCGCGCCGAGCGGATGCCCGATCGCGATCGCGCCGCCGCGAGGGTTGACCCGATCCAGGGGCACGCCCAGTTCGTCGGACCAGGCGAGTACGACCGAGGAGAACGCCTCGTTGATCTCGAACAGGTCGATGTCGTCGAGGGTCAATCCGGCCCTGGTCAACACCTTTCGCGTCGCGGGAATCACGGCGGTCAGCATCAGGAGCGGATCGTCACCGGCCACCGCGAACGAGTGCAGCCGCGCGAGCGGGGTCAGACCGAGCCTTCGCGCGGTCTCGCTCGAGGTGATCAGCACCGCCGCACTGCCGTCATTGATCTGACTGGCGTTGGCGGCGGTGATGTTCCAGCCGATCTCCGGGAACCGGGCGGCGATCCGCTCGTCGTAGTAGGCAGGCCGCAGGCCCGCGAGCAGGTCGAGGGTGCTGCCGGTGCGAATGCCTTCGTCGTGCGTCAGCCCCTGCAGCGGCGCCAGTTCGGCGTCGAACAGACCGTTCTTGGTCGCCTCGGCCGCCTTGGCGTGCGAGTCCAACGCGAATTGGTCCATCCGCGAGCGGGTCAGATTCCACCGTGCGGCGATCAGCTCCGCCGAGATCCCCTGTCCCACCATGCCGTCCGGATACCGCTCGGCGAATGCGGTACCCACCAGATCGGTCGCACCCTGCACATTCGACAGCATCGGAACTCGGCTCATCGATTCGAGCCCGGCGGCGATCACCACGTCGTAGGCCCCGGCGATCACGCCCTGGGCGGCGAAGTGGATCGTCTGCTGGCTGCTGCCGCATTGCCGGTCGATCGTGGTGGCCGGCACCGATTCCGGGAATCCCGCGGCCAGCGCGGCCCGGCGGGTGATGTTGACCGCCTGCTCGCTCGACTGGGTCACCACACCGCCGATGACGTCGTCGATCAGCTCCGGGTCGATGCCGGTCCGCTCGACCAGCGCGCTCAGGGTACGGGCGAGCAGGTCGACCGGATGCACCTCGTGGAGGGCTCCGTTGAGCTTTCCCTTGCCGACCGGCGTTCGTACCGCGTCGACGATGACCGCATCCCGCATGTCCGAGCCTCTCCCCTTGCTGGCTTCAGTTTAATTTAGTCAGATACCCGACGGTACCCCCTGACTTCACTCGAGTAAAGTCCGGCTACCATCGATGAGGTGCCCATGACCCTTCGCGGCCCACTCGCCGACAGAACCCGCTGGTCGACCGAGCAATGCTCGATCGGCAAGGCGATGGACATCGTGGGGTCGCGCTCGGCGATGCTGATCCTGCGCGAGGCGTTCTACGGAACCACTCGCTTCGACGACTTCGCCCAGCGCGTCGGCATCAGCGATGCCGCAGCCGCCACCCGCCTCAAATCGTTGGTGGACAACGGCATCCTGACCAAGACTCCGTATCGGGAGCCCGGTCAGCGGGTGCGTCACGAGTACACCTTGACCGCCAAGGGGCGGGATCTGCTGCCGGCGGTGCTCGCGTTGATGCAGTGGGGAAATGCGTATCTGCAGGACGACGGTGGCCCGTTGTCCGTGGTCGACGCCGACACCGCGGAGGCCGTCTCGGTCGCTCCGCATACCGGGACCGGCGAGGTGGATCTCGATCGGATGGAGTTGCGGATCAACCCGCGGTGGGCCCGATCCCGATGAGTGAAGCCGGCGAGCGCACCGTCGCCCATCGGGTGATTCGCTCCGTCGACGGCCGCCCGCTCACACCGGCGATCAGCCTCCTGCCGCTGCGCCGCGGGCCGGGTGACCCGACCTTCCACATCGAGCCGGACGGCACGATCTGGCGGACCAGCCGCCTCGACAGTGGTCCGGTGACCTATCGGGTGCGCGCCCTCGATGCGCATGCTGTCGATGTCGACGTGCGGGGCCCCGGTGGCGCCGAGTTGCTCGATACCGCAGATCGCCTGCTCGGGGCGAACGACGACGATGCCGGCTTCACCCCGGACCACCCGACCCTGATAGCCGCGCGGCGCCGCCATCCCCATGTGCGCCTGGGCCGTACCGACCGGGTGCTGGAGGCGCTGGTACCGGCGATCCTCGAACAGCGCGTCACCGGCAAGGAGGCCTTTGCGTCCTGGCGCCAATTGGTGAACCGATACGGCAGTGCAGCCCCCGGACCGGCCCCGACCGGAATGATGGTGGCGCCCTCGGCCGACACGTGGCGAACCGTGCCGTCCTGGGGCTTTCATCGCGCCGGCGTCGATCCCGGCCGCGCGAAGACGATCGTGCGCGCCGCCGGCCTGGCCGATCGCCTCGAGAAGTTGACCGACCGGCCGACGGTCGACGGCCGACGCGCCCTGCAGTCCCTGCCGGGCATCGGGATCTGGACCGCGGCCGAGGTCGCCCAACGCGCCTGGGGTGATCCGGATGCGTTGTCGGTGGGAGATTTTCACCTGTCCCGTGTCGTCGGCGTGGCGCTGACCGGCAGCGGCATGACCGACGAGGAGATGGTCGCCTACCTCGAGCCGATGCGGCCGCACCGGTACCGTGTGGTGCGGCTATTGGAACTGACCGGGCTCGGTTGGGAGCCGCGCCGTGCACCGCGTGCGGCGATCACCGACCACAGAGGGCACTGATGCGCTTGACATTCCCCCGTCGACGGACGCTGCTGATCGGTGCTGCGGTGCTGACGAGTGTCGGCGTGGTTGCCGCGGCCGGGATGCTGTGGTGGAAGCCGTGGGCGCCGCGGGTCGAGGTGGTCGATCCGGGCCCGTCCGGTACGCGCATCGACGCGGCCGGTGTCGTCGGGAATTACTATCCGGCCGAAGGGGATCCGGCGCCGGGCATCCTGGTGTTGGGCGGCTCGGAGGGCGGGATCTCCGCCGGCGCGGACGCGGTGGCCCGGGCGCTGCACGCGGAGGGCTTCTCCGCGTTGGCCCTGCGCTACTTCGGCGACGCCGGCGGCACCACCCGGATGTCGGAGATTCCGCTGGAGATCTTCGACCGCGGCATCGACTGGTTGGCCGACCAACCGCAGGTATTGCCCGACCGGTTGGGGGTGGTCGGAGGTTCGAAGGGCGGCGAGGCGGCCGTGCTGCTCGGCAGCCGACGACCCGACCTGCGGGCAGTGGTCGGGCTGACCCCGTCGCACGTCGTCTGGCAGGGCTTCGACCTCGGATCCCCGTGGCGCTCGGTCGGATCCACGTGGAGCAGCGACGGCGTCGGCGTGCCCTATCTGCCGAATGGGCGGTATTCACCGGGCGGGGATCTGGTCGACATGTACCGCGACGGGCTCGCCGCGCTTTCCGACCATTCGGAGGCGATCATTCCGGTCGAACGGTCGACCGCGCCGTATCTGTTGGTCTGCGGGGAGTCGGACATCCTGTGGCCCGCCTGCGCGATGTCGCAGCAGGTGGCGCAGCGCGCGGCCACCTTCGGTGGGCCCCCGGTCACGGTGTTGAGCTACCCGGATTCGGGGCATCTCGGCGTGGGTCCGCCGGTATCGGCCGACAGTCCCTCCTACGAGCGCCTGGCCGACGTCGGTGGCACCGTCGAGGGCAACGCCGCGGCGCGCGCGGATTCGTGGCCGCGGATCGTCGCCTTCCTGCGCGATCACCTCGCGACCGGCTGAGCGGGTAGCGCTACTCGCCGTCCGCCGCGCGCAGACAGGCCTCGACAGTCGGCATCGTGCCGGTGAGCGCATGCGCCCCGGCCACCAACTGCGCGCACAGTCGGGCGCGCTCCGCGTCGGCCATGCCGGGGAACAGTGCCCGCTCGATCCTGCCGACCTCGGCGCAGCGCTCGGCCAGATGGTCGCGCCCCGACGGGGTCAGGTCGACGACGCGGCGCCGCCGATCGGTGGGGTCGGCTCGGCGGACCACCAGGTCGGCCGCCTCGAGGTCGTCGAGCAGATAGGTCATCACGGTCCGGTCGATCCCCAGGTACTGGGCGAGGGCGGCCTGGCTGCGGTGATCACCGCGGGCGAGGGCGAGCAACACCTGGTGCCCGCGCTGACCGTGCGGCAGATCGCTCATCAGCGCCGAGAGCCGGCCACGGTACTCCCGGCCGAGGACGTCGAGCGCCCAACCCAGTTCCATCGAGGCATCGGAACCGAGCGGGGCCGGTACCGGCTGCCCCGTGTCGGTATCCGCGGCCGATGTCATGTACCGAGCATACGCCTTCATCGGTCGGGAATATCGTCTGTCTAGAATACGATCTAACCAACAGATAAATTGTTCGACGGGTCAACAGAGGGGCACCGATGGTCGCGGATATCGGCATCGCACTACGGGCGGACGCGGATGGTGTCGCCGACGCCGCGGACCTGGCGAACGCCGCCGAACGCGCGGGGCTGTCCCTCGTGGTGCTGCTTCCGGCGGTCGACGCACCCGATGCCGACGTGTGGACGATGGCGAGTTGGGTGGCCGCCCGCACCGCGACGATCTCGATCGGCATCGATCCGCACCCACCGACGGTCGACGGGCTTGCGGGGATGCCGTTTCGCCGGGTGGTCGCCCGAGCGGTGGAGAGCCTGGAGGCCCTCGTCCCCGGACGGCTGATCACCGACCCCGATCGCTGGACGGTCACCGATCACCTCGACGCCGCGGCCGCCCGATCCGCCGACGCGAGCGAGCGCGCGATCGTCGTACCGGTGACCTCGATCGACGAGATCGACGCCCTCGCCGCCACCGCCCGCACCACCGGTATAACCGGCGGCCCGTCCGCCGACCGCCCGCTCGCGGCGCGGCTGCGACGCGCGGCAGGCATCGACTACGACGGGGTTCCCGGATCGCTGCGCGCATCGGCGATCGAGCCGGGCGATCCGGCCTTCCCCACCGTCTCCTCGACGTACATGCGCGGCGGTCGGCCGGGGCTGGTGCTGCGGCCGCGCACGGTTGCCGAGGTCGGCGACGCGCTGGCCTTCGCCGCCCGGCATCCGCACCTGCCGTTCGGCCTGCGCAGCGCGGGCCACGGCATCAGCGGTCGGTCGACCAATCGCGACGGGTTGATCCTCGACATGGGCGGCTGGAATCAGATCGAGATGCTCGACGCCGAGCGCGGTCTGGTCCGGGTGGGGCCCGGCGCCACCTGGAAGCAGGTCTCCCGAGCACTGGAGCCGTACGGACGGGCGATCGGTTCGGGTGACTACGGCGGCGTCGGGGTCGGCGGTCTGGCCACCGCCGGCGGCGTCGGATTCCTCTCCCGTTCCCAGGGATTGACGCTGGACATGATCACCGCCGTCGAACTGGTGTTGCCGGACGGGACCCCGGTACGCGCCACGGCCGAGGATCACCCCGACCTGTTCTGGGCGATGCGCGGCGCCGGGGCGAACTTCGGGGTGGCGACGGCGTTCGAATTCACCGCACCCCGGCTGGGATCGGTCGGCTGGGCGCAATTGGCGGTGGTCGTCGACGACCTCGGCGACGCCCTGGCGCAGTATCTGCACGTCCAGAACGACAGTCCCCGCGACACGGTGATCTTTGCGCTCACCGGTCGCCCGCGTCCCGGCGAGCCGACGGTCCTGCAGTTCTACGGCATGGTCGCCGACGACGACCCGGGCACGATCCTCGAACGCCTGACCCCGTTCGCCCGGATCGGCACGCTGGTGCAGCAGCAGGTGGTGCTGACCCCCTACGCGGACGTGTTGGCCACCGCGCCCGACCCGGGGCCGGGCGGGCACCGATCCAATCGAGAGGTTCGGTCGCGCTCGGGCCTGCTGTCAGCCAACCGATCCGACGAGTTCGATGACTTCGCCCGGGCTGCAGCCGATTTCATTGCCGGCGGGGCGACGTACTTCTTCCAGTTCCGCGCGATGGGTGGCGCGATCGGCGACACGCCGGCCGACGCCACCGCCTTCGCCCACCGTGACGCCGCGTTCTCGGTCGCCGCGCTCGGCGCCAACGACCAGCGTCTCGACCGCGGCTGGGCGCCCCTGCGCGGATATATGGACGGCACCTATCTCAGCTTCGAAACCGACCGCTCACCGGAACGTCTCGTCGACGCCTTCGGCGCGCGCGGCCTCGCCCGTTTGACCGCCCTGAAGCGGCACTACGACCCGGGAAATCTGTTGAGCGACAACTTCGCTCTCGGTCCGGCCGTCGCCGCGACCCACGAGGAGGAACTCCGATGACCGACTACGGACACGACCCGATGTTCGGCACCTTCGTCACTCCGACCGCCGACAACCCCGGCCACGTACTGGAACTGGCCCAGCTGGCCGACCGCTCCGGCCTGGACATCGTCACCTTCCAGGACCATCCCTACCAGCCGCGCTTCCTGGACACCCAGACGCTGATGAGCGTGGTCGGCGCGCGCACCCACAATGTCGCCATCGCGGCCAATGTCACCAATCTGCCGCTGCGACCGCCCCTGCTCCTGGCCAAGGCGACGGCGACCCTGGACCTGCTGACCGAGGGCCGGGTGGTCCTCGGCCTCGGGGCCGGTGCGTTCTGGGACGCGATCGTGGCGATGGGGGCGCAGCGGCTGACTCCGGGGCAGTCGCTGACCGCCGTCGGGGAGGCGATCGACCTGATCCGGCAGTCCTGGGATACCACCGCCAAGGGCGGAATCTTCTTCGAGGGCAAGCAGTATCAGGTCTCGGGGGCACGCCGAGGACCGGCGCCGGCGCATCCGGTGCCGATCTGGGTCGGCGGCTACGGGCCGCGCATGCTCGACCTGATCGGCCGCACCGCGGACGGCTGGGTGCCCTCGATCAGCTACCTGCCCAAGGGGGTCGACTCGCTACCGGAGTTGAACGCCCGAATCGACGACGGCGCCGAGGCCGCCGGCCGCGAGCCGACCGCGATCCGCCGGGTGGTCGGACTGATGGGTGGCGAGTTCACCCCGACCGTCGGCGACGAGTTGCTGCACGGGCCCGTGGATCTGTGGGTCGACCAGCTCACCGATCTGGCTGTCGAGCACGGGATCAGCGCCTTCCTGCTCGGGACCGACGACCCGGACGTCACCGCGCGCTACGCCGACGAGGTTGTGCCGGCCGTCCGGGAGCGGGTGGCCGCCTCGCGGGCCTGATCATCGGTGCCGGCCTCGAGGACCGCGACCGCCCAACCACGCAGGCTCGCCGCGGCGATCTCCCGCTGTTCGTGGAACGGGTTGTGCCCGGCTTCGACCACCGCATACGTTGCGCGCGAGTAGGAGTCGGCCAGCCCGATCGCGTCGCGCCAGCCGACCATCGGGTCCTCGCGGCCCAGGACGAACAGCACCGGCCGGTCGAAGGTACCGAATGCGTCCTCCGGGTGGGCGGCGAAGTCGTAGTTGTCCATCACCCGCTTGATCGCCGCCCGATCGCCGCTGATCGAGCCGGGCACGATGTCGCGCTGAAAGGCGTCCCAGTTCCGGGTGGTGGGTCGATGGGTGACGGCCCGGAATTCCGCGACGATGTGCTTCGGTTCCAGGTCGAGTACCCACCGCGGGTCGGCCGGGCGGTGCCCCTTGGCGGGCAGATTCCGGTCGGCGCGTTGGGCGTACACCACCGGCGCGAAGAGGGCCATGCCCGCGACCCGGCCGGGATCGCGGGCGAGCACGGCACGGGCGGTGCCGCCGCCGAAGGAGCTGCCGACCAGTGCGTACCGCGGACCGAGCCGGTCGACGAATGCGGCCATCCGACGATGGACGTCGGCCGCGTTACCGATCCCGTCGCCGCTGCTGCTGCCGTGCCCGGGCAGGTCGACGTAGATACGGCGCAGCCCGGGCAGGTCGCCGAGCGTCGCCTCGCCGAACTCGAGCATCTGGTGGTGATCACCGCCGATACCGTGCATGAACACCACGGGGAGCCCCGTGCCGACGTCCACCCGGTGGACGCCGAGGGCGTCGAGATCGGCCGAACCCTGCTGCTGCATGCCCCGGAGGCTAACAAGCAGGACTTTTATACTGTTGACGGCGAGTCCACCCTCGCCGGTCAGGAGAGCCGCCACATGTCGTCGCCCATCGACGCCACGACCGACGACCGCCCCGCGAACCTTCGCGATCTGGGCGGCCTGCCGCTGATCGGGGGCGGTTTCACCCGCACGGGCATCCTGCTGCGCAGCGACGCCCCCTATGCGGGTGACACGCAGTCGATCGCGCCGGTCTGGCCGCCGCGCACCGTCGTCGATCTGCGCTCGGAGGTGGAAACGACCATCAGCCCGCGGACCTGGCCGGCCGATACCCGGGTGATCCACCACCCGCTGTTCACCGCCGCCCGGGTGGACGGCCACCTGGCGAAGCCTCCCACGATGACCGATATGTATCAGGAGATGCTCGATCTGGTACCGGAACGGATCGCCGCGGTCCCCGGTCTGATCTCCACCGACGGTCCCGCCCTGGTGCACTGCACCGTCGGCAAGGACCGCACCGGTGTGGTCATCGCGATCCTGCTGATGCTCAGCGGGGTCGACCGGGATGCGATCGTCACCGACTACCGGCGCACCGAGGCGTCGCTGCCGGGCATCGTGCGCCGTATCCGCGCGCATATCAATGTGCCCGACGACTTCGACGCCGACCATCCGATGGCGCAGGCCCCCGCCGAGGCGATCGAGGCGGTCATCGACCGGGTCGACTCCGAACGCGGCGGCGCGAAGGGCTGGTTCCTACGCAATGGCGGCGACCCGACCGCCCTGGAGACCCTGGTCGGGAGATTGGCGAACTGACATCGTGTCGACGGAGGAGGGTGTGGACGCGCTGGTGCGGCGCCGGCTGCGGGAGCTGCGACAGGCCCGCGGGCTGACCCTCGAGTCGGTGGCGACGCGGGCCGGGATCGACGTGTCCACCCTCAGTCGTCTCGAGTCCGGCAAGCGCCGTCTCGCTCTCGACCATCTCCCGCGATTGGCGGCCGCCCTGTCGGTGACCACCGACGACCTGATGCGTGCGCCGGAACAGACCGACCCGCGGGTGAACGGCGCATCGCAGACGCACGACCTGATCACGTTCTGGCCCTTGACCCGTCAGGGACCGGCCGGCGGTCTGCACGCCTACAAGATCCGTATCGACCCGCGGCGGGCCACGCCGCCGCGGGAGTTGCCGATCCACGACGGGAACGACTGGATCTACGTGCTGTCCGGGCGCTTGCGGCTGCTGCTGGGCGACCGGGACTTCACCATCGAGCCCGGCGAGGCGGTCGAGTTCACCACGCGCACACCACATTGGTTCGGGGTCGCGGAGGGCACGGTCGAGGCGATCCTGATCCTCGGGGCGTCCGGCGAGTCGATCCACCTGCACGAGTAGCCGCGCATGTACGAGCAGCGCGAGTCGCCGCCCGAACTGATCTCCCTCGTCTGGCGCGCCCACAGCGACACCGCGGCGACGTACGTCGAACCCGCGGCGGAGAACTGGGGCATCGCGTTTACGCAAAGCACCGACGGCGGCCGGGTCGCGACCGTCATCGGGCCGGCGGTCTCCGCTCGGACCATCGATTATGTGGCGGGAGAAAGACACTGGGGTGTCGACCTGGTCGCACACGTCGCATGGCGCGGGTTGGACAAGGAGCCGCTGCTCGGCCGGATGATCGACATCCCGATCGAGGACGACTGGTGTGTGATCGCCGGGGTGCGCATCACCGTCCCGGGGTACGACGACCTCGAGGCCTTCGTCGACGGGCTGCACCGGCAGGGCCTGCTGGTGACCGATCGCGACGTGTCGACGACTCTGGGCGGCGGCGACGCACACTGGTCCGGCCGCACGATGCAGCGACGGTTCCGCGACGCCACCGGACTGCGCCGCAAGCAGATCGAACAGGTCCGGCGCGCACATCGGGCACGGGATCTGTTGCTGGACGGGGTCAGTCCCGCCGAGGCGGCGCTGCGGGCCGGCTACAGCGACCAGTCCCATATGACGCGCGCCCTGCACGCGCTGATCGGCCGGACGCCCGCGCGGATCATCGAGGAGCGCTGATCGCGGGCTGGCTGTCCGTTTTCTTCAAGAGGAGCCCACCCCGGGTGGGACAGAGTGGTCGGCATGACCACAACCGAAGCCGCACCGACCATCCGCCCCTTCACGATCGAGGTTCCGGGTGCCGACATCGACGACCTGAACAGCCGGCTCGACCGCATCCGCTGGCCGAATGTGCCGGACGGCGCGGACGGCCACGGCTTCGCCCTCTCCGAGGTGCGCGCCCTGGCCGATCGGTGGCGCCACACCTTCGACTGGCGGTCCGTCGAGGCGCGCCTGAACGAACTGAATCACCTGATGATCGACGTGGACGGTGTCACGATGCACGCGGTCCACGAACGCGCCGCCGACGCCTCCGATCGACTCCCGGTCGTGCTGCTGCACGGATGGCCGGACAGCTTCGTCGGGCTGATCGACGTGATGAACGCCCTGGTCGAGGCCGGTCATGACGTCATCGTGCCCAGTCTGCTCGGGTACGGCTTCTCCGGGCAGCCCGCCGGGCCGCTCGCCGTGGAGACGATCGCCGCCGCGGTCGACACCGTCGTCGACCGGTTGGGGTACGCCCGCTATGCGGTGCACGGCGGGGACTGGGGTAGCGCGGTGGCCGAGCATCTGGCGCTCACCCGGCCGGAGCGGGTCGGCGCGATCCATCTGCTCGATGTGCCGTACTACCACATGTTTCTGGTCGACACGGCCGAGGCGACCGACGACGCCGAGCGCACATACCTGGAGGCAGCGGCCGATTGGGGTGACACCAGCGGCTACCTGGCGATCCAGTCGACCCAACCGTTGACACTCGCCTACGGTCTGTCCGATTCTCCGGTCGGACTGCTGGCCTGGATCGGCGAGAAGTACTCGGCGTGGACCGACCGGACACCCGACCCGGATGCGGTGCTGACGCTCGCGTCGCTGTACTGGTTCACCAATACGATCTGGTCGTCGACGCGGCTCTACGCCGAGGGGATGACATCGTGGGACGAGGAGGATTCCGAATCCGACTGGTCGACCCCCGCGGTGGCGGTGCCCGCCGGTTTCGCGCTGTTCCCCGCCGACATCACCTCCGCCCCACGTACCTTCGCGGAGCGCTTCTTCACCGATATCCGCCGCTACAGTCTGATGTCCTCCGGCGGTCACTTCGCGGCCCGCGAACAGCCGCAGGCCGTGGCCGCCGAGATCGTCGCCTTCCTCAGCGGCGTCGCCGCGTCGGCGGACGGTGCGGCTGCGGCAGGATAGGGCGGTGACCCGCCCCTCCCGTGTCGCCGCGGTGCCCGGCAACCCCATCGTCCGCGAACGCATGGCACGCCAGCAGGTGACCGCGCCGAGCTTCGACGACCCGGTCGAGGTGGTGCGGTCGCTCGGCGCGATGCAGGCCCAGGATTACGGACAATCGTTGTGGGCGATCGCCTCCCGGCTGCGGGTACCGGCGATCGAGCCGGTGCGCGACGCGATCGCCTCCGGGCGCATCCTGCGGACCTGGCCGATGCGCGGCACGATCCACTGGGTGCCCGCCGAGGATGCCGGCTGGATGGTCGGGGTCTCGGCCGAACGAACGCTGCGGTCGGCGCGCACCCGGCACGAGGAGTTGGGGGTCGACGCCGCCGCGGTCGCCGCGGCCGACGAACTGTTGACCGCCCGGCTGGTGGGCGGGCACGCGTTGGCCCGCCCGGACGTCATGGCGCTGTGGGAGGACGCCGGGATACGGACGGATCAGCAACGCGGCTATCACCTGCTGTGGACGCTCGCCCACCACGGCCGCATCGCGATCGGCCCGATGGCCGGTAAACAGCAGACATTTGTTCTGCTCGACGAATTCGCGCCCGAGCCCATGCTCTTCGAACCCGTCGCCGGACTGGCTGAACTGGCGGCGCGGTATCTGAACGGGCACGGCCCGGCGACGGTGCACGATGTGGCGTGGTGGACCGGGACCACGGTGTCGGCGTCGCGGGCGGCGGTCGACGCCGCCGCGGCGGCGGGGCGGGTGATCCCTTTCGCGCACGACGACCGGCAGCTGTGGACCGGTGCGAGCACCCCCACCGACGTCGATGAGCCGGTGGGCGTGCGGCTGTTGGCGTCGTTCGACGAATTCTGCCTGGGCTACAAGACGCGCGACGACTGCCTCGATCCCCGCGACTTCACGAAGGTCGTGCCCGGCGCCAACGGCATCTTCCACCCGACCTTCCTCGTCGACGGTGTGGTGGTCGGCACCTGGCGGCGCACCGTGAACGCGAAGTCGATCGACGTCACGGTCGATATCTTCCGACCGCGTTCGGCGACGCTGCGCGATCTTCGGGCGGCGATCGACCGCTTCGTCGACGCCTACGACCTGCCGGTCGGGGCCGTCACCATCGATCGGTGACGGCCCCGCCGATCAGGCGCCGGCACCCACGCTGCGGGGTCGTCCGATGACCACCAGCAGCACGGTCAACACACTCAGCACCGCCATGACCCCGCCGATCTGCGGCAGTGAGGTCAGCGGCCCGAGGATCGCCACTCCCAGCGCCGAACCCGCCTGTCGTCCGGCGTTCAATACGCCTTGCGCCGCGCCGGCGACGTCGGCGGGGGCGTGGACGGCGATATCGGCGGTCGCCGCCGGGATGACGGTGGTGCAGGCCAGCACGAGCGCGATCTCGGCGGGCACGATCCAGGCGAGCGACGAGTTTCCGGCCACCATGATCAGCAGGAGTCCGGCCAGCACGTCGAACATCAGGCCGCCGAGGATGACTCGCCGCGCCCCCCAGGCGGCGACCATGCGACCGGTGAAGATCGGCAGGACGCACATCGGCAATGTCATGGGGATGAAGGTCAATCCGGCCTGCAGTGGTGTGAGGTCACGTTCGAACTGCAGCCACAACGTCACCGCGTAGAGCACGCCGTAGAAGACCAGCGTGGCCACGGCCGCCGCGACGATGCTGCCCCGCAGATCGGGCCGACTCATCAACTGCGGTGGGATCACCGGAAAGGGGGCCCTGCGTTCGGCCACGGCCAACCCGACCCCGAGCACGGCGGAGACCGCCAGGATCACCCACGGCAGCGGACGCGACCAGCCCCCGGTCCCCCCTTCGATCAGGCCGAGCGTCAACGATGTCAGGGTCAGCACCGACAGCACGATGCCCGGGCCGTCCACCGCACGCGCACGCGCCGCCGGCGCGTTCACCAGTCGATGCACCAACCACATCGCCACGAGCGCGATCGGCGGATTCACCAGGAAAATCCATCGCCACCCGCCCAATTCGACGAGGATGCCACCGAGAATCGGTCCGAGCAGCAGACCGCTGCTGGTCAACGCCGCCCAGAGCCCGATCGCCTTGGCCCGCTCCCGCGGATCGGCGTACTGCCCGGCCAGCAACGCCACCGACGACGGGACCAGGCAGGCCGCGGCGACGCCCAGCAGGGCCCGCCCGCCGATCAGGGCGGCCATCGACGGCGCCGCCGCACAGCAGAGCGACAGGACGGCGAAGCCGATCAGCGACCACCGATAGAGCCGAACCGAACCGACCCGATCCGAGATCGCTCCCGCGGCCAGCAGCAGGCCGGCGAAGGTGATCGTATAAGCCGTCGCGGCCCACGGCAGTTGCCCCGCGCTCGCCCCCAGGTCGGCCTGCACATCGGGGAGTGCGACGTTCAGAATCGAGGTGTCGAGCAGCACCAGGAAGTTGCCGATCGAGACACCAACGAATACGACCGCGGAGGTGCGTGAGCGCGCGGCTGTTGCCGTCCGATCGCTCATCACGCACCGATCCCCGTCGGGAGCACCCCGGTGCGCGCCCACTCGACCAGCGGGTCGGCGGCGTCGGTCCCGACGTATTCGATGCGGTTGCCGTACCGATCCGGCTTGGTGATGATCGAGAACGGCGTCCCGCCCTCCTCCATCCGGAAGACACCCTCCGTGCCGACACCACCGGGAGCGTGAAGTTCCTTGAGCCGCAGGCTCATATCCGGCTCCCAGTAGCCGTGGTAGTAGATGCCGCCGCGGTGCGCGGGCCCGACCACCCCGTCTCCGCTCGCCTGAATCAACTCCAGGAACGGTGCGTCGGTCATCGACAGCACGGCCGTTAGCCGGAACGGATGCGGGTCGGGATCCTCGAGGCGCGGGATGTCGAAGGTGCCCGGTTCGGTGAAGCGGACGCCGAGGCTGTCGCTGTAGTACGCGACCGCTGCGGCGAGATCGTCGACCACGATGCCGGTGTGGAAGAACGGGGCCGTGCGCGCCTGCTCGAAGGCGTCGGCGTATTCGACGACTCGCGGGGGCTCGACGAGACAGTCCAGCAGGTGCGGGAGGAAGGCGGCCAGATACGGGGTGGCCGCGTGCGACTCGAAGGCTGCGCGGTCGCGATAGGTTTCGACGACCAGCCGACGCAGCGAATTCGACGCGTCGACGACATAATCAAATCGGGTACAACCGGGCTCGTTGTGAAAAATTTCACCACTGAGGGCCAGCATTAATGCGTCGACACGTTCTTCCGTACCGGGTTTGAGTATTTGTTCGGCCGTGACAGTGATCATGTTCGAGCCTTTCGAATTCATCGAACGGGAATGACTACACCGAAACCGTGGAACGAGTGGTCACCGGCACCGCGAAGGAGGCGCGGTCGCCCACCCAGCGGTCGTCGGGGACCACGGTGGCGAGTTGGGCGAGTTGGGCGTCGTTCAACGGGGAAGACATCGCCGCGGCGTTCTCCCGGGCGCGGTCCGGGCGCCGGGAACCGGGGATGGGGACCACATCGGGCCCCTGCGCCAGCAGCCACCCGAGCGCCGCCTGCGCAGCGGTGATTCCCCAGGAGCGGGCCAGGTCGGCCAGGTGCCGCACCTGCTGCTGGTTGGCTTCCAGCCGGTGCTCCTGGAAGCGCGGGTCGTTGCTCCGGAAGGGGCTCTCGGCGACCGACATCGGATCCACCAGGGTGGCGGTCAGCAGGCCTCGACCCAATGGGCTGTACGGGACCACCCCGATTCCGAGCCGGCGGGCCGTCGGCACCACGTCGAGCTCGGGCTCGCGCCACATGAGAGACCACTCCAGCTGAACGGCGGCCACCGGGTGCGTACGATCCGCCGCTTCCAGCTGGTGCGCGTCGACCTCCGAGACGCCGAGGTGGCGTACCTTTCCGGCGTCGACGAGCCTGCTCATCGCACCGACGGTCTCCTCGACCGGGAATCTCGGGTCGACGCGATGCAGGTAGTAGAGGTCGATGTACTCGACTCCGAGTCGCCTCAGGGATTCCTCGCAGTAGCCCTCGACGTGGTCGGGATTCCCGTCGAGCACAACACCATCGGCGCCACGCACGATGCCGAATTTGGTGGCGATGCGTACCTGATCGCGCGGCGCCGCACCGGCGAGGGCCGCGCCGAGGAGGCGTTCGTTGTGGCCCTGGCCGTAGCTCATCGCCGTATCGAACATCGTCACACCGGATTCGAGGGCCGCGCGAATCGCTGCCGTGGACTCGGTGTCATCGGTGGCGCCGTAGCCCTGCGAAAGACCCATGCAGCCCAGGCCGATTGCGGAGGTTGTCAGACTATTCGGACTATTCAGACCGTTTGCGCCGAGAATTCTTGTGGTCATGCATCAACCATTGCCCGAACCGGCCGGTAGTTCAAAGACACGTTGATGATGGGGGCGATATCGAACTAATATGGGCGCCGTGGAGTTACGCCAGCTGGTGTATTTCGATGCCATCGTTCGTTATGGAGGATTTACGCGGGCCGCGCAGAACCTGCACGTGGCACAACCCGCGATCTCCTCCCAAATACGGAAACTGGAGCACGAACTGGGGGTGCAGTTGCTCGTCCGTTCCCCCCGCGGCGTCGTGGTGACCGAGGCGGGAGCCCAACTGTTGGAGCACGCTCGCGCGGCGTTGTCCTGCGTCGCGGACCTGACCACCACCGCTGCGGAGCATCGCGGCGTCGACTACGGAAGCGTGCGGATCGGGGCGACACCGTTGACCGGTGGCGTCGAGTTGTCCCGGGCGTTGGCCGACTACCGCGGGCGCTATCCCAATGTGCGGCTGACGCTGCGGTCCGGACTCGCGGCGGAACTGATCGAGGCGCTCGTCCAGGGCGAACTCGATCTGGTGGTCGCACCCGAGCACGACTTCCCGGACGGCACGATCACGCTCCGCCGGCTCTCCCGGGAAAAGTTGGTGATGATCGCGCCGGTCCATTGGGACGCGCGCCCCGGCGCGCTGGCGGACATCCTCGAGGAACAGTTCATCTGCCTGCCCGCCAACAGCGGTCTTCGGCGACTGCTGAACACCGCGTTCTCCGCTTTCGATCGGGAGCCCAGCATCGTCTTCGAAACCCACAGCCCGGCCAGCATCCGCGAGATGGTCGCCAACGGCGTCGGGATCGCATTGGTCGCCGAATCGATCGCCACCGCACCGGGACATCCGGTCTCGGTGTTTCACCTCGACGGGCTGCCGGCGCATCCACCGATCTGCGCCTACAGCCCGGTCACCCCGACCAACCCGGCCGCCGCGCGTTTCACCGCCGAGTTGGTGACTCAACCACCGTTGCGGGGAGTGGTGGCATGATCGGCCGCGCGTAGTCCCGACATCATCGCCGCTGTCACCGTCGCCGGATCGTCGGTCCAGGTCGCCTCACCGGCGAGGTGCAGGACGCCGCCGATCGGCGTGGCGATGACGTCATGGTCGGCGGTGGTCGACCCGAGGCGCATGTAGGCATAGGAGCCGCGCGACCACGGGTCGTCCTGCCATCGGGTGATGTGCACTCCGGTGGGCGGGGGTACCGGCCCGTAGATCTCGGCGAGGGCGTCGAGCACCGATGCGGTGATCCGTTGGTCACTCCAGTCGCGGATCTCGGCCGCGCAGGGCCCGGCGGCGAAGGTCAGCAGGGTGGGCACCCCGTGCAGGCGGGTTAGGTCGTACCAGGAATGCCACCACCGGGCGGCCGGTCCCTGGCGGCGGATCGCGTAGACGCCGTCGTCCCAGAAGCGGTCCTCGAAGCGCAGGAACACCTTTTCGAAGGCGTTCATCGCCAGGCGTTCGATCGCTGCGGCGACCGGTTCGGGAAGCGGCGGTTCGAACGTGAGGTCGCCGGCCTGCAGGACACCGATCGGCACGGTGACCACGGCGTTTGCGGCGCGGACGGTTCCATCGGACATGACGGCGGTGACCCCCGCGTCCGACCAGTCGATCCGGTGCACCGGGGTGTCGAGCCGGATGTCGAGCCCCTCGGCCAGGCCGTAGGCCAGCTGGTCGTAGCCGTCGGGGAAGACGACCTCGTCGCCGATCGTCTCGTCGTCGTCGAGGCCGTGCGCGTCGAGGTCGGCCCACCACACGCCGTACTGCTCCTCGGTGCGGTGCCGGAGGAATTCGGCCACCCGCTCGGCCCGCTCGTTCTCCCATCCCAGTGTCGTGAACGCCGCCTGCGCGGCGTCGCGATAGGACAGCCCGGGGTCCGCCGCGGCGATGATGTCGCCCAGGACCCTGTCGCAGGCGCCGACGTCGGCGATGAACGACTCTGTGTCGACGGCGGAAAGCCGGGTTCCGTCGGGGCCGTAGTAGGCGATCGGGCGCCCCCCGGCCTGATAACTGCCCACCGTGAATTCGACGTCGGGCATGTCGAACGCGCGGGTCGTCTCGTGCACCGGACTGTCGGTGATGCCGTGGATCCAGGAGGCGCCGAGGTCGGTGACGAGGACCCGCCCGTCGGGACCCGGTTCGCGCAAGGTGTGGACCCGGCCGCCGATCCGATCGCGAGCTTCGAGCACCACGACGCGGCGGCCCGCAGCGGTGAGCGTGCGAGCGGCGGCGAGGCCGGAGATGCCGGCGCCGACCACGAGGGTGTCGAACGCGGGTCCATCGGGATCGGGCATGTGCGTCAGCCTATGGCCCGGCTCAGCCGTCGGGCAGCCGCATGACATAACCGATGCGCGGGACGGTGTGAATCAGGGCAGGCCCGTTCGCGTCGACCTTGCGCCGCAGGTAGGAGATATAAGTCTGGAGAACTCCGTCGTTGCCGTTGAAGTCGTATTCCCAGACATAGTCGAGAATCTGCCGTTTGGTCAGCACCCGGCCGGCGTTGACCAGCAGGTAACGTAGCAGAGCGAACTCGGTGGGCGTCAGGTCGAGTCGCACACCCGCGCGGGTGATCCGGTGTGCGTCGTCATCGATCACCAAGTCGGCAAAAACCAGCGCAGTGCCGGCTCGATCCGTTCCGGCACGCCGCAGGACACTGCGGACCCGGGCGATCAATTCCTCGAGACTGAACGGCTTGGTGACGTAGTCGTCACCGCCGACGGTCAATCCGGCCACCTTGTCCTCGGTGGCGTCGCGAGCAGTCAGGAAGACGACGGGGGCGGACCTACCGGCCGCTCGGAGTTCGCGGCACAGGTCGATCCCGGAGCCGTCCGGCAGGCCGATATCGAGGACGATCAGGTCCGGTTCGAAGTCGGCGACAGCGACCTTGGCGGCAGCGGCGGTACCTACGGACTCGGTCTCGAATCCCTCGTAACGCAAAGCCGTTGAGACGAGATCGGCCAGGTACACCTCGTCGTCGACCACCAGCACTCGGGCACGGCGCGTCGTACGCTCCTCCCCCATCAGCCGAGTCACACCTCCAGTTCTATCGGGCGACGTTCCGCTTGTCCGCCCTACGCCTCTTAGAGAACTCTGTGACAGAGGAATCCAAGAAGCACCACACATCCGCCCAAGAACGGATTGTTGTGCTTGCCCTATGAAAACTCTCTCGGGTGTTGTCCTGAATCATGCGCGAACGGTCGTCATCGTCGCGCTCGCCCTGATGATGGCCGGAGCGGGATGCGTCCTGCTGCTGGTACCGCAGATCTCCGAGCGGAACGAATATCCGGGCCTACCCGCATACGAGGCGAACGCGGCGATCGATCGCCACCTGGGTACCGGCGGCTACGAGCGCCCGATCATCCCCGTCATCGTCCTGCCCGAGGGAACCGATGCGCGCGCTCCCGACGTCGTGGCAGATCTGTCGGCGGGATTCGCCGCCATCGAATCCCGCACCGGTGCCCGGGTGGCAAGTTACGGAAACACCTCGGACGCCGTGTTCATCGGGAACGACCACCGCACGACGTTCGCGTTGGTGTACGGCCCGCATGTATCGCAAGGGGGCATCCCCGGAAGCGCGCTGGGGGAGGGAATCGTCCTGGACCAACAGATCATGGATGCTCTCGAGGGTCGACTCCCCGCAGGCTCCACGCTGACGGTTACCGGCCTCGACACCCTCGCGACCGGGTCGGACACCGGAGGCCTGAACGTCGCCATGAAACTGGCCATGACGATCGTGGCCGCATTGATCGTGCTCGCGTGGGTCTTCCGCTCCGCTCTCGCGGCTGTGCCGCTACTGATCGCCCTGGTGGCGCTACCGGTCTCCTGTATCGGACTGTTCCTGGTGTCACCATTTGTGCCCATCCACGAAACAACTCTGCAGATGGTCCCCTTGTTCGGTATCGGTATTGCCGTCGACTACGCACTGATCCTGGTCATCAGGTGGCGCGAGGAACGCGCACACGGCTATCGGGGCGACGAAGCGGTACACCGGGCCATGGACACCTCCGGTCACGCCATTCTGTTCAGCAGCGGCGCTGTGGCTCTGGGGCTGTCGACCATGCTGATCCTGCCGATTCCCCTACTGCGCAGTCTCGCCATCGGCGGCGTCGCGGTCGCGGCGGCGAGCGCGCTGGCGGCCATCGTGCTGCTTCCCGTGTTGCTCTCCGCCGCCGGGCGTCGTCTCGATCGCAATCCCGAGAAGTCGGAACGCCACGACCGGCGAGAGGAGAAGGCCGGTCGCGCCTGGACGGCTTGGGCGCAGCTGATCGTTCGGTATCGCTGGATCGCAGCCGTCTCCTGTACCGCCGCCCTGTTGGCACTGGCCGTGGCGGGATCGACCATCAACCTCCACCTGCCGGCCGCCGAGAACCTCAGCCAGTCGGGACCGGGGCGAGAAGGCCTGACGCAGTTGGAGGACACCGGTGTGCCGGCCGGAGTCCTCACCTCGTTCGACGTGTTCGTGGACGACGCCACCGATGCACCGACGGTAGTAGGGACCCTCGAAGGTGTTGCGGGCGTTCGTACCGTCCTGTGGTCCCGGGAGTCGTCGTGGCTCGGCGATGGCTCGGCGGTGGTCACGGTGGTTCCCTACGAGGAGGGCGGAACTCCGGCCGGGCGGGCGACCATCGATCGGGTCATCGCAGCAGCACCGGACGGGTCGATGGTCGGCGGCAATGTCGCCCAGCAGATGGACTACATCGACGCCGCCTACGGCACGTTCCCCCTGGTGCTGACCCTGCTGGGATTCGTGACCTTCATGATGCTGGCGGTGGCGTTCCGTTCGTTGGTATTGCCCATCAAGGCGATTCTGCTGAACCTGTTGTCCCTCGGTGCCGTTCTGGGAGCGATGGTCATCCTGTGGCAGTGGGGCTGGGGTACGGAGGCCATCTTCGGGCTTCAACCGGACGGCACGGTGGGAACCTTTGTCCCCCTGACCATCTTCGCGTTCCTCTTCGGTCTGACGATGGACTACGAGGTCTTCATCCTCTCGCGCATGCGTGAGGAGTACGACGCCACCGGTTCCACGCGGGAAGCGGTGATCCGCGGCGTCGGACGCACAGGACGCCTGGTGAGCGCAGCCGCCCTCATCCTGTTCTTCTCCTTCGCTTCGATGACCACCGGCGGGGAACTGGACGTGGCGGTATTCGCCTCGGGAATGGCGTTGGGGCTGTTGATCGATGCCACCATCATCCGCTCGATTCTCGTCCCGGCCACGGTCGCGATGATGGGACGGTGGAATTGGCGACTTCCGACATGGGGCATCACGCGGGCACTCCCGGCGGCCGAGGCGCCACGCTCCGGTAGGCATGTCCGGTCGGGGTGATGGTCTCGACCGCGTGTCGTCCGGAGGGATGGGCAACGGTTCGGGTCACCCATCCGGACGGCTGTTTGGCGTGGTTGCACCCCGCGCACAATCCCTGCCCGTTGGCGAACGTGGTCGGCCCACCCGCGGCGACGGGAGTGATGTGGTCGATATGCCGAATCGGCGCATCACAGTAGGGCATGCGGCAGGTGCGATCCCGGGTGCGGATCATCCGCCCCAATCCGGCCGGGAAACACCTGGAGCGCGATTCCATGGCCACGATCCCGACCGGATTGGTGTACACCCGGCGCAGAGTTGCGAGGCCTTCGGCGTCGGCGGCCACGACCAGATCGCGGGCGAGGTCGGCGGGGATCGGCCCAAACCCTTCGCAGTGGGCCGGTTCGTTCCCACGCCCGAACAGCGTGGTGTCCGAGATCGTGAGGTTCACCTCGACCGGCACCACCGGCATTCCGGTCGCAGGCGTGGTCGTGTGCAGGACCCGGTCGACGAGGGTGTCGACCATGATCGCTCCACCGGAGCGCTCGTCACCGGTGTGTGGGGCCGCGTCGGCTGCGCGCCGCAGGGCGGCGTACACGGCGACTCCCTCCACGAGGGGGACGGTCGCCGAGAGTCGGGCCATCCCACCGGGAAGTGGCCGCAGGGAGACCCGCCGATCCTTCACGGCCTGTTCGGCGGCCCTGACGAATACCTCCCGGTCGGCCTGGTAGGCCCACTCCCGGATCTCCTTCTCCAACTGTCGGACCGACAGCGACTCGAGCCGGTCGAGGTCGGCCCCGATTCTCGCGTCGATCGCGCCTCGATCCTCCCGCGAGATGCACGCGGTCTCACGGGCAATGATCGTCGCGCGCCATTCGTCGATCCGCCCCGCCCGCAACGCGGAGAACGTGTGTGGCATCTCCGTGGTCAGCACCATCGCCAACCCGACTCGGCGACCACCGGCGTGCGGGGATTCCCGCCGCGCCATCCCGACCTGAGCGTTGATGCTGCGATTGATCCGTTCGACCTTTTCGGCGCGGTGAGTGACGCCGCGTTGGGAGCGGACGAACTCCGCGGTGACCGCTGCCGCGTATCCGGCGGCGGCGGCCGTCAACCGGGAGATCGCTGCCAACGCGTCGATACGGGTGTGATCGTCACCCGGCCCGGCCGATCGCGTGAGCGCGGCAATCCAGGTGTCGAGCACCTCGGGGGTCACCGCACCCGGTAACACAGGCATCTCCGATGGGAACATGTGTTCGACACTATCCGATCCGACCGACAACAAGCCAGAGCCGTCTCTCATCTGTGGATAACTCCGCACCTGTGGAAAATGCAGGAGCGCAATCGAATCGCGGATCGCCGGCTGTCGGTGCGGGCGAGTACGTTGCGGATCAATCGAACATTCGAGCGACACGGAAGGGAGTCGAGCCGATATGACGCAGCGGATCGAACGAGCCGAGAACCGAGGCCCACCGACGGTGGACCCGACTCGCACCGCAGAGCGCCGGAACCGACCACGCACACTGTGTGCGTGGATCTCAACCAGGTGGCGACCGAGCTGTACGCGGGCTCCCGCGAGGAGTTCGTCGCCCGACGGACGGAACTGGCCAAGCGGGCCCGCTCCGGAGGGGACCGCGACCTGGCGAAGCAGATCGGCGAGCTGCGCAAACCGACCGCAGGGGCGTGGGTGGTCAACCGGCTCGCGACCGACCCGGAGAGCAACCTGGCCGGCCTGCTCGAACTCGGCACCCGGCTGCGCGCCGCCCAGTTCGCGCTGGATACCGCCGGCATGCGGACGCTCGGGACCGACCGACGCCGAGCGATCGCGACCCTGGTGCGCCATGCCCAACGGATCGCGCAGGACGCCGGCATCGCCGTGGGCGCCGGACTGGTCCGCGACGTCGAGGAGACCCTGACCGCCGCAGTCGCGGACGAGGCGGCCGCCCGGGCGGTGGCGTCCGGACAGTTGACCCGGACGCTGCAGTACTCCGGATTCGGCGAGGTCGACCTGGAAGCCGCCACGGCGACCAGGCATCCGAGCACGCCGGAAGACCCGACCGCCGGGTCGGTGGGAGACGGCGCGCCCGATCGGGACGAGCGAGCGATATCCGACGGCGCCGCCGCGGCAGCCGACACCGCAGACGCAGACGCAGACGCAGACGCAGACGCAGACGCAGACGCAGACGCAGAAAGGAAAGCACAAGCAGCCCAACAGAAGCAGCGGGAAACAGCCCGACAGGCCCTGTTCGCAGCAACCGAACGGTACGGCCGGGCCGAGCTCGAGCAGGCGGTCGCGGACGCACAGGTTCGCACCACCGCGGGCGCGCTCGAACACCTGCAGAGCGATCTGGCCGACCTGATCGAGCGCATCGAGCAGGCCCGCGCGGCGGCGACCGCGGCTACCGCTCGTGCGGCCGAGGCCGCGGACGAACTCAGCAGTGCCAGTGCGGAATTGGCGCGCGTCCGAGAAACCTCGGCCCGCGCGCGAGACGCCGACTGAACGATGCGGACCACGGTGGTCGGGCGGGTCGCCTCAGGGTGAAGACCGGGGTATTCCCCGATGGAGCCCAGTCCGATTCGCCCGTAGCGTCGACCCCGGTATCGGCCACTCGGCAGGGGGAAGCTCGTGACCAGCCCACGCGTAGAAACCGTTTCGCCCGAACATCCTTCCGAGCGAACGAGTCGGTTCGCCGGTTGGGACCGCCCGATGCTGTGGATGGCGGCCGCCATGGCCACCTACAGCGTGATCGCGGTGATCGGCCTGGCGATCGACGACCGCATGATCACCGGCGCGCCGGCTTGGGCCAAGCCGCTCAAGTTCGGCATCTCGATCGCCCTCTACGGGGTGGTGTGGGCGTGGCTGCTGTCGTACCTGACCGGGCGGCCCCGCCGTATCGCGTCGATCGCCTCGATCGGGATCGTCGCCGCCTTCGCGGTCGAGATGGTCGCGATCACCGTCCAGGTGCTGCGCGGAACGTCGAGCCATTTCAATCAGCAGTCCACCTTCGACAGCACCGTCTACTCCGCGATGGCGGGTTCGGTTGTCGCGCTCTACCTGCTGACCCTGGGCCTGAGCATCCTGCTGTTCCGCGTCACCATTCCGGATCGGGCCCTCCGGCATGCCATCCGCTGGGGCGTGGTGATCGGACTGGTCGGCATGGGCCTCGCCTTCCTGATGACCTCACCGACCGCGCAACAGCTGGCGACCGAGGACGCCGGCGGCACGGTCGATGCGATGGGCGCCCATACCGTCGGTGCGGTCGACGGCGGCCCCGGCCTGCCGCTGCTGGGATGGAGTACCGAGTACGGCGATCTGCGCATCGGCCACTTCGTGGGAATGCACGCCCTGCAGATCATTCCGCTGGTCGCGCTCCTGCTGGCCGGCCTGGCGCCGCGGCGACCGTGGCTGACCGAACACGTACGGACCACCCTGATCACCGTGCTCGCGGCGGCCTGGCTGGCCGCCACCGGCCTGGTCACCTGGCAGGCGCTGCGCGGCCAGTCGATCGTCGCGCCCGACATGGTGACTCTGCAGGCGTGGGGACTGCTGGCCATCGGCATGGTCGCCGGGGTCGGCCTCGGCATCCGCCTCGGTGGACCCGCATCCAGCGACGGCACGGCCATCGCAACAGTCCGGCGATCGGTGGCGGCTCACCCACCCACAGCGAAAAACTATCCCGAATAGTAGTAATGTGGCCGGGACCGTTATCGCCGCGTGATTTCGACGCGGCGACCAGCCGACCACGAGGACCTACTGTGGCTCACCATCGCAAACCGTCGGTGCGGCGGGAACGAACGTTGAGCGTCTCGCTGGCGCTCGGCGCCGTCTTCGCGGCCGCCACCACGACCGCCGGCGCGTTGCCGGGCGAGAGCCGGGACGTCGAGGAGGTCGCCGATCCGGCCGGCACGCCGCCGACCGATCCCATCCCGGCCGCCGACGCCGTCGACGCCGCCGGACTGCTGCCGCCCGCACCCGCGCAGATCCTTCCGGTCGTCGCGACGGGCCCCGGCGCCGAACTGCTCGACAGCCTCCGCCGCGCCACCGTGCGGGACGCCGAACGCGCGGCGGCCGAGGCCGAGGCGATGCGACCGCGCACCTTCTTCCCCGTGTCCGGCACGGTGACCTCCGGCTTCGGGCCGCGCTGGGGCACCACCCACTACGGTCTCGACATCGCGAACACCATCGGGACCCCGATCGTGTCGGTCACCGACGGCACCGTGATCGATGCGGGGCCGGCGTCCGGCTTCGGGATGTGGGTGCGCATCCTGCAGGACGACGGGACCATCGGGGTGTTCGGACATATCGATCAGGCCCTGGTCAGCGTGGGTCAGCGGGTCAGCGCCGGCGAGACGATCGCCACGGTCGGCAACCGCGGCCAGTCGACCGGACCGCATCTGCACTACGAGGTGTGGCAGGCCGACGGCAGTAAGACCGCGCCGATGGCGTGGTTGAATGCACGAGGAATCGGCCTGCCCTCCGACGCCGCCGTCTGACGAGGACGGGCGACGCGGCGCACTTTCGAGGCGCCACATCGACACGAGCCGGTCGCAACCATCGGGGTGAGCCAATGCAGGGTCTGGGTGACCTGGAAGCCCTCGTCATGGACGAGTTGTGGTCCACCGACGAGCCACAGTCGGTGCACGACCTGGTCGCCCGGCTCGAACGGCACAAGTCCCTCGCATATACAACGGTCCTGACCGTCGTCACCCACCTGCACGACAAGGGGTGGGTGTCCCGACAGAAGCGCGGCCGGGCCTACTTCTATACCGCCACCGAATCCCGAGCCGCCGCCACGGCCCGTGCGGTCCGCGAACTGCTCGACAGCAGCGCCGACCCCGCCGCGGTGCTGCTGCACTTCGCCCGTACCGCCACCGCACGCGAATCCGACATCCTGCGCCGCGGCCTGTCCGGGGAGTCGGATCAGCCATGACCGTTGCCGTCATCCTCGGCACCGCCGCGATCCTGATCGCTGTCGCCGGCCCGAAACTGCTCGAATCGCCGGCCCTGGGGAGTACCTCACCGGGCACCCGGATGACCGCTTGGCTCGCCGCGCTCGCGGGCGTGCCGGTCTTCGCCGGAGCGGCCCTGATCGTCTCCGCCTGGCCGCGTCATCCGATGGTCGAGTCGCTCGTCGACGCGATTCTGTTGTGCGCCGGCACCCTCTCGCACGCACTGCCGACCGGCACCGCTCGCGTGGTCGCCGCGCTGATGCTGCCGGTATGTGCCGTGCTCGCTGTCCGGCTCGTGCGGGCGGCCCGCCGCGACGCCGGGGTGCGTGCGCGCCTGCATCACCATCATCGGGATGTCCTGTCGGTGATCGCCCGTCCGGTCGACGGGGTCATCTGGCTCGACCATCCGCTGCCCCTGGCGTACAGCGTCGCCGGCCGACCCGGTTATGTGGTCACCTCCGCCGGATTGACCGAACGCCTCACCGACAACGAACGGGCGGCGGTCCTCGCCCACGAGCGGGCCCATCTGCGCGGCCGCCATCACCACATCGTGTCCGTCAGCGAGACGCTCGCCGCGGCCCTGCCCGTGCTGCCACTGTTCTCCCGGGCGCCCGCGGCGATCCGCACGCTCGTCGAACTGGAGGCCGACCGCCGTGCGGCCCGCGCGACCGATGCCGCGACCGTGCGATCCGCGCTGGCCACCCTGTCCCCCGAGGGACAACCGGCCCCGGCCGGGGTGTTGACCATCGGCACGCAGGTCGCCACCCGGCTCGACGCCCTCGCTTCGCCGGCGGTCGACCGTCGGGGAGGATTCGGAGGCGTCGTGGCGGCGGTGCTGATGTGGGTTTTGCCCGCAGGTATCGCGCTGGGCACGGTCGCGGGACTGTCGGCGATGATCTGCGCGGCGTTCATCGGATGACCCACATGTCCGGCCGTCGCCCGAACAGCGGACACTGGTCGGTACTGCCATATGTTCACAACAACGACGGAGGCTTCAGCGGTGGTCGATGACGGGACGAAACGAACCGGCGACCCACTGGCGGATGCAGCGGTCACCGAACGCTCCCTGGCGGGGTCGATCGATCCGGGGCCGCGGGCCCTGGTGATCGCCGTGGCGGTGCTGGTCCTGGCGGGATCGTTCGCACTGCCGCTCAGCCCCGGAGCAAACGGCTGGCAGGTCCTCGCCTCGGCGCCCGCCGCGGTCGCCGACACGATCACGCTGCCCTCGCGGGTCTTCGTGATCATGGCCGCGAGCTTCGGCATCGTGCTGTCGATCCTGAGCCTGGTCACCCGGATCTGGCCGGTGGCGTTGGTGACCGCGGCCGGGTGCACCGTCTCGATCGTCTTCGGTCTGCTCGCGATCTGGTCGCGTCAGACGATCGATCCGGCGTCCGGCAATCCGGGGATCGGCATCGGCCTGCCACTGGCTTGGCTCGCCGTGATGGTGCTCGCCTTCAACTGGGCGACGATCGCCTCCCGTCGCTCCGCGGCGATGTACGAGGCCGAGCATGCTCGCCGGATCGCCGCCGCCGAGGCGCCCGAGGGCTTCAACTACCGCCTCTCGCCGCCGGTCGCGCCCGCGAAGATCGTCTCCGAGGCCGAGGCGGACAAGACGGACTGATCGACTCGGTCAGGCGCCCAACGCGTCGTCGATGCGAGCCAACAGTTCGTCGTAGGTGCCGATCGTGAGCATCTCGCCGTTGAGGAAGAGCGTCGGGGTGCCCTGAACGCCGAGGGCCAGACCGGCATCGAAATCGCGGCGGACCCGTTCGGCGACCGCCGGGTCGACCAGATCGCGTTCGAACTGCTCCATATCCAGTCCGAGATCGACCGCGAAGGTACGGAACAGCTCCTCCTGCGACTGGCTCGACTCACCCCACTGGGCCTGGGTGTCGTACATGCGCTTGTACATCTGCTCCAACCGGTCCTGCCGGGCCGCCGATTCGACGACGCGAGCGGCCAACTCGGAGTTGGTATGGCTCGGGATCGGGAAGTAGCGGATACCGAGGTTGATCCGGCCGTCGTAGTCGGCGCGCAGTTGCTCGATATACGGATAGATCGCCCGGCACGCCTCGCATTCGAAGTCGAGGAACTCCACCAGCTCGACCGACCGATCGTCGGAGGTCGTCAGGGTGCGGATGTCGTCGGTCCACACCGCGGAACGATCATTCGCGGCGACAGGGGTGTCATCGCTTCGCCCGAGCAGCAGCACGCAGGCCATGGCGATCACGGCGATCGCGACCAGCCCGACGGCAACCGTGACGTCCTTCGACAGTTTCATCCGGTGCGCACTTCCTCACGATCGGTTCCGGCTATCGGGCCTCCCCGCACCGATGCGTATCCGGAGGGCCCACCCAAAAAACTACACTCCATAGTTTTTTCCGGTTCCGACTCGCCCGGGGCGACACCCCGAGATAACGAAACTGCATCGAAGATCACCGTCCGGCGACGGGCGGCCTTGTCGGACAACAAAAAAGCCTGCGGACCGTGGTGGTCCGCAGGCTTTTCACTGTGTCTACCGACGGTCGAACCGTCGCAGTGGGCGAAGGGGGACTTGAACCCCCACGTCCCGAAGGACACTGGCACCTGAAGCCAGCGCGTCTGCCATTCCGCCACTCGCCCGAGTGGAACTGCTGAACGTTAACACGACCCGCCGCCAGTTCCGAAATCAGTGTCAGAATGGGCATACGGACCGACGGGTGCTCAGCCCCAGACGTATATCATGCGTGGACGGTAAGTCCCTGCCGACACGCGCGCGTCCCCTTGCGGACGACCCGGGTGGGCGGGATACCGTCGGCATGGTCGGAACACGGTGGGAAGGAGTGACCCGATGGGCATGGTCCAGCGTTTCGAACGCAAACTTCAGTCCGCAGTCGGTGACGCTTTCGCCCGGGTCTTCGGCGGTGGCGTTCTCCCGCAGGAGGTCGAGGCGGCACTGCGGCAGGAGGCCGCCGACAGCCTGCAGCACGACGAGAACGGCCGCTCGATCGCACCGAACCTGTACGTGATCACGATCAGCGAGTCCGACCACGAGCGTTTCGCCGAGGATCGCGAGCTGACCACTAAGGCGTTCTCCCGCCACCTGCAGGACCACATCCGCGAGCAGGGCTGGACAACTCCGGGTGACGTCCAGGTCAGATTCGAGCCCGCCGGCGGTCTGCACACCGGAATGTTCCGTACCAGTAGTGCGGCGGATTCCGAAGCCAAGTACCCTAGCCGGGCTCCGGACGAGGCTCCGGCGCGTCCGGGTACACGTACGAGACAGCCCAACGAACCCAGCCTGGGTTCCCTGGTCCGCGTGCCCGAACAAGAAGAACCGAGTCCCCGCCCACCAGAACAACCCCAAGATCCGATTCCAGGAGCCGGCAGCATGTCCCAGAACCAAGGCCAATCGTCCGAAGGTCACCAGAACGGACGTGCCTACAGTGGGGCGGCCCAGTACGACGACTACCCGCCGGAGGATCCGGGCAACCGGGTGCAGCCGCCGAGTACCCGCGCCCAGGCCGAGGCCTACGACGATCAGCGCGGCTACGACCCGGCCTACCGCGGCGGCTACCCCGAACAGCGCTACGGCGGCTACGACCGCGAGTACGACAACGGCTACGGCGATCGCGGCGGCTACGAGCAGGGCTACCAGGACGATCCGCGTCGTCGCCCGTACCAGGATCAGGGACAGGCCTACGGCCGCCCGGAGTACGAGCAGGCTCCGCCCCGCGCCTACGAGCAGGGCTACGGCGAGCCGGCCTACCGCGGCGGCAACGGCTACGACCAGGGCTACCAGAACGACGGCTACGACCGCGGCGGCGACTACCGCGACGGCGGTTACGACCGCCAGGCGTACGCCGAGCCCGCCTACGAGGCCCCGCCGGCCGCCCGCGAGCCCGACTACGGCCGCGGCGGCTACCAGGGCAACTACCCGGGCGCCCAGGCCGGCCGGGTGGTCACCGCCACACTGCAGCTCGAGGACGGCAGCGGCCGGTACTTCCAGCTGCGCGAGGGTGTGAACATCGTCGGTCGCGGTCAGGATGCCCAGTTCCGCGTGCCCGATACCGGCATCTCCCGTCGCCACCTCGAGATCCGGTGGGACGGCCGGGTGGCCATGCTCACCGATCTGGGGTCGACCAATGGCACGACCGTCAACGGTGCGCAGGTCGGCGACTGGCAGCTCGCCGACGGCGACATCATCCGCGCCGGGCACTCCGAGATCGTGGTGCGCATCGGCTGAGCCGGTCGCGACCGGTTATCGTCTTCCCGCGGCACCCGCCGGTGCCCGCGGTCTCCTGCGGGGTCGGGACACGCCGCGAACAGTGCTGTACCCACTGCTGTTCGTATCGACGAATCATCCCCATATGATGGCGAATCAGCCGCATATGATGCAGCGGGTGGACCCGTGTGGTCCCGACTACCAAGGGAGGTGCGCGCCGTGCAGGGCCTGATTCTGCAGCTCACTCGGGCGGGCTTCCTGATCCTGTTGTGGCTGTTCGTGTGGTACGTCGTACGTACCCTGCGCGCCGACGTGTACGCGGCCTCGGGCATGCGCGCGCCGGCGCCGTACAAGCGCTCCGGGCGGGGTCTGCCGAGCTTCGGCAAGTCGAAGGTCGCCAAGTACCTCGTCGTCACCCAGGGCGCGCTGGCGGGGACCCGTATCGCGCTGGGCACCCAGCCGGTGCTGCTCGGCCGCGCGGACGATTCGACGCTCGTACTGACCGACGATTACGCGTCGACCCGGCATGCGAGGCTGTCGCCACGTGGGCACGACTGGTATCTCGAAGACCTCGGTTCGACCAATGGCACCTATATGGACCGGGCGAAAGTCACGACGGCCGTTCGGGTTCCATTGGGTACCCCCGTACGAGTAGGCAAAACCGTAATCGAGCTGCGCCCGTGACCCTTGTTCTGCGCTACGCGGCCCGCAGCGACCGCGGGCTCGTCCGTTCCAACAATGAGGACTCCGTCTACGCCGGCGCGCGTCTACTCGCCCTGGCCGACGGTATGGGCGGACATGCGGCCGGCGAGGTCGCCTCGCAGTTGATGATCGCCGCCCTGGCCCATCTCGACGACGACGAACCCGGCGAGAATCTGCTCGGCAAGCTCGAGCAGGCCACCCGCGACGGCAACGACGCGATCGCCCACCACGTCGAGGAGGACCCCGAACTCGACGGCATGGGCACCACGCTGACCGCGTTGTTGTTCTCCGGCCGCAAGATCGGCCTGGTCCACATCGGCGACTCGCGCGCCTATCTGCTGCGCGACGGCGAACTGAGCCAGATCACCCGCGACGACACCTTCGTCCAATCCCTCGTCGACGAGGGGCGCATCACCGCCGAACAGGCGCACAGCCACCCGCAGCGGTCGCTGATCATGCGCGCGCTGACCGGCAACGAGATCGAACCGACGCTGATCCTGCGCGAGGCGCGAGCCGGCGATCGCTACCTGCTGTGCTCCGACGGTCTGTCCGATCCGGTCAGCGAGGAGACGATCGCCAATACGATGCGCGAGGGCGCCTGCGACGAGTGCGCCGATCGGCTGATCGAATTGGCGCTGCGCAGCGGCGGACCCGACAACGTCACGGTGATCGTCGCGGACGTGATCGACCTCGACTACGGCGATTCGCATCCGATCGTCGGGGGCGCCGCCTCCGGCGAGGACGAGGACGACGCCCCGCCGCCGAATACCGCCGCCGGCCGCGCCGCCGCGATCCGGCCCAAGCAGGAACGCCGGCCGAAGCCGCTGGTGGTCGGTCCCCAGGAGGAGCCGCCCCGCAAGGGTCGACTGCGGCTGTGGATCGCCGGTTTCCTCGCGGTGGTCGTGTTGGCCGGCGCGGGCACGGTCACCGCCAACTATCTGATGCGGTCGAACTTCTTCGTCGGCGAGAACAACGGCAATGTCGTGATCAAGCAGGGTCTGCCGGAGTCCTTCCTCGGGCTGTCGTTGACGACGGTCGCCGAGGTCGGGTGTCTGGTCGGCGAGGACTCGGTGCGCCTGAGCGCTGCCGGCTCCAACTCCTGCGATCAACTGCGCCTCGACGATCTGCAGCAGGCCGGGCGCCAGCAGGTGCAGAACCGCCTGCCGTCCTCGAGCCGCGAGGGCGCCCGCGATCAGTACAACCGTCTGGTCAGCGAGTACCTCCTGCCGGAGTGCACCACCGGCGAGGAGCAGACGCAGGACGCGACCCCGAGCGCGGAGCCGTCGCCGACCACCGAGGCCGCCCCGGCCGCACAGCCCGCTCCGCCGACCGCCGCGGCGCCGACCCCGGTCGATCCCAATGCGCTGCCGCCGGAGACCGCTCTCGCTCCCCCGGCTCCGCCCGAGGAGTTGACCCCGACGTCGACGCCGGTGCCGCAGATCGAGGGCACCACCTGTAGGGCGACCCGGTAATGGCTTCCCCGTCGACCACCGGACAGTTCCCGAGCCCGGCCGGGGGATTCGCCCCCGCGCCGGGCATCTCCGACAAGCGCAATGTCGAGGCCGTTCTGCTCGCGGCCGCGGTCGCCATCACGACGATCTCGTTGATCCTGGTGGAGATGAGCCAGGATCGGGTGATCGGCTGGCCGCTCGCCAGGTACGGCTTGGCCTATCTGGTGTTGGTGCTGATCGCGCACCTGGCGATCCGCCGCTTCGCGCGGTGGGCCGATCCGCTGTTGCTGCCGATCGTCGCCCTGATCAACGGTCTGGGCCTGGTGTTGATCCACCGCCTCGACCTCGCCGAGCAGAACCAGGCCCGCTACGAGGGTCTGCCGATCCCTTCCCCCGACGCCACCCAGCAGATCCTGTGGACCGCGCTGGCGATGACCGGCTTCCTGGTGGTGCTGATCGGGCTGCGCGACTACCGCACCCTGGCCCGCTACGGCTATACCTTCGGGCTCGGCGGACTGATCCTGCTGATGATCCCGGCGCTGCTGCCGTCGGCCTACTCGGAGGTCAACGGCGCCAAGATCTGGATCCGACTGCCGGGCTTCAGCATTCAGCCGGGTGAGTTCTCCAAGATCCTGCTGATCATCTTCTTCGCCGCGGTCCTGGTGGCCAAACGCGAACTGTTCACCACCGCGGGCAAGCATGTGCTGGGCATCGACCTGCCGCGCGCCCGCGATATGGGTCCGATCATCCTCGCGTGGATCATGTCGGTCGGCGTGCTCGTCTTCGAACGCGATCTCGGCTCGTCGCTGCTGCTGTTCGGCACCGTTGTCGTGATGCTGTACATCGCGACCGAGCGGGTCGGCTGGGTGATCGTCGGCGCCGCCCTGCTCGGTGTCGGATTCGTGCTCGCGTACAACCTGTTCGGCCACGTTCGGGTGCGGGTGCAGACCTGGCTCGATCCCTTCCAGGACTATGCGGGCACCGGCTACCAGATCTCGCAGTCGCTGTTCGGCCTGTCGACCGGCGGTCTGGCCGGTACCGGCCTGGGCAGCGGGCGCCCCGAACAGGTGCCCTTCGCCAAGACCGACTTCATCGTCGCCACCGTCGGTGAGGAACTCGGACTGATCGGCCTGGCCGCGATCCTGATGCTCTACCTGATCTTCGTGGTGCGCGGCCTGCGCGCGGCCCTGGCGGTGCGCGACAGCTTCGGCAAGCTGCTCGCCGCCGGCCTGGCCTGCACGGTGGCCATCCAGGTCTTCGTCGTCGTAGGCGGCGTGACCAAGCTGATCCCGCTGACCGGTCTGACCACGCCCTATCTGTCGTACGGAGGCTCCTCCCTGCTGGCCAACTATCTACTGCTCGCGTTGCTGGTCAAGATCTCGGCAGCGGCCCGCGAACCCTCGACGGGGGTGAAGCGGACGTGAACACCCCCCTGCGCCGCGTCTCGCTGGCCGTCATGGTGATGGTGATCGCGCTGCTGCTCAACGCGACGTATATCCAGGTCATCAAGGCGGACAGCCTGCGCTCCGATCCGCGCAACTCCCGGGTCCTGCTCGACGAATACTCCCGCCAGCGCGGCCAGATCTCCGCGGGCGGTCAGGTTCTGGCCGTGTCGGTCGCCACCGACAACCGCTACCGATATCTGCGCACCTACCCGGCGAGCGCCCTGGGCGATACGAGCCCACTGGCGAACGCCCCGGTGACCGGTTTCTACTCGATGCTCTACTCCTCGGTCGGGATCGAGAACACCGAGGACTCGATCCTCAACGGCTCGGACAGCCGGCTGTTCGGCAAGCGCTTCCTCGACACCGTCGCCGGCCGCGATCCGCGCGGCGGCAACGTGGTCACCACGATCAACCCCGCCATGCAGCAGGTGGCCTACGACGAGCTGACCTCGCGCGGCTATACCGGCTCGGTGGTCGCGATCGAACCGTCGACCGGCAACATCCTGGCGATGGCCTCGACGCCGAGCTACGACCCGAACCGGTTGGCCTCGCACGACGGAGCCGAGAGCACGCAGGCCTGGGAGGAACTGACCAACGACCCGGGCAATCCGCTGCTCAACCGGGCCACCCAGGCGACGTATCCGCCCGGCTCGACCTTCAAGGTCGTCGTGACCGCAGCGGCGCTCGCCCAGGGCGCGACCCCCGACGATCAGCTGACCGCGGCGCCGGTGATCACCCTGCCCGATACGACCACCACCCTGGAGAACTACGGCGGCAGCTCCTGCGGCGGCGGTGCGACGGCCTCGCTGCGCGACGCCTTCGCCCGGTCCTGCAATACCGCCTTCGTCGAGCTCGGTATCCGCACCGGCGCCGATCAGTTGCGCCAGACCGCCGAGGCCTTCGGGATCGACGATCAGCCGATGAACGTCCCGGTCCCGGTCACCGGCAGCACGATCGGTCCGATCGAGGACGGCGCGGCGCTCGGCCAGTCGAGCATCGGTCAGCGCGATGTGGCGCTGACCCCCTTGGAGAACGCCTCGATCGCCGCGACGATCGCCAACGGCGGTGTACGGATGGAGCCCCAGCTGGTGTCCGAGCTGCAGGGACCCGACCTGTCCACGTTGTCCCAGACGACACCGGAGTCGCCCGGTCAGGTTATTTCCCCGGAGGTGGCGTCGACCTTGACCAGTCTGATGATTGGTTCCGAGCAGCACACCGGCGGCGTCGGGCAGATCCCCGGTGTGCAGATCGCCTCGAAAACCGGTACGGCGGAACATGGTACGGATCCCCGTAATACCCCGCCGCATGCCTGGTATATCGCCTTCGCACCGGCGGACAACCCTCAGGTGGCCGTGGCCGTGATAGTGGAGGATGGCGGTGACCGCGCGCTCGCCGCCACGGGCGGGTCGGTGGCCGCCCCGGTGGGTCGCGCCGTCATCGCGGCCGGATTGCAGGGGAGGTGAGGTCATGGCACTCGGCAACGGCGCACTGATCGCCGATCGCTATCGGCTTCAGCGGTTGATCGCCACCGGCGGTATGGGTCAGGTCTGGGAGGCGGTCGACAACCGTCTCGACCGACGGGTGGCGGTCAAGATCCTCAAGCCCGAGTTCTCGACCGACGCCGAGTTCTCCGAGCGGTTCCGCGTGGAGGCACGCACGACCGCGCTGCTGAACCACCCCGGCATCGCCGGGGTCCACGACTACGGCGAGATCACCGACCCGGACGGGCAGACGACGTCCTATCTGGTGATGGAACTCGTTGTGGGCGAACCGCTCAACGCCGTGCTCGCCCGGATGGGCCGACTGCCGGTGCGCCTGGCGCTCGACATGCTCGAGCAGACCGGCCGCGCCCTGCAGGCCGCGCACAGCGCCGGCATCGTCCACCGCGACGTCAAGCCGGGCAACATCATGATCACCCCCGCCGGGCAGGTGAAGATCACCGACTTCGGCATCGCCAAGGCGGTCGACGCCTCGCCGGTCACCCGCACCGGCATGGTGATGGGCACCGCCCAGTACATCGCCCCGGAGCAGGCCGTCGGCGACGACGCCACCGCGGCCTCCGACGTCTACTCGCTGGGCGTGGTCGGCTACGAGGCGCTGTCCGGCAAGCGGCCGTTCAGTGGTGACGGCGCCCTGACCGTCGCGATGAAGCACGTCCGGGAAACCCCGCCGCCGCTGCCGACCGATCTGCCGGCGAATGTGCGCGAGCTGATCGACATCACGATGGCCAAGAACCCGGAGGACCGGTACCGCGACGGCGGCGAGTTCGCCGACGCGGTGGCCGCCGTGCGCGCCGGACACCGCCCGCCGGCCCCGGGTACCACCGTGCCCTCGACCGGTCGATTCGGCGGCGCGGCGGCGCCGGTCGCCGGAACCCGGGTGGCCACCGCGGCGTCCGCGGGCACCGTCCCGCCCAACGGGACCTCCTCGACGCGCGCCACCGGATCCGGTGGCGACAGCGGCGGATTGGCGCCCGGTCTGACGCAGGGGCAGCGCAATCTCGCGATCGGAGCGGTCGCTCTGCTCGTCCTGGCGGCGCTGATCGCGATCGGCGTGCTGCTGTTCCAGAACACCGGCGGCGAAGCGGCGGTCACCACGACCACCACGCAGGCCCCGACGACCACGGTGCACACCACGACGGCCGAACCGGAACCGACGACCGTCGCCCCGGCCCCGCCGCCGGAAACGCAGACCCAGCAGCCGACGCAACCGCCGCAGACGACGACCGAGGCGCCGCCGACCACGACCGAGGCGCCGCCGACGACGACGGAACCGCCGGTCACCACGACGCAGGCGACCACGCCGCCGCCGGTCACCACGGCACCGTCGACCACCGGCAACGCGATCCAGCTGCCCGGATTGGACGTCCTGCCCAGCATTCTCGAGCGACCGGACTCTGCCAACGACGCCGGCTTGTTCAGCCCATCCGATTCCGACCGAGGTAGCCCGTGACAACCACCCCCCGCAAACTCTCCGAGCGGTACGAGCTCGGGGAGACGTTGGGCTTCGGTGGCATGTCCGAGGTTCACCTCGCTCGGGATATCCGTCTCAGTCGCGATGTGGCGATCAAGGTGCTGCGACAGGACCTCGCCCGTGACCCCACGTTCTACGAGCGGTTCAAGCGGGAGGCGCAGAACGCCGCCGCCCTGAACCACCCGGCGATCGTCGCGGTCTACGACACCGGCGAGGCCGAGACCCCCGAGGGGCCGCTGCCGTACATCGTGATGGAGTACGTCGAGGGCGACACGCTGCGCGATATCGTGCGCGGTGAGGGGCCGATGCCGCTGCGGCGGGCGATGGAAGTGATCGCCGACGTCTGCTCGGCGCTGGATTTCAGCCACCGCAACGGCATCATCCATCGGGACATCAAGCCGGCCAACATCATGATCAACCGCGCCGGCGCGGTGAAGGTGATGGACTTCGGCATCGCCCGGGCGATCGCCGACGCCGCGAACCCGATGACCCAGACCTCCGCGGTGATCGGCACCGCGCAGTATCTGTCGCCGGAGCAGGCGCAGGCGATCGGCGTCGACGCCCGCTCGGACGTGTACTCGCTCGGCTGCGTGTTGTTCGAGATCCTGACCGGCCGGCCGCCCTTTGTCGGTGATTCGCCGATCGCGGTTGCCTATCAGCACGTGCGGGAGGAGCCGCCGGTTCCCTCGACGGTCAATCCGAATATCACCACCGAACTGGATTCGGTGATCCTCGAGGCGCTGAGCAAGAACCCGGACAACCGGTACCAGAGCGCAGCGGAGATGCGCTCCGACCTCGTCCGGGTTTTGGGCGGTCAACGTCCGACCGCTCCGGCGGTGCTGCCGGAGGAGGACCGCACCGACCTGATCAACGCCTCCGGCGCCGCGGCGCCCCCGCCACCGCCGGCGGGCCGCCGCAACGGACCGCGGGAGGTGTCCTCGGGGCCCGGTCGCCATCACGCCGATCGGCCGCGCGTCGGCTCGGGTCGGTGGATCGGGCGCAGCCTTCTGGCGCTGCTGCTGGTCGCGGTGGTCGGCGGTATCGGGGTCTGGCTCTGGCAGCAGCAGTCCTCCGGTGGCGGCGGTGCGCAGCAGATCGCGGTACCCGATGTGGTGGCCCAGCCGGCGGAGACCGCCCGCGCCCAGTTGACGGCCGCGGGACTGAATTACGACATCACTCAGAAGCCCGATCCGCAGATCGCGGCGGGATCGGTGATCGCGACGCGGCCGCTTGCCGGCGCCTCGGTCGACCCGGGCACGACGGTCAGCATCGACGTGTCGACCGGTCCGGCGCAGGTATCGGTTCCCGACCTGAGCGGTATGAGCCGTTCGGCGGCCGAGAGCGAGCTGACCGACGTCGGCTTGACCCTGGCCCCGCAGGTCGACACCACCGCGTCCTCGCTCGGGCAGCGCGACCAGGTGATCCGGCAGACCCCGGCGGCGGGCAGTGCGGTCAACCCCGGCAGCGCGGTGCGGATCGTGCTCGGCAGCGGGCCCGAGGAGAAGGTCGTTCCCGACGTCTCCAACCAGGCGCTCGGCGCCGCCCGGCGCACTCTGGAGGACGCCGGCTTCCGGGTCCAGATCGAGCAGGTGTCGTCCTCGCGTCCGGTCGATCAGGTGATCTCGACCAATCCGGCCGGCGGCAGCGATGCGGTCGACGGCGACACGATCGTCATCCGGGTATCGCTCGGCGACCTGTTCACCGTGCCGAGCCTGACCGGCATGACGGTCGAGCAGGCCGCGGCCGCCCTGAACTCGGCGGGCTGGACCGGAACCGAATCCCAGATCGGTCAGACCACGACCACCGTGCTCACGCCGGATCAGAACGGCATCGTCTCGCAGCAGTCGATCGGCGCCGGGACCGAGCAGCGCAAGGACGTGGGGATCAGCCTGACCGTCGGGTCGTTCATCCTGGGCGGCATTCCCCAGTAGCGGGCTAGACCCGGACGGCGGTGCTCTCGAGCAAATCGACGAGCCCGGCGTCCGGGGCCTCGCCGCAGATGGTCAACCAGTTGGCCAGCATGCGGTGGCCGCCGTCGGTCATCACCGACTCCGGGTGGAACTGCACCCCGTGCAGGGGCAGTTCGCGGTGGGCCATCGCCATGACGATGCCGCTGTCGGTCTTCCCGGTGACCTCGATCTCGTCGGGGATCGTCTCGGGTACCACGGTCAGCGAGTGATAGCGGGTGGCGGTGAACGGCGAGGGCAGGTCCGCGAGCACTCCGCCGCCGGTGTGGAAGACCTGGCTGGTCTTGCCGTGCAGCAGTTCGGGCGCGCGGGTGACCGTCGCTCCGAAGGCCGCGCCGAAGGCCTGGTGGCCCAGGCAGACGCCGAGCATCGGGGTGCGGGTGCGCGCGCAGGCCCCGACGAGGTCCATCGTCGCTCCGGCGCGCTCCGGCGTGCCGGGTCCCGGGCTGAGCAGAACGCCGTCGACATCGCCGATCGCGGCCTCCCGATCGGCGAGCAGCGGATCGTCATTGCGCAGGACGCGGGTCTGCGCGCCGAGCTGGCCGAGGTACTGCACCAGGTTGAACACGAAGCTGTCGTAGTTGTCGACCACCAGGATCCGCATACCACCACGATAGCCAGGGCGACCGCTGCGACACAGCCCCCGGTACGCTGTAATGCCGAGGAGTCGGATCGTGCAAAGTCCCCCCATCCTGTCCACAATCCATCCACAGCCCTGAGGAAGATATGCCGAAGTCGAAGGTCCGCAAGAAGCCCGAGGTCACCGGAGGCTCCCGGTCAGCCACCCGGCAGCAGGCGTACGTCGAGCCGTCCAGTCCGCTCTATGTGACGGTGATGCTCGGCTTCATGCTGCTCGGGCTGGTATGGCTGCTGGTGTATTACCTGGCCCAGAACCACATCGCCTTCATCGGCGCCCTCGGCGCCTGGAACTTCCTGATCGGTTTCGGCCTGATGATCGTCGGCCTGTTGATGACCATGCGGTGGCGCTAGCAGGTCCCGCCCGCGGGCCGCACGCTCGAATCACATCGCTGTAGTCTCTCCCCACTGTGGAAAGTGCCTGTGGATAACTCTTCGACGACGACGGCGGACTCCTGGTCGACGCCGCTTCCGGTGGTCGCGGCCACCGGCCTGGGCGGTATCGCTCTGCTCGCCGCCGGGTGGCTGTCCGCGCTCGATCCCGGCGGCCGGGTCCTGCTGACCGTCGCCGCGGCCGTGCTGCTGGTCTACGCCGCACTGGGCGCGCGGGTGCGACCCCGGCTGGCCGTCGAGGGCACGGAACTGGTCCTGGGCGGTATCAGGGGTACCCGCCGGATACCCCGCGGGCAGATCGTGTCGATCGTCGTCACCCGCACCGTTCGGATCGTGTCGCGCTCGACACTGCTGGAGATCGACTTCCTGGACGACGCCGGCGGCGAACATATGCGGGTGCTCAGCCGCTGGGACCTCGGCACCGCCCCGGACGCCGTCCTCGACCGCCTCGACGAACTCGGCTTCGTTCCCCCGAAGGAATACCTCCCCCCGCAGGAACACTGAGCGCCCGTCAGGCCGCGCGGATCGCGACCTCCCGCACCAGTTCGACGAAGCGGCGCGGGTTCTCGAAATGGAAGCCGTGCCCGGTGGCGACACGCACCACCCGACCCCGGCGCAGCAGCCCACCGGCCCGTTCGGCGTCGTCGTCGGTCATCGCCCCCTCCAGGATCCCGGCATCGGTCACCCGCCAGTCGGCGTGCACCAGGATCGTCGGCGCCTCGATCGCCCCCACCATCGCCGCCTGGTCGAGGTCCCCCACCCAAGTCCCGTCGTAGAAGGCGTCGGCGAATTCCGGGTCGAAGCGATGCATCCCGGCGAACGCCTCGTTGGCCGTCGGCGGCAGGAACCACAACCGCAGCGGCCGGTCCGGATGGATGCGGCGATATCGCTGCGCGTACCGGACGATGCCGTCGCGACCCGACCCGAAATAACCGATCCAGCCGTTGTGGGCGATATACCAACTGGCGAAGTCGGTGACCGTGTCCGGCGCGAGCGGGTCCTGCGCCAGGAATTCGTGGGCGGGACGGGCCAGATCGACGTAGTTGAACTGCCGCGGCATGCGGTCGGGGTCGGTGGAGAACAGCGGCGGGTCCTCGAGCAGCAATCCGCGGACCCGATCCGGGGTGCTCGCGGCGATGCGGGCGGCGATCAGGCCGCCGGAGGAATGCCCGGACAACAGCACCGGGCCGCCGATGAAGCGGTCGATCAGGTCGATGATCTCGCCGCTGATCGCGTCGATGCGGTAGCGCCCGGGGGTACGCGCCGACCGCCCGTGGCCGGCGATGTCGACGGCGTGGACGTGGAAGTTGCGGGCCAGGTCCGGCAGCACCCGCGCGTAGCTCTGCCAGGCCGCACCCTGGCCGTGCAGCAACAGCACCGGCGGACCGTTGTCGGGGCCGACCGCGACGTTCAGTTCGGTGCCCGCGGCGGTCGACCACCGGACCTCGGTGACGCCGAACCGCCGCGCGCGGGCGACCTCGCGGTCGGCGTAGGTGGAATTGTTCCAGGCGTAGCCGCCGAGAGCGGCCGCCGCGGCGGCGGTCACGGCGGCGACCGGAACGAGCAGGGCGGGGGCGAGCAGGGCCTGCGGAAACCGGTGGCGGCCGGTCGAGTCGTCGCGCACGGTTCAACCGTAGTCGACCCGCGTACGAACTATATGCGGCGCCGCAGTTTATGCGGTACCGTATGCGAGTGGAGCGTGACACGGGGTCCGAACTCGACGGGGTACGGACCGAACTGGATGCCGCCGAACAGGTGATCGGGCAGCCGAATCCCGAACGCGCACTGATACACCTGCGCGCGGCGGCCGATCGGCTCGCGCGCCTGATCGACGAGACGATGGCCGAGGCGGTGATCTCCGGAGGAGCCACCCTGCGTTCGGCCGGCGCCTCGGCGGGCCTGACCGAGAATGCGGTCGGCCCGCGGCTGGCCCGCACCGACGCGCTGGCGCCCTACGCCAACGACTCCGGCCGGGTGACCGCGAGCGGCATCCGCCGCGCCCAGTACGACCGCGAGACCGGTGCGCCGCCACCGCCCGCCGAACAACGAGAGCCCTTGCGGTTCAAGCCACGTCGTCCCAGCTAGTCGCCAGGGGCGGGACAGGAGCGCGACAATGACCAACGCCGATCTCACCCACCTGTACTTCCTGCTGGACCGGTCGGGTTCGATGCAGAGCATCAAGACCGATACCGAGGGCGGCTTCGACGCCTTCATCGAGGAACAGCGCCGCGCCCCGGGGCGATGCCGAGTGACATTGGCCCAGTTCGATCATCGGTACGAGGTGGTCTACCGGGATCTCGACGTCCACCGGGTGCCACCGCTCGACCTGCGCCCGAACGGTTCGACCGCCCTGCTCGACGCGATGGGCCGGTTGATCACCGACACCGGTGCGGATCTGGCCGCGCTGCCCGAACAGCAACGGCCGGGCACCGTCCTGATGGCGATCATGACCGACGGCATCGAGAACGCGAGCATCGAGTGGACCCGCCCGGCGATCCGTTCCCTGGTCGAACAGCAGGCGACGGTCTACAACTGGCAGTTCCTCTACCTGGGAGCCGATCAGGACGCGATCGAGGTCGGCGCGTCGATCGGGGTCTCGGCCGGACGGTCGATGACCTACTCGCGCGGACGTTCCGGCCCCGCGATGGCGGCGGTATCGGCGAACATCACCTCGTTGCGCGCCGGCCGGATGCGCGATCCGGCCGCTCCGCTGCGGGATTTCGACGCCGCACAGCGCCGCTCGGCCGAGGATTCCTGACAGACTGGCGGTATGCAGCGACCCGTGGGGGGCCTCAGGGTGGCGGCGGGGGGCGCGGCGATCGGACTGACCGCTGCGATCCTGGCTGCCTGCTCGGTGCTGCCCGCGACGCCGGATCCCGGCCCGGCGACCACCGAAACGGTGACCGAGACGTCGAGCGGTCCACCTCCACCGACGGTACGGGAGGTGGTCGGAGCACCGGCGGCGGCCGCGGCGGTCCAACGGTTCGTCGACGATCTGGTGGCCGGGCGGGAGTCGACCCAGCGGTGCTGGGCGGTGGCCCCCGTCCGGGTGCGGCAGATGTACGCCGACCCGGACGCGGTCGTCTCCGCCCTGACCGATGCCGGGGTGGCGGCTCCGACCGAGGTCACCTGGTCCGACGGGAGCACCCGCGCGACGGTCACCTATCCGCAGATCGCCTCCGGCTACGCCTGTCCATATGTCGGGGCGAGCGACGACCCGAACGTGCTGTACACCGCCGCCGACGCGATCCACGTGGTGACGCGCTATCTGGGGCGGTTGGCGGGCCGACCGGTCGACCCGGCGGACGTCGAGTCGTCGCAGCCCCTGGTATGCGAGACGGGGCCGTCACCAACCCCGCTGCGGGACAACCCGTCCCCCTTCGACTCGGTCGGCCTGGTCGACCCGACGGGAGCGGCCGCCCTGCCGTCGTTCGGAGACGACGTCCGGGTGACCATTCCCGCCGAGATCGACGGCCTCTGGCGCGACGTGACCGCCCTGGTGCGCATCGGCGGCAACGGCTACTGCCTCGAGGAACTCGCCACCGCGGGCTCCGCGGCGGCTACACCTGCTCCGTAGACGCCTGCGTCACCACGTGGGTGACCGGAATGTCGTACTGCTCGCGCGCCCGATCGACCATCTCGAAGCGCAGCCATACCGATTCCTCCGCCGGCAGGGTGACGATCACCAGCTGATCGGGGTGGAAGGTCTCGACCGCCTCGGCCATCGCACGCAGCGGCCGGTAGTCGCCGAGCGCCCCCTCGGCCGACAGCCCGCCGCCGCGCATGATCGCGAGCATGTCGTCGAGGCGTTTCTGGGCGGCCTCGTTGGTTGCCTCCCAGATGTACACCGCGCCTTTGTAGTCCGCCTGTCCGGTGTCGATCGGATTGGCGGGCACGCAGACGAAGTATTCGCCCGAGCTGTCCGGGTCGATCTCGCGCAGCCGGTCGAGCAGTTCGTCCGCCTGCATCGACTGATTGGCCATCACCAGCACCCGGCCGGCCGGACCGCTCGGGGCGGGGGTCTCGGTGACCGCCTCGACCGAGCCACCGCGCCACTTGGTGATCGCGTAGAGCACCAGGACCACCGCCCACGAACCGAGGCTCAGGAACAGCTGGGTGCGGGTACCGGGGTCGAAGAGCATCTGCACCAGCACCGCGACGATGCCGACGCAGGCGACGATCGACAGATACGGGAACGCCCACATCTTGATCCGCAACTTGTCCGGGGTCGTCCTGCGGCGCAGCACGATCTGGGAGATGCAGATCAACAGGTAGACGAACAGGATGATCGCACCCGAGGAGTTGAGCAGGAACGAGAAGACGGTGTCCGGCGAGATCGCGGCGGCGATGACGCACAGAAAGCCGACCACGGACGAGGCGAGGATCGCCGGAGCGGGGACGCCGCGATGGGTCACCCGGATCAGGGCGACGGGGGCCTCCCGCCGGGCGGCGAGGACGAACAGCATCCGGGATGCGGTGTACAGACCGGAGTTCAGGCAGGACAGCACCGCGGTCAGAACCACCGCGTTCATGATGTGGTCGACACCGGGGATGCCGATCGCCTTGAGCGCGGCGACATACGGGGAGGCGGAGGTCTCCTCGGAGTTCCACGGCAGGATGACCGCGACCAGGAACATCGAGCCGACGTAGAAGATCGCGATACGGGCGATAACGGAGTTGGTCGCCCGGCTGATCGCCCGCTCGGGGTTCTTGGTTTCGGCGGCGGCGATGGTGGCGATCTCGGCGCCGACCATCGAGAAGATCACCACGACAACGGATGCGAAGATCGCCCCGATGCCCATCGGGAAGAACCCGCCGTGTGCGGTCAGGTTGCTGAAGTCGGCGTCGCGACCGGGCCACAGGCCCGAGATGAAGATACAGCCGATCACCAGGAAGCCGACGATCGTGGCCACCTTGATACCGGCGAACCAGAATTCGAATTCGCCGAACGACGACACCGAGAACAGGTTGGTCGCCGTCATCGCGACCATCAGGATCAACGACAACAACCACAGCGGAGCATCGATCCAATAGGTGATGACCTGGGCGCCGGCGACCGCCTCGAAGCCGACGACGATCACCCAGAAGTACCAGTACAGCCAGCCGACCGAGAAGCCGGCCCAGCCGCCGAGCGCCCGGCGGGCGTAGTCGGCGAAGGAGCCGGTTGTCGGGTTGGCGGCGGCCATCTCGCCGAGCATCCGCATCACCAGGATGATCAGCAGACCACAGATCGCGTAGGTGATGAACGCGCCCGGGCCCGCTTCCTTGATGACCGTTCCCGAGCCGACGAACAACCCCGCACCGATGACCCCACCGATCGCGATCATGTTCAACTGCCGCTGAGTGAGGCCCTTTTGCAGTTCCGGTGATCCGCTCATTTCGATACCCTCCCCCCGTCTCGGCGAGACGCGAATATCCACATGGAAACACTGGATATCGCGACGTGCAGCGCAACCGTCGAATACCGAATTCGTTTATCCGTATTGTCCGGTTGATGCCGATTTTCGGGAGGGTGAATACCGGGCGAAGAGTCGATTTCTTTTGAGTTACTCGGGCGTCAGTTCGAATCGGCGGTTTCGAGAATCCGGCTGTGGCGCCGATGTTCCCAGACCAGGGCGCCAGCGACGATGCCGAAGCCGAGGACCATGAACAGCAGGGTTGCCGGAATATCGGTGGGCGCCACGTACGCCCGATCCTCGTCCTGCCAGGGCCACAGTGCGCGAAGCGATCCGGCCATCAGACCGGTCAATACGACCAAAGTGATCGCCCGCTTGTGTTCGAGCAGGAATTGCAGAACCTTGACGAACAACGCGAGCCCGGTCGCCGCGCCGAGTATGAAGACCGCGACGTACCCCATATCGGCACTGCGCACCGCGGCCAACGTCGGCTGGTAGAGCCCGACGGTCAACAGGATGAACGATCCCGACAGACCGGGAAGCACCAATGCGCAGACCGCGATAGCGGCGGCGAAGAAGATGATCACCGGATGGGTCGGCAGGTTCGCGCCCGGCAGGCCCATGATCAGAAATGCCGCCACCGCCGCAGCGGCCGCCGTGGCCCAATGCTTGAGCTCCCAGCGGATTCCCGAGCCGTGGTACGGAATCCACACGCTGGCGAGCACCAGGCCGAAGAAGAGCGCGTAGAAGTACTGGGTATAGCGCTCGAGCAGCGGTTCGATCGTGACCAGCGCGATCAGCAGGAAGACCACCATGCCGATCAGCGCGGGGACGAGCACCGACCAGTCCGCCCGACGGAACTCCGCCGACGCGCGATCGAAGCCGCGCCGGCGGATCCCGTCGGCCACCGCCAGGCGTGCCCCGCTGACGACGTGGCCGGCACCGACGATGAACTGGTCGTAGAGGCCCACGATCAGGGCGACCGTGCCGCCGCTGATCCCGGGCAGGGCCTCCGTGGTGCCGACCGCACCCCCTCGCAGAACGTTCAGGGCAAATCTGCTCGATGCGGTAGCCATGCGGTGCGGCGATCTCCTCGGTGTGGGGCGCGCGCGGTCACACGGCCTCGTGGTCGTCTTCCCGGCCACGAATACGTCCCCGGCCGACCGTCACGATTCTAGAGATTCGGACAGAAGGGACTAAACCGGCTACTCGACGCCGTCGCGGTCGACCCAGCCCATGTCGGGATAACGGTCGCCCACCGCCGACATCGACGACAGTTCGTCGAGCACCGCGGTCGGCAGCTGCAGGTCGAGGGCGCCGAGGTTGTCGGCCAGATGCCGGCGCCGCTTGGTGCCGGGGATCGGGACCACATCGGCGCCGCGGGCGAGCAGCCAGGCCAGGGCCACCTGCGCCGGGGTGGCGTCGACCTCACCGGCGATCGCGACGATCCGCGCGACCAGGGCGCGGTTGGCGGCGAGGTTGTCGCCCTGCCAGCGCGGCAGGGTGGTGCGGAAATCGCCGTCCGCAGGGGTGAGGGCTTCGGAGCTGCCGGTGAGCATGCCTCGCCCGAGCGGGGAGTACGGGACGACGGTGGCGCCGACCTCGCGGGCGACGGGGACGACCTCGTTTTCGATATCACGGCTGAAGATCGACCACTCCGACTGCACGGCGGCGATCGGGTGGACCGCGGCCGCGCGGCGCAGGCTCTGCGCGGAGGGCTCGGAGATGCCGAGCCTGCGGACCTTGCCCGCGGTGACCAGTTCGGCCATCGCGCCGATCGTCTCCTCGATCGGGATCGTGGTGTCGACCCGGTGCAGGTAGTACAGGTCGATCACGTCGACACCCAGCCGGGACAGCGACCCGTCGACGCTCGACCGCACGTAGTCGGCCGATCCCTTGGCCCCGCTCGGATAGCCGCCGTCCGGGTCGAGCACGATGCCGAACTTGGTGGCGAGCACCACCTCGTCGCGGCGGGTCGCCAGCACCTCGGCGAGCAGGGCTTCGTTGTGGCCGTCGCCGTAGATGTCGGCGGTGTCGAGCATCGTGATGCCGCGGTCGATCGCCTCGTGGAGGGTGGCGATCGATTCGTCGTGATCGGGGGTGCCGTAGGCGTAACTCATCCCCATGCAGCCGAGGCCCAGCGCGGAGACGGGCAGGTCGGCGAGGTGGCGTTGCGGCAGCGCGGTCGAACGGTTGGTGGTGGGCGTGGACACGATGAACCTCCGGGGGAGCCCGAAAGGGCGTGGCAGGGTGGCCCGCGACCCGGACGGGGCGGGCGATAGGTCGAGCGTGAGGGGGCGGCGGTCCCGGTCAGGGAGCGCCGTAGGTCTCGAGCTTGTAGTCGGTGACGGCCAGGGCGGTCTGCAGTTCGGCGATCTGCTCGAGGATCCGCTCCCGATGCCGCAGCATCATCTCGCGGCGTTCGTCGACGCTCGCGCCCTGATCGACCAGCTCGACGTAGCGATGCAGATCGGCGATCGACATGCCGGACGAGCGCATGCGGATCAGAAACAGCAGCCGGCGGACGGCCTCCTCGTCGAACCGCCGATGCCCGGAGGCACTGCGGCCGATCCGGACCAGCCCGGCACGTTCGTAGTAGCGGATCGTGTGCGGGCTGACCCCGAGCAGATCGGCCACCTCGGCGACCGAGAGCGGCTCGGAGATCTGCCAACCGTCGATCACCTCGGTGACCGTGGGGACTGCTGTCATGTCTTCGACAGTAGGACTGTGAGCGCACTCGAAGGCAACGCAGAGATTTTGTGACCCCGGACACAGGTCGACGGCAGCCCGGGATCAGGCGTCCGGGCTCAGGTACCGCAACGCATGGTGCGGGACCAGCCCGAGCCGCTCGTAGAGCCGCAGCGCGGGTCGATTGCCGGTCTCGACGTGCAGCCACACCGTCTCGGCGCCGCGCCCCGCTCCCCAGCGCAGCATCTCCCGAACGATCAGGTGGGCCAGACCCGCGCGGCGATGCTCGGGGTCGACCTGCAGTCCGTGCAGGTAGAGCCAACCGTCGTCGAGCGCTCCCGCACCGCTGCCGACCGGCAGGGTGACCACCACGTGATCGGCCGCGCCGGTCACCACCGGCTCCGGGGCATGGTCGGACGGGACCTGCGCGCACCGGGCGACGGCGGTCGCGATCGAGCCCACGAGGACCTGCGAGTCGGCGCCGCGGATCGGCGTCCACTCCCGGCCGAGCAGATCGCGGTGGATCGGTGAATCGGCCACCACCTGCACGATGACGCGTCGCTGCCGACTGCGGTAGAAGTCGACAACCCTGTCGAGCGCGGTATCGATCGGCATTCCGGGATCGCCGATCGCCAGGGCGCTGTTGGCCCGCCGCCGCAACCGACCCCACGGCTGCGGTTCCCAGCGCAGTACCCAATCCCCCAGCCCGGTCGCGACCATGTCGGGGAAGGCCACGAAGGAGTGCGCCTCGACCGCACGCGCGTCGGCTGCATGCACCGGCGCAGCATAAACCGACGCCCGGGCCCACCGAACGAATCGGTGGACCCGGGCGCCGTGCGTTGCGACCGCGGGTGGGACTAGGTGCGGTCCGGCTTGTCGAGATCGGTGTCGGTGCGCACCGGCGGGGGTGCGGTGGCCACCGAGCCGTTGGTCTCGGCCAGCGCGGGGCTGCTCGACGGGTGGGTGAACTTCTCGACGAACTCCTCGTTCGTGGCCAGGTTGCGGTCGATCTCGTTGAGGTCGATCGGCTCCTCGTCCTTGATCATGTCGTCCGGGTCGACCGAGTTCGGGTCGTTGAGCACCTCGTTGAGCCGTTCCCGGTCGAGGTCGCCGGTCCAGCGGGCGATCACCAGGGTGCCGAGGCCGTTGCCGGTCAGGTTGGTCAGCGCGCGGCCTTCCGACATGAAGCGGTCGATGCCGACGATCAGGGCGATACCGGCGACCGGGATCACCGAGTCGAAGGCGGCGAGCGAGGCGGCCAGGGTGACCAGGCCGGCGCCGGACACACCGGCGGCACCGTTCGAGGAGATCAGCATGAAGGCCAGCAGGGCGATCTGGGTGCCCAGCGGGACGTCGATACCGAACGCCTGGGCGATGAAGATCGCGCCCATCGACATGTAGATGGCGGTGCCGTCGAGGTTGAACGAGTAGCCGGTCGGGATCGTCATGCCCACGACCTGCTTCGGGACGCCGGCGGCCTCCATCTTGGCCATCATCCGCGGCAGCACCGTCTCGGACGACGAGGTGCCGAGCACGATCAGCAGCTCATCCTTGATGTACCGGATGTACTTGAAGATGCTGAAGCCCGAGAGCGCACAGATCGGGCCGAGGATCAGGAAGATGAACAGCAGGCAGGTCAGCCAGAAGCTACCCATGAAGTAGGCCAGGGCGCCGAGGATGGCCGAGCCGTACTCGCCGATGGTGAAGGCGATTCCGCCGAGGGCGCCGAGCGGGGCGACCCACATGACCAGCTTGATGACGCCGAACATGATCTTGGCGAAGGTATCGAGAGCGCTGACGACCGGCGCGGCCTTCGGGCCGAGCATGGTGACCGCCACCGCGACGAGCAGGGCGAGCAGCAGGACCTGCAGCAACTGGCCCTCGACGAAGGCGCTGACGAAGGTCGTCGGCACCAGGTTGAGCACGAACGCGGTCAGACCGCCCTCACCGGCCGCACCGGCGGCCTCGATGGCGTTGTTCGCCGCCGACGCGTCGAAGGTCGAGATGTCGTATCCGAGGCCGGCGCCCGGCTTGAGGACGTTGACGACGATCAGGCCGATGCCGAGCGCGAAGACCGTGGTGACGTTGAAGTAGACCACCGTCTTGAAGGCGAGGCCGCCCGCCTTGGCGAGGTTGCCCATGCCTGCGATTCCCACCACAACCGTGGCGAAAATGGTCGGCGCGATCACCACCTTGACCAATTTGATGAACAGGTCCGCCATCCACTTCAGCTGGGATGCGAACTCCGGGACGGTCAGACCGAGAATGATCCCGACGCCGATACCGAGCAGGACCCAGAAGTAAAGATGCTGGTAGAGCTTCTTCTTCTTGCGAGGCTTCTTGCCCGCCTCGGATTCGACACTCAAATGAGCCATATCGCCACCTCGATGTGATGCGCGCTGCCGTGATGCACCCGCCCGGGCGGGTGCCCGGATGACAACGTGTTCTCATTAGGCTGGCGTGTGTTGGACCTCACATGAAGGCAAGAGCGCGAAACTTGAGGTTGACTTGACACAACTTGCGGTCGAACGGCCGGAGAACACCGGCCGGAGGAAGCCCATGCCGACCGCGGCGTCGAGGACCAGGCGCGACTTCCTGCGGGCCGCCGGCGTCGCGGTGGTTGTGCTCGGTGGCGGTCTGGCGGCGGCGTGCGGTTCGACGCCCCCGGTACCCGGTCCCCAGCGTCTGGCGACCGGTCCGTCCGGAGCCGCGTACCGCGAGGTCGGAGCGGCGTTGACCGACCTGTGGAACGGTGCGTGGGGCTCGCCGGTCGTCGAGGCGATCACCACCGAAGCCGCCGTCGACAATCTCGACCTGCTGTTGTCCGGCGACGTTCAACTCGGCTTGCTCAACGTCGACGTCGCGGCCGACCACGTCGACGACCTCGCCGCCCTGATGCGGATCTTCGACTCGGTGCTGCAGGTGGTCGTGCCCCGCGACTCCCCCGCCCGGTCGGTCCGCGACCTCGCCGGCGGCCGGGTCTGCGTCGGACTGCCGGGATCGGGCTCGCGCTTCGTCGGCGATCGGGTCTTCGAGGTCGCCGGCATCGACGTCGAGCGGATCAGCCTGGGTCAGACCGAGGCGGTCGCGGAGATGATCGCCGGGCACCTCGACGGCTGGATGTCGATGTCGGCGATGCCCACCCCGGCGATCTCTGAGCTGCTCGACCGCGAGCCCGGCCGGTTCCGGTTCGTGGAATTGGGGGTCCACGACGAGATGCTCACCCGTTTCCCCGGCGTCTACCTCGACACGACGATCTCCCCGGCGATCTACCCGGGCGCCGACCCGGTCCGCGCGGTCGGCAGCCCGACACTGCTGACGGTGCGCCCGGATTTCGACGAGAACATCGCCTGGTTCCTCACCTCGACGACGATGCGCAATACCGATCGGCTCGCCGGTCGACGCACCGAGTTGTTCCAGCTCAACCCGCGCACGGCGGTGGCGACCACCCCGGTCCCCCTGCACCCGGGGGCGGCGCGCTACTTCCGCGAGGCGAAGCTCTAGGCCTCGCCGTCTCCGACCAGCGGCAACCGCACGACCACCCGCAAACCCGACGGGAGGTTGTCCTCGAGCCGCAACTGGCCGCCGGCGTCGGTGATCACGTCGGCGAGGATCGCGAGCCCCAGTCCGGTACCGGCGACGTTCTGGTGGCGCGAGGCCCGCCAGAACCGTCCGGTGGCCCGCGTCCGCTCCTCGCTCGGGATGCCGATGCCGTCGTCGGCGACCCGCACCTCGACCATCGACGCCCCCTCCGTCCGTTCGTCGACCACCGCGTCCACGACGATCCGGGTCCCCCCGGACAGCCGGGTCGCATTGGAGATCAGCTCGTCGAGGACCGCCGCGAGGCCGCCCGCGGGCTGGCGCGCCACCAACCGCAGGTCCGGGGTTTCAACATCGAGGGTCATCCCGGCCTCGGCGGCGATCGCGGTCCAGCGCGCGAGACCGTCGGCGAAGACGTCGAGCAGGGCGGGGGCCTCGGTATCGGGGATCGGCGCCCCACCGGCGAGGGTGGTCGCGACCAGCATCGCCTCGAGGGTCTGCGCCATATGCTCGACCTCGGCGACCGCGTCCGCGTGCGCCTCGCGGGCATCGTCGTCCTCGAGCCAGAGCTCGAGATTGTCGACGGCCAACTGCAGGCCGGTCAGCGGATTGCGCAGCTGGTGGGCGGCGTCGGCGGCGAAGGCCTCCTGCCGGCGGATCGACCGCTGCACGGTGCCGACCATCGCGTTGAACGACGTCGACAGTTCGCGCAGTTCGGGAGGCCCGAGGTCGACATCGGCGCGCGCGTCCAGGTCGCCGGAGCGTACCCGCCGGGCCGCGGTCTCCAGGTCGGTCACCGGTCGCAGCGCCCAGCGCGTCATCGGCAGCACCGCCCCGACCAACAGCGCAAAGGGCACCAGCAACACCCCGATGCCGATCAGCCAAATCCGCAGGATGCGATCCTGGAGGTGGTCGACCGGCGCGGCGATCACCACGACCGCGCTGACCTGGGAGTCGCGGCCGACCGGTTCGACGACGTACATCGGCCCCGACGACCACGGCCACACCGTCCGCGGGTCGGTCTTGGGGCTGCCCGCGAGCGCGGCGCGCAGCTCGTCGGTCAGCCGATCCGGCAGCGGCAGGTCCGAGCCGTAGAGACGTTCGCCGCCGATGCCGACCACCCACACCGTCGAGTCGTAGAGGTCCTGGTACTCGTCGAGTTCGGCGGTCAGCCGGGAGCCGGGTTCCGGTTCGGCGGCGATCGTGCTCGCGAAGCGGGTGGCGTCGCCGACCCGATCATTGAAGGTGGTCTGGGTGCTGCGCAGCGCCGCCAACCACGCGTAGGGCACCAGCAGCCCGATCATCAGCAGGATCAGCGCCGGGATCAGCAGCACCAGGAGGCGATTGCGCACGTCAGAACCCCGGGTCGGCGGGCTCCGGCGGGACGGGGTCGCCGGGCGCCTCGAGCCGGTAGCCGACCCCGCGCACGGTGCTGATCGTCACCGATTCACCGAGCTTGGTCCGCAACGACGCCATATGGGTGTGCAGGGTGCGGCTGCCGCCGGCGTAGGAGGACTGCCAGACCTGGTCGAGCAGGTGTTCGCGGGTGACGACATTGCCCATGCTGTGCGCCAGCAACAGCAGGATCTGGAACTCCTTGCGCGACAGCGTCAGGGGTGCCTGCCGCAGCCGCGCCTCGCTGCGATCGAGGTCGAGTTCGAGCTGCCCGACCGCGATCACGCCGCGCGCCGCCGGCACCGCCCGCACCGCCCGCAGCCGCCGGGTGACCGCCTCGATCCGGGCGAGCAGTTCGCCCACTCCGAACGGTTTGACCAGGTAGTCGTCGGCGCCGGCGCGCAGGCCTCGGACCCGCTCGACCTCCGCGCCCAGCGCGGTCACCGCGATCACCGCGGTGCCGGGGTGGTCCCGCAGGACTCGGATGACCTCCACCCCGTCGCCGTCGTCGAGCATCAGGTCGACCAGGGCGACGGTGAATTCGCGTTCGGCGATCCGCTCGCCCGCGGTCCGGATATCGGCGGCGCGAAAGACCTCGTAACCGGCAGCCCGCAGCGTGCGGGTCAGGGCGCGCGCCACCCGGTCGTCGTTCTCGACAACCAGTGCGCGCATATGGAAAAACGATAGTGCGAGCGGCCTCCCCCCGGCGGGAAACCCGACGACGTTCGGGTGAAGGGTCAGGATTGCGGTATCCGATAGGCCTCTTCGATGACGGTCCGCAGGTTCTCCAGGTAGGTCGGCGGGTCGGCCCGGCGCCAGATCAGCCGAACGGTCAGCGGCGGCGCGTCGACGACCGGCCGGTAGACGACGCCGGGGCGGCGGAACTGTTCGACGGTCGCCTCCGGCGTGATGCCGACGCCCTGACCTGCGGCGATCAACGTCAGCCATTCGTCGGTGCCCTGGACGCGGCGGAACGACGCCGGCCCGGCCCGGCCCGCCCACATCTGCGGGGAGGTGGTGCCGAGCACGGTTTCGATGCCCATCACCCGTTCGGTGAAGTCGTCCATATGCAGCCGGCGCCGCCGGGCGAGCGGATCGTCCGAGGGCAGGGCGGCGAACCGACGTTCCTGCCCGACGTCCACCGAGGCGAGGCGGCGGTCCTCGATGGGCCGGCGGACCACCGCGACGTCGACGGTCCCGTCGGTCAGCCCGACGGTCCGATGCGACGACTGCACGAAGATCAATTCGCTGCCCGGATACAACTGCGCCCAGCGGCGCTGTACCGCGATGGTGTGTTTACCGAGAGCGGCCCAGCCGAATCCGATGCGCACCTCGCCGGTCGGGACCTCGGCCCGGGTGATGATGGCGGCGACCGCCGCGAGCGCCTGTCGGGCGTAGGGAAGCACCGACAGCCCGGCCGCGGTGAGCGCGACATCGCGGGAGGTGCGCCGCAGTACGGCAAACCCCAACTCCCGCTCCAACGAGGCGACCCGGCGCGAGATGGTCGCCTGCGAGGTGCCGAGCGCGATCGCGGCGTCGGTGAAGGTCCCCTCGTCGACCACGGCGACCAGCGCCCGCAGCTGACGCAGGTCGATATCCATACGCCCAGTGTATGGATATCGGCGGCGCATACATTTTTCGCAAACGCCGGCGGTCCGCACACTTATCGCATGTCGATGACCGAGGAGCGCCCCGTGGCGACCACCGACGCGCCCGGGCATTCGGGGCGCGGGCTGGCCCTGATGCTCTCCGCCGCCGGCTCGAGCCAGGTCGGCGCCGCGATGGGCGCGCACGCCTTTGGCGCGATCGGTCCGGCCGGCGTGGTGGCCGTCCGGCAGTTGGTCGCCGCCGCGGTGTTGCTGCCGATCGCGCGGCCCAACCCGCTGCGTCTGACCCGCGCCCAGTGGTACCCGACACTCGCGCTGGCCGCGATCTTCGCCGGCATGAACCTCGCTCTGTACACCGCCGTCGATCGGGTCGGCCTGGCGCTGGCGGTGACGCTGGAATTCCTCGGGCCCCTGGCGGTCGCCCTGGCCGGGTCGCGTACCCGGCGGGATCTGCTGTGCGCCATCGCCGTTGCCATCGGCGTCTACATCCTCGTGCTCCCCGGGCCTTCGTCGGATCTGCTGGGCATCGGATTCGGGCTCGCGGCCGCCGCCTGCTGGGCCGGCTATATTCTGCTCAATCGGATTGTCGGACGTCGTCTTCCGGGGTTGCAGGGCACGGCGGTGGCCACCTCGGTATCGGCGCTGGGCTATCTGCCGGTCCTGGTGTGGCTGTTCGTATCGGATCGTGTGACACCGGCAGCCTTCGGATTCGCGGTGGTGGCCGGGATTCTGTCCTCGGCGGTGCCCTATACGCTCGACCTGATCGCCCTGCGCGGCGTCTCCCCGCGGGTCTTCGGCGTGGTGATGAGCGCGCATCCGGTGATGGCCGCGATCGCCGGGTTGTTGTTGCTCGGACAGCAACTCGCGCTGCACGAGGTGGCGGGTATCACCATCGTCGTCGCGGTCAATATCGTCACCGTTCTCGCGGCCGGTCGCGGTGGACCGGTCAGCCCGGGATCGACAGGCCGTGGTTACCGTTTCGGTTTCGGTCGACGATCGAAGGCATGACACGACGAGCCACGAACCGTTCCGCTTCGATCGACATCACGATTCCCGACCTGTCCGGCCGACGCGCCGTCGTCACCGGGGCCAGCGACGGGATGGGGGTGGGCATCGCCTCCCGACTGGCCGCGGCCGGTGCGGAAGTGGTGATGCCGGTGCGCAATCCGAGCAAGGGCGAGGCGGCGATCGCCACGATCCGCGCCGCCGTTCCGGGAGCCAGGGTCTCGCTGCGCTCCCTGGACCTGTCCTCACTGGAGTCGGTCACCGCGCTCGGCGATACCCTGCGCGCCGAGGGTGATCCGATCCACATCCTGATCAACAACGCCGGAGTCATGCGGCCCCCGCAGCGACAGACGACGGTCGACGGATTCGAATTGCAGTTCGGCACCAACCATCTCGGCCACTTCGCCCTGGTGGCGGGGCTGCTGCCGCTGCTGCGCGCCGGACGCGCGCGGGTCACCTCCCAGGTCAGCATCGCCGCCCGGCGGGGCACCATCAACTGGGACGACCCGAACTGGGACCGTTCCTATGCCGCCATGCGCGCCTACAGCCAATCCAAGATCGCCCTCGGACTGTTCGGACTCGAACTCGAACGTCTGAGCACGGCCAACGGCTGGGGTATCACCAGCAATCTCGCCCACCCGGGTGTGGCCCCGACCGCTCTGATGGCGGCCCGTCCCGAACTCGGCCGCAGCGCGGACACCCCGAACATCCGGATGACCCGCGCCCTCTCGGCTCGCGGCATCCTGGTCGGCACCCCGCTCACCGCCGGCCTGCCCGCGCTGCTGGCCGCGACCGACCCGACCGCGAAGGCCGGCGCCCTCTACGGGCCGGGTGGATTCGGCCAACTCGGCGGCCGCCCCGGGCGGGTGCAGATGTACCGCCCGATGCGTAGCGCCGACGATGCCCGGCGCATCTGGGAGCTCTCCGAAAAGCTCACGCGGACAGCGTACGTCCCCGCCTGACCGGTCCTGCCCGACCGGCCCACTACGTGAGGAACCGCATGTCCGTCACCACTTCGCAGGGCGGCACCCCGTCCGGCCGACGTCAACGCAATCCCTGGTGGGTCGCTATCGGCGCCGGCACCGCCAACGTCTTCGGCACCCAGATGTACCTGGGGACGATCGGCATCTTCGTCCTGCCGATCTCCGAGTCCACCGGCTTCAGTCGCACCACCGTCACCGGCGCGTATTCCGTTGCCGCGGTGGGTATGGCGATCGGGCTGATCATCGTCTCGCAGTTCGTCGACCGCTATGCCGCGCGGTACATCCTCATCCCGGGCTTCATCGGATTCGGGGCGTCGATGGCCGCGATCGGCCTGATGCCCGCGATCGTCCCGATCTACTTGATCCCCAGCTTCTTCGTCGGCTTCTTCGGCGCCGCCACGGTGGTACCGGCCACCCGGGCGGTGGTCAGTTGGTTCGACAACAATCGTGCGTTGGCCGTCGGCATCGTCACCGGGATCATCGGTCTCGGCGCGGCCCTCGGCCCGATCCTGGCCGGCGCGTTGATCGACGCGGTCGGCTGGCGCGCGGCCTACGGCGTGATGGGCCTGCTGTCGGCGACCGTCTCGGTGACGCTGGTCGGCTTCTTCGTCCGGGCCCGAGCGGAGCGGCACGTCCGCGGACGCCTGGTCGACCACACCACGGTCGACGACCACGATGTCAGCCTCGAACTACCGGGGGTGACCTTCCGCGAGGCGACGCGCACCCGCCAGTTCTGGGCGATCGCCATCGGTTTGGGCCTGGTCGGTGTGGTGGTGGTCGGCCTGCAGGTGCACCTGGTGCCGATGATGACCGACCGCGGCCTGAGCGCATCGCTGGCGGCGTCGCTGCTGGTCATCTTCGGGTTGGCGTCGCTGATCGGCCGCGTGATCGGTGGGTTCGTCATCGATCGGGTGCACGCCACGATCGTCGGTCCGATCGTGATGCTCGCCCCGATCGCGGGCATGCTGTTCCTGCACCCGCCGTTCACGTCGGCGGCGATCGCGGTGGCGTTCATCGGTCTCGCCTTCGGTGTCGAGGGCGACCTGCTCGCCATCCTGATCACCCGCTACCTCGGCACCCGCTCCTTCGGTCGGATCTTCGGCGCGGTCCAGGCGGCCTTCCTGCTCGGCACCGCCTTCGGTCCGCTGCTGCTGGGGCTGGGGTACGACAACCTCGGGTCCTACGACCCGGTGATCCCGGTGCTGATGGGCATCCTGGTGGTCGGCGCAATCCTGATCGCCACCCTCGGCCGCTACCCGTACCCCGCCGTCGCCGGCTTCGACCGCCTCGCCGCTCGTGACGAGATCGCCGCCGCGGAGGTGCTCAGCGATATGGCGGAGGGGAACGACGGTCAGGTCACCCGGAATCGGATGCGGGTGCCGGGCGGGGCCTGAGCCAGCGCATCGAGGTCCTCGTCGCGGACCACCGCGATCACCGGATAGCCACCGGTAACGGGGTGATCGGCCAGGAAGATCAGCGGCACTCCGGAGGAGGGGACCTGGATCGAGCCGGTCGCCACCCCCTCGCTGGGCAGTTCCCCGGTCCGGGCGCGGGGTAGGGCGGGGCCGATCAGGCGGGCGCCCACCCGGTCGGTCTGGTCGGAGATCGTCCAGGCCGCGGTGTCGAGCATGTCGATCGCCTCCGGCTCGAACCAGCTGTCGCGGGGGCCGAGGCGCACGGCGACGGTCAGTTCGGTGGGAGGCGGAGCCGACCAGACCACGGCACCACCCACGATCCCGGTCGGTCCGTCGCCGACCGGGATCGTGGCACCCGCGAGCAGCGGGGCCGGACCCAGGCCGGCCAGTGAATCGAACGACCGAGACCCGAGCACCTCGGGCACGTCGACCCCACCGCGCACCCCGATCACATTGCGCAATCCGCCGACGGGCGAACCGATCTCGAGCGCATCACCGGCGTCGAGGCCGATCGGACGCTGATCGTGCACCTCACGTATGCGCCCGGAGGCTCGCTCGACAATGATCTCCACCGGCGCACCGGTCACCGCGACCACCGCCCGCTCGGTGGCCGCCAACCGCACACCGCCGGCCAGAACTTCGAGAACCGCCGCATCCGAGGGGTTTCCGACCAGATCGTTCGCCAGGCGGGCGGCCACCCGATCCATGACGCCCGCCGCCCCGACACCCGATGCCGCCAGCCCCGGCCGGCCGCGGTCCTGGACGAGGATCGGGAACCGGGTCTGTTCGACCACCAGCGGACCGGGCGCGGGTACGACATCGACCGGCGCCTCTCCGGTGTCGGTCAACGCCTCCACCGGGAGGAAACGCACCCGGTCGCCGGGCCGCACCAACGCCGGGCGCTCCCGATCGACGTCCCACATCCGCGCGGAGGTCCGCCCGATCAGTTGCCATCCACCGGGACTCGACCGCGGGTAGACCCCGGAGAACTCCCCCGCGATCGCCACCGAGCCGGCGGGGATGCGCGTGCGCGGCGTCGCCCGGCGCGGCACATTCAGCAGCGGGTCCCCGCCTACCAGATAGACGAACCCCGGCGCGAAGCCGGCAAATGCCGCAGCGTAAACAGCCCCGCTGTGCCGGTCGATCACTTCCTGCGGCGAGATGCCCGCCAGTTCGGCTACTTCGGCCACATCCTCACCGTCGTAGAGCACCTCGATCTCGACCAGATCACCGGCGGCGGCACCCACAGGATCCGGCCGCGCCGCGTCGATCACGTCGCGCAACGCCACCGGGTCGAGACGGGTCGGGTCTATCCGGACCAGAACCGTTCGGGCGGCGGGCAATACCTCCAGAACACCGTCGATCGGCCGCTCGGACAGCGCCCGCGCCACCGCCGCCACCTCGTCGTGGTCACCCACATCGATGAGGACGGCTCGGTCCCCGGCGCTGCGGATCGTGCGGCCGCTCATGAGGCGAAGGGAGCGATGCCGATTCCGTTGTCGGTCAGCCGGGTGCGCACCGCGGTCGCCATCTCGACCGCGCCGGGGCTGTCGCCGTGCACGCAGATCGAGTCGGCCTCGAGCCGCACGATCGATCCATCGATCGCCTCGACCACGCCGTCCTCGACCAACCGAACGATGCGCTCCGCCACCAGGTCCGGGTCGTGCAGGACGGCGCCGGCCTCGCGCCGGGAGACCAACGTGCCCGCCGGGGTATAGGCACGGTCGGCGAAGGCCTCGCGCACCACCCGCAGGCCGGCGTGTTCGGCCACCTTCAGCACGGCGCTGCCCGGCAGCCCCAGCAACGCCAACGAGTCGTCCACGCCGCGGATCGCCTCGACGACGTCGCGTGCCTGACGTTCATCGTGAACGATGGTGTTGTACAGCGCGCCATGGGGTTTCACGTACGTCACCGACCCACCCGCCGAGGCGGCGATCGCGGTGAGGGCCCCGATCTGGTACATCGCCTCGGCCACCAGGTCGCGGCTGTCGACGTCGATGGTTCGGCGGCCGAAGCCGGCCAGGTCGCGGTAGGCGATGTGTGCGCCGATCGCCACACCGTTGCGCACGGCGCCGGTGCAGGTGTCCTGCATGATCGCGGGGTCTCCCGCGTGGAAACCGCAGGCGACGTTGGCGCTCGACACCACCTCGAGCATCGCGGCGTCGTCGCCCATGGACCACTGCCCGAAGCCTTCGCCCATATCGCTGTTGAGATCGATGGTCATGTCCACTCCTTCGACGGTACGGTCGTGCCTCAGCCGGTCACCAGCGAGAAGATCGGTCCGATCGACATCGCCCCCATGTAGTACGACAGCGCGGTCGCGGCGGTACCGGCGATCAGCAGCCACCGCGGATAGCCGACGCCGCCGAGCAGATCGCGACGGAACCATCCGATGTAGATGAAGATGGTCAGGCCGATCGGTAGGACCAGTCCGTTGAAGCCGCCGACGAAGACGAGGATCGTCGCGGGCGCGGCGCCCCAGAACAGGAAGACCACCAGGCTGACGACGATGAAGCCGATGGTGATCCAGTTGCGCACCCGCTGGTTGCGGCCGAGTTCCTCGGAGAACGCCGAGAAGAACGAGCTCGAGGTGTAAGCCGCGCCGATGACGCTGGAGATCGCGGCGGCCCAGAACACCACGCCGAAGACCTTGTAGCCGATCTCGCCCGCCGCGGCCTGGAAGGCCTGCGCGCCGGGGTTGGCCGTGACGTCGAGAACGACACCGCTGGCGACCACGCCGAGGACCGCCAGGAACAGCACGTAGCGCATGATGCCGGTGACCAGGATGCCCTGGACGGCGGCGCGGGTGACCTCCTTGGCGTTCTCGGGCCCGGCGGTGCCCGAGTCGAGCAGCTTGTGGGCACCGGAGTAGGTGATATAGCCACCGACGGTGCCGCCGACGATCGTGGTGATCGCGGCGAAGTTCAGTTGCTCGGGCAGCACCGTCTGGATCAGGGCGTCACCGATCGGCGGACCGGAGACGATCGCGACGTACAGCGTCAGCGCGATCATGCCGATACCCAGGATGATCAGCACCCGGTCGACCAGCAGGCCGGCCCGTCGGGACAGGAAGATGCCGATCGCGAACAGCGCGCCGATCGCGCCACCGATCTTGGGATCCCAGCCGAAGAGGACCTGAAAGCCGAGTCCGGCGCCGGCGATATTGCCGATATTGAAGGCCAGGCCGCCGATGATGATCAGTACGGCCAGGACGTGACCGGAGCCGAAGAGCGCCCGGTTGGCGAGCTGCGGGGCAAAGAGCCGGGACATCGTGACCATCCGCCAGACGTTGAGCTGGATGGCGAAGTCGATGATGACCGACAGCAGGATGCCGAAGGCGAATGCCGCCCCCAGCTGCTGGGTGAAGGTGGCGGTCTGGGTGATGAAGCCGGGGCCGATGGCGCTGGTCGCCATCATGAAGATCGCGCCGATCAGCGCGCCTCTGCGGGCCTTGGCGTGAGCTTTGGCTTGTTGGCCGAGCCCGGGCTCGCGGGCGCCGTCCGGGGACTCTGATGTGTTCATCGCGTATTTCCCATCCATCGCGTTCTGTCGATACGGGGTACTGCCCGTCTCCCACGGACGCACCGTTGGGTTCACAGAAGGTCGGGTTTCACAGAAGTATGCCCTGTTGTTGAACAACTCGCAGCGCTTCGTTGAACATTCCTCGGAAGAGTTTCAACAGGGAGCCATGGATCCTTCTACGATGAGGCCATGGATCGTGGCCTCGACCTCACCGAACGCATCGCCCAAACCCTGCGCGGGCTGGTGGTGGACGGCGAACTCACCGCCGGGGCTCAGGTCAACGAGGTGGCGCTGTCCGAACGGCTCCGGGTGTCCCGCAATACGCTGCGCGAGGCCGTGCGCATCCTGGTGCACGAGGGCATCCTCGAACGCCGCCCCCACCGCGGCGTCTTCGTGGCCGCCCCGGACCTCGGAGACGTGCTCGACCTCTATCGGGTGCGCCGAATCATCGAGATTCAAGCGGTTCGCGACACCCCGCGCCACCACCCCGGAATCGCGCGGGTGATCGACGTCGCGGAGCGAGCGGCCGAACTGCGCGAGGACGGCGACTGGTCGGGCGTCGGGTCCACCAATATGGACTTTCATGCCGCGATCGTGGCCCTGGTGGACAGCCCGATGCTCGACGCGATGTTCCGCACCCTATTGGCTCGGATGCGATTGGCGTTCTCCCAGTTGGGTTCTCCCGAGTTCGTGCACGGTCCGTTCGTCGACGACAATCTCGAACTGGCCAAGCTGATCCGCGACGGCGACACCGAGCGCGCCGCGGAACTGCTCGACACCTACTTCATGCGATCCGAACGCACGGTCACCGCCGCCTACGGCCGCATGGATATCGAGCGTTCCCGCCCGGTATAGGCCGCGGCGATGTGACGGGTGCCGCGCGCCGGTCGGGTGAGAATCGGGAAGGATGGTGGGCGTGCCTCGACAGGGAGATCCGCTGCGGCGGCTGGGATTCTTGACCATCGGACTGTTCGACGCGGACAACCCCGCGGCCGGTCACGAACAGACCCTTCGCACCATCGAACGGGCGGAGGACCTGGGGTTCGACAGCGCCTGGCTGCGCTGTCGACATATGCAGTACGGCATCTCCTCGCCGGTGGCGGTCATGGCCGCCGCCTCGCAGCGCACCAGCCGCATCGAATTGGGGACCGCGGTCATCCCGCTCGGCCTGGAGAACCCGCTGCGGCTGGCCGAGGACCTGGCCACCGTCGACGTACTGTCCGGCGGCCGCATCAATCCCGGTGTCTCGGTGGGCACTCCGATGCACTACGACGACTTCAAGGAGCACCTCTACCCGGACACCCACGACGTCGAGGACTTCTCCAAGAAGCGCGTCGAGCGCCTGCTGTACTGCCTGCGGGGCGAGCCGGTGAGCGACTTCAGCGGGACCCAGGGCTTCGAGACGTTCAGCCGCCGTGTCGAGCCCCATTCGCCCGGGCTCGCGGACCGGGTCTGGTACGGCGGGATGCGCTCGTCCGCGATCTGGGCCGGCCGGCAGGGCATCAACTTCCTGAGCAGCTCGATCGTCACCATCGAGGGCACCGACCGCACCGGCACCGATCCGGCCGACTTCGGGATCGTGCAGGCCGGTGACATCGACGCCTTCCGCGCCCACCACCCGCTCGGCGAACGCGCCCGTGCCTCGCAGGGCCTGGTACTGATCCCCACCGATTCGGCCACCGACGATCAGAAACGCCGCTACGCCGAATTCGCCGCCGCCCGCCTGCCGCGCACCAAGGGCCCGGTCGGGCCGCGCGGCATGCTGATCTCCCCCGATCTGGTCGGCCCGAGCGACGAGCTGGCCGAACAGCTCTGGGCGCACCCGGGCTTCCATCGGGTGGACGAGATCGCCGTCGCGCTGCCGTTCACCTTCGGGGAGGACGACTACACGCAGATCATCACCGACCTCGCCGAGCACCTGGGACCGGCGCTCGGATGGTCGCCGCGCTCGTCCGCGACCGGGGACACCGCCTAGGCTCAACCCCATGAGCACAGCGGCCCAGCAGTGGATCGACCAACCCGCCCTCGCCGGCGGACAACTGCTGCTGCGGCGGCAACCGGGGGCGGTGGAGGTCACCTTTCATCGACCGGAGAAGCACAACGCGTTCACCGACGCGATGTACGACGGTCTGCTGGCACTGACCGCGAGCCTGGTCGACGACACCGAGACGCGCGTTGTCGTCTTCCGCGGGGGCGGTGGCCGCGCCTTCGCGGCGGGCAACGACATCTCGTCGTTTGCCGGCTTCACCACCGGCGCCCACGGGGTGGCCTACGAGGCACGCATCCGACAGGTTCTCGACGGCCTGTCCGGACTGCCGCAGACCACGCTCGCGGTGGTCGATGGGCTCTGCGTCGGGGGCGGTCTGGCGGTCGCGAACGCCTGCGACCTGCGGGTGGCGACGCCGGCGTCCCGGTTCGGATATCCGATCGGCCGGACCCTGGGCAATGCGCTGTCCGCCTCGCTGGTACACCGCTGCGTCGAGGTCTTCGGCGATCCGATCACCCGCGAGATGCTGTTGACCGCGCGGCTGATCGACGCCGAGCGCGCCTACGCGGTCGGCGCGGTCATGCAGGTCCAGCAGGCCGACGAGTTGGACGCCTTCATCGACGGATTCGTGATCACCACCGTGCCGTTGGCTCGGCTGACCGGCGTGCTGACCAAGTCGCAGCTCGCCGAGGGCCCGCACCGCTACGACCGCGACGCCGACGATGCCCGCCTGGACATCGCCTACGGCAGCGCCGACTTCCGCGAAGGGGTGTCGGCCTTCCTGGCGAAGCGCAGCCCCGCCTTCGGCGGCTCGATCGACTGAGCCGACTACCCCGCGCAGTCGCCGAGCATCGTGGTCTCGAGCATGATGCGGCCGAGCGCCACCCAGGCGGAGCCGTAATAGCTCGGCTCCCGTTCCAACAGGTCGGATGCCTCGTCCAGGCGCAGGCCGGCCCGCTCGGCGTCGCCGGCGGCCGCCGCGGCGCCCGCCGCGCCGACCAGCGCCAGCGGATGCGCCCAGTCCACCCGCGCCGTGCCATCCAGGCCGAAGACCGCCACCGTGCCCGCCCCCTCGCCGTCACCGATGCGCCCGTCGAGCGCGGCGGCCAGGGCCCGGTCGGCCGGATCGCAGGATTCGGCCATTCGGATGGGGAAGCGGGCCGCGTCCATGCCGTACTGGGTGTTGCCCGCGGTATCGGTCGGGGTCGGGGTGGCGGTGCCGACGGCGTCGACGCGGACCCAGTCCGCGGGCAGGTTGCCGGTGCCGATCAGTTGCCAGGACACCGCCCGTTGGGTCTGTGACAGCAGGTCCCACCGCGGATCGTCGCTCGCCTCGCCGAGCACACGGTCGGCGCGCGGGCTGAAGTAGCTGGGGTTGACGGTCGCCGGGGTGGTCGTCGACCAATTGCCGGCGGTCAGCACGATCCCCTCACCGGATATCGCCGAACCGTCCGGCAGCGTCGCCGCGGCCACGCCGGCGACCGTCGTGCCCACCCGTACGGTCTCGCCGGCGAGGACCGCCCCGGCCAGCATGCGCCCCGCGGTCGTCATCGCCGGGTCGGCAAACCGTTGACCGGCCAAAACCAGGGCGCGGGCCGCGTCGAGGTCGGCATCGGCGGCGCTGCTGGGATCGACGACGGCGCCGTCGGCCCACCGCCAGGACAGCAGGCTGTCGGGGCGCTGCAGATGCTCGCGCGTCCAGTTCCACACCGAGCGGAACCGCTCGCGGTCCCCGATGGCCACCGCGACCAGCAGGGCGTACGCCTGCCCCTCGCTGACGGTATCGCCGCTTTCGTCCCGGCGAACGACACGACCGTCGGGATCGACGTAGTCGTCGAGGAATTGCTCCCCCGCGAGCCGGGCCGCCACATCGGGGCCCGGCTCGCGGGGATCGGAATCACGCTGGTGGACAAGCACACCGAAGGCAATAAGGCAGACGACCACCAGCGTGAGCAGCCCGAGGACCGGGCGGCGCCGGCGGGTCACCACATGGGGTCCGGTCCACCCACCGGCCCGATCGCGTCCGGCTGAACTCGCAACTCCGGAACTCCGTCACCGACGCCGAGCAACATCATCGTCGCCCGTCCACCGTCGGGCACCGGAGCGGTGAGATGCCATACCCGTTCGCCCGCTTGTACGGTGACGGCAACCTGCCCGGCCGGGATCTGCGCGTATCCGGTGACCAGCCCGTAGCTCACGCCGTCGGCCAGGACCATCCCCTCCGCCCCGAATCCCGGATCGGTGAGCGTCATCCGCAGCGGTCCGACGTCCGGCGTGGCCACGGCCAGCCGCACCAGTCCGGTGCCGATCGGCGGATCGGCGGCCATATCCCCGACGAACTGGGTAGTGGCCGATTCCGGACCACCCGCCCCGGCGAAGAGGGTGAACGTATGACTCTCCCCCGGTCGCACGGTGATCCGCTGGCGCACCACCGACGGTGCGGTGGGCGAAACGCGACTCGCGAGCACGTAGGAGCCCGCGGGCAACTCCCGATAGTCGCCGACGCTGCCGTAGCCGCCGACGGGGATCGAGCCGACCGGACCGCCGGAGGTGTCGAAGATGTCGACGATATGCGGCCCGGCCATCGGTCGCAGCTCCGCGACCCGCACATTTCCCGGGGTGGGTGCGACCTCGCCGAGATCGCCCCCGACGGGTGCGATCGGCGGCGCCTGGTTCGAGAGGGATTCGGCCGGTAGGGGTTCCGGCGGGAACCGCACCAGCAGTCCGTCGGGAAGTTCCCGGATCGAGTCCGGCGCGAAGGGCTCGACCTGTGCGGAGAAGAACTCGACCAGGGACGCGCGATCGGCCTCGTTCGCGGTGAACAACACCTGTCGACGGAGCCCGCCGACCAGGTCCTCCGCGGGGATCGCCGGCAGGCCGAGAACCCCGAACGGCAGACGCGTCGACAGCACCGCGAGCGAGGCGAGGATGCGCGGATCGACCGGTGCGGTGCGCAACGTCTCCGCCGCCGCCGGGGCCGCCCGGTCGCCGAGGCGGATCGCCAGCTGGTCCCCGATACCCGCTGTGTCGGTGACCGGTTCGGTCGAACCGATGTGGCGCACCTCGACACTCGTGGCGCCGGCGCCGAAAGCCGCCACCGGTACCGAGTGGGCGATCGCGTCGGCCACGACCCCGGCGGCCGGGGTATCCGATCGGATCGAGGCGGTGACGATCACCCAGTCGTAGTCCTTCCGTCCGCGCGGCGCCCAGCTCTGCACCTCGACGTCGGTGTCGGTCTTGTAGAACCAGACCACGTCCCGGCGGTCGCGCCCGGCCTGCACCAGATTGGTCCACATCGCGTCGTCGACGATCAACCGATCACCCAACGGCACGTTCTCGTGAATCCACTGCTCCGCCTGACGAATCGGCGCGTCCTCGTCCACGGTGAGCGCCCGGGTGAGCGCCGGCCCGGAGACGAGGGCGGCGGTGGCCGCGAACGCGATGACAACCAGCAGCACCGACCCGCGCCGCAGCGCGGACGATGCCGCCGATTCCCGTCCGGCCGAGCTCACCGCGTGTCGGGCCGGGGCCGGCTCGCCGTGTGCGATCGTCGCCCGATAGGCGGCGTCCGCGATACCCGCCGCGAGGATCGCGACGAGCGGGATGACGGCGATCACGAAGGGAACCGGCAGATATCCCTGGCGCAGCACCGCGGCGACCAGGATCAGCATGCCCAGCGTCAGCGGACGCAGGGCGTGGACGTACCAGCCGGCCAGGGCGACGGGCACCGCGAGCCCCATCAGCAGCGGATCGAGTTCCCACCACCGCAGGACGGTGTGCTGATTGAGCGTGCCCGGCTCGAAGACGCTGCCGCCTCCGGCCCGACCCCACAGCTGGAATCGAATGGCGTCGACCAGGCTGACGTGGTCGGGACCGGGGAACAACTCGTTGCGCACCGCCGCGAACAGGACGTACCCGGTCAGGATCAGTCCGATCACGGTGGCGGTCACCGCCATCGTGTAGCGCCGCGTTTCCCGGGCCGACCGCGTCCACGCCATCATCAGCACCATCGGCAGCAACAGCAGCATCGTCTCCTTCGTCAACACCGCCACCCCGAAGCAGACCGAGCCGCCGAGGGCCGCGGCCAGCCGCTGCTGCGGCGAACAGAACAGGACGAGCGCCGCCAAGACCCAGGCCATCGCGATGTTGTCGAGGTAGACCATGCGCCCCAACGAGATCGCCAACGGCGACAACGCGAAGATCGTCACCGCCGCGGCCGCCGCCACGGTCGACAGGCCGAGCCTGCGCGCCAGTATCCAGATCAGCACGGCGGTCATCACGGCGATGACCACCATGAACGCGCGGCCGGCCACGATCGCGTCGATCGAGGAATGTGGACCGCCGATCAGCAGGAACCACCCGGCGATCTGCAACCAGCCGAGCGGTGGATGGTCGTACCAATAGGTGTAGTGCGCAAGCGAACCGAGCTGGAGCACCGCGTACGCCTGGGCGACGTACGTCCCCTCGTCGTCGACCCGTTGCGGCGAACCGATCAGGTTGACGATCCGCACCGCCGCGGTGAGCAGGACCAACGATGTCGGCAGCGCCCACATCCGCATGCGGTTCCACCGGCCGACTCCCCGACGGCCGGTGACCACTGCAAACGGTGTGGTCTCCGCGGTGGCGGTCATGCGACACCCGCCGCGGACGGGGTGCGATGCAGATTCGAGTGCGCCGTCTTCTCCCACCCGCGGCGGCCGCGAGCTTCCCGCCACACCGATCGCAACGCCGCGAATGCCAACAACAGTTGATACGGGAATGCGCCGAGCACCAGTCGAATACGGTCGCGCCAGCGCAGCCGCACCCCGAAGGCGCGGGAGAACTCCCCCAACCCGGCCATCTCGACCGCCACGGTGACGATCGTCGGTGTCAGCGGCAGGAAGGTGAGCAGGGTGATCGGGACGGGCACCTTGACCAGCAGCATTGCGGCGAGCGACAGCGGGATCAGCAGGCCGGTGGCCGCCTGCAGGAAGGGCATCGCGAGCGTATAGCGGGCGAGCCAGCGCTGCCGCCGGGTCGGCAGCCGGCGCCACTCCTTCTTGCGCAGGACCTGCAGGAACCCCTGGTTCCATCGGGTGCGCTGTTTGATGAGCGCCGGAATCGAATCCGGAGTTTCCTCCCTGGTAACCGCGTCGGGGTCGTAGGCCACCGCGACGGTAGCGCCCGCCGCCGACAGCCGGACACCGATCTCGCAATCCTCGGCCAGGCACTCCGGATCCCACCCCCCGTGGGCCCGCAGCAACTCGGTCTTGGTGAAAACGGTATTGCCGCCGAGCGGAATGAACCGCTGCTGCGCGTGGAAGTGCAGCCGCGAACGGAACCAGAAGTAGTACTCGAGGCAATTGCGCAACGACCACCAACTGCTGTGCACGTTCATCAACTGGACGCCCGCCTGGACGACGTCGGCGCCGGTCTCCTCGAACCGGGCCTCGATCAGGCGGAGCAATCCGGGGTGCACCTCATCCTCGGCGTCGAAGACCCCCGTGATCTCACCGGCGCAGGCCGGCAGCGCCCGATTCAACGCCTTGGGCTTGTTCTTCGGCACATTGTGATCGATGATCACCCGCACCCGATCGGGATGTCGGCGCTGGGCCGCGCGGGCGACCGCCTCGGTCTCCGGATCGTCGTGACCGATGATCGCGATGATCTCGAAGTCCGGATGATCCTGCATTGCAAGCGAATCGATCGTATCGCCGAGTACCTCCTGTTCGTGGCGCGCCGGCAACAGCAAGGAGAACGAGTGCGGTCGTCGCGCCGATCGGCGGGTGAACCCGGTGGCGACAAGGGATCGCGGGGTGCGCCACGCGTGCAGCATCCACCACAGCGTTGTGGAGGCGACCACCGTGAGCGCCAACGCGACGACCGCGAGCACGACGCTGATCAGCACCGTTCCCCAGCCGGTCGAAAGACTTTCGGGTGCATCGGGATACGCGGTGCGTACATCCGGAGCGGGGAGCGCCTGCACCCCGTCCGCGCGCGGGAGGACCCCGCCGGAGTTCCCGGTCGCGTCATCGTCGTCGCCGGATACGGCCGCCGGGGCGGCGCCGCCCACGATCACCGACTGCGCGGCGTCGTATCCCACCTCGGGATTCGACGAAGTGGCATCCGTTCGGGAGCCGGGTAGCGCGGTGAGGACCATCACGAGCAGGAAGACCGCGAGCACCGCGGGTAGGCCCAGCCGGCGCAGCAGCGGCCGGAGTCGACTGGGCAGGGGAAGGTTCGAAAAAGCGCGTTGCATACGGCGACTCCTCTTGGTGGCGAGAGGGGGACGCATCATTGCGTATCCACAGACTGACCGGTCGGTGATCCGGCGACACGCGTAGTTGCCTACGCGATTGGCAGGACCAATGCGTAAATCACTGATACCTATCAGTCACCCCGGTTGACCGACAGCCGCCGACGGCCCCCGCCCGGCCGGCATTCACGGGACACAACAGACCCCGCCGCGAGCACCAATCGCCGAAAGCCCGCGCGCGAGATAGTAACCGTGAGGCTGACCAGGAGTCGACTACAGCCCGACCCTCGCTCTCCGACCGGTCGCGCCGAACCGGACCGAACAACAAAAAATCGGACCGGCTATCGCCGGTCCGATTAATTTGAACTGTGGGCCGAAACCGAGTGGCCTCCATGTCGGAGGTTCACCTGAAAGGAACCGGCTCACAGAACGACCAAGATCACATTTGCATGCCGCCCCTCGGCGCCGACCGCGACGCTACTTCTTGCCGTCCTCGGCGGGCTTCTTCTTCGCCGGCTTCTTGCTGTCGGACCCCGGCTTCTTGCCGTTGGTCGACGGGGCGCTGCCGTTGAGGGAGACAGCCGTCGCCGCGGCGCCGACCGTTCCGGCGTGGTCCGGGACGTAGCGCAGGGTTTCCCGCGGCGGACGCGCGTACCCGACGGCCGGCGGCCGATCCGGGATCTCGATCTTCGCCGGCGGGATGTGCTCGTAGGGGATCGAGGCCAGCAGGTGCGCGATCGAGTTGATCCGCGCCGCGCGCTTGTCCTCGGACTCGACGGTGTACCAGGGCGTGACGCCGGTATCGGTCGACTCCATCATGCGGTCCTTGGCGCGGGAGTAGTCCTCCCAGCGGCTGATGGACTGCATATCCATCGGCGAGAGCTTCCACTGACGCATCGGGTCGGTCGCACGGGACCGGAAGCGGGCCTCCTGCTCGACGTCGGACACCGAGAACCAGTACTTGCGCAGCAGGATCCCGTCATTGACGAGCATCTTCTCGAACTCGGGCGTCTGGCGGAGGAACCGCTCGTACTCGTCGTCGGTACAGAAGCCCATCACGCGCTCGACACCGGCACGGTTGTACCAGGACCGGTCGAACAGGACGATCTCACCGGCGGCGGGCAGATGCTGGATATAGCGCTGGAAGTACCACTGGGTCTTCTCCCGCTCACTCGGCGCGGGCAGGGCGACGACGCGGACGACGCGGGGGTTGAGCGCCTCGGTGATGCGTTTGATCGCACCACCCTTGCCGGCGGCGTCGCGGCCCTCGAAGATCACGATGACCCGTTGCCCGGTCGCCTTGACCCATTCCTGCAGCGCCACCAACTCCTGCTGCAGCCGCGCCAGTTCCTGCTCGTAGAGGACCTTGTCCATCCTGCGCTGGCCGCTCGCCGTGTCCTTTGCCATCTGTTCATTCTCCCGCCCCATGTCCGTTTCCGCAGAAGAAGCGCCGACCCCGGGCGCCGGCGTGACGAACACAACGCTTCGCGCGGCCGGCTATGCTGGTCGACGCAGCTGGTTCGCCCGTGCGGTCGTGAGGAGCCCCGAAGACCGTCGCGTGCGTCGAAGCATTCCGACCTCCCCTGTGGATCGTCGGCATGTGAGAGGGAACCCGGTGAAAGTCCGGGACTGTCCCGCAGCGGTGAGTGGGAACGACCGCCGTCATCAGCACTGGGTATCCCCCGGGAAGCGACGGCCAGTAGGTGCGACTTTCTGTCGTGTGCCCGCGAGTCCGAAGACCTGCCGCCTGCGTCGGGTGCGCCGCATCCGACGGTCCACCGCCTCGAGGATTGGGCGGAGCGACCCGGTCGTGCTTGTCGCGCGTCCGCCCCTCGCGGCGGGCGCTGCGTGTGCTGTGGGCTCATCGGGCGTGTCCGTTCGCGGGTGGTGGTTCATCAACCACGTACCGAAGGACAACATCGTGTCCCCTGCCGATCAACCCGGGCGGTTCACCGCCACCGTGCTCGGTTCCCCGCGGATCGGGCCGAAGCGCGAACTGAAGAAGGCCGTCGAACGCTACTGGGCCGGGCGTATCGACGCCGACGCGCTGGCGGCCGTCGCCGCCGATCTGCGCCGCCGGCACAACGCCGATCTGCGGGCCGCCGGGCTCGACTCGGTCCCGGTCAATACGTTCTCCTATTACGACCAGGTCCTCGATACCGCGGTTCTGCTCGGCGCCCTGCCGGAGCGGGTGGCCGGCATCGCCGATCCGCTCGATCGGTACTTCGCCGCCGCTCGCGGCACCGACACGATTCCCCCGCTCGAGATGACCAAGTGGTTCGACACCAACTACCACTACCTGGTCCCGGAGATCGGACCCGATACGTCCTTCGCGCTCGACGATGCGGCGGTCCTGGCCGACCTGGCCGAGGCCCTCGCCGACGGGATCCCGGCCCGCCCGGTGATCCTCGGGCCGGTTACCTTCCTGCTGCTGTCCAAGGCGGTGGGGACCGACGCACCTCCGATCGACCGGCTCGCGGAGCTGGTGCCGCTGTACGAAAACCTGCTGGCCCATCTGCACCGGGCCGGTGCCGAATGGGTGCAGATCGACGAACCGGCGCTGGTCGCCGACCGGACCGACGAGCAGATCGCCGCCGCTCGGGAGGTCTACGACCGGTTGTCGGCGCTGTCGGATCGACCGGCGATCCTGGTCGCCTCCTACTTCGGCAGTCTGGGCGCGGCCCTGCCGGCATTGGCGTCCACCGGGATCGAGGGCATCGCGATCGACCGCGTGGCGGGGTCGGATTCGATCGCCGCGGTACCGGAGTTGACCCGCAAGCACGTGGTTGCCGGGGTGGTCGACGGTCGCAATATCTGGCGCACCGACCTCGAGGCCGCGCTGGCCGAGTTGGGCACCCTGCTCGGATCGACCGGATCGCTGGCGGTGTCGACGTCGAGTTCGCTGCTGCACGTGCCCTACACCCTGGACGCCGAACCGGATCTCGACGACAGCCTGCGCTCCTGGCTGGCGTTCGGGTCTGAGAAGGTCACCGAGGTGGTGACGTTGGCGACCGCCTTGTCCGGCGGCGTCGAGGCGGTGTCCGGGGCGATCGAGCAGTCCCGGCAGGCCGCGGCCTCGCGGCGTGAAGACCCCCGTCTGCACGACTCCGCCCTGCGGGGTCGGTTGGATTCGGTGCTGAGCACCGAGCCGGGCCGGTCGCCCGCCACCGAACGTCGGGCGGCCCAGACCGGGTTGGCCCTGCCACCGTTGCCGACCACCACGATCGGGTCGTTCCCACAGACCGGACAGATCCGGACCGCCCGGGCGGCGCTGCGACGCGGGGAGATCGACACCGCCGAATACCTCGAGCGGATGCGCACCGAAATCGCCGAGGTGATCGCCTTCCAGGAGGGTCTCGGCCTGGACGTGCTGGTCCACGGCGAACCCGAGCGCAACGACATGGTGCAGTACTTCGCCGAACTGCTCGACGGTTTCGCCACCACGGCGAACGGGTGGGTGCAGTCCTACGGCACCCGGTGCGTCCGCCCGCCTATCCTCTACGGCGACGTGCGGCGACCGCAGCCGATGACCGTCGACTGGATCACCTACGCGCAGTCGCTGACCGCCAAGCCGGTCAAGGGGATGCTCACCGGGCCGATCACCATCCTGGCGTGGTCGTTCGTGCGCGACGACCAGCCGTTGGCCGACTCCGCCAACCAGGTGGCGCTCGCGATCCGCGACGAGACGGTCGACCTGCAGGCCGCGGGCATCCGCATCGTGCAGGTCGACGAACCGGCGCTGCGCGAGTTGCTGCCGCTGCGTGCGGCCGATCAGCCGGCGTATCTGGACTGGGCGGTGCGCGCCTTCCGCGTCGCGACCTCCGGGGTGGCGGACTCGACGCAGATCCACACCCACCTCTGCTACTCCGAGTTCGGCGAGGTGATCGACGCGATCGCCGGCCTCGACGCCGACGTCACGTCGATCGAGGCGGCGCGGTCGCATATGGAGGTGCTCGACGACCTCAACGCCGCCGGGTTCGCCAACGACGTGGGCCCCGGCGTCTACGACATCCACTCCCCGCGGGTCCCCGGGGTCGAGGAGGTCGCGGAGTCGCTGCGGCTGGCGTTGGGGCAGGTGCCGTCCGAACGGTTGTGGGTCAACCCCGACTGCGGGCTGAAGACCCGCGGCACCGCCGAGGTCGAGGCATCGCTGCGCAATCTGGTCGCCGCCGCCCACAAGGTGCGGGCCGATCTGAGCTAGCACCCGTCGGGCCGTCCACACCGTCCGCGTCACAGCGGGGCCGCGACAATTATTGTCACGGCCTCGCTGTGCGGGGTCGTTTGTGGACGTCACCGCGACGATCTTCAGTCCGGCGGGGGCAGCACCCCGGTCTGGTAGGCCTTCACCAGGCGCCGCGGGACCATATGGCGGCGGCCGGCGATCATGATCGGCACCAGTGCGGGCGGGGTGGCCCGCCACTGCGCGCGGCGGGTGCGGGTATTGCTGCGCGACATCCGTCGCTTGGGGACAGCCATCGGAACTCCTGAGTTGGCGCGATCCACCCACTCTAAACGACAATGGTTGTCGTTATCGACTGGAGGTTTCTTCGAGTCTGCGCGGCGATCATGCCCTCGTCGGTGATCGACTCGCAGCGCACCGACATCACCCTCGACGCCGCGCACTTCACCGCATACCTGCCCACCGGATGGACGTCGGATTCCGGTACATCATGATGAACCGCATGGCGGATTCCTTCCCTCGTGTGGTCCACGTCGGCAACGTTGGCGTCTACGTGGCTGTCGCTCGCGGCGACGTGGGACCCACAGTGCCGCCGCGGCGGCGGGAAGAAATCCGTCAAGATACCGAGATCGGATACTGATCGTTCGGATACGCATGCCGACTGGATACGCATGCCGACGCCGGCCGGGGCCAACCCGCAGACAGCGAGGAGTTCGATGTCCGGCTTTGCGAGGGGACTACTGGTCGGCGCCCTGCTGGGCGTCGCGGTGACGGTGATCGCCGGTCTGTGGTGGACGTTCGGCCGGCCGGACCCGCTGGACGCGGTCATCGCGACCTCCCGCGGCGGCACGATGGCCGACCACGGCGACCCGTCCTCCGCATCAGCGGCGCGCTACCAGGTGGTGATCTCCGCCGAGCCGGACTCCGACGGTTACCTGGTTTCCGGGATCGTCTGCATCGGCGGTTGCAGCTACCGGCAGGACCTCGGAACGATCGGCCGCGCCGACTCGCCCGCCGACGCGGTGGCCCGCTTCGGGGACATCCGGTGGGAGCCGGAGGTGATCACCATCGGCGGCCGCGACGGGATCCACGCGACGATCGACCGCGCCCAATTGGAAGTCCACAGGTGACCCCGGTCATGGAAATAATTGCAGTGTCAACTAAGTTGTAGGAACTATGAAGAACATCGGATTCCTGTCCTTCGGACATTGGACACCGTCGCCCCACTCGCAGACGCGGTCGGCGGCGGATGCCCTCCTGCAGTCGGTGGACTTGGCGGTTGCCGCCGAGGAGCTCGGAGCCGACGGCGCGTACTACCGCGTCCACCATTTTGCCCGCCAACTGGCCTCGCCGTTCCCGCTGCTCGCGGCGATCGGCGCGCGCACGAGCCGCATCGAGATCGGCACCGGCGTGATCGACATGCGTTACGAAAACCCCCTCTACATGGCCGAGGACGCCGGCGCCGCCGACCTGATCGCCGGTGGCCGGTTGCAGCTCGGCGTCAGCCGGGGATCGCCCGAGCAGGTGATCGACGGCTTCCGCTACTTCGGCTACGAGCCGCCGGACGGTGACCACGCCGAGATGGCGCGCAAGCACACCGAGATCTTCCTGGAGATGATCGACGGCCACCGGTTCGCGCAGCCGAACCCGTCGCCGATGTTCCCGAACCCGCCGGGCCTGCTGGGCCTCGAGCCGCAGTCGCCCGGGCTGCGCGACCGCATCTGGTGGGGTGCGGGCAGCCGCGCCACCGCCGAGTGGACCGCGAAGATCGGGATGAACCTGATGTCCTCGACGCTGTTGACCGAGGACACCGGCGTGCCGTTCCACCAGTTGCAGGCCGAGCAGATCGAGCGCTACCGCGCCGCGTGGAAGGAAGCGGGGCATACCCGTGAGCCGCGCGTCTCGGTCAGCCGCAGCATCATGCCGCTGGTCACCGATATGGACCGCGCCTACTTCGGCGACGAACGGCGCAGCAGCGACCAGGTCGGCTACATCGACGGCGGCACCGCCCGCTTCGGCAAGGCCTACGCCGGGGAGCCGGACAAGCTGATCGAGGAACTGGCGCAGGACGAGGCGATCGCCGCGGCGGACACGCTGCTGCTGACCGTCCCCAACCAGCTCGGCGTCGAGTACAACGCCCAGCTGATGGAGAACGTCCTGACGCTGGTCGCCCCGGAACTCGGCTGGCGCTGACGCCCGCTCAGATCCACCCCCCAGCCCGGCTAGATCCACCCCAGCCGGCGGGCGGTGGCGCCGGCCTCGTGCCGATTGGCCGCGCCGAGCTTGGTGACCGCGCTCGATAGATAGTTGCGCACGGTGCCGGGTGACAGCGCGGCCCGCCGGGCGATCTCGTCGATGGGAGCGCCCTCGGCGGACAGTTCGAGCACGTCGGCCTCGCGCGGGGTCAGCGGGCTGTCACCGGCGCTGATCGCCTCGGCGGCCAGCTCCGGGTCGACGTGCCGCCCACCGGCGTGCACCTTGCGCACCACCTCGGCCAGAGTGGTCGCCGACGTCGTCTTCGGCAGGAACCCCCGCACCCCGACCTTGAGTGCCCGCTTGAGGTGACCGGGCCGCCCGTGGCTGGTCACGATGACGCAGGCACAGCTCGGCAGTCGTTGGGCCAACTCCTCGGCGACCTCGATGCCGTCGAGGCGCCGCGTGCCGTTACCCGGCATCTGCAGATCGAGCACCGCGACGTCGGGCTCCACTTTCAGCGCGGTCGCCAGGGCCTCGTCCCCGCTCGCCGCCTGGGCGACCACCTCGAGGTCGTCCTCGAGGTCGAGCAACTGACCGAGCGCCTCCCGGATGAGGTTCTCGTCGTCGGCCAACAGCACTCGGATCACCACGATCGAATCGCCCTTCGGTGTTGGTGTGACGGCACGCACTTTCGCCAATATCCTTACGGTCCCGCCACATTCGGGAAACGGCAACACGCCAAAGTGGCAGTTAACATGAGCGTTACAGCCAATCTGCCACTTTCGGCGGGCGGATGTGCTAGCCACAATGGAGGCATGTCCGCATCACCTGTGCGAACGGAAACCGAGCAGTACGCCACGTCCGTCCTCATGCACGACGCCAACCATGATCTCGCCCTGCGACCGATCCACTTCCGGGACCGGCTGCTCGCCCGGCTCTGCGCCGGGAACCTCGATACCCAGCTCGCCGCGGGAGCGCCGATCGAGTCGCGCAAGCTGCGCGCAGTGCGAGCGGCCCTGCTGGTCACCCCGGCCCAGCGCGAACGGCTGGCCTCCGCCTGGGTGTCGGTCCTGCATCAGGCCGAGCCCGTTGCCGACCCGATTCCGATGGTGGCGTCGTCCCGCGTTCCCGTCCAGCACGACGAGGTCAGGGAGGCCGCGCCCCAGATCGAGGAGCTGACCACCGTCCTGCGCTCGCCGCGCCCGATCTCGGCACGCGGCGCCGCGATGGCTCGGGTCCTGCTGATCGACGGCGGCGGTCCGCTCTATTCCGCCGGCTGCCGGCGCAACCTGGCCGACTCGGTCGCCGAGGCGGCCCGGGAGTTGGACTCGCTCTGCCTCTGACCGGGCCACGCGCGCGCTAATCGCCGACGACATCTGCCGGGAAGCCCGCGACCAGCGCAAACCGGTCGTCCTCGCGCTGCACGGTCAACGTCGCCCCCAACGGGGCGAGCCGTTCGCGCAGCCCACTGATGCCGGATCCGCCGACGGCGGTCGGGTCCGCGGGATGCGCGCCGTCGTTGCGCACGATCAGGGTGCCCGCCCCGGCGGGGTCGCCGAGCCATTCGACGATCACCTCCTCGGCGTCGGCATGCCGCAGCACATTGGTGATCGCCTCGCGGATGACCCACCCGGCCGGCTCGTGCAGCCGTGCGGGCAGCGCGGCGAGGTCGCATCGGGATTGGATACCGGCCGACGCCAACAGGGAGGTCGCCCCGTCGAGTTCGGCCTGCAGGTCGGTCTCGCGATACCCGCGGGCGAGGGCGCGGGCCTCGCGCAGCGCCTCCTGCGCCGCCGACCGCACCCGCAGCATCTCCTCCCCCGCCCGCTGCGCGTCCCGATCGGCGAGCCGGGCCGCCAGCTCCGAGCGCACGGCGATCGTCGACAGGTGGCGGCCGAGCACATCGTGCACGTCGCGGGAGAACCGCAGCCGTTCCTCGGCGACCGCCAACCGGCTCTGCACGCCGCGCGCCTCGTCGAGTTCCTGCACCACCCAGAGCACCCACAGCGATACCCGCAGGATGAACAGCAGGAAGACGTAGAACGCCACCCACACCAGCGCCGCGGCCGGATCGGCGTCCAACACCAGCGAACCCACCGCGTAGAGGACGACGCCGGTCACGATGGCGAACCACTTCGGCATCGCGCCGACCACCCACGCGGCGCTGGTGAAGACGGTGCCCATCACGACGGTGGCCGGCACCTGCGGCAACGTCGATCCCCACGCCAACAGGACGAGAATCGCCACCCCGGTACCTATGAGCAGGCGTCGCGCGTCGGGTGCGTTCGGATCGACCCCGTTCGGGTGGGCGAGCGCGACGTGCACCCCCCACGTGCCGATCGCACCCATCACCGCGATCGTGACGACAACCGCCGCGATCGCGGCCGGCCCCTCGAACGCAGCCGGGCTCGGCGAGAGCGCCCAGAGCAGGGCCAGCGACCATACCCCCAGGTAGAGCGACACCTTGGTGTACAGCTCGACCCGCTGCACATCGGTGCGCCGGGACCAGAAGCCGTTCCAGCGTGCCATCGAACGCGGATTCCTTCCGTGCCGTTCGTCGGGAGAATCTGTTCGGTCGATCGTAGGCATCGGCGCCTCCCGTCGGGCGAAACGCGGCATCCGTCGAACCACTCGAGGTGATTCGACGGATGCCGTTGTAGGTCCGATCAGCTGCAGGTCCGATCAGCCGCGCGGTTCCCAGCGCATCGACCGCTTGGTCAGCACCGCGGCGAGCACCAACCAGCCCACCAGCACCGCCAGCGGTCGACCGGCCTCGGTGAAGGTCTGCGCGAAGGTCAACGAGATACCGTCGAGGTCCTGGCCGAACCACGCGATCCGCACCAGCGCCTCGATCGCGGCGCCCGGCGTCAGCTCCAGGTACGGGTGCACCGACTCGGGGAAGACCGCCCGCAGCGAGCCGACGATCGCCAGCATGAGGATCGGCAGCGAGGTCACCCGCGCCGCTTCGGCATTGCGGGTCCACGCCGCGGTCCAGAAGGCGAGGCCGGCAAATGCGGTGGCGATCACCAGCACCGCGACCAGCAGCACGATCGGATTGGCCGGCAACGGCTGCCCGAAGGCCGGGGCGATCGCGACCGCCAGCAGCGAGACGATCAGCATCACCGCGATGCCGGGGATGGCGATCGAGGCGAGCAGGTCATTGTCGCTGCTCTCGCCGGAACGGAATCGCTTGAGCACCAATTCGTCCCGACGGGTGACCGTCTGCGAGAGCATGTTGTAGTACACGGGGAAGAGCGCGGCGAGCAACAGCACGTTCGTCATGCTCATGATGCCGAAGGTGGTGTCCCCGCGATCACCGACCAGCAACCAGGCCAGCGGGATGAGCGGGAAGATGAAGGCGTAGGCCAGGGTCATGCGGTTCCTGGTCAGCAACAGCGCATTTGCCTTCGCCATGCCCGCGATACGCCGGACGCGGGAGCCCTGGCGGTGGTCACCGGCGTGGCGGGCCGGGGTCAGATCGACGGTGGGGGTGATGGCCATGGTTCAGACCTCTTTCGAAGACGTGGGGGCCGCGCGACGGTCGTCGTCGCCGTCGGCGATCGCCAGGAAGACCGACTCGAGGCTCGCGGTGCGCGCGTCGAGGCCGTCGATGCGCACCCCCTCGTGCTGGGCCCATCCGAGCAGGGCGGTCAGGGATTCCTGCAGGTCGGTGGTGTGCAGGACGGTGCGCGGATCGGACAGGGATGCGGGGTCGACGGTGGCGCGCGGCAGGGCGGGCAATTCGCGGTGCAGCCGATCGAAGGTGATCGTGGAGGGGTGCCCCTCGGCGATCTCGCCGGCGGTGCCGCTGCGGACGATCCGCCCGGCGTGCATGATCTCGAGGCGATCGGCGAGGGCTTCGGCCTCGTCGAGGTAGTGGGTGGTCAGCAGCACGGTCGCCCCGGCGTCACGCAGGCCGCGCACCAAACGCCATACCTCCCTGCGGCTTTCCGGGTCGAGGCCGGTGGTCGGCTCGTCGAGCATCACCAGTTCCGGCCGGCCCATCAGCGTCAGGGCGAGGTCGAGGCGACGCTTCTCGCCGCCGGACAGGGCGCTGACCTTCACGTCGGCGCGGGCCCGCAGGTCGAGCATCTCGAGCGCCTCCTCGACCGGGCGCGGCGTGCTGAGCGTCGAATGCCACAGCCGGGCGGTCTCGACGACGGTCAGGTCACCGGAGAATCCGCTGGACTGCAACAGAACTCCGATCCGCCGCCGCACCTCGGCGCGGTCGGCGATCGGGTCGAGACCCAGCACCCGCACCTCGCCCTCGGTCGCACGGCCGAGCCCCTCGATCACCTCCAGGGTGGAGGTCTTGCCGGCGCCGTTGGTGCCGAGCAGGGCGGTGACGGTGCCCTCGGGAACGATCAGGTCCAGTCCGCGCACGGCTTCGAAAGCCTGTGCACCGGTGCCGTAACGACGACGCAGCCCGCGCACCGCGATGGCGGCGCCGGTGTGCTGCGAGGTCGCCTCGGGCGAGCGAGTCGCTTGTGTCGTATTCATGGTTCCACTGTCGCGCCGAATCAGCCACGGCGGCAGGTCGATTCCTCACCGGTTCGCCGGCGCTTTTCACCGTTCGGGCATGACAAATGTCATCTGCCCGACCACACCGGGCGCTCGCCCGCCGCCGCGACCACCGCGTCGGTCAATCGATCCAGCAGTTCGGACCGCAGTTTCCACCGCTGCCAGTACAGCATCACGTCGACGTGATCGTCCGGACCGAGACGTACCAGTCGGCCCGCGGCGAGATCCCGCTCGATCTGGCCGGCCATCCCCACCCCCCACCCGAGCCCGTGCCGGATCGCGTGCAGGAAGGCGTCGTTGCCGGGCAGGTTGTGGGCCGGCGCGTCGGCGACCCCGTAGCGCTCGAGGATGCGGTGCTGCAGGTCGTCCTTGTCGTTGAAGCGGACCAGCGGCATCGCCGACCAGTCGATCCCGTCGGCGCCGCGGTACCGCGCCACCAACTCGGGGGTGGCGACCGCGAAGTATCGGAACGCGGTCAGCGGTCGGGTGGAACAGCCCTGGACGCCGATCGGCTCCGAGGTGACCGCGGCCAGCACGTCGCCGGCCCGCAGCAGCCGGGTCGAGTGTTCCTGGTCCTCCACCCGGACGTCGAGCAGCACATCGGACCAGTCGGCGACCGCGGTCAGCACGTCGCCGAACCAGGTGCTCAGCGAGTCCGCGTTCACGGCGATCGGGACCACCGTGCGGCTGCCGGCGGGGCGGTCGGGACCGCGGATCTCGGCGAGCGCCTCGGCCGCCAGGAGGTGTTGCTGGCGGGAGAAGCGGATCAGCACCTCGCCGGCCGGGGTGGCCCGGCAGGGGGCCGCGCGCACCACCAGCACCTGTCCGATCTCGTTCTCCAACGCGCGGATGCGCTGACTGATCGCCGACGGGGTGACCGCCAGCTGCGCGGCCGCGGCCTCGAACGTCCCGGTGTCGATCACCGCGGTCAACGCGGCCAGCCGATGCGGATCCATAATGAAGCAACTCTAATGGTTGTCAAGAATCATTCGTTGGCCTTAACAGACCGGCGACCCTAGCGTCGTTCCGGTGACGACGTACCTGGCCGGACTGGCCACCACTGCCGGATTGATCGTGGCCATCGGCGCCCAGAACGCCTGGGTGCTGCGTCTGGGCCTGATCCGCAACCACGTCGGCGTCGCCGTGGTGGTGTGCATCCTGGCCGACATCACGCTCGCGATGATCGGCATCGCCGGACTCGGATCGATGATCACCGCACGCCCGACCCTGCTCGAGGTGATCACCTGGGTCGGTGCGGCCTATCTGTGTTTCCTCGGCGTCGCCGCGTTCCGGCGGGCCGCCCGTCCGGACGCCCTCGACGCGGCGACCGGGGCCACGCACGGTCGGCGGGGGGTGCTGCTGGGCACGTTGGCGGTGACCCTGCTCAACCCGCACGTCTACCTCGACACCGTCGTCCTGATCGGTTCGCTGGCCGCCACCCACGGATCGGTCGGTCGGTGGATCTTCGGCGCCGGGGCGATCACCGCCAGCATCCTGTGGTTCACGGGCCTGGGCTTCGGCGCGGTGCGGGCGGCGCCCTGGCTCGCCCGGCCGACCACCTGGCGGATGATCGAAGCGGCGATCGGCCTGGTGATGTTCGGACTGGCCGCCATGCTGGTGATCGGCTGAGCCCCGCGACCGGTCCGGGCTACTGCAGGATCGGCGCGAGGACCTCGCGCAACTGGATCGCGCGCACCGCGATGATCGTGACGATCAGGGCGGCGATCCCACCGACGACCGCCCAGCCGTAGGCCTGCTTCCGCAGGTAGAGGAAGCCCGCGGCGACGGCGGCGCCCGCGAGCAGGCCGCCGAGGTGCCCCCACAGCGAGATCCCCGGTACCGCGACGCTCAACCCGAAATTGAGCACCAACAGCATGATCAGCGAACTCGGATTGCGACGCAGTCGCAGCACGACCAGCAGGGTCGCGCCGAACAGTCCGAAGACCGCTCCGGAGGCGCCCGCAGTCGCGCCCATCGGCTGCATCACCAGCACGGAGGCCGAACCGCCGAGCAACGACAGGAAGTAGATCGCCAGATATCTGGCGCGACCGAAGAAGACCTCACAGTCGCGACCGAAGATGAACAGCGCGAGCATATTCGCCAGCAGATGCAGCGGCCCGTAGTGCAGGAAGCCGCTCCCGATCAACCGTTCGAGATCGCCGTACCCGACCAACGGGCCGAAGAGGACCAGCCGGTCGAACAGCGTCGATCCGGAGGCGTTGTCGAAGAGGCTGCGCGACTGCACCGCGGTGATCGCGAAGATCGCCACATTGATCGCGATCAGCCCCATGGTGATCGGGGCTGCGGAGGCGCGGGTGGGGCCGGGGCGCTGTGGGGTGCGCACATCCGCGGGATCGGCGCGGATGCAGTCGAGGCATTGATTGCCGACGGGCGCGGAACGCAGACACTCCGGGCAGGCCGGGCGGCCGCAGCGGACGCACGACAGGCCGGTGGCCCGATCCGGATGCCGGTAGCACCCCGGGAGCTGCTGGTACGGCACCGGACCGGGCGGTTGGGTCATATCAGGCGATGGTGATCTTCTCGATCACGACCGGCTCGACCGGACGATCGCCGCGGCCGACCTTGGTCGACGAGATCGCGTCGACAACCTTGCGCGACTCGGCGTCGAGCACCTCACCGAAGATGGTGTGCTTGCGGTTGAGGTGCGGGGTCGGGCCGGTGGTGATGAAGAACTGCGAACCGTTGGTCGCCGGTCCGCGGTTGGCCATCGCGAGCAGGTACGGACGGTCGAAGCGCAGTTCCGGGTGGAACTCGTCGCCGAACTCGTAGCCGGGGCCACCCGCACCGGTGCCGGTCGGGTCGCCGCCCTGGATCATGAAGCCGTCGATGACGCGGTGGAAGATCGCGCCGTCGTAGAAGGGCCCGCTCTTACTGCCCGAGGCGTTCTCGGTGGTGTACGGCGCGGTGCCGTCCGCCAGTCCAACGAAGTTCTCGACCGTCTTCGGCGCGTGATTGCCGAAGAGGGAGACAACGATGTCGCCACGGTTGGTATGCAGGGTCGCTGTTCCGGTCTGGATGTCGGTCACCCGGCCATCGTGCCATGCGACCGCGGGCGGATCGACGACGCCCGCCGTGTCGGGACCGGTCGGCGAACTCTGGGCATAAGGTGAAGGTATGACTACCTCGGAGACGCCGGGCGTCGAGGCGACCCCGGACGACGATCACGGTTCCCAGAGCACCGGTCGGCAGGTCGCGAAGGCCGCCGCCGTCACGGCGTTCGCGTTGACCAAGGCCCCGCTGGTCGCCGGCTTCACCGCCGGACGGTCCGCCTTCCGCCTCGGTCGCGAGGTGATGGCCAAGCGCGCGGCCTCCCGTGGGGACACCAGCGGCAAGCTGTCGACCGGCACGGTCGTGGCGGTCGCCCTGGGTGCCACCGTGGTCGGTGTCGGCGTCGCCGCCGTCGTCCTCGCACGCCGCAACGAGCCCGCTCCGCCCGCCGCCGCGCCGCCGTCGCTGCGCGAGGTCGCCGGCACCGAGGTCTCGCTCAACGGCCACGGTCCGGCCGCCGCCACGGTGACCGCAGAGACCGCTGCCGACGAGACGCCGGTCGAGTCGCCCGTCGAGACGGCCGCTGCCGAGCCCGTGGTCGACGAGATCGTCACCGTCGAGGATCCGGACGCCGCGAGCCCCGCCGCCGAAGATGCCGCCGCCGAGGATGTCGCGCAGGACGCCGCCGAGGCCGCTGCCGACGAAACCCTGCCGGTCGACGAGGCGCCCGTGGACGAGACCCCGATCGACGAGGCCCCCGCCGACGAGCCGCCGGCGGTCACCGAGGTCGCACCCGAGGTCGCCGAGGCGGAGTCGGTCGAGGTCACGGTGGACGAGCCCGCCGCGATCGAGGAGGCCCCCGAGGCTCCCGAAACCACCGATACCACCGCCGACCTCGATGCGGTCGACACCGAGGTCCTCGAGGCGGTCGACGCTCCGGTCACCACCCCGAACCCGGTGGTATCGACCGACGAGGTCGGCGCCCTGCCGTCGACCAACGGTCTGCCGGCCGGTGCGGATCGCTCCGAAGGCTGATCCCGACCGATATCCAGGAATGGGCCCGTCCTTCGCGGAGGACGGGCCCATTCCTGTGTGGGTCGAGCGATGTGGGGCGGGTCGGTCAGTCGTTCGGGTGGCGATGCGGCTGCGGCGGGGCGTCGTTGAAGTAGACAACCGCGCTGCGGCCGACGGCCCGGGGCGAACGCCCCGACTCGAGGGCGGCCGGGCCGTTGCCCGGCGGGATGGCCCGGGGAGCCTGCGTGGTGGGACGGGGTCCGGAACCGGCCGGGATCGACGGCTGGGCCAAGGGCCCGTCGACGGAGGATTCGACGGCCGCCGGCACGTCGGCGACCGGATGCCAGCCGCCCGATGCCTGCATCGACGTCTCCCTGCCGGGGGCGCGCTCGACGGGGACCCGATCCACGGCCGGACGCGGCTGCGGGAGCTGGTCGTCGACCGGACGCGGCGGCGGGAGTTGATCGTCGGCCGGACGCGGACGGGCCTGCGGATCGGCCTTCTTCGGGCGGCGCCGCTTGGCCCGGTAGAGCTCGGCGTCCGCGGCGCGATAGAGCTCGGCCCAACGCTGGACGGCGGTCAGGCAGACCGTTCCGGCGCTCCAGCCGGCGGCATGGGACTGCCGCAGCCGTTCGAGGACAACCTCGGCGTCGTGCTCGCGCACACCGGGCATGAACAGCACGAATTCGTCGCCGCCCAGGCGGCCGAGGACCTCACCGTTGCGCAACTGGGAGCGCCAGGCTTCGGCGACCCGGCTGAGCAGAACGTCGCCGGCGATATGCCCGAAACGGTCGTTGACCTGCTTGAAGTTGTCGAGGTCGATCACCGCCATCGTCACCGGCAGGGCGCGGGCGGAGTAGACCGGAAGCATCGATTCGACGGTCTGCTCGATCCCGAGGCGGTTCAACAGGCCGGTGAGCGGATCGTGCAGCGCCGAGTACCGCATGCGCCGGGCGAAGGCGCTGAACGCCTCGCAGGCGATCACGACGCCCATCGCGATCATCACGTAGACCACCCAGTGGGCCTGCGCCGGGGAAAGGAAGGCCGCGCCAATGATTCCGGCGATAAGAATGGCTTCCCATATCCACGACATGCGCTCGGACCACGAGGCGCCGATGTGCATCGCGAGGAAGATCGCGGCCTGAGCGGCCAGAAGATTGGTGACGAAAAGGTCGTCGGTGGCGAAGACGAGCATGATCCCGACGATCGCCAGCACGGTTACCAGGCCGAGAACTCGGCGCGGAAGCGGCTTCGGCGTGAAATGGACGATGCCAATACCGACCAGTCCGACAACGGCAGACGCACCCAGCCAGACGCCTCCCGAGCCGCCGTTTCCGCCCAGGAAGCCGACAAAAGCGGCCGCATACAGGACGGTCGTTACGACAAAATAGGCAACCATGGCCGATGCAGCGTCGTCCATCCACCGGCTCTTCACACCAAACAGTATTGCGCAAGGTATCGGACGGCGCCCCCGGCGGTGGGTATACGACGGAATAGCCGACCGTAGCGAACTGACCGACAGGGTTCCCCCCGGCAAACAACCAAATGGACGGTCTGCTTATTGAACTCTCAGGTTCCCGAGGACAATGGCACATTGATCTACATCGCCGCAGGCAGACGGCACGCGGGTTCAGCCGTATGCGACCCGACTCCGACGAACCGAAGGAATGGGTACCGACTGCCGCCACACCGACCGCCGGCGGACGCCGCGAATCCACTGCGGAATCGATAGCCAATCGGAACATCGGCCCACCGATTCCTCCGCGCGCTGCCGCCCGTAGTGGACGAAACGGGCAGCACGGAGGCCCGGCCGCCGGGGCCTACTCGGCGACGAAACGCGCCTCGACGACCACCGAGACCACGATGTCCTCCGGCACGAACGACAACGACGGCCCGGCGGGCGCCGCCGCCCGCGCGAAGGCCATCGGACCACGCTCCACCAACGGGCTCGGACCGGAGCCGGCCAGCAGTCCGGGATCGGCCAACGCGACCGCGCGCACCTTCGATAGGCCGAGCGCAGCGGCGTATACCTGCGCGGCGGATACCGCGTCGGCGACCGCGGCGCCACGCACGTCGCCCATCATGCGTTCGCGGTCCTCGGGCAGCAGATCCCACGAGATCGACTCGACGGTGATCGCTTCGTCCGAGGCGCGCGCCACGACCCAATCGGCGAAGGCGGTGAAGTCGACAAAGGTGGCCGAGGTGGTCACCGAGGCGTGGTGGATCGTCGGGCGCGGCGCCCCGTCCGGCGCATAGGGCCGTTCGGACCAGGCGTTGAGCCGCTCGGCCGACCAGGAGGTGACCGGTCCCGCCGTCGGATGGCTCAGCTCGGTCAGACTCGCGGCCACCTCGGTGGCCGCGGCGGCCGCCAATTCGACCACCCGCTCGCGCTCGTCGCCGGCGTATTCACAGCGCACCGTCACGATCGCCCGCTGGGCGGCGCGACGTCCCTCACCGGTGCCGCGGACGGTAATCGTCGTCTCGGTCATGGGGCCCATCTTGCCCGGTGGCTCGCGTCGCCCGGCGGCTCCGTGCCGACATATGCATGAGACGTTCCGTCTCGGACAGTATCGGTACCGTCGAAGGCGGACCGAACCGCGGCACACCACCGGGAGCATCGATGCACGGAGGAACCGAACCGCACGCCGTCGCGCCCCGCCGTTTGGCGCGGGTCGCGGTGACTCTGGCGCTGGCCGTGGCCGCGACGATGTCGCTGTCGAGCGGGGCGCGCGCCGCCACGATCGCCCCCGGTTCCGAGTACGTGGCGCTGGGCAGCTCGATCGCAGCAGGCCCCGTCCTGCCGCCCGTGGTCGACTCCGGCTGCCTGCGATCGGGCTCGAACTATCCCAGCCTGGTCGCCGAGGCGTTGTCGCTGCAGCTGGTCGACGTCACCTGCTCGGGAGCGACCACCGCCAACGTGCTGTCGACACCGCAGGGGCTGGCCGGCGGGGCGAGCAACCCGGTACAGATCGACGCGATCGGTCCGCAGACCCGGCTGGTCACCGCGAGCATCGGCGGCAACGACCTGCAGTACGTCGGCCGCCTGACCGCCGACAGCTGCGCCAACACCCCGGTGTCCGACGTGCCGGGCGCCTGCGACGCGCTCGCGGCAACGCCCTCGACCATCCCTGCCGAGGCGGACTACGCGGCGGTCGAGGACCACCTGGTGCAGGTCGTCACGACCGCCCGTTCGCGCGCACCGCTGGCGACGGTCGTTCTGGTCGACTACCTGCCGATCCTCGATCCGAACGACCGCGACTGCGCGGTCACCCCGTTGACCGATATCCAGTGGCAGACCAGCTACCGGGTAGCGACGGGCCTGGCGGCGGCCTTCCGGGCGGCGGCGGACCGCACCGGGGCGACCCTGGTGCGCGCATCCGACCTCGGCGTCGGGCACACGCCGTGCAGCGCCGATCCGTGGATGTCCGGCTTCCAGGCGCCCGACCCCGCCGGCGGGCCGTTGCCGTACCACGCCACCGAGGCCGGGATGGCCGCCGTCGCGGCCGACGTCGTGCGCACCCTGGGCTGATCGACACGCGGACATGTCAAACCGATGTCAGGTTATGACGGGTACATATGGAACTACCGTTGAGTACAAGCTGAGAATCCGTGATGACTTGGCGAAAATTGTTCCTTTCGGTACCGCACGACCGGTAAATATGTGGCGTGACATCGAGTGTGCATGATCTCAGTCGTGTGCTCCCGTGTGCCGCGGAACGCCTCTGGAAGGTGGTCGCCACCCCGGAGTTGATCGTCCGCTTCCTCGACGGCGTGGGCACCCCGCAGCGCATCGGTCGTCACCAGCAGCAGGACGCGGGCCGGTATCGGATCCGCCTCGACACCGCCGGCGAGCCCGCCGAGGTCGAGTTCGACGCGGTTGTCGTTCGTTCCGGGCGCGAGGTGCGCTTCGAGAACGTCGACGGCCCCGGGCTGATCTCGATCACGCTGGCCGACCGGGCGCCGGACGCCACCGAATTGATCGTGACGGTGCTGCGGGCCGCCGACGCCCTCCCGCCGACGGTTCACCCGAACAACGAGTCCGTCCTCGCCTGGATCGATCGGGCCCTCGGGCGCATCGACGACTACATCACCGGGCGGCCCACATCGGTGGTGATCAACCACGGCGACATCCGCCCGGCGACGTTGGCGGTCCTGAAGGTGATGGTCGCGACCGGGGTGGTCCGTGCGAGCGCGCCGCATCGGGGACTGCTGCAACTGGCCTCGCTGGCTCGATGGGGCTTCACCCTCGGCGGCGGAATCGCCGCGGCCCGCGCTCGCAGTCCCCGGGTGCCGGCGATCGTCGACGACCGCGGCACGCTGACCTTCGGAGAATTGCACGATCGGTCGAACTCCCTCGGAGCCGCCCTGCAGAGCCGCGGGATCGGCCGGGGCAGCACCGTGGGGCTGTTGGCCCGCAACCACTCGGCGATGGTCGGCGCGCTCGCCGCGTGCGGCAAGATCGGCGCCGACGTCGTGCTGTGCAATACCGCGCTGGCCGCCCGGCAACTCGAACATGTCGCCGGCCGCCACGACCTGTCGGCGCTGCTGCTGGACGACGAATTCGACCCGCTCGCACATGGTCTGCCCTCGGAACTGCCGCGCTTCGCCCTGCGCCAGGACGGCCGACTGCCGGATCGGCTGGGGATCCGCGCCCTGCTCGGTTCGACCTCCACACCGATCTCCCCTTCGCCGACGCCGGGAAAGCTGATCGTGTTGACCTCGGGGACAACCGGTTTGCCGAAGAGCGCCACCCGTCCCACGCCGGGGGGATTCGGCCCGATCGCCGCGATGCTGTCGCGGATGCCGCTGCGCATGGGTCAGCCGATGATGATCGCCGCGCCGTTGTTCCACAGCTGGGGCCTGGCGATGCTCCAGGTGAGCACCAGTCTGCGGGCGCCGGTGATCCTGCCGCCGCGGGCCGACCCGGAGGAGTTGCTGCGAGGTATCGCGATGCACCGCTGCGCGTCGCTGGTCGCCGTGCCGATCATGTTGCAGCGCATCATGAATCTGCCCGCCGCCGTCCGTGATCGCTACGACACGAGCAGCCTGAAGGTCGTCGCGATCAGCGGTTCACCGCCGTCGGCGCATCTGGTGCGGGAGTTCACCGCGGCCTTCGGTGACGTGATCTTCAACTTCTACGGCTCGACCGAGGTGTCCTGGGCATCGGTGGCGGGCCCGCGCGATCTGCGGCTGGCGCCGACCACCGCGGGGCGTCCCCCGCTCGGTACCTCGGTGATGATCGCCGACCCGCAGGGCCGTCCCGTTCCCGTGGGGATGATCGGCCGGATCTGCGTCTCGAACGACATGCTCTTCGAGGGCTACGCCGACAACCCCGGTCCGCAGACCCACGACAGCCTGATGGACACCGGCGACCTGGGCTGGATCGACGGATCGGGGCGCCTCTACGTCGCGGGGCGCAACGACGAGATGATCATCTCCGGTGGCGAGAACGTCTTCCCGCGACCAGTGGAGGAGACGCTGGTCGACGTCCCCGGCATCGCGGAAGCCGCCGTGGTCGGGGTCTCCGACGCCGAATTCGGACAGCGCCTCGTCGCCTACGTCGTCCCCGACGGCAGCCGGGAACTCGACTCGGAGACCTTGCGGGATCACCTGCGCGAACACCTCAGCCGCTTCGCCGTTCCGCGCGACTTCGTCTTCGTGCGGGACTTGCCGCATACCGCGACGGGCAAGATCCTCAAGCGCGACCTCGCCTGAGGATCCTGCCCCTGCCGCTAGAGGTCGAGTCCGGTCAGGACCAGCACCCGCTCCTCGGTGAAGTCGTCCATCGCGCTGCGCAGACCCTCGCGCCCGACGCCGGAGGCCTTCACCCCGCCGTAGGGCATCTGGTCGGCGCGGAACGACGGCACATCACCGATGACCACACCGCCGACCTCGAGCTCGCGGTGCGCGGTGTACGCCACCTGCAGATCCCGGGTGAAGATGCCGACCTGCAGGCCGAACCGCGACGCGTTGACCAGCTCGAAGGCGTCGTCGAGGGTGTCATAGGGGACCAGCGTCAGCACCGGCCCGAAGACCTCCTCGGTCAGCACCTTCGCGTCGTCCGCGGCGTTGGCCAGCACGGTCGGGGCGATGGTGCGCCCGTCCCGCTCGCCGCCGGTCAGCAGGTCGGCGCCACCGGCGACCGCCTCGCTGATCCAGCCCTCGATGCGGTCGGCTGCCGCGTCGTCGATCACCGGTCCGACGACGACCTCGGGATCGGCCGGGTCGCCGGTCTTCAATGCCGCGACCTTCTCGACCAACAGCGCGGCGAATCCGTCGTAGGCGGAACGCGGCACCAGGACGCGCTGGACGCCGATGCACGACTGTCCGGCCTGGTAGTTGCCGAAGGTGGCGATCCGCTGGGCCGCCCACTCGAGGTCGTCGTAGTCCGGCGCGATGATCGCCGCGGCGTTGCCGCCGAGTTCCAGGGTGACGTGCTTATTCGGCACCGCGCCCTTGATCATCCAACCGACCCGCTCGGAACCGGTGAAGCTGACCACCGGCAGCCGCGGATCGGCGACGACCTCGCTCATCCGGGCGTCCGGCACGATCGCGATCGTCACCGCGCCCGGCGGCAGATCGGTCTCGGCGATGATCTCGCCGAGCAGCAGGGCCGACAGCGGGGTCTTCGGCGCCGGCTTCAGCAGGATCGGGGCACCGGCCGCGATCGCGGGAGCGATCTTGTGCGCCACCAGGTTCAGCGGAAAGTTGAACGGCGAGATGCCGAGCACCGCACCGCGCGGGAAGCGGCGGATGATCGCCATCCGACCGGCCGCCGACGAGTCGGTGTCGAGACGCTGCAGGTCGCCGGAGAAGCGGCGCGCCTCCTCGGCGGCCCACCGGAACGTCGAGATGCCGCGGGCCACTTCACCTTTGGCCCACATGATCGGCTTGCCGTTCTCGGCGCTGATCACCTCGGCGAACTCGTCGGCGCGCGCCTCGAGCCCGTGATAGATCGCGTCGAGGGCGGCGGCCCGCGCCGCGGCGGACAGCGCCCTGGTGGCGGGCAGCGCCGCGGCCGTGGTGGCGATCGCCTCCTCGGTCTCGGCCTCGGTCAGGTAGTGGGCCTGGCCGACGACCCGCCCGTCGTAGGGGTTGGTGACGTCGAATGCGTCACCGCCGGTGCGGATCTTGCCGGCGATCAGGTGCCCGTAGGTCGTGCTCATGCGCCGACGACCTCCGCGAACGCCTCGTCGAGCAGGTCGAGTCCGGTGGACAGCAGGTCTTCCTCGATCACCAGCGGCGGCAGGAAGCGGAAGACGTTGCCGAAGGTGCCGCAGGTCAGGGTGACCAGGCCGCGACGGTGGCCGGCGGCGTTGATCGCAGCGGTCGTCTTGGCGTCGGGGGTCTTGGCCTCCCGATCGGAGACCAGCTCGATCGCCTGCATCAGGCCACGGCCGCGGATCTCGCCGATCACGTCGTAGCGGGAGGCGAGGTCCTCGAGCCGCCCGGTCAGCAGCTTGCCCAGGCGGGCCGACCGCTCGACGAGGTCGTCGGCGCGCATGGTCTCGATCGCACCCAGCGCGGCCGCGCAGGCGATCGGGTTGCCGCCGTAGGTGCCGCCGAGTCCGCCGGAGTGCGGCGCGTCCATCAGGTCCGCGCGGCCGGTGACCGCGGCCAGCGGCAGGCCGCCGCCGATCGCCTTGCCGGTGGTCATCAGGTCGGGGACGACGTTCTCGTATTCGCTGGCGAACCAGTTGCCGGTGCGGCAGAAGCCGGTCTGCACCTCGTCGGCGATGAACACGATGCCGTTGTCGGTACACCACTGGGCCAGCCGGGCGACGAATCCCGGTGCCGGAACGATGAATCCACCCTCGCCCTGGATGGGCTCGAGGATGACAGCGGCGGTGTTCTCCTCGCCGACACGCACGTGCACGGCCTCGACGAAAGCGTCGAAGGCCTGGTCGGCGCACTGATCGACGCCGCCCGGCCAGCGGTACGGGTAGGCCATCGGGACGCGGTGGATCTCGCTGGCGAAGGGGCCGAAGCCGGACTTGTAGGGCATCGACTTCGCGGTGAGCGCCATCGTCAGGTTGGTGCGGCCGTGGTAGGCGTGATCGAACGCGACCACGCCGGCGCGACCGGTGGCCGAGCGCGCGATCTTCACCGCGTTCTCCACCGCCTCGGCGCCGGAATTGAAAAGAGCCGAACGCTTCTCGTTGTCGCCGGGCGCGAGGTCGTTGAGCTGCTCGCAGACCTCGATGTAGCCCTCGTAGCCGGTGACCATGAAGCAGGTGTGGGTGAACTTGCCGGCCTGCTCGCGCACCCGCTCGACCACCCGCGGATCGGTGGCGCCGACGCCGGTCACGGCGATACCGGAAGCGAAGTCGATCAACTGGTTGCCGTCGACGTCCCGCAGGATGCCGCCACCGGCTTCGTCGATGTACACGGGCAGGGTCGCGCCGACCGCCGACGAGACGGCCGCCGCCCGGCGGCTGTGCAACGCCTGCGAGGCGGGGCCCGGCAGGGCGGTGGTGAGGCTGTACTCCTGTGCGACCATCGCGGTCCTCCTACGGCCTGAGCCGATCCACGGCCAAACGGCCGATGACGTGCGGGGCTGAGTGTTTGCCCACCAGTCTTCGCCGGTTCACCGTTTGGGGCAGCTATACGTTTCGGCACCTTCTTTCGATGTTCGCTCCATAATGGCGCGCACCATTCGTTCCGAAGGGTTTACCGGCCGTCGGTCGGCTGCTCCACCTGTAGGGCCAGCCACAATTCGGCCCGCCGCGTCGGCGAGTCGAGCGGATAGCCGAGCCGGCCCTCGATTCGGCGGATGCGATTGCGCAGGGTGTGTCGGTGCACGCCCAGTTCGGTCGCGGCCGGATCCCACTGGCCGTGATGCGCCAACCAGGAGCGCAACGAATCCCGCAGTTCGTCGTCGAGCGGGGCCAGCGCGGCGGTCCCGAAGCGGCGGGCGGTCTCCTCCGACACCAGCTCCAGCAGGGTCGGCGGCGGGATGCCGGCGAAGTACACCGCCGGAAGATTCTCGTGCGCAGCGTAATCCGCGGCACGGCCGGCCTGCTCGCGCGCCTCGACGAAGTCGGCATAGGAGGTGGGATCCGAGATCCCCAGGTGGACCCCCTCCAACTCGGAGAAGGGCGCCGGGACCACCGATCGATCGCCGTCCGCGCGGTCGATCAGGTAGGCGGGCACCACGACGATCAGCACGTCGTCGATCCGGGCGTGGATCGCCGCGGCGGCGGCGGCCGTACGGTTGCCGATCAGCCGCTCCCGCGCCCGGGCCAGCGCGTAGCGGCTGCCCCGGCATTCGACCACCACGATCGGCGGATCGGGCAGCCCGTGCCACAGGTCGGCGGCGATCCGGCGGACGGTCCCGATGGCGGACGGGCTGTCGACGGCGGTCAACAGGCCCATCGTCGAGGCTTCCAGTTCGAGCCGATCGCGTTCGAACAGCCGGGAGCGGTCGAGCACCAGGGTCAGCAGAGACACCGCCGCCATCACCACCTCGCGCTCGGGTCCGGTCGACGCGCGGTCGCCGCCGAGGACCAGGATGCCCGCGACGTTCTGACCGGCGATCAGCGTCTGCAACCACACCTCGTGACCGTCGGCCCCGCGGCTGACCAGGCTGCCCGGCCCCGCGGTGGCGGCCAACCGTTCCAGGTCGGGCCGCAGCGCACCGATCCGCCCGGCCTCGACCGAGGGGGCGGCGGTGATCAGCGCGCCGGCGTGATCGACCAGGACCGCCCAGCCGCCGATCGACCGCACCAGGACCGCGACGACCGCCTCCGGCCCGCCGGCGCCCACCGCCGCGGCGGTCAGGCGCTCCCGGCAGCGGTGCACCCAACTGCGCACCGCGTCCTCGCGGGCCGCAATCGCCCGGGATACCGCCTTGGTGATCGCCAGGAAGGGGGTCGCGCGCGGCACGCTGAGCAGCGGCAGGCCGGCGGCCCGGCAGGCATCGACCAGGGCGACCGGTACCGCCTCGCGGTGGACACCGATCCCGTAGCCCAGGGCCGCGACGTCCGCCTCGACCAGCCGTTCGACGTAGTCGCGCACCTCGTCCCGACGCCGCGGCAGGCGCACCCCGGTCAGCAGCAGCAGCTCGCCGCCCTCGAGGAATTCGGTCGGGTCGATCAGCTCGCTGACGTGGGCCCAACGGACCTCGCGATCCAGATGCTCGCCGCCCGAGACGGCCTCGAGCCCCAACTCGACATCGTCGAGCAACTCGCGCACCGGGACCATCACGACACGATACGTCGCCGCCCCCGATCCGCAGCGACCTATTGGTCGTAATTGCCCGAAATCTTGGTGGCCGCAACATATCCGGACAGGACGGACCCGCCCGGCGGCGGTAGCGTGACCCGATGACCGAAGCGCAGGCCCGGGGGTCCCGTCGTCGCATGGTCGGCCGCGACATACTCGAACGCCACCGGACGGCCACACCTCTCGAGCTGTTGTTCGACCTGGTCTTCGTCGTCGCGTTCGGGACCGCCGCGCAGCAACTCGCGCACGCGATCGCCGGCGACTACATCGGGCCGGGCATCATCGGCTTCGCCTTCGCCACCTTCGCGATCGCCTGGGCCTGGATCAACTTCACCTGGTTCGCCTCCGCCTTCGATACCGACGACTGGCTGTTCCGGCTGACCACGATGGTGCAGATGATCGGCGCGCTCATCCTGGCGTTGGGCCTACCGGCGCTGTTCGCCTCGCTCGAGGAGCACACCCTCGACAACGAGGTGATGGTCCTCGGCTACGTCGTGATGCGCATTCCGATGATCGCGCAATGGCTTCGGGCGGCCCGCCAGTCGCCCGAGTACCGCGATGCGGCGATCATGAACGCCGTCGGCATTCTGGTGGCCCAGGTCGGCTGGGTGGCACTGCTTTTCGCGCACACGCCATTGACGGTCACCATCGTCTGCGCTCTATTTCTCTATATCGTCGAACTCGGCGGCCCCGCCCTGGCGGAGCGGCGCGGCGGGACGCCCTGGCATCCGCACCACATCGCCGAGCGCTACGGGCTGATGGTGATCATCGCGCTCGGCGAGGGCATGGTGGGCACCATGGCGGCCCTGACCGCGATCCCGGGCCCCGACGGGCCGGGGTGGTCGTTGGACTTCGTCCTGATCGGCTTCGCCGGGGTCGCCCTGCCCTTCGGCGTCTGGTGGACCTACTTCAGCATCCCGTTCGCCGAACTGCTCGCCGCCCATCGCAACCGCGCCTTCGGGTTCGGCTACTGGCATATCGTGGTCTTCGGCGCCGTCGTGGCCATGGGCGCGGGGTTCGATATCGCGGCCTACTTCCTCGAACACGAGACCCGCGTCGGCGACGTCGCGACCATCCTGTCGGTGCTGATCCCCGCCGGCCTCTACTTCGCGGCGATCTTCCTCATCTACAGCCTGGTCACCCGCGAATTCCAGATCTATCACCTGGTGCAGTTCCTGATCAGCATCGCACTGTCGGTGCTGGTGGTCGTCCTGGTTGCCGGCCCCGTGTCGGTGCCATGGGCACTGCTCGCCACCGCGGCGATCCCGTGGGTCTGGGTGGTCGGCTACGAGGTCTACGGGCGTCGCAGCGGCGAGCGCATCATCGCCGCGCTGCCCACCGAGTGACCCCGGTTCCCTTCCGCGACCGGGTTCGGTCATCGATCGGATGCTGCGCGAAACCGGAGAAACCGCACTAAGATCACCATTTCAACGGCATCCGTGCGTCCGCGACTCCGGTCGCCGGCAGAGAGGATCCTTCGAGGTTCGACGTTCGCGTCGCACCGCGATCGGCGCGGCCGGCCGCCGTCGGCGCCCGAGGACATAACGGCGTAGCCCTCAGCGCACCCACTCCATTTCGGCATCTTGCCGGCTATGACACGGGTCACAACACTCTCTCGTAGCGCCATCCGGGCACGAGCGACGACCTCCGGAGAGAAGGGCACAGCGATGACACCGAACGGAGTCTCCTCATGACCACCCGCGAGAACACCGGCGAGGGCGACCTGCACGAAAAGGGCCTCTCCGGCGACAGCGTCGGCCTGATGGGCGCGATCACACTCGGCGTGTCCAGCGTCGCCCCCGCGTACACGCTGACCGCCACCCTCGGCCTGGTCGTCCTGGCCGTCGGGGTCCAGATGCCCGCGGTCTTCATCGCCGGCTTCATCCCGATGTTCCTGACCGCGTACGCCTATCGCGAGCTCAACCGCGATCTGCCGGACTGCGGAACGTCGTTCACCTGGGCGACCAAGGCCTTCGGCCCGTGGATCGGCTGGATGTGCGGATGGGGCATGGTCGCCGCGACGGTGATCGTACTGTCGAACCTCGCCGGCGTCGCGGTCTCCTTCTTCTACCTGTTCATCGCCCGGGTCACCGGCAACGAGCAGATCGCGGACCTGGCCGCCAACAAGGTGGTCAATATCGTCACCTGTCTGGCGTTCATCGCGATCGCCACCGCCATCGCCTATCGGGGAATCACCACAACCCAACGCCTGCAGGCGATCCTGGTGACCTTCCAGATGGCCGTGCTCGTGCTGTTCGTCGTGATGGCGATCTCCTCGTCGTCGAGTTCGCCGACCGGGATCCCCTTCTCGCTCGACTGGTTCAACCCCCTGGCCACGGTCAGTCTGGCCGCCTTCATCGCCGGCGTCTCCGGATCGATCTTCGCCTTCTGGGGATGGGACGTCTGTCTGACGGTCAACGAGGAGGCCAAGGACGCCGCCAAGACCCCGGGACGCGCCGGTCTGCTCTGCGTCTTCACCATCCTGGCGACCTACCTGTTCGTAGCCGTCGGCGCGATGATGTACGCGGGCGTCGGCACCGAGGGCCTGGGACTGAGCAACGAGGAGACGTCGGACAACGTCTTCGGGGCGCTCGCCGAGCCGATCATGGGCCACTGGCCGTCGCTGCTGCTGTTCCTGGCGGTCCTCGCGTCGAGCGCCGCCTCGCTGCAGACGACGTTCCTGCCGCCGGCACGCACCATGCTGGCGATGAGCCAGTACAAGGCGATCCCCGCCCGGTTCGCCCGGGTGCATCCACGGTTCCTGATCCCGGGCTTCGCCACGATCGCCAGCGGTGTCGCCACCGGCCTCTTCTACACCGTGTTGACCGTGCTGAGCGAGCGCGTCCTGTACGACACGATCGCCGCCCTGGGCATCATGATCTGCTTCTACTACGGGCTCACCGCATTCGCCTGCGTCTGGTACTTCCGCAACCAGCTGTTCGTCAGCGCGAAGAGCTTCGTCTTCCGGGCGCTGTTCCCCAGCCTCGGCGGGCTGATGCTGGCCGGCGTCTTCGTGCTCTCGCTCATCGAGAGCTTCTCGCCGGACTACGGCAGCGGGGCGGCGATCGGCGGCGTCGGCCTGGTCTTCTTCCTGGGACTGGGAATCCTGCTGCTCGGCGCGGTGCTCATGCTGATCTACGCGCGTCGGAACCCGGCATTCTTCCGCGGGGAAACATTGCGCAGTGGCATCTCCGAGGTCTCCGTTTCCGACTAGCGTCATGCTCGACGTGGCGTCACTTCGCACGAAAGGCGGTCCCCCGTGTCCGACTCGACGGTCCCCGACCATCCCCTCGATCCTGTCAGTGCCGACGAGATCCGGACGGTCACCGGAATTCTTCGGCGGGAGAAGGGAGTCGGACCGGGGTGGCGCATCGCCTCGATCGAATTGCGCGAGCCCGACAAGGAGGTCGTGCGGGCCTTCGCACCGGGCGACGCGATCCGCCGCGACGCGCGGGTGGTGCTGTGGAACCGCGAGGACGGCGCCACCTACCGGGCGGGCGTCTCGATCACCGATGACGCCCTGACCTCCTGGGAGGAGGCGCCGGGGCGGCAGGCGAATGCCACCGTCGACGAGTACCACGAGTGCGAGACGGTCCTGAAGAAAGACCCCCGGGTGATCGAGGCGCTCGCGAGCCGCGGCATCACCGACCTCGACCTCGTTCTGATCGATCTGTGGACCTATGGGGCGCACCTGGTTCCGTCGCAGTTCGCCGACCGCCGCGTCGGCTGGTGCGATCTGTGGGTGCGCGACGCCCACACCTCGAACCCCTACGCCCACCCGATCAAGGGCCTCAAGCTCATCTATGACATGAACAGCTCCGAACTGCTGGACATCGAGGACTCCGGGCACATCGTCACCGCTCCGGATGTCCAGGGCGAGTACACCCCGGAGCACATTCCCGGGTACCGGGTGCGCACCGACCGCAAGGCGTTGGACATCACCCAGCCCGACGGCCCGAGTTTCACTCTCGACGGCAACGAGCTGCGCTGGCAGAAGTGGCGAATGCGCCTGGGCTTCAACTACCGCGAGGGTTTGGTGATCCACCAGGTCGGCTACGAGGATGGCGTCGACGCGGCCGGCGCGCCGATCGTCCGGTCGATCGCCGACCGCCTGTCGTTCGCCGAGATGGTGGTCCCCTACCGCGATCCGACGCCCGAGCACGTCCGCCGCACCGCCTACGACATCGGCGAGTGGGGGCTGGGGTATATGACGACGTCGCTCGAACTCGGCTGCGACTGCCTGGGCGAGATTCGTTACGTCGACGCAACTTTGAGCAACTCGGCGGGTGAGCCCTACACCATCACCAACGCGATCTGCCTCCACGAGGAGGACAACGCCGTGCTCTGGAAGCACGTCGACGAGCGCGCGGGGGCCGAGGTGCGCCGGATGCGTCGGATGGTGGTCTCCTTCCACGTCACCGTCGCCAACTACGAGTACCTGACCTATTGGCGGTTCCACGAGGACGGTTCGATCGAGTGCGAGGTGCGCGCCACCGGCATCATGGTGACCACCCCGTTCGAGGGCGACACCGCACCGCCGTACGGCACCGTGGTCGACCATCAGACCTACGCGCCGATCCACCAGCACTTCCTGATCGCCCGCCTCGACCTGGCGATCGACGCCAACGGTGATCCGGCGACCGCCGGCAACAGCGTGGTGATGTCGGAGACCGAGCAACTGCCGATCGGCCCGGACAACCCCTTCGGATTGGCGTTGACACAGCGCAATACCGTGCTGCGCACCGAATCCGAGGGCAAGCAGGATTCGAACTGGTCGACCCAGCGCGGCTGGAAGGTGATCAACCCCAACCGCACCAACAAGGTCGGCGGCCCCGTCGGCTACAAGCTCGCCTCGACCGCCGCCTTCCCGGCGATGCTCGACGAGTCGTCGCCGGTCTTCCAGCGCGCCCGGGTGCTCGGGCATACCGTGTGGGTGACCCCGTACGACAGCGAGGAGCGCTGGCCCTGTGGGGAGTTCGTGAATCAGAGCTCCTCGGACGACCAGGGCATCGCGGCCTGGACGGAGGCGGATCGAGCGATCGAGAACACCGATGTGGTGCTCTGGTACGTCTTCGGCATCCACCACATCCCCCGGATGGAGGAGTGGCCGGTGATGCCGGTGGACGCGGTGTCGTTCTGGCTCAAGCCGACCGGATTCTTCGACCACAACCCGGCCCTCGACGTCGCACCGTCGGAGTCTGCGCATTGCGCGGCGCCCGCGCCGGAAGGCGGCTCCTGCCACTGATCGGTACCGCCCGCGATCTGCCGTCGAGCAGGTCGCGGGCGGTCAGTCGGTGATCAGCGGTTCGATCGCCTCGGCCATCTCGACCACGCCGTCGCAGGCGTGGCCGGTGAATCCGTTGGTGCCGCCGCGTCGGGGAAAGGTGTCGATGATGACAGCCCCGAAGCTGGTGCGCATGAGCAGCGCGCAGGAATCCTCTGTCAACGAGTCCGGGACATACAGCGTCTCGCGTCCGTTGATGGTCATCGACTGCGCGGGCGCCGATAGCGGAATCTCCTCCCACGGGACGTTCTGCGCGAAGAAGCTGATCGAGCGGTCCGGTTGGAGGATTCTGCAGGCGACCAGGTCCTTCTCGCCGACGCTGGTCTCCTCGCGCGTTTTACGGGTGGGGTCGAGCCCGAACTGCCGAAAGACGCTGTCTTCGATCACTTCGCAGGCATCGAATGTCACATCCGGTAGCCCGGCGACCGTCGATGCCACCAACGATGTCGACACCGGCGGATCCACCTGCGCCGTTTGATCATCGGAATCGGCGCCACCGGCACATCCGGCCAGCAGTATGCCTACCCCGAGAACAACCACGACAGCCCGCGGCCTCACCAGCCCACCTCGGCTCCCGCCGCGCGGATGCCCTCCGCGCCCCCTGTGTCGGATTCCAGGTAGTTCGCTCCGGCCGCACGAATCTTGGCCGCGTACTCCCGAGCCACCGCCTCCTGCTGATCCAGGTGATCGACGGCCTGCAGGCGCTTGTCCTCGAACCCGGCATCCAACTCGACCGCCGACGGGAACCCCGCGAACCCGGTCCCGTAACTGTGGTCACGCAGCCTTTGCGCCGCTGCCGCCAAGGCATCCGCATGCCGATCGAACGCCGCCGCAATCCGCTCGGCAGCGCCCGGTTCGATCCGCAGTACGTCTCCGTCCGGCACGGCAAACCTCCTCGTGTGGTCCTTCCGATTGGACGCAACCGAGCCCCGAGCGGTTCCGGATCGAGTCCAGAAAGGTAAGGCACATCACCCCTGACCTGGGTTGATTAACATACCCGTAACAAGGGAGACTGGAGGACGTCAGCGATTCGACCAGGAGTAGTACCCAACATGTTGTTCGCACGTGCCCGTGCCCGTCGTCAGTCCCGCCTTCTCTACAAGGCGATCAACCGTGTCGCCAGCCCCGGCCAGCGCGACGAGTTGATCGTCATGGCTCAGCGCGCAGAGTCGCACTGACGCTCACAGACAACCGCGGCGCCCCCGAGGATCCTCGATCCCCGCCGGGCGCCGCTTTTGTGTCCGGGAGCGTGTCAGCGCATGCGTTCGAGCGCGTAGACCAGCACCGGCACCAGGACCACGTGCATCAGCGACAGCAGCACGGTGCTGACGGTGTCGAAGCCGGCGGTCACGGTCATCGCGATGGTGCCCAGGGCGGCGATCGAGCCGATGATCTGCGCCGGACGAATGACCGCCGGCACCTTCGGCGCCATCAGCCCGGCCACCAGCAGTCCGACCGTCAGCGGGAGGATCGTCATCACCAGCACGCCGCCGGGAGCGACGGTCTCGGTGCCGCCGGCGCCATCGGAGACCTCGAACGATCCGCCGAGGGCCAGGCCGATCAGCCACAACACCAGGTTCGCCACCACCGCGGCGACGACGGCCGCCCCCGTGGTGACGAGGATGCGCCGCAAACCGAGCGTCGACGTACCCGTTTCGGTCATGTGCATTCCCCTTCGGTCACCAGCTGCGTCCCGATTGCCGGGTTTTCTGGTGAGACTAGCCGAGTAGCCGCTTCCACCACGGACGTCCGGTTGTCACTTCGGGACCCCCTCCACCGTGCGGCGCCGCCTCGGTGGGGTCGATCTCGCCCCGCTCGACGAGATGGGCGGTGAACGCCCGGGCCTCGGCGGCCGAGCCGGACCGCTCCCGCCCGCGCGCCCAGTCCGCGAACAGCTCGACGAAGCGATCGCCCAGCATGCTGCGGATGTGCGGGATATGCCAGGCGACCTCACCGGCGCGTTTGCGCAGCAGCGCGTCGGCCGCGACGCCAACCCGTCGAGTGTCGAATCCCTCGGGGATCGGGCCGCCGACTACCAACGCGCGAACCAGCTCGGCCTGTTGACGAGCCAGCTGCTCGCGTTCCCACACAGTGGCTCCTGCCTCGGACCCGGCCTCGTCCCCTGCCTCGACCTCGGACACGGGCTCGTCAGGCATCGGCCCACCAGCGGCTGCCGACGGTGATGCGGTCGGCCGACGCCGCAATTGCGATCGCGTCGAGTTCGGTGAGCAACTCGCGGGCGGGTGGGTAGTCGCCGTCACGTTCGAGCATGAACGCCGGCGCTCCCGCCGCCGCGGCGCGGGACACCAGGTCGAGCACCTCGTCGGGGACCGCTGCGCAATGCGTGTCGTGGTACAGCTCGCCCGCGTCGTGCCCGCCCGCCACGTGGCAGTAGGCGACCCGCTCGATCGGGAGTCGGGCGAGGTCACGGGCCGGATCGGTACCGCGATTGCGGGCGCAGGCGTAGACGTTGGCGACGTCGAGCAGCAGCAGCGCGTCGGTGCGCTCGACGATCTCCGCGATGAACTCCCCCTCGCTGAACTCGTCGTCCGGCCAGTCGAAGAGGGTGGCGATGTTCTCGACCGCGAAGGGCACCGGCAGCCGGTCCATCGTGCGGCGGATGTTGTCGACCAGGACGTTGAGCGACGCGCGGGTGCGCGGCACCGGCAGCAGGTGGCCGGCTTCCAGACCGTCGGCGCGCACGAAGGCGAGGTGCTCGCTGACCAGTGGCGAGTCGAGCGCCGTCGCCGCTCGGGCGAGCACGTCGATCCGTTCGGCCGTCACCGGTTCCGCGCCCCCGAGCGACAGCCGGATGCCGTGCGGGATCACCGGAACGGCCAGCTCCCGCAGGATCTCGACCGTCGCGTCGCCGACCGATTCGGCGATGACCTCGGTGAAGCCGAGACCCGGCAGCTCGGAGACCAACCCGGAGATCTCCGGGCGCCAGCCGATTCCGATTCCCGCGATCGGAGAACTCATTGCCCACTCCCCCTGGTCGATGGTCTCAGTCACCGCCGCCACATCCTCCCCCGCCGCAGCCCGGACCGGCATGGCCTCCCCCACCGCCGTGGCCACCAACGCCCGCGTCCGCCCATACCCCGTAGGCACCCGAGCAACTCGCGCTGCCCCCATAACTGAAGCCGAGCAGGCTCACTCCGAACAGGGCTCCCGCCCGCCGCCGCTCGGCCACACCCCCTGCGGCCGCCGATTCGGTGCGAACAACCCGGCCGATCGAGTCGACGGCGTCCGGGCCGAACAGCGCCACGGCCATCGCCGATTCGCGCGGGCCGTACAACCGCGTCGACGGGCGCCGGTCCGGCGTCAGATGCCGGTAGGTGTGCGCCAGTTCGGCGATCACGCGGTCCCCCCGGCTGGTGCGACGCAGGCTTCGCCTGCGTCCGAACCATTCCCGCACCAGGTCGACGGTGAGCACCACCGCGCGGATGAGCAGAACGGCGGCCGCAACACCGAAGACCCAGCGCAGCACGGTCGGCACCGGTGAACCGAAGACCACCAACCCCACCGGACCGAGCAGGATGCCGGGCATCGCCATCAACGCATCGGCAACCACCCGCCACCGTCCCGGTGGACACCCCAAGTACCCGCGATCGGTCACCTCGGCGCTCAGGTTCCGCCAGTCGTGGCCCGGGTTCCGGATCAGTCGATCGTAGGTAATGGTCGTGGACCGGGGCACCTTTCGCAGCACTGCGGCGGTGAAAGGGTGCAATGTCGCCGTCGGCTCCGTCCCGCGGCGCCGCAGATGCCTGCCCCGTTCGACGGTGATCCGCTCGAGTAGGAGCAGTTCGGTGATCGCGACGGCAACCGCGTGCGGATACGAGAACAGGGCGCCTACCTCGACCGGTTCCAGCTCCGGCTCGTCGCCCCGACGTGCTCCGGGGCGGGGGCGATCCCGGAGGGCGAGGACGGCGCCGACGAGGTATCCGATGGCCACCAGCCACCACAGGTGATTCACGACACCCTTCCCTTCCGCAGGTCGGTCGCCCACATTTCGACAGCAGCCCCCCAGGACGCGAATGTCCTTGGTGCCGTTCGTATCCTGATGTCGCGGAACGCTTCGTGGAGCGCCGGTTCGGAGTCGCGTACGGCCTCGGGCCCGTAGATCGCCGCGCCCATGGCGGTTTCGCGCGGCTCGTGGACGGTTGGCGCCGGTCGATGATGCGGGCCCAGGTGGCGGTAGCGCTCGCGCGCCCGGCGCAGTTCACCCACGCCGCGCGGGGTCGGTCCGCTGCGGACCCGGTCGTACGGGTTGCTGTGCAGCACAGGAACGATCAGGGCGGCCCCGGTCACCGCGCAGATCAGTACCGGCGCGAAGGCCGCCGCCGACAGCACACCGGTGGCGATGCCGATCGCCCCCAGAGCCCCGACGACCAGCGGAGCGACCGTCACCCAGCCGGAGGCCGGGCGCCGCAGATATCCCCGTTCGATCAGATCGTCGCGCAGCGCGCCCCGCGGACCGACGGTCGCCGTCTCCGCCTCGGCCGGCGGCCGTCCCCCGCCAGCGGCGACGGCGCGCCCGACATCGTTCACGAACGGATGCGTCCATTGCTGCGCGCGACTCCCGGTCGCGTGGACTCGGCCGGCGCGGACGACGATCGCGTCGTGCGCGGCCAATTCCGTCAGCGCGACCAGGACGGCGAGCCGATCCGATGTCAGCATTCCGAACTCGACCGGTGCGAGAGCGGGGCGCCGCCCCCACGGCACCGCCGATCCGTACAGGACGGCCCATGCGATTCCCGTGCCGACCAGGGTGAGCACGACCACCGCGAGATATCCGACGGCCGGCCCCCATTCGGGCACGTTCGATAATCCCCCCATGCCGATCCCCTCCCCGGATCATGCGTAAGCGCTTGCGCACCTGGTCCGTTCAGTATCGGGAAAATCCGGAAACTTCAGGTGGCGAGGTCGAATCGATATATTGCCGTTATCGCGAATTCGTGGGACCCGCCCCCGAATACCTGCCCTGACCGGCGCTTTTGTCGCCGCACCTCGAGAGGCTTTTCCGGCAGACCATTACGGCCGGAGCGCATGGTGCGCCCGGCCGTAATGATTTCGAGATTCTTATCGACGAATTCGTCTCACTGCTTGTCGCGCCAGGCGATCCACTTTTCGAGAGCGCTCAGGTCGTAGTCGGGTCCACCGACACCGATGGTGAACAGCGACGCGCCCGCCTCGACGAAAGCCGGTCCGATGTCCTCGGGTTCACCTTCGCGCACCCCGATCGAGCGCTCGATCAGCAAGGGGTCGCGGCCGACGGTCTCGCAATGCCGATCGAGGACGCCGCTCTTGTGGGTGAACACCTCGAGATCGCCGAAGGAGTGCCAGATGTCGGCGTACTCGGCCACCAGGCGCAGCGTCTTCTTTTCGCCGCCGCCGCCGATCAGCACCGGGATGTGGCGCGTCGGCGGGGGGTTCAGCTTCTCGAGGCGGGCGGTGATCTTCGGCAGGGCGCCGGCCAGATCGTCGAGTCGCCCACCGGCGGTGCCGAACACGTAGCCGTACTCGTCGTAGTCCCGCTCGAACCAGCCCGATCCGATGCCGAGGATCAGCCGGCCGTCGGCGATGTGGTCGACCGTGCGGGCCATATCGGCCAGCAGCTGCGGGTTGCGGTAGCTGTTGCAGGTGACCAACGCGCCGATCTCGATCCGCGAGGTCTGCTCGGCCCACGCGCCGAGCATCGTCCAGCACTCGAAGTGCTTGCCGTCGGCATCGCCGTACAGCGGATAGAAGTGGTCCCAGTTGAACGCGATATCGACGCCGAGCTCCTCGGCGGCGGTGAGGGCATCGCGGATCGCGCTGTAGTCGGCCTGCTGGGGCTGCAGTTGAACACCGATACGGATGGGGTGTGCGGTCATGACGGCGACGCTACTCCCGACGGGTGAACGTCCCTGGCGCCAGTCGCCGGGTCAGTCGAGCACGCCGCGCTTGCGCCATTCGATCGCCGGGCAGGTATCCATCACCATCGGCACGCCGGCGGCGGTGGTCCGCTCGAAGGCGTCCTCGTCGACGACGCCGAGTTGGAACCACACCCCCTTGGCGCCGACCTTGACCGCTTCGTCGGCGAACTGGCCGGCGGCCTCCGACCGGCGGAAGACGTCGACCACGTCGATCGGGAACGGGACGTCGGCCAGCGAGGCGTAGCCCTGCTCGCCGAGCACGGTCGGGGCGGACGGGTGGATCGGCACGATGCGCTTACCGCGCGACTGCAGCAGCGCGGCGATCCGATAGGCGGTCTTCGACGGATCGCCGGACAGGCCGACCACCGCCCAGGTCTCCAGCTCGTTCAGCATCGAGTCGACGGCCGCCGGGTCCTGCCAGGAAGTGCTCATCCCTCAACGGTAGCCGCGTCAGGCGACGCCGGCGGTATCCGCCGGTTGCGGGGCTCCCAGCCCTTCGGCGGCCGCCCGGTACCGCTCGACGACGATCTCGATCAGCGCCGGGTGGGCACCGATCGGCGCGGTGACGATGCCGGGGTACGCGGCCTCCAGGCGGTGCTGGAAGAAGCCGGGGGCCAGCAGGTAGGACAGCACGGTCACCGCGCGGTCCGGGTCGCGCCGGCGGGCGTCGGCCACGGCGTCGGCCACCGATACGTCCGGTCCGGCGACGCAGCCGTGATCGACGCGGGTGCCGAGCAGGTGCGCGACCCGCGAAGCCATATCGCGGGCATCGCGCTGCGAGCTAGGGTCGCTGGAACCGGCCGGGGCCAGCACCAGGTGCGAGTCGGCTTCCGGCTGCGCCTCGAGCAGACGGTCGACGACGATGCGGGCCAACCGGTCGTCGGGGCCGAGGGCATCGGCGACGGCGACCCCGGGGCGGCCCTCGGCGGCCTCGGCGATATCGCGGTGCACGTGCACCCCCGCGGACAGCAGCAGCGGAACGACCACCGCGCGGCGCCCCTCGGCGGCCACCCGGTCGAGCACATCGGCCACCGCCGGCTTCTGGACGTCGACGTAGGCCAGGCGCACCTCGACGTGCGGCAGCGCCAGGCGCACATCGCGGGCGATGCGCTGCACCATCGCGCGGCCGTGCGGGTCGCGGGTGCCGTGTGCGGTCAGGATCAGGGTGGGAATCATCATGCCTCCGTCACGGCCAACGAGTAGCCGCGCTTCACTACGGTACGGACGAGATCCGGAGACCCCGTTGAGCTGCGCAGACGGGCGATCGTCACGTCGAGCGCGTGCGGATTGCGAGCATCGCCGGGCAGCAGGTCGAGCAGGTCGCCGCGCAGGACGACGTCGCCGTGCGCGTCGACCAGGGCGCCGAGGATGATCCGGCAGGCCGGGGCGACGGTGATCGTGCGGCCGTCGAGCACGATGTGCCGGGCCCGCACCAGCAGCGGGCCGGCGACGGTGTCGATCGGCCGCCGCTGGGCGAAGTGGCCGACCAGCTCGCGCAGCATCGCGCCGAGCCGCCACCGTTCGGGTACCAACGGCTTCAGACCCACCCGCAGCAACGGTTCGGCGGTGATCGGGCCGACGGTGGCCACCACCAACCGATCGGCGGCGATCAGATCGCGCATCCGCTCGATCTGTTCCGGCTCCGCGCCGGTCAGCCACGCCTCGACGCCGGGAGCCGAGGTGAACACCACCGCGTCGAGCTGGCCGTCGGCGGTGGCCGCCACCGAGGAGCACAGCGCCACCCGATCGGCGCTCTCCCAGCGGTAGGTCATCACCCCGGTCACCTTCGCGCCCGCCTCGACCAGCGCGGCGTCGAGACCACCGGCACCCGCACCGTGCAATTGCACGGCGACATGTTGCCCGGCGATCCCCTCGTCGAGCAGGTGTCGCTGGATCTCCTCGACCGTCTCGGAACCGGCCACCCAGTCGGGGCTCAGGTCGGCCGCCTCGATCGCACCGCGGGCCTTGGGACCGCGGGCGATCAGCCGAGAGCGGCCGAGGGTGGCGAGCAGATCGTCGGCGAGACCGACCGCGTCGGCGGCCTCGATCCAGGCGCGGAAGCCGATCGCCGTGGTCACCACGACCACATCGGGCTGATCCGCGAGCAGGGCGCGGGTGGAGCGGACGGCGGCGTCCTCGTTGGGGTGGGCCACCGAGCGCAGCGCCGGGTGGTGTTCCACCAGGGCGCCGCGTCGCTCGAGGGCTACGCGCAGTTCGGTCACGCGGCGATCGGCGGTCACCGCGATCACGCATCCGGCCAAGGGCAGCGTCGCCGAGCCGGACAGGTCGTGGTCATTCATCAGGGGGCCGTGCACCCCCCTACGTGCATTCGTCGCCGTGGACACCGGCGACATCGACCAGAACCCGACCATTTTCCACCACCGCCGGATAGCTGATCAGGTCGGCCGTGTCGGACCGCGCCGGCATTCCGGCCGGATCGAGGCACAGACCGTCCACCAACGAGAAGACCTGCTTGTAGATCGGGGAGGCGATCGTCGGTGTCTCGCCCCGCGAACCGGTGATTCCGCGCGAGATCACCGCCGCCCCGGAGAAGGGGCAGATATTCGACACCGCGAAGACGCTGTCGTCGCTGAGCCGAAAGACCGCGATCTGGCGGTCGTCGACCAGGGCCGCGACCCCGAGTTCCGGAATCAGCTGATCGAAGGGACAGATGTCGACGTACCGGGCCGAGTCGGCGTCGGGCAGCACTGCGGTCATGAACGGACCTCCAATGTCGGCGATGCGATGACGACCGGGCCGGACTGTGTGTCCCGGTCGGTGGCTGCCCTGTCTCGATCGGTGGCCGGGCGTCGCTGCCCGCGTTCGAGGACGTAGGCCAGGGTCGGGTCGACGGCGTCGGGGGCGTTGACGAAGGGGGTGAACTGTCGCAACCGCTCCGGATCGCGCAGCACCGCGGCCCATTCGTCCTCGTACGCGTCGACATGGCGAGCCATATGCGCATCGAGCTCGGCCCCGATGCCGAGCGCGTCGTCCACCACGATCTCACGGATCCGGTCGAGCCCGCCATCGTGATCCTGCTGCCAGACCGCGGTGCGCTGCAGACGGTCGGCGGTGCGCACGTAGTAGACCAGGTACCGGTCGATCACCCGGATCGCCGTTTCCGTGTCGACGTCCTCGACCAACAGCTGCGCGTGCCGCGGGGTGAAACCGCCGTTGCCGCCGACGTAGACGTTCCAGCCGTTGTCGGTGGCGATCAGCCCGACATCCTTGCCGCGGGCCTCCGCGCACTCGCGGGCGCACCCGGATACGCCCAGCTTGAGCTTGTGCGGGCTGCGCAGGCCCCGGTAACGCAGCTCCAGTTCGATCGCCAATCCGACCGAGTCCTGAACCCCGAAGCGGCACCAGGTGGAGCCGACGCAGGACTTGACCGTGCGCAACGACTTTCCGTAGGCGTGGCCGGATTCCATCCCGCCGTCGACCAGGCGCTGCCAGATCGGCGGGAGCTGGTCGAGCCGGGCGCCGAAGAGATCGATGCGCTGGCCGCCGGTGATCTTGGTGTACAGCCCGAAGTCGCGGGCGATCTCGCCGATCAGGATCAGCTGCTCGGGGGTGATCTCGCCGCCGGGTACGCGCGGGACGACCGAATAGGTGCCGTCCTTCTGCATATTGGCCATCACGCGGTCGTTGGTGTCCTGCAGCGCGGCGCGATCCTCACCGAGGACGTGCTTGCCGTAGAGCGAGGCGAGGATCGAGGCGATCGCCGGCTTGCAGATATCGCAACCGCGGCCGGTGCCGAAACGTTCGATGATCGCGGCGAAGCCGGTCAGCCCGGTCACCATCACCGCGTTGAACAGCTCCGCGCGCGACATCGCGATGTGCTCGCACATCGCCGAGGACACCGTGATGCCCTGCTTGGCGAGCTCGCCGGCCAGCAACTTCTTGACCAGCGGCACACAGGAACCGCAGGAGGTGCCCGCCTTGGTGCACTGCTTGACCGAGGCGACGTCGTGGCAGCCGTCGCAGACCGCCTGCCGGATCTCGCCGGCCGAGACCGCATTGCAGGAGCACACCGAGGCGGCGTCGGGCAGTTCGGTCTGCGGCCGGGCGGCGCCCTCGGGCAGCAGCCAGGCACCCGGGTCGCCGCCGAGTTCGGCGCCGAGCATCGGCCGCAGCGAGGCGTAGGCGGACGCGTCGCCGACCAGCACGCCGCCGAGCAGCGTCTTCGCGTCGTCGGTGACCACCAGCTTCTTGTAGACGCCGGTGACCGGGTCGGAGTGCACCACCTCGAGCGCACCCGGGGTCTGGGCGAACGCGTCGCCGAAGGAGGCGACGTCGACGCCGAGCAGCTTGAGCTTGGTCGACATGTCGGCACCGGGGAAGTCCGCTTCCCCACCGAGGAGTCGGTCGACGGCGACTTCGGCCATCGCGTAGCCCGGTGCGATCAGGCCGAGGCAGCGGCCGCCGATGCAGGCGACCTCGCCGATCGCGTAGACGTTCGGATCGTCGGTGCGGCAACCGTCGTCGACGACCACCCCGCCGCGCGGACCGGTCGCGAGCCCCGCCGGACCGGCGAGATCGTCGCGCGGTCGCACGCCGGTGGCCACGACGACCACATCGGCGGGGATCACCTCACCGTCGGTCAACCGAAGCCCGGAAACCGTTCCGTCCGCACCGATCTCGACGGCCTCGCTCGCCTGGCCGGTGCGCACGACGACGTCCATCCGCTCGATCAGCCGGCGCAGCGCGTGGCCGCCACCCTCGTCGACCTGCAGGGCCATCAGCCGCGGCGCGAACTCGACCACGGTGGTGTGCGCCTGCAGGCCGACCAGGGCGCCGGCGGCCTCCAAACCGAGCAGACCGCCGCCGATGACCACGCCCCGCACGGGACGACCGAGCTCCGTTGCTCGGGTGGTCACCCAGTCCTTGAGAGTGACAACATCTTCGATGGTTCGGTAGACGAATACCCCGGGCGCGTCGGCGTGCGGCAGCGGCGGTACCCAGGCGTACGAACCGGTGGCCAGGACCAGGTGGTCGTAGTCGATCGGATCGGCGCCGTCGACCTCGATCCGGCGGGCCGCCCGGTCGATTCCGCTCGCCCGGGCGCCGACCCGCAGGTCGACCTCGGTGTGCTCCCACAGCTGCGGATCGCCGAGGGCCAGGTTGCGCGGATCGACGCCGGAGAAGAAGGAGGACAAGGCCACCCGGTCGTAGGGCAGGTGGTTCTCCTCGCCGACGACGGTGACGCGGAAGCGGCCGTCGGCATCGCGGGAGCGGAGGGATTCGACGAATCGGTGGGCGACCATGCCGCCGCCGACAACTACTACGTGTTCGGTCATTCTCGGTCCTTACGGTCTTTCGTGTACCGGGGGCTGTCCGGGATACGGCGGATCGGGAGCGATCAGACCCGCGCCATGGTCGCGCCGGGGCGCAGGTAGAACGCGGCGGTCACGACGGCCATCACCAGGAAGACACCGACGTAGATCTGCAGGGCGGGCACGATCGAGCCGGTCAGGTCGGTGGAGAAGCGGTAGATGAACGGCACCAGGAAGCCACCGAACGCGCCGACCGCGGAGATCAGGCCGATGGCGCCGGCCGCGCGCCGCTTCATCTCCAGCCGGCCCTCCGGGGTGTCGTGGCCGTGCACGATCGCCAGTCGGGTGAATACCGACGGGATCATCCGGTAGGTCGACCCGTTGCCGATGCCGGTGGCGATGAACAGCAGCAGGAAGGCGATGAAGAACAGCACCAGGCTGCGCGATTGCACGCCGATCACCGCGATCACACCGGCGCCTGCCATCACCAGGAAGGCGACGAAGGTGACCGCCGAGCCGCCGACCCGGTCGGCGAGCTTGCCGCCGAGCGGCCGCGAGATCGAGCCGACGAGGGCGCCGAGGAAGCCCCAGGTCAGGGCGATGTCGGTGCGTTCGAAGACCGACCGCAGCAGCGTCGGGAAGGCGGCGGAGTAGCCGATGAAGGAGCCGAAGGTGCCGATGTAGAGGACGGCGATCAGCCAGGTGTGCAGGTGCTTGGTGGCGTTGATCGTCGGCCGGATGTCGGCCTTGGCCTCGCGCAGGTTGTCCATCTGGAAGTACGCGAAGACCGCGGCGCCGATCGCCAGGACGAAGTAGAGCAGGCCCGCGTTCGCCAGCCCGGCGCCGATCCCGCCGAGCGCGACCACCAGCGGCACGATCTTCTGGGCCACGGCGACACCGATATTGCCACCGGCCGCGTTCAGGCCGAGGGCCCAACCCTTTTCACGTTCGGGGAAGAAGAAGGTGATGTTCGCCATCGAGGAGGCGAAGTTGCCGCCGCCGAGTCCCGCGGTGCCGGCGACGACGAGCAGCACCCAGAACGGGATGCCGGGATTCGACACCGCCCAGGCGAGACCGAGGGTCGGAATCACCAGCAGCAGAGCGGAAATCACCGTCCAGTTGCGTCCGCCGAAGATCGGCACGGCGAAGGTATAGGGGATGCGCATCATCGCGCCGACACCGGAGGCCACCGCCACCAGGGTCAGCGCCTCGCCCGCGGTCAGGGCCCAGCCGTTGGTACCGGCGGCGGTCAGGGTGCCGTCGGCGGCGAAGGTGCCGGTCATCATCACCACGACGATCGACCAGAGCAGCCACACCGAGAAGCCGATGTGCTCGGCGACGATGGACCACAACAGGTTCCGTCGGGCGATCGGCTTGCCCGTCGCATCCCAGAAGTCGACGTCGTCGGGATCCCAGTGTTCGATCCAGCGGCCGGGGCCGATCAGTTCGGCCGGGGTGGGCGGGGCGGAGCTGTTGGCGTGCGGGGTCGATGTCGATGTCGACGCGGGCGAAGGCGCGGAAGTCATGTTCGTGTCCCTTTCCGGGAGCTATCGGAGAACCTCGAAATGTCGAGCACTGACGACGCGGCCGTCGGGCGTATGCGGCCCGACATTGGGCTTCCGCATGGGTGAAGGGCTCGATCCCGCGATGAACACCACCGTAGGAATCGGACATTCGCGCTTCGATACACAACGGTTAAACGTCCGCAACATGCAACTACCGCCGCGCGGACCGCCGCGATGAGAACTTCGACATATGCCCGTAACAAACGGTGGCCGGGCCTTCTCACGGTGCGCCACATTCGCTGCACCGGGCCCGGGGAAACCGACCGATCGTCGGCACGATATCCCCCGCGCGCCGAATTGCCGGTCGGCACCCGGTCGTCCACTCTGTCCTGCATGAATATGAGCTGGAAGCTGCACGGCGACGGTCGGACGATCGCCGCCGACGAGATCGTCAAGCCGGATGAGCGGCTGGCGTGGCCCGCGACGATCGGGCTCGGTTTGCAGCACGTCGTCGCGATGTTCGGCGCCACCTTCCTGGTGCCGCTGCTCACCGGATTCCCGCCGACGACCACCCTGTTCTTCTCGGGTGTCGGCACGATCCTGTTCCTGCTGATCACCGGCAACCGGCTACCGAGCTACCTCGGCTCGTCGTTTGCGTTCATCGCGCCGATCACCGCGGCGGTCGCCTCGGACGGTCCCGGCGGGGCGCTGTTCGGCATCATCGCGGTCGGTGTCCTGCTCGCCCTGGTCGGTGTGCTGGTCCAGTTCACCGGCACCGGCTGGATCGACGCGCTCATGCCGCCGATCGTCGCCGGCGCGATCGTGGCGCTGATCGGCTTCAACCTCGCCCCGGTCGCGAAGGCCAACTTCGCGATCTCGCCGTGGATCGCGCTGATCACCCTGGCCGCGGTGATCCTGTGGACGGTGATCTTCCGCGGCCTGATCGCCCGCCTGTCGATCTTCTTCGGTGTCGTGGTCGGTTACATCGCCGCGGTGATCGCCGGGCAGATCGACTTCACGCCGGTCTCCGAGGCCGCCTGGATCGGGTTGCCCGACTTCCAGTCCCCGACGCTCGCCTGGTCGGTGCTGCCCGCGTTCCTGCCGGTGGTGCTGGTGCTGATCGCCGAGAACGTCGGGCACGTGCGCAGCGTCGCCCACCTGGCCGACCCGAGCCTGAACAAGCTGACCGGTCGCGCGCTTTTCGCCGACGGTGTCGCCACCACGATCGCCGGCGTGGGCGGCGGCTCCGGTACCACCACCTACGGCGAGAACATCGGCGTCATGGCCGCCACCAAGGTGTACTCGACCGCCGCGTACTGGGTGGCCGGTGGCTTCGCGATCGCGCTGGGCTTCCTGCCGAAGGTCGGCGCCCTGGTCAACACGATCCCGCCCGGCGTGCTCGGCGGCGTCACCACCGCTCTCTACGGCCTGATCGGCGTGATCGGTATCAAGATCTGGATCGACAACAAGGTCGACTTCTCCCGCCCGGCCAACCAGTTCACCGCCGGCATCGCCCTGGTGATCGGCATCGCCGACTTCACCTTCTCCAACGGGTCGCTGACCTTCAACGGTATCGCCCTGGGCACCCTCGCCGCGATCATCGTCTACCACGTGATGACCGCGATCGAGCGCGTTCGGACCCCCTGACGGCCCGACCGGAAGAGACCATCCGTCGGCGGCCGGTTCACCGCCGCCGACGGGTGTTCAATGGGGACATGGCCACCAGTGAGATGTCCACCAACGGTATTCAGTCGATCTTCCTCGAAACCCACAGCTGGAAGCAGACCGCCGAATTCCTGCAGGCCCTCGGCTACTCCATCGACTTCGAGACCGACCACAACTCGGGTCAACTGCGCAACGCCACCGGCCCCACCATCTTCGTCGCCGAGGTCCCTGCCGAACAGCCGGTGCGCACCACCCTCGCGCTCGAGGTGCCCGACGCGGACGCCTTCTTCGCCACCGCGCCCGTCGAGGTCGTCGAACCGTTCACCGAGACCCATTACGGGACCAGGGAGATGACGGTTCGCGACCCCGACGGCCGGATCTGGAGCCTGCAGGCGCCGCTGGTCGACCCGAGCTGAGTGGGATCAGACGACCGGCAGGATCAGGTCGGTGCGCAGCCGACTCGGGTCGATACCCGGGAACGGCTCGGTGACGTAGGCCTCGATGGTGCGGCCGGTCGGCTGGGCGCCGGCGTCCAGCGCGGCCTTCGCCAGTCCGGCCCAGGCCTCGGGAAGGCCTTCGTAGGAGCCGACATGGCTGGCCGCCCAGGCGGTGCCCGGCTCGAGCGTCACCGGCACCGCGACGTAGTCGCCGAGTTCGAGCGGGCCGTCGATCGGCTCCGCCACCGGGAAACCGATCTCGAGGTCGAAGACCTCGAAGGGGCTGCCGTTATAGATCGCCAGCGCGGCGCCGACGGGGATGAAGGTGCCCTTCTCGGCTGCGGCACCGAGCGCGGAGAAGGTGCCGTCGAAGAGGGCGGGTAGCGCATCGAGAGTGGTCTTCTCGTGCCGGACGACCACCAGGTTCAGTTCGGGGATCGACACCTGGACGGGTGTCTCGTGGGGATATTCCGGAATCAGGGAACTCACCCGGCCACCCTATCGACCGCCCCCTCCGTTTCGGTGGTTCGGGCCGCAATCGGGCACCCCATCGCGGAGCCGCCACTAGGTTCATCGATGTGTTCCGCTCGCGCGAACCCAGGCGGCCCGGCAGGCGACCGTGACGCTGACCCCGACACGCATCGTCGCGCTCAGCTTCGCCGTGGCCATCGCGATCGGCACCGGTCTGCTGATGCTGCCCGCCGCCCGCGCCGACGACATCCCCACCGGCGTGGTCGACGCACTGTTCACCGCCACCTCGGCGATCTGTCTGACCGGGCTGGTCATCGTCGACACCACTACCCATTGGTCGGGATTCGGTCTGGGGGTCATCCTGGCGCTGATCCAGATCGGCGGACTGGGCATCATGACGATGGCCTCGCTGGTCGGACTGCTCCTGGCCGACCGCATCGGGCTGCGCGCCCGCCTCAACACCGCCGTCGAGGCCCGCTCGACCGGCGGCATCGGCGATGTGCGGACCGTGGTGCTCGGTGTGGTCAAGATGAGCGTGATCCTCGAGCTGATCACCGCGATAGCCCTGGCGGCGCGCTTCCACCTCGGCTACGACGAAACGGTCCCCCGGGCGATCTGGCTGGGCGTCTTTCACGCGATCTCGGCGTTCAACAACGCCGGCTTCGCCCTATTCGGCGACAACATGATCGGCTTCGCGGGCGATCCGTGGATCTGCCTGCCGCTGATCGCGGCGGTGATCACCGGGGGTATCGGCTTTCCGGTGCTCTTCGAAATCGGCCGGCATCTGCGTCGCCGCCGCCCGCCGCGCTGGACGGTGCACACCCGGCTGACGCTGCTGACCACCGCGGTGCTGCTGGTCGGCGGGACGGTCGCGGTGCTGGTCCTCGAATGGCAGCGCACCCTGGCCGGTTTCTCGATGGGTGAGCGTCTGTTGGTGGCGTTCTTCCAGGGGTCGATGCCGCGGTCGGCCGGATTCAACAGCGTCGACTACGCCGCGATGGACCCGGCGACACTGCTGGTCACCAACGTGTTGATGTTCATCGGCGGCGGCAGCGGCAGCACCGCGGGCGGCATCAAGGTGACCACCTTCGCGCTGCTGCTGTTCGTGATCCTCGCCGAGGTGCGCGGCGAGTCGAAGGTGACCATCTTCGACCGCACGATGGATCCGCGGGTCCAGCGGCAGGCCCTGTCGGTGGCGTTGCTGGCGGTGGCGCTGGTGATGGTGCCGACGATCGTGCTGCTCGCCGGGACCAGCTTCGATCTCGACCACATCCTGTTCGAGGTGATCTCGGCATCGGCGACCGCGGGGCTGTCGGTCGGCCTGGCTCCACAGCTGCCGGTCTGGGGGCAGGTCATGCTGGTCGCGCTGATGTACATCGGCCGGATCGGGTCGATCACCCTGGTCAGCGCGTTGGCGGCGCGCACCCGCACCCGGCGGTACACCTACCCGCAGGAGCGCCCGCTCATCGGCTGAGCGACGCGCCCACATCCGGACGACAACGAGAGGAACGGCAGTGGCGACTAAGGACACCTCGAATGTGGTGGCCGTCCTGGGGCTCGGGCGCTTCGGACGGTCGCTGGCGCTCGAGCTGATGCGCGAGGGGGTCGAGGTGCTCGGTGTCGACTCGCGCGAGGTGGTCGTCCAGCGCCTCTCCGGGCAGCTGACCCACGCCGTCGTCGCCGACACCACCGACGAGGAGTCGCTGCGGCAGCTGTCGGTACACGAGTACACCCGGGCGGTGGTCGCGATCGGCACCGATCTCGAGGCCAGCCTGCTGACCGCCTCGGCGCTGCTCGACATGGAGATCCCGAATATCTGGGCCAAGGCGACCAGCTCGGCGCACGCGAAGATCCTCACCCAGATCGGCGTCCACCACGTGGTGCAACCGGAGTACGACATGGGCAAGCGGGTCGCCCACCTGGTGCGCGGACGCATGCAGGACTACATCGAGTTCGACGACGGGTTCGCCCTGGCCAAGACCACGCCGCCGGCGTTCGTGATCGGTCGGCGGTTGGCCGATTCGACGATCCGCACCAAGTACAAGGTGACGGTGGTGGCGATCAAGCGCCCCGGCGAGGGCTTCACCTACGCGACCGAGGACACCGTGCTGGCGCCGGAGGACACGATCATCGTCTCCGGAACGGTGCACGACACCGAGCGCTTCACCGACCTAGCATGAGACCGCCCGGCACGAAACGTGGCCGGCAGCGCCGGCACCCACCATGATGGGGCCTATGAGCTTCCGCCAGACGGACGACTTCGACACTTCACCGGAACAGCTGTGGGCCTGGTTGTCGCGCCCCGGCGCCATCCACCGCCTGATGCCCCCGTGGCAGCCGATCACCGTGGTCCGCGAGGCGGCGAATCTGCGGGACGGCCGCGCGCAGTTGCGGGTCCTCGGGCTGCCGTGGACCGCCCGCCACGACCCGTCCGGGTACATCGAGGGCTCCCGTTTCGTCGACGAACTGCTCGTCCCGGTGCCCGGATTTCTGCCGCTGCCGACCGTGGTGCCGTGGCGTCACGAACACACCCTGGAGGCGAGCCCCACCGGGGTGAACATGACCGACGAGGTCAGCACCCCGGCACCGGGCGCCCTGCTCGATGGGATCTTCCGGTACCGCACCCGACAGGTCCGCGACGACCTCGCCGCCCACCGCCGGTACTCCGCGACGCCGCTGACCGTCGCGGTGACCGGCACCAACGGGATGATCGGCACCGCGTTGACCGCGCTGCTGTCGACCGGTGGACATCGGGTGATCAAGCTGGTGCGGAAGGCATCCGGGGGCGACACCCTCGAACAGCGGGTCTGGGACCCGGCCGCGCCGACGCCGGAACTGTTCGCCGACGTCGACGCGGTGGTCCACCTCGCGGGCGCGCCGATCCTCGGCCGGTTCACCGAGGGACACAAGCAGAAGGTGCGCGACTCGCGGGTCGGTCCGACCAAGCTGCTGGCGCGGGCGGCGAGCGCCGCCGGGGTGTCGACCTTCGTCAGCGGTTCGGCGATCGGCTTCTACGGCGCCGACCGGGGCGACGAGGAGTTGCCCGAAACCGCGGGGCGCGGCACCGGATTCCTCGCCGATGTGGTGGCCGACTGGGAGGCCGACGCGGTCGACGGCGTCGGGCCCGACACCCGACTGGTGCGGGTGCGCACCGGAGTGGTGCTCTCCCCGGCCGGCGGCATGCTGCGCCTGCTGTACCCGATGTTCGCCGCCGGGCTCGGCGGACCGCTCGGCGACGGCAAGCAGTGGTTCTCCTGGATCTCGTTGGACGACATGGTCGAACTGCTCCTGCGCGCGGTGACCGATCCGGAGCTCTCCGGGCCGATCAACGCGGTGGCCCCACATCCGGTGCGGTACAGCGAATTTGCCCACACCCTCGGGAAGGTGCTGCACCGACCGGCGATCCTGCCGGTGCCCTCGCTGGGTCCGCAGGTCCTGCTGGGGCGCGAGGGCGCCGAGGAGTTCGCGCAGGCCGACCAGCGAGTGGTGGCCGCCAAGCTGTCCGACGCGGGTCACCACTACCGCCACCCGACGATCGACGTGGCGCTGGCGCATCTGCTCGGGAAGGCCGACTGACACCACCGCCGCCCGGCTGCCCTGCGCGGTCGCGGCAGCGCCCCTACGCTGATCGGGTGATCGACGCCGCGGAGCTTCTCGATCTCGGCGATCCCGACGTCGTCGCCGACCCGTATCCCCACTTTCGGGTGCTGCGGCAGCGGGCGCCGCTGGCTCGGCACAGCGGGCTCGGCATGTATGTGGCCACCGGCTACGAGCAGTGCGCGCAGGTGCTGCGGGAGCGCGGGATGGGACGCACCTTCCGGCCGCGTGTTCCGGCCGCCGAGTGGGAGACCTTCAACTGGTTGCACGCCGACGCGATCCTGGAGAACGAGCCGCCCACCCATACCCGGTTGCGTCGGCTCGTCCAGGGCGCCTTCGGACGCGGGCATGTGGAGCGGCTGCGCCCGCGGATCGAGGAGTTGACCGCCGGTCTGCTCGATCGGTGCGCCGAGCGCCTGGCGGAGACCGGCTCCTTCGACGTGATCGCCGAACTTGCCGAGCCCCTACCGGTATTGGTGATCGCCGAACTGCTCGGCTGGCCGCAGGACGATCGGCATCTGCTGCGGCCGTGGTCGCAGGCCATCGTGAAGATGTACGAGGTCGACCGCACTCCCGAACAGGAGGCGGCGGCGGTCCGGGCGAGCGACGACTTCGCCGCCTACACCGAACAGCTTGCCGCCGAACGCACCTCGCATCCGGGTGACGACCTGCTGTCCGATCTGGTCCGGGCCCGCGACGGTGCGGATCGGCTGACGACGCGAGAGTTGATCGCGACGGTGGTGCTGCTGCTCAACGCCGGCCACGAGGCGAGCGTCAACGGCTTCGGCAACGGGATCGTCTCGCTGCTGGAGTCGGGCGGTCCTGCAGGCGCCGGCGCGCCGCTGGTCGAGGAGATGCTGCGGCACGATTCGCCGCTGCAGATGTTCGTGCGCACCGCGTTCACCGATGTCGAGATCTCGGGGACCACGATCCGCGCGGGTGAATCGGTCGCCGCCCTGCTCGGCGCCGCCAATCGCGACCCCGCGGTCTTCGAACAGCCCGATCGCTTTGTCCCCGAACGTGATCCGAACCGGCATCTCGCCTTCGGCCTCGGCATCCACTTCTGCCTCGGCGCCCCGCTCGCCCGCCTGGAACTGGAGGTCGGCGTCGAGGCACTGTTGCGCCGCTTCGGCCCGCTGCGCGTCGCCGAGGCCCACCGCCGGCCGACCTTCGTGCTGCGCGGCTACGAACGCATGGCCCTCACCCGGGGCTGATACGGTCGCAGCGGCCATCGACGAACGGGGGATGCAGTGGTGCCGGACAGGGTGAAAATTACCGCGTTGGCGGGTTTTGTCGCCATGGCGTTCTGGCAGTTCTTTGCCGTCGCCGCCGATGTCGGTAAACAACGCATCCTGATGTGGGCGCTGCTGCTGTTCGTGATCTCGGCCGGGATCACCTGGCTGGTCACCGGCCGGCGGCAGCGCTCGGATACCCCCTGATCCCGCTCAGCTGTTGAGCGCCACCGCTGCTTCGGCCGTGTCGACGATGAACGTCAGCGTCTCCTGCAGGTAGAGGGTGATCGTCGTCGCGTCGTGCGCGAGGTAGCCGATCGACAGATCCTGGCCGAGCCGCAGGGTGTAGTCGCCGCCGCGGGTGGACAGCAGCGCCGCGCCGGTCAGGGCGGGCGCCCAGACGATGTCGTCGACCACCCGGCTGAGGTGGGCGTGGATCGGATAGCCGTGGTCGGAGGTCTCGGTGACCTCGGTGTACAGATCGGCGCTCAGGACCAGCGCATAGGGACCGTCGACGCCGGCCAGGCGCAACTCCCCCAGCCCATGGGCGACGGCGGTGGGCAGTTCCCGTACATCCGAGGGCAGCGTGATCGGGGCGTTGGTCGACTCCGGCCGAACGCCACCGATCCTGGCGTCCTCCCACCCGTCGAAGATCGCGCGGTCCTCGGCGAAGGCGATGCGCTTGGCGGCCTCCCGCGCCGGGTCCCAGTCCGGGTCCGGAGCGCCGCGCTCGACGTCGTCGACCGCCTGCCGGGAGACGACGAAGGGCACCCGCAGCTCGACGATCGGCTGCACCGTCCGCAGCTGCGAGAGCAGACCGTCCTCGGAGGACGCCAATTCGGCGACATGACCGGTGCCGACCGCGGAGAGCTTGTAGCCGCCCGGCTCGGCGACGTCGACCACCCGGCGGCCGGCGACATTCGCGGTGAAGGTCGACCGCACCTCGCCCTCGAGGTCCTTCCAGGCCGCCTCGGAGACGGGAGCGAGCTCGCGGTGCAGATTGTTGACGGTCATGGCGTGCTCCTTTTGAGGCTGCCGATGCCGAGCGAGGCGTCGGCGGTCGGTGCGGAATCGTCCGGGTCCTGCGAGGTGATGTCCTGCGCCGCAGCGGAATCGGCGGCCGCGGGTTGGGCGTCGAAGAAGGTGGGCGGCGGGGTGTAGAAGAGCACCCCGGTCACCGCGGTCGAGAAGTCGAGGATCCGGTCGGTGGTACCGGGAGGGTTGCCCAGGAACATATTTCGCAGCATCTGCTCGGTGACCGCCGGGGTGCGCGCGTAGCCGATGAAGTAGGTGCCGTATTCGGCGGTCCCGACCGCACCGAAGGGCATGTTGTCGCGCAGGATCTGCAGCTGGTTGCCGTCGGCGTCGTTGACGGTGTTGAGCGCGACATGCGAATTGACCGGCTTGACGTCGTCGGGCAGTTCGACATCGGCCAGCTTGGTGCGGCCGATCGCGGCTTCCTGCTGCTCGACGGTCAACGCGTTCCAGGCCGACATGTCGTGCAGGTACTTCTGGACGATCACGTAGGAGCCGCCGGCAAAGGTCGGGTCCTCGTCGCCGATCACCACCGCGTCGAACTTCGCCCGGCCGGTCGGGTTCTCGGTGCCGTCGACGAATCCGAGCAGATCACGCAGGTCGAAGTAGCGGAAGCCGTGCACCTCGTCGACCACCTCGGCGACACCACCGAGCCGATCCATGAACAGCGTGGCCAGCTCGAAGCACAGGTCGAGCCGCTCGGCACGGATGTGCAGCAGCAGATCACCCGGAGTGGACGGAGCATGGTGCACCGGCCCGTCCAAGGCGATGAACTCGTGCAGATCGGCCGGCCGCGGTCCGGCGTACAGCCGATCCCAGGCGTCGGAGCCGATCCCGATCACCAGGGACAGGTTGTTCTCCGGGGATCGGAATCCCACCGAGCGCAGCAGCCCACCGGAATCGGCCAGCACGTCCCGCACGGTCGACTCACCGCCGGGGGAGATCGTCAGCACCAAGAAGATCGCCGCATGGGTCACCCCGTCCAGAACGGCGCCGGGCTCCGGATAGTGCGCCTCGTCGGTCATTGCCGCCCCCTCTCGACGCGTTCCGGTGTGCCGTCGATCGGGCTCGACACACGGGGTCGGACCGGATGCCGCTCCCGCCCGAGGTTAGCCTCAGCAACCCCGACCCGCACGGGTCGAGGATCGGCGACACGGACGTTACCCGTTCCGCGGAGCAGCATTTCAGCTTTCTACCATCCCGACGCTACCGAGGGCCGGGCGGGGCGCGATCGATGTTCGTCCCCACAGGAGTGGTTGTGAAGGGTTGAATGTGGGCATGACAACCGCACAGCCCACGAAGATCGGAATCATCCTCGGCAGCACCCGCCCGGGACGCCGCGGCGAGGCCGTCGCCCACTGGATCGTCGAGCAGTCGGCCGGCTATCCCTCGGTCGTCGACGGTTCGGTGACCGTCGAATTGCTCGACGTGGCCGCCTTCGATCTGTCGCTGCTGTCGGAGCCCACGATCCCCGGCGCCGCCAACCGCAAATACGAGAATCCCGCGACGCGCACCTGGGGTGCGGCGATCGACGCGCTGGACGGTTTCATCTTCGTGACGCCGGAGTACAACCACAGCGTTCCCGCCGCGCTGAAGAACGCCTTCGACGTGATCTACCCCGAGTGGGGTCACAAAGCACTCGGCCTGGTGTCCTACGGCGCGGACGGCGGCGTGCGGGCGGTCGAGCACTGGCGGGCCATCGCGGCCAATGCTCATCTGATGGCGGTGCGCGGTCAGGTGAGCCTGGGGCTGTTCACCGACTGGGACGGCGACACCTTCACGCCGAGCGAGCGGCGGGACGGGGAACTGCGGAGCCTGTTCGATCACGTGGTCTCGGTCACCAACGCCCTGGCGCCGCTGCGGGCCTGAGATGTCCGAATCATCGGCGATCGAGGAGTTCGTCGATCGCACCCGGTCCCGGCTGGACGCCTTTCCGCGGCGCAGCCGGGATCTCGCGGGTCTGACGGCGGCGGCGGTCGCGATCGTGCTGCTCGAACCGCCCGACGGGCCGACCGTCGAATCGCCCGGCCCGCAGTACGTGATCACCCGACGCCCGGCCGGGATGCGCCGGCATTCGCGGCAGTGGGCGCTGCCGGGCGGGCGTCTCGACGGCGACGAGACGCCGGTCGAGGGGGCGCTGCGCGAACTCGGCGAAGAGGTCGGTGTGCACCGCGGCGAGAACGCGGTGCTCGGTCTGCTCGACGACTATCCGACCCGCTCGGGCTATGTGATCACCCCGGTGGTCGTCTGGGGCGGCCGCCAGGACGAGTTGATCCCGCAGCCGACCGAGGTGGCCGAGCTGTACCGGCTGCCGGTCGAATCGCTCGACGTCGAACCCGGCTTCGCGACGATCCCGCAGTCACCGTCGCCGGTGATCAGCCTGCCGTTGCTCGGCGGCCGGCTGCACGCGCCGACCGCCGCGCTGCTGTACCAGTTCCGCGAGGTGGTCCTGCACGGCCGAGCCACTCGCGTCGACCACTACGAGCAGCCGGTCTTCGCCTGGAAGTAGCCGGCTACCCCCGGCCGCCGGCGATCCGGTCGAGCAACCAGCGCAACGCCGCGGTCTGTTCGCCCGGATCGGCACCGGCGTCGATCGCCAGGGCCGCGCGGTCGAAGGCCGCCGATACCAACCCCGCCAGCGCGTCGACCGACACCGTGTCGGGCACCGTTCCCAGTTCCCGCAGACCCTCGACCAGGGTGGCCGCCGAGGTGGCCTCGTCGAGGGCACGCATCTCCTCCGGACCGAACGCCGCGGGCCCCTCGACCATCAACAGTCGGGTGCGGCCCGGCTGCGCCATCGCGTCGAGATAGGCGGCGGTGCCGGCCGCCAGCGCATCGGCCGGGCCCCCGTCCGGGTGGTCGGCCGCCCGGATGTCGTCGGCCACCCGACCGGCCTCGCGGTCGAGCAGCGCCCGGAAGAGATCCCGCTTGTCGGTGAAGTGGTGATACAGCGCGCCGCGGGTGGTGCCGGCGGCCGCGACGATCTCCGGCGTCGTCGTGTCGGCATATCCCCTGGTCACGAACAGATCCCTGGCCGCATCCAGCAGTGCTGCGCGGGTGGTTTCCGACCGCTGCCGGTTCGATCGGCGGGCGGGAGTGCGCTCTACCTCTTGCATACAGACAGACTGTACGTTAATTTCACATGCAGACAGTTTGTATGTAAATGAAGGAGATGACGATGCCACTCACCGACATGCAGGTCACCAGCTACTACCCGGTCCTGATGACCACCGACGTACCCGGAACGGCGACGTTCTGGCAGCAGCACTTCGGCTTCGTGTCGATGTTCACCGACACCTGGTACGTCCATCTGCAGCTCGACGGACACCCGGAGGTCAACCTCGCGGTCCTCGACCATGCCCATCCGACGGTTCCGGAATCCGCCCGCACGGCGATCACCGGCGGCCTGCTGATCAACTTCGAGGTCGCCGACGTCGACGCGGTGTACACGCGATTGGCGGCCGCCGGGCTGCCGATGCTGCTCGAACCGCGGGACGAGGACTTCGGCCAGCGGCACTTCATCACCCGCGACCCCAACGGCGTGCTGATCGACGTGATCACCCCGATCGCGCCGTCTGCGGAGTATGCCGAGCTCTACGACTCGGCGGCGCTGCCCGGCGACGGCTGAGGCCGCGCTCACCGAGCCGAGGTGCCAGGATCGTCGGGTGACGGCGGTGCTGGACGGCTTTGCGACCATCGGAGTGGTCGTGGCCGTCGGGTTCCTCCTGGCGCATCTGGGGCTGGTCGACGAGCGCGGTCAACGGGCCCTGTCGACGATCGCGTTCAATGTCGCCTCGCCGGCGTTGTTGCTGCGCATCATGCAGGAGACGTCCCCCGCCGCATTGCTGTCGGCCAATCTGTGGACCGCAGCGTTGAGCGCGTACGGGGCGATGGCGGTCTACGCGGTGATCGCCCATCGGCTCTGGCGGCCGCACCTACCGGCGGGCACCACGGTGATCGGTGCGTTGTGCGTCGGCTACGTCAACGCCGGCAATCTCGGCCTGCCGATCGCGTTCTACGTGCTCGGCGACGTCGCCCGGGCCGCACCGACCATGCTGATGCAGCTGCTGCTGATCGCCCCGCCGGCGATGGCACTGCTGCATTCGGCCACCCGCGAGGGCGGCAATCGACTGCGCACGGTGGTGCTCGGGGTGGTGACCAATCCGATCGTGCTCGGCTCGGTGATCGGCCTGCTGCTGTCGGTCTTCTCGGTCACCCTGCCGGGCGCGATCGCCGGCCCGCTCGATCTGCTCGGCGGGATGGCGGTGCCGGCGATGCTGATCGCCTTCGGTATCGCCCTGCGGCTCGGCCCCAAGCCGGCGGGCAATGGCAGCGCCCCGCACGTGTGGACGCTGGTGGCGATCAAGACGTTCGTCAACCCGTCACTGGCCCTCGGTCTGGGTCTGCTGTTCGGACTCGAGGGCATCGAGCTGTTCACCGTGGTGATCATGGCGGCGCTGCCGACCGCACAGAACGTCTTCATGTACGCCCACCGCTACGGTCGTGGTGAGCACCTGGCCCGCGATGCCATCCTGATCAGCACGTTCGCGTCGGTTCCGTCGATCGTGATCGTCTCGCTGGGATTCCACCTGCTCGGCATCGTCTGATCCACATCGTCCGACCGAACCGGTCCTCACCAGAAGTGGGCGACGTCGATCACCAATCGACTGCCGTCGCCGGGTCCCTCCAGCGTGAACACCCGAAATGGCAGCCGGGCGCGTACCCCGAGAGCGAAGGTGGTCTGCCCTTCGAAGGAACCGGCGAAGGCCAGTTGTCGGAAGGTGGGATGCCAGCGCAGGTCGGCCACCTCGTTCGGATCGGCGGGTGCCCACGTCGGCTGCCCGGTGTCCGGGTTGTATACCGGCGATCGGGCCACCACCTGCAGGGTCGCCCCGCCGCGCACCGGGACCGGCTCGCCGGAGCCCTCGCGATGCACCACGTCGACGTACCGGACGACGTACCCGTCCGGGGGCCCGGCCAGGTCGATCACCAGCCTGTCCGCGCATCCGTCCCAGCCGGTGCGCACATCGACGATGGTCGCGGCGCCGGCATCCGGCGCCTCCTTGGGCAACGATCCGGCCAGGGTGACCGCGCAACCGGGCTGGGCGAGCGCGGGGGCGGCGGCCGACAGCGGTCCACCGAGCAGGCCGATCGTCACCAGTCCCGCGACCCCGAAACGGGTTGCTTTCGATAAGGAATTATTCGTTCGGAATTGCATGATCGCTCCATTCGACATTCCGCCCCATCCTGCGATCGGATATCCGGGTGAAGCACCCGGGGAAATGTCTATCGAAGCGCTCGTACCAGGCGTTATCGACCAATTTCCCGCGTGCGAGATTCGTATGTTGATCGAATGACTATTCGACCGCGCGTCGAATAGTCGGCCGCGAACGGCGCACGCTTATGCGGAGTCGAAACGCCGGTCCTCGCCGCGTCGGGATCGGCCGAGCAGGTCCTCCCGCCCGCGGGCGACCCGCGAGCGCACCGTGCCGATCGGGCAGCCACATACCCGCGCCGCTTCCTCGTAGGTCATGCCCAGGATCCCGGTGAGCACCAGGGCCTCGCGACGATCGATATCGATGCCGTCGAGCAGGATGTTCAGTTCGACGATGTCCTCGAAACCGGCCCGATCACCGCGCGTGGCCCGCCGATCGGCGGCGGCCTCCCAGTCCACGCCGTCGGTCAGGCGCGGCCTGCGATAGGACCGGCGAATATGGTCGACGACCACCCGTCGAGCGATCGACAGCAGCCAGGTGCGGGCGCTGGATTGAGCGGCGAACCGCGCGAGCGCCGGGATGGCGCGCAGGTAGGTTTCCTGGGTCAGATCGTCGGCTTCGGACGGCGAGGCGAGGTGGGCGACGAAGCGCCATATATCCCGTTGGGAGCCGCGCACGAAGTCTTCGAGGGCACGCTGATCACCGGCCCCGGCGGCCAGAGCCAACTCGGTCAACGAGGCGTCGGTGGCCATCGTGGAACCTCATTTCCGAAGCGGGACTGTGGGCACGCCGGCGATCGCCGAGTCACCCTAGTGCACCCGGCGCGGCATACTCGCCCGGAGCCCGGCGCGCGCAATTCCGCCGGCCGGGAACTTCGATCGGAAGCGGAGCGACTGCTGGATCATGGACTGTGCGATAGCGCGCGAGTCCCTGTCGGCCAGGATCGACGGGGAGCGCGAACCGGTACCCGCGGAGCGGGTCGACGAGCACCTGGCCGGTTGCACCGACTGCTGCGCCTGGTATGCCGCCGCCGCGGAGTCCGCCCGGCGGCTGAGCGTCCGATCGGCCGTCCGCACCCCGGATCTGACCGCGGACATCCTGGCGGCGGCGGGCGCGGTCGCCCCACGGTCGAGGTGGCAGCGAGCGCGTCGATGGGTCCTGCGCGACCACCCGTTGCGGGCCGCGGTGCTGGTGCTCGGCAGCCTGCAGGTCCTGCTCGGGGTGGGCCAACTCCTCGGCATGACGTTCGCGATGACCGGACACGCCCACGGCGACATGGACACCACCGCCCACCTGTTCAACGAGACCACCGCGTGGTCGATCGCGGTCGGCATCGGCCTGATCGTGGTCGGCCTGCGCCCGAGCGCCACCACCGGCATCTTTCCGCTGCTGGCCACATTCGTCGGCATCCTGCTGGTCTTCGTGGCGGTGGACGGCGTCGCCGGCAATGTCACCCTGTCGCGGGCATCGAGCCATCTGGTGGTGCTCGTCGCGGTGGCCGTGGTCGGCGCGATCCACCTCCGCTACCGCGACCGGCCCGAGCCGCCGACCGGATCGGCGGTGCGAGCGACCGAGGTCGCCCCGCCCGACACCTCCTCCGGTCGCCGTCGTCGGCATGTACATCTGACCGACGATCCGGCGGCCTGAGCCGGCCGGGACACCCCCGGCCGGCGATCCGATACCGACCGTCATCGCGATTCGGTCGGCGAGGCGGTATCCGACTCGTCCGCCCGCGCGCGCAGCAGCCCGACCACCACATCCACCGCCACGAAGCCCGCCAGCGATATGCCCAGCAGCGGTACATACCACCCCACGATGGCCGCGACCAGGATCACGCCGATCGCGACCCCGACCGGCACCCGGGTGAGCGTGCCGCGGGCCGGCGGCGCACCGACGGCCCACCGCCCGGCCGATCGCGGCCGCCGCGACCACCACATCCGATAGCCCCGGATCACGACGGTGATCAGGCCGATCGCCACCAGCGCCAGGACGATCTGGTTGACCCATCCGAACAGGATGCCCATGTGGGTGTCGATCACCCAGTTGGTCATCTTGGCCATCAGCGGCCACGACGAGAAGTCGACCCGGTCGACCACCCGTCCGTCCGCCGGATCGACGGCGAGCGCGTCGTATCGGGTCGGCCAGCTGCGCTTGGCTTCCCGCACGGTCCAGGCCTGATCCTCGCCCGACGGCGGGATCAGCCGGATCGGCACCTGCAGACCCGCCTCGACCGCGGTCGTGAACACCCCGTCGATGCCCACACCCCGGGTGATCGCGGCATCGGAGGTCTCCGCCGCGGGTGCGCCGTGACCACCGTGCCCACCGGCTGCGGTCTCGTCCTGGCCGGACAGGGCCGTGGTCACGGTCGGAGAGGTCCAGTCGAGCGCGGTTCGCAGGTCGGAGATGCTCTCGCCGGCATATCGCGACCAGGTCAGACCGCTCGCCGAGAGCACCACCAGTCCCAGGACGATCCATACGCCGACGGCGCCGTGCCAGGACAACGTGCGCGCGCGGCCGGATCGGCGGCGATCGGGGAGCACGGCCGCGCGGGCCGCCCGGGTGCGACGTCGGACCATGCCCCACCACATGATCAGACCGCCGAGGGCGACCAGCCACAGCCAGCTCGCGGCCAGTTCGCTGTAGTGGCGACCCACCTCGCCCAGGTGCAGGTTGCGGTGCAGTTCGTCGATCCACGCGCGGACCGGTAGCCACTCCCCGTAGGTGGTCAGCGCACCGCGAACCTCGCCGGAGTAGGGGTCGACGAAGACCGTGCGGCCGTATCCGTCTGGGACGTCGTCGACGGCCAGCACCACCCGGGTGGTGCCGTCCTCGGTGCGCGGTGGCCGGACCTCGGTGATCGCCCCCTCCGGATGCGCCTGCCGGGCCGCGGCCACCTGGTCGGCGAGCGGAACGGTGTGCTCACCGATCTGCGCGACGGTGAGTTGCTCGCGGTGCACGAGTTGCTCGAGTTGCGGGGTGATCGTGTAGGGCAATCCGGTGATTGCCGCGATCAGGATGAACGGGCCGACGAGGATCCCCGCGTAGAAGTGCAGCCGCATCAACAACGCCCGGATCCCCGGCCAGAGGGGTGGGCGCGGGGACGAGGGACCGTCCGATACCCGGGATTCCGCAACGTCCGACATCAAAGGCCCCTTCGAGTGACTCGAGGTAGCCGGCTGAGGCCGCGACACCGCGGCTGCTACCCCACGTAGTCAGTCGTCGTCGGCAGGGGCGCTTCGGTTCCCGCGCGATCGGAATCGGTGCGTGCGGATTCGGGTGGCCGGCTCGTCAGGGGCGTCCGGCGTGCGGGACGTCGACGATCGTGGTGTAGAGCACCGCCTCGCGGGTGTCCTTGCGGTTGTGCTCGAAGAAGTCCGGCGCGGAGCAGAGCAGCAGGGTGCGGCCGTCGGGTCCGCCGAGTTGGCAGGCGTAGATGCCCGCGCCGGTCGGCACCCGGACCTCGTCGACGATCTCGCCGCCCGGCGCGACGCGGACCGCCCGATTGCCCAGCGCGTCCGCGGCCCAGATATGTCCCTCGGCGTCGAGGGTGCAGCCGTCCGGGGCGACCGCGATCTGCCCGAGCACCTCCTCGAAGGTGGCGCCTTCCGGTTGGGGCGCAAATTCGGCGACCACGCGGCGACCGGAGAGAGTTCCGTCCGCGGCAAGATCGAAGGCGGTATATCGGTTGCCCAGGGTCTCGCCGACGGTCAACGTCGCGCCGTCCGGGCTGATCACCATGCCGTTCGGGAAGAACAGATCCTTGGCGACGACGGCGACCGAGCCGTCCGGGTCGACGCGGATCAGCGACGCCAACTCCGGCGCACCGCCGCCCATGAGGTCGAATCCGAAATTGCCGACGAAGATGTGGTCGTTGGCGTCGACGACCAGGTCGTTGAGGTGGCCGCCGCAATGAGCCGAGACGTCCGCCAGTTCGGTCAGCTCGCCGTCCGCCCAGCGCAGGATCTTCCGGTCACGCATCGAGACGACCACCAGCGTTCCGTCGGCGAGCCAGCCGAGGCCGGAGGGCTGCTGGTCGACGGTGAACAGGACCGTCTCGACGCCGTTGTCGTCGTAGGTCGCCACCTGCCGACGGTAGAAGTCCGAGGCCCACCACCGACCGTCGTGCCACCGCGGACCCTCGAAGAAGGCGCCGCCCTGGAAGAAGACTCGAACATCCCGCTCGCTCATGTCGGGATGCTAAGCATCCGAACCATTTTCCCGTGGCGTAATCGCGAGGACTACCTCTCGGCAGCCGAAGAGGCGGCGAGGAAGCGGTCGACGATGTCCAGATAGATCGGCCCCTCGGAGTCGGCGGTGAACGACGGGTCGCTCGCCATGCGGGAGATGAACCCGTCCATCAGCACGAGCAGCCAGTCGACGATCCGCTCGACCACCAGGTCGTCGCGGATCAGTCCGGCCGTGCGGGCGCGGGCGACCAGGGGACGCAGACCGTCCCGTTGGGCCGCGTCGTCGCGTTCGAGCGCGGCGGCGACCTCGGGATCCCCCATCACCGCGCCGACGGCGTTGACGAACCCGGCCAGGCGGGGTTCGCGCAGTTCATCGGCGGTATGCGCGGCCCACGCCCGAATGACCGTCGACGGGTCGGCGTCCGGCTCGCGAGCGGCGAACCAGTCGATGACCTCGGACGTTCCGAGGTCGAGGATCGCCAGCAGGGCTGCGGATTTGGTGGGGAAGTAGTGAAAGAAGGTGCCCGACCCGATCCCGGCCCGCGCGCAGATCGCGGCGGTAGTGGTGCGTTCGTATCCGGCGTTTGCGAACTCGGTCACCGCCGCGTCGATGATCATCAACCGGCGGGCGGCGTGCCGTTCCGGGTCCACCGTGCGTGCCATCGTCTCGTCACCGATCCTTTTGTTGGAGCTACTGCTCCGTTATATTAGCAGAGTGACTACTCGGATTTACCGATCGGGCCGACCGTGAGCGCCCCGGAGGCGTGGCGTCTGACGTCGAACGGCCGGGCGCACGAGGTCACCATCACCGACCGGGGCCTCGGACGACGGGTGGCGTGGACCGTCGACGGAGTGCCGGTGGGCGATCGCTGGACGATGGACGACTACCTGGTGCTCGTCGCCGAGGGGTACGGAGCCGTCGGACTGCACGCATCGACCCTCGGGCGCATCCGCCGGGTCAGTTGGTTCGACGTCGAATCCGAGGCCGCCGCCCGCGCGGCCAATCGGGTCCCCCTGTCCGGGAAGGACTTCGATCCCGAGCCGGGTTCGGCGGCGGCGCGTCGGATCGAGTGGATGCGCGCCCACCCCCGGCTGCATACCGCACGCAGCGCCGCGACCGCAGCGGCCGGGGTGCTGTTCGGCATCCTGATGGTCTCGCTGCTCGCGCAGGTGATTTTCCGCATTCCGTGGCCGGACTGGCGGCTGCCCACCATCGCGTGGCCGGACTGGCAGCTGCCGAACATCCCGTGGCCGAGCATTCCGCTACCCGACTGGAACCTGCCCGACTGGGATCTGCCGCCCTGGTTGGCCACGATCGCCTCGGCCCTGAAGTACGTGGTCCCGGTCCTGATCGCCGCCGGTATCGCCTACGCGGAAGCCCGCCGACGACGTCACCAGTCGACATACGGCAACCAGCCGGAGCCGGAGCCGGAGCCGGAGCCGGAGCCGGAGCCGGAGCCGGAGCCGGAGCCGGAGCCGGAGCCGGAGCCGGAGCCGGAGCCGCGAGACCGGTAGCAGCCCCCCCCCCCCCGGGAATCTCCCCGCCACGTGATCCACGTCTCACCAATTGATTAGCAAGGCTAACTATCTATATTCTGAGTCGGTTCCCATCGGAACCACACGCATTCGGGAGGCACTCGTGGCGAGCACATCGTCCGACTCATCGACACCCTCGGGTTCACCGACACCACAGGGTGTGTCCACACCCTCGGGCACGTCGCAGCGTTCCGCGACCGCGCCGCCGAGCATGTGGCATCAGCCACGAGCGGTCTACGCCGTCGCCTTCGCCTGCGTCATCGCGTTCATGGGCATCGGCCTCGTCGACCCGATCCTCGCGCCGATCGCCGAGAAGCTCGACGCCTCACCGTCACAGGTCTCCCTGCTGTTCACCAGCTATATGGCGGTGATGGCGGTCGCGATGCTCTTCACCGGATGGGTATCGAGCCGCCTGGGCGCCAAGCGAACCCTGTTGGTCGGGTTGGCGATCATCATCGTCGGCTCCGCCCTCGCCGGGTCCGCCGGTTCGATCACCGCGATCATCGGGTGGCGCGGCCTGTGGGGGCTGGGCAATGCGCTGTTCATCGCCACCGCGCTGGCGACGATCGTCGCCTCGGCGCGCGGCTCGGTCGCGCAGGCCATCATCCTGTACGAGGCGGCTCTGGGCCTCGGTATCGCGGTCGGCCCGCTGGTCGGCGGCGCGTTGGGCAGCATCTCCTGGCGCGGACCATTTTTCGGCGTCTCGGTACTGATGGCGATCGCGCTGGTGGTCACGATCCTGTTCCTGCCGGCCGGCGAGCGGACGACCACACCCGAACCGTTGACCGCACCCCTGCGGGCGCTGCGACATCCCGGGCTGGCGAGCATCGGCGTTACGGCATTGCTCTACAACTTCGGGTTCTTCACGCTGCTGGCCTTCACCCCGTTCGTCCTGCACATGGGCGCGGTCGCGGTCGGGCTGATCTTCTGCGGCTGGGGTCTGGCGCTGGCGGTGACGTCGGTAGCCGTGGCGCCAGTTCTGCAGCGACGCTTCGGGACCGTACCGTCGATGATCGGGGCACTGCTCTGCTTCGCGGGTGTCCTGGTGGTGATGGCGGTGTTCACCGACAACCGCGCAGTGCTGGTCGCCTGCGTCGTGATCGCCGGAATCTTCCTCGGCATCAACAACACCCTGGTCACCGAGGTGGTCATGAAGGTCGCACCGGTGCCGCGCCCGGTGGCCTCCGCCTCCTACAGTTTCGTGCGCTTCGGTGGCGGCGCGGTCGCCCCGTGGCTGGCCGGCAAGCTCGGTGAATCGATCAGCCCGCACCTGCCGTTCTGGGTCGGTGCCGGTGCGGTGATCCTGGGCGCCCTGCTGCTGGTGGTTGCCCGTCGCCTCTTCGCCGCGGTCGATGTCGAGGATGCCGCCGGCCACGACTTCGAGCCGGACACCGTTCGCGGCGCACAGGAACTCACCGTCGCCGACTCCTGATCACCCGTCCCTCGATCCCCGGGGTGCCGCCATAGGGGGCACCCCGGGTATCGCTGTCGAGTGGGCCGGAGTTCGGTTCAGACGGAGGCGCGGCTGCGCACCTCGTCTGCAGCGTGCTCGATGTTCTCGCGGGCGGTGTGGGCCGCGGCCCGCACGTCCTTGCGGAACTGCTTGGCCGCCTTCTTCGCCCGGCGCCGGTCCTTGCGGCTGACCACATCGTCGAAACGGTCGGATACCGCGGACAGGGCGTCGTCGATCGAATCGCTCGGCCAGGCGTCCTTGGCCCGCTCGGCCGCATCCTCGACCGATGCCGCCGAGGTCTCCGCCACGGAGCGCAGCTGCTTGCCGGCCGACTTCGCGGCCTTCTTCAGCGCTTTCTTGTCGGCGCGACTGCTCGCCGACTCGACCCGGTCGACCAGGGTCGCCGCAGCAGCACCGACCGCCTCGCTGGGGAACTTGTCGCGGGCGCGTTCGGTAGCGGACTCGAGAGAGTCAACCACCTGCACGGCGGCGTTGCCCACGGCCTCCGACGGGAAGGCATCGAGGGCACGTTCGGCTGCGGCCTCGAGGGAACCGACGACATTGCTCGCGGTTTCTCCGATCGCCAGCGTCGGCGTCGGGGTACCGGAGATCTGGTCGCCGAGCTTGCGGGCCGCGCGGCGGGCACGCCAACCGACCGACGGCTTGCCCTCGGTGTCGACCGATGCGAGCAACAGCCCGCCGAGCAGGCTGACGTTCTTGACGAACTGCACCTGCTGCGCCTGCCGCTGCGCCGGGTCCTCGAAATCCCAGAAACGGTGCGCGGCCAGGGTCGTGGGCACCAGGCTGCCGGCGAGAGCCAGGGCGGCGATACGCGGGAAACGACCCACTGCCAACGCGGTACCCGCGGCTACCTTGACCGCCCCGTCGATCTGTACGACGGTCGCGGTGTTCACCGATTTGCCGAACAGCGGTGTCACAACGGATTCGGCCACGTCCTGCTTGTTGGCCGGATTCAGAATCTCGTCGAGCCCCCCGGTGATAAAGATCGAAGCCAACATCGGGCGGGCAATCCTGCGTACGAGCACGGATTTGCCTCCTTATCTTCCTCGCTGTCGAACGTCCTTGTTCTTCTTCGAAACTACCCACCCGGAGGGGAGCGCACAGCCACCCCCGGGTTTTCTGGGCTCGGTCAGCCGAGTTTGTCGGCCAACCGATCCGCTCGATCGATCAGGTGAGGCGCGCCCAGGTACTCGGCGATCGCCGCGAATTCCGGGGTGGGACCACGCCATTGCCAGTCGTCGACGGCGCCGACCGCGATGTCGGTGACCACCGTCGCGATCCGCCGGAAGAGCACCGCCAGATCGCGTTGCTCGGTGAGGATGCCGGCCAATTTCTCCGCCCCACGAACGCCGGGGACATCCCACTGCTTGGGATCGTCCGGAATGTCCTCGAGCCGTCCGTAGCGGGCGAGCACCGTGGCCGTCGACTTGGCGCCCCACCCCTTGAGGCCGGGGAAGCCGTCGGCGGTGTCCCCGACCAGGGCCAGGTAGTCCGGAATCGAGTCGGGGCCGATCCCGAACTTGGCGATCACCGCTTCCTCGTCGATGATCTCGCCCTTGCGCCGGTCGAATTGAACCACCCGGTCCCCGCGGACGCATTGGCCGAGGTCCTTGTCGGGGGTGACGATGAGCACCTGCTCGACCCGGGCGTCCTCGTCGGCGACCAGGGCGGCGGCGCCGAGCGCGTCGTCGGCCTCGTATTCGACCATCGCCCAGGTGGTTACACCCATGGCGACCAGGGCGTCCTCGAGCAACGGAATCTGGTTGAGCAGCACCGGATCCATGCCTTCGCTGCTTTTGTAGCCCTCCCACAGATCGTTGCGGAAGCTCTCGATCACGTGGTCGCTCGCCACTCCGACATGGGTCACCCCGTCGGCGATCAGTTGCAGGGTCGAGCCGAGCACGCCGACCGTCGCGGCGACGGCGCTGGGATTCTCATGGTGCCGCGCGGCACCGAAGTGCTGCCGGAACAACTCGTAGGTGCCATCGATGAGGTGGACCTTCATGACCTCATTCTTAACCCGATGATTCGCCGAGCCCGCGTAGGGTGCGGATATGCCTTCCCTTTCGGCACCGTCTGCCCGTCCGGCACCGTCTGATCTTCCGGAACGGGCCCCGGCCCCGGCCGTGCGCAGGCCTCGGCGGGGCGGCGTCCGCCGGTGACCGCTCGCACCGTTGCCGGGCTGACCGTTCTGCCCGGCTGGCAGGCACGCGCACCGCAGCCGGAGGATCTCGCCGACCTGATCGTCCTGCGCGGAGCCGACCAGAAGGCCTTCACCGGGTCGTCGTCGGCCGACGCGGCGCTGGTGGAATCCGAAGCGATCGGCCCCGCCAGCTGGACGCGGCATCAGGCGGTGGTGGTCGACACCGAGGGCCGCATCCGCGCCTGGGTGGTCGTGCACGATCGGGCGGCCGGGCGGACGATGGTCGCGCTGTACATAGATCGGACGTTGACCCCACCGGACCTGCGCTCGGAGCTGGCCGCCGCGAGCTACGCCTGGGCCGCGGAGCAGGGCCTGCAGTTCGCGCAGTTGCGCGGACGTACCGGCACGCGGTTGGACGCGAACCCCTACGCCGAGGACCTCGAGCAGCGCGACTGGCTCGGTCGGGCCGGGTACGACTGCCGACGCCGGTGGCTGAACATGACCCGTCCGGTCGTGCCGGGCGAGGACCTGCCGGCGGTACGGGCAGGCGTCACGATCCGCCCGGTCGAGCGACACCCGAGCGGCCTACCGGTCGCCGAGGACCTGCAGACGGTGCATCGGATGTTGGAGGAGTCCTTCCAGGACCACTTCAACTCCTACCGGGAGTCGTTCCCGGAGTTCACCCAGCGCCTGCGGGAGGACCCGAGCCACCGGTGGGACCACTGGTGGCTCGCCTTCGTCGACGACCCCGAGCATCCGGACGCACCGCCGCTGCCCGCCGGCGCGGTCGTCTGCTCGGTCCTCGGCGCCAATGTCTCCGGCGCGGAGGGCACCTACGTCGAGTACATCGGCGTCAACCGCCTGGCCCGCGGTCGCGGGGTGGCCAAGGGGCTGCTCTACACCGTGATCGGCGACGCCGCCGACCGCGGCCGCAACCGGGTGGGCCTCGAGGTCGACGCGGACTCTCCCACGAACGCCGATCAGCTGTACCGGTCGATGGGCTGGGACACCGACTACCTCACCGAGTCCTGGTTCCGCGACCTCTGATCGGCACTCACCCTGCGGCGGGCACCGCCCGCTCGACCGCCAGGTCGGCGTCCACCCGAACCAACTCGGCGTTGATCTGCGCGCCCGCCATCACCCCGGCCGCAGCCGAGGCGACGACCATCGACGACAGGTCGGCGACATTGCCGGCCGCCCAGACACCCGCGACCTCGGTGCGCCCCATCGGGTCGACCGGGATGTACACGCCCATCGGGTTCTCGGCGAGCGTGCCGCCCAGCGCGGTGTAGAGGTCGGCGTTCGCGACCAGCCGCGGTGCGACGGCGACCGCCTCCACCGGGAACTCCCGCCCGTCCGCGAGCACGACCGCCCGTACGCCGCCCTCGGCGCGCGCGAGTTCGCGAACCGGCCCGTCGACCACCTCGACGCCCAAGGCGTCCAGGCGTGCGCGGTCCTGCGGGTCGAGCGGCGGCATCGCGTGCGCGAAGAGCGTGACCCGATCGCTGAGGTTGCGCAGCAACAGCGTCACGTGGCCGGCCATCGGCCCGGTGCCGATGACACCGATCCGCCGACCGCGCACCTCCCAGCCGTGGCAGTAGGGGCAATGCAGCACGTCGTGCCCCCACCCCTCGCGCACCCCGGGGATATCCGGCAGTACATCGGTCAACCCGGTGGTCAGAAGCAACCGCCGGCCGCGCACGGTCGTTCCGTCGCTCAGGTCGAGTTCGAACCGATCCTCGCCTCCGGGGTCGGACGCGTCGAGCCCTCGCACTGCCACCGCGTCAGCGGAGCGGATCTCCGCTCCATACGACAGTGCTTCCGTCCGACCGGTGGCCAGCAGGTCGAGCGGGGAGATGCCCTCGTGGCCGAGGACGTTGTGGGCACCGTCGGCGGGTGCGTTACGTGGCGACCCGGCGTCGATCACCAGGACCGAGCGAAGGGACCGGGCCAGGACCACCGCGGCCGCCAGGCCCGCCGATCCTCCGCCCACGATCAGGACGTCGTAGCTGTTCATATCCCGAGTCTGTCCCCGGATGCGCCGAAACGGCAATCAGATTTGCGGAATAGGCAATCCCCCTTCCGGGCGACAACGAGACCACCGAGATTCGGCCGTCGCCGGTTCACTCATCGATCCACCCCCTTGTCCGCCTCTTGTATTGCCACTATAGTCGAACATATGTTCGATGCCAATGACGAGTCGACCGCGGAGGAGATCCGACGCGGCACAATGCGACTGGCCGCCACGGGCGGCCCGGCCACGCAGGCGGATCGGATCACCATGCTGCGCAGGCTCGAGGAACTGACCTCCGCGGCGGCAGGGCTGCAGGCCCAAGTCGCCGCCGACCTCGACCGCTGCGGGCGCAGCGAAGCCGCCTGTGCGGGTGTACCGGCGGATCGTCGGGGTCGCGGTATCGCCGCGCAGGTGGCGCCGGCTCGCCGCGAGTCGCCGCATCGCGGGCGGGTCCGGCTCGGGGTGGCACAGGTGCTGACGTCCGAGATGCCGTGCACGTTCACCGCCCTGCGGACCGGGCGGATCTCCGAGTGGCGGGCGACGTTGATGGTTCGGGAGACCGCGGCGGTATCGCGGGCGGTGCGCGAACGTATCGACGCGGTCCTGGCCGGAGATCCCGAACGGATCGCAGGCATGAGCGATGGCGAGATCGTGGCCGCGGTTCGGGAGTTGGCCTACGCCGCCGAGCCGCGGATCTGGGTCGAGCGACATGCGAAGGCGGTCGGCGACCGCACCGTCACGATGCGCCCGGCGCCGGACGGCATGGTCTACCTGACAGCTCTGCTCCCTCTGGTCGAAGGAGTGGCGACCTACAAGAGCCTCCTGGCGGCCACCAGCGACCACACCGCCGCTGGTGGGCGCGGACGCGGACAGATCATGGCCGACACCCTGGTGGAGCGGATCACCTCCGCCGACGGGGCCGGGCGGCTGCCGTCGATTCCCGTCACCGTCGATTTGGTGGTGTCCGACCGCACCCTCCCGGGCGCGGACAGCACCACCATCGACAGCCCCACGGAGGGCGCCGGGGACGAAGCGGCGTACGTCGACGGGTACGGACCGATCCCGGCCGAGGTGGCACGCCTGGTCGTCGATCGAGCCGCCCGCGCCGGGAGCGCCGGACTCCGCAGGCTGGACGCCGGGCCTGCCACCGGCGAACTGGTGGCCATGGATCGCCGGACCCGGCTGTTCCCGGATGATCTGGCGACCGTCATCCGCCTTCGGGACCGCCGCTGCCGCACGCCGTGGTGCGACGCGCCCATCCGACGCACCGATCACGTTCGGCCGTACGCGGACGGCGGATCCACCGACTACGCCAACGGCCAGGGCCTGTGCCAAGCGTGCAACCACGCCAAGCAGGCGCCGGGTTGGCACCAGGACTCATCGACGGAGGGAGGACGCCATGTCACTCGAACGGTCACACCGACCGGGCACCACTACCGGTCGGCGGCACCGCCGCTGCCGCGGCCGGCGGCCTGATTCAGCCGGCAAGCCGCGCGACGACGGCCCGCAGCAGCGGCGCGAGATCGTCGCGGCCCGACATCGCGGAGGGCTCGATCCACTCCAGGTCCTGTATCTCGGCGAGCGGCGGGCCGTCCGGGCGGCCCGGGTGGGCGAAGACCGTCGCGTGCAGACGGGTGCCCGCCTCGTTGGCCGCGGGCTCATCGAACTCGCCGACCAGCTCGAGTTCCGACTCGACGATCGCGGTGCCGATCTCCTCGGCAATTTCACGCACGGCGGTTGCAGCGGGGCTCTCCCCCACCTCCGGCTTGCCGCCGGGCAGCATGAAACGGCTGGTACCGCGCTTGCGGACGGTCAGAAATCGGCCCGCGTCATCCCGAAAAACCACTGCGGACACCGTCAGATAGTCGGTCACGTGGACTATCGTGCCGGCTGTGAGCACCCGCGACGACGACACGACATTGGCCGCCACCCTCGCGTCGGAGGCAGCGGAGTTGTTGGTCGCCCTGCGCGGCGGCGACCTGACCGGCAAAGCCCTGGGCAAGGAGGGCGATCAGCGGTCGAACCATCTGCTGCTCGGGCGGCTCTCGGAGTTTCGCCCCGGCGATGCGGTGCTCTCCGAGGAATCCGCGGACAACAAGGAGCGGCTGACCGCCGATCGGGTGTGGATCATCGACCCTCTGGACGGGACCCGGGAATACAGCATCGCCGGCCGTATCGACTGGGCCGTGCACGTGGCGCTGTGGGAGCGCGGCGACCTGACGGTCGGCGCCGTGGCCCTGCCGTCGTTGGGGATCACCTACACCAGCAATCCGGAGCCGATCGCGCCCGCGATCGGGTTGGCCCCGGCCCGCACCGACGATCGTCCGCGCGTGGTGATCAGTGGGTCGCGTCCGCCGGTCTTCTCCGAGCCGGTCGCCGCGGCGATCGGCGGCGAACTGATCCCGATGGGATCGGCCGGCGCCAAGGCGATGGCGGTGGTCCGCGGCGAGGTCGACGCCTATGTCCACGCCGGTGGACAGTACGAATGGGACTCCGCCGCACCGGTTGCCGTCGCCCGAGCGCACGGGCTGTGGTGTGGTCGCATCGACGGCACCGAGTTGCTCTACAACCGGGACGACGTCTATCTGCCCGATTTGATCATCTGCCGCCCGGAGCTGAAGGACGCGATCGTGGAGGTCACCTCCGCATCTCGTTGACAGCCGGTCTCGCGGTGGCACTATGGATGGGGCCGCCGCTACGGCCGAGCCGTCCGCCAGCCAAGGAGGACCTTCAGTGAGCGTCGATTCCCACCTGGCCACCACTACCGAACACTCTCTCGCACAACGTTTCCTACAGGTACGCGGCCTGACCGATCTGCTCGCGTCACGACTGTCCGCCGAGGACCAGACTCCGCAGTCCATGACCGCGGCCAGCCCCGCGAAATGGCACCGCGCGCACGTGACCTGGTTCTTCGAGGAGTTCGTGCTGCGCCGCGACCCGGCGTACACCGTCTACGACGACACCTACCGCTACCTGTTCAACAGCTACTACGAGGCGGTCGGCGAGCGGCATCCGCGCCACGACCGCGGCCTGGTCACCCGGCCGGGCGTCGAGGACATCACCCGCTACCGCGAGTACGTCGACGCGGCGCTGTCCGATCGACTGCGCCGCGGCGACCTCGACGACGAGGCCCTGACGCTGGTCGAGCTCGGCTGCAATCACGAACAGCAGCATCAGGAACTGCTGCTGATGGATATCAAGCATCTGTTCTCGACGATTCCGCTGTCCCCCGGGCCGATCTACGTCGATCGCGAGGTCGATGTCGACGCCGGAACCCCGTCGCTGGGGTGGCGGTCGGTCGGCGGCGGGGTGGTCGAGATCGGGGTACCCGGCGCCGGCGTGCCGACCGCACCGTTCGACGGTGGCTTCTCCTACGACAACGAGGGCCCGCGGCACCGGGTCTTCCTCGAGGATTTCCACATCGCCGATCGCCCGGTCACCAACGCCGATTGGCTCGAGTTCATCGCCGACGAGGGCTACCGCCGCCCGGAGCTGTGGCTGTCGGACGGGTGGGCGTTCTGTCGCGAGCAGGACCTGCACGCACCCGGGTACTGGCGGCTCGAGGACGACGGATGGACCACGTTCACGTTGTCCGGTCGGCGGCAGGTGGTCGGGGACGAACCGGTGCTGCACGTGTCCTTCTACGAAGCGGACGCCTTCGCCCGCTGGGCCGGCGCCCGCCTTCCCACGGAGTTCGAATGGGAAACCGCTGCAACCGAACTGGGCGATGCGCGTGGCAACCTGCTCGATCCGGATCGCTGTCATCCCGGTCGGGTGGGCACGGCGATGATCGGAGACATCTGGGAGTGGACCTCCAGCGCCTACCTGCCGTATCCGGGATTCGTCGCGGCCAACGGCGCGGTCGGCGAATACAACGGCAAATTCATGTGTGACCAGCACGTCCTGCGCGGGGCGAGCGCAGTCACCCCGGTCGGCCACGAGCGTGCGACCTATCGCAACTTCTTCCCGGCCTCCGGGCGATGGCTGTTCGGCGGCCTGAGGCTTGCCCGGTGAGCGGATCGACGGTCGTCACACCACCCGACCCGTCGCCACTGGCCGGCGATGCGCTGGCCGGCCTCTGGCTCGACCCGCCGGCCCTGCCGGCGAAGTGGCTCTACGACGAACGGGGCAGCCGCCTGTTCGACGAGATCACCCAGCTTCCCGAGTATTACCCGACCCGGCGGGAAACGTACCTGCTCACCCGGCATGCCGCCGATATCGCCCGGTCCACCGACGCGACGATGCTCATCGAATTCGGTTCGGGCACATCGACGAAGACCCGCATCCTGCTGGACGCTCTCACCGGGGTCGGCGACGGCCGAACACTGGCCTATGTTCCCGTCGACGTCAGCAGCGAGATGCTCACCAGCTCGGCGCAGCGGCTGGCCCTCGACTATCCCGACCTCGACGTACGGCCGGTGGTCGCCGACTTCACCGACCCCGATCTGCGGCTTCCGGCGGCGGACGGCGCCCGGCTGGCGGTGCTGCTCGGCGGCACGATCGGCAACTTCGACCAGCCGCAGCGGCGGGCATTCTTCACCGGCCTGGCCGGCGCCCTGCAGCCCGGGGACTTCGTTCTGATCGGCGCCGACCTGATCAAGGACACCGGCCGCCTGGTCGCGGCGTACAACGACAAGGCCGGGGTGACAGCGGATTTCAACCGCAACGTCATCGAAGTGCTGCGCCGGGAACTCGACGCGTCCGGGCTCTACCCCGACGACTTCGACCACATCGCCCGGTGGAATCCGGCCGACCACCGGATCGAGATGTGGCTGCGGGCCCGCCGCGACGTGCACGCCCATTTCGGAGCACTGGCGAAGGACTGGCAGCTTCCCGCCGGCGCCGAGATCCTGACCGAGATCAGCATCAAATTCGATGCCGTATCCCTGAGCGGCGAACTGTCCGACGCCGGGCTCGACCCGGTGACCGAATGGACCGATCCGTCGCGGGACTTCGCGCTTCTTCTCGCCCGCGTCCGGTAGCTATCCGCCCGGTCCGTGTTGCAGTTGGATCAACATTCATCGGCACCGACATGCGCGCGCCGCCTCGAGCGCGTCTAATGTCTGCAACTTCGAGTGCGACAAACCCGACGGGTGCCTCGTACCGGACGGACCGAGAAGGAGCAGACATGCGAAGGATCGCCCCCTGGGCCGCTGTCACCACAGCGACCGCGCTGCTGATCGGCGGTTGCGCCTCGGAACGCGACGACGGCAGCGGCGGCTCCTCGACCGACCAGGTGACGTTCACCTTCGCGGCGTCCTCGGACCCGGCATCGCTCGACCCGGCCTTCGCCAGCGACGGCGAATCCTTCCGTGTGGCCCGGCAGATCTTCGAGGGCCTGGTGGGTACCGAACCGGGTACCGCGGATCCCGCCCCGCTGCTGGCGCAGTCGTGGGATGTCAGCGACGACGGCCTGCAGTACACCTTCAACCTGGTCGACGGGGTCAGCTTCCACGACGGGACCCCGTTCAACGCCGAGGCGGTCTGCTACAACTTCGACCGCTGGAACAACTTCACCGGCGTCGCGGCGTCCGAGAGCCTGTCCTACTACTGGCTGAAGGTCAACGGCGGCTACGCCTCCGACGGCAACGGCAAGTACCAGTCGTGCAGCGCCTCCGACGACACCACCGCGGTGGTCACCCTCGACACCCCGCTGCCCGAGTTTGTCGCCGCACTGTCGCTGCCGGCGTTCTCGATGCAGTCGCCCACGGCGCTCCAGGAGTACAACGCCGACGACGTGCAGGGCCAGTCCGATGCCCCGGTGCTGCCGGAGTACGCGACCGCGCACCCCACCGGCACCGGCCCGTTCCTGTTCGATTCGTGGTCGCCCGGCGAGAACGTCACCCTCACCTCCAATCCCGACTACTGGGGTGACCAGGGCGAGGTGACCCGGGTGGTCTTCCCGATCATCAGCGACACCACCGCCCGCCGCCAGGCCCTGGAGGCCGGCGACATCGACGGCTACGACCTGGTGGCGCCCGGCGACGTCCAGGCATTGCAGGACGCCGGCTTCGAGATCGCCAACCGCGAGGCGTTCAACATCCTCTACCTGGGCATGAACCAGGCGGTACCCGAACTGGCCGATATCCGGGTACGCCAGGCGATCGCCCACGCGGTCAACCGCGAGGGCCTCGTGGCGGCCACGCTGCCCGAGGGCACCGAGGTGGCGACCAACTTCGTGCCGCCGTCGGTCTCCGGATGGAACGCGAACGTCGAGACCTACGCCTACGACCCCGATCAGGCACGGCAGTTGCTCAGCGAGGCCGGCTTCACCGAGGCGACCCCGTTGACGATCAACTTCACCTACCCGACCAACGTGTCGCGGCCGTATATGCCGACCCCGGAGCAGGTCTTCGAGCGGATCGCCGCGGACCTCGAGGACGTGGGCGTCGTCGTGCAGGCGACGCCGCTGCCGTGGTCGCCCGACTACCTCGACCGCATCCAGGGCGGACCGGACCACGGTCTGCACCTGCTGGGGTGGACCGGCGACTACAACGACACCTACAACTTCATCGGTGTCTTCTTCGGCCAGCAGTCGCAGGAGTGGGGCTTCGACAACCCGGAGCTGTTCGCCCAGATCAACGACGCGCGGGTGCTGCCGGACATCACCGAGCAGGAGGCGGCGTACGAGGCCGCGAACGGTGCGCTGCTCGAGTTCCTGCCCGGCCTGCCCATCGCGCATCCCGTGCCCTCGCTCGCGTTCCGGGCGGGCGTCGTCTATCCGACGTCGCCGGTCCAGGACGAGGTGTACACCATGGTGGAATTGCCGAACTGATCGTGACCGCGGCCGATCCCACCGAAACGGGCTCAGCCGGTGACCGTGCGGACCTCTCCGATGAGGGGCCCGCATGGTCCGGCTGATCCTCCGACGTCTCGCGCTGCTGATCCCGACGCTCTTCGGGCTGACGCTGCTGCTGTTCTTCTGGGTGCGGGCGCTGCCCGGTGGCCCGGCCGCCGCGCTGTTGGGCGAACGGGCCACCCCGGAGGCGGTGGCGCAGCTCAACGAGGTGTACGGGTTCAACCGGCCCCTGTACCAGCAGTACTTCACCTACCTGGGCCAGCTGCTGCAGGGCAACTTCGGCACGTCGCTGTCGACGCGGCGACCGGTCACCGAGGAATTCGCCAACCGGTTCCCGGCGACCCTGGAGCTGACGATCATGGCGATCGCGATCGCCATCGTCCTGGGAATCACGTTGGGGTACATCGCCGCCCGGCGGCACGGCCGCGCCGTCGACAATATGGCGGTCGTCGCCTCCCTGCTGGGCGTGACGATCCCGGTGTTCTTCCTCGCGTTCATCCTCAAGTACATCTTCGCCGTGGAGCTCGGCTGGTTCCCGACGACCGGCCGCCAGTCGAACGACATCAATGCCACGCATCCGACGAATCTGTATGTGCTGGACGGCCTCCTGACCGGTGAATGGGATGCCTCCCTCGACGCCCTGCGGCATCTGATCCTGCCGGCGTTGGCGCTCGCGACGATCCCGTTGGCGATCATCACCCGGATGACCCGCGCCTCGGTGATCGAGGTGCAGAACTCCGACTATGTGCGCACCGCGGTCGCCAAGGGCCTGGCGCCCGGCCACGTCAGCAGGCGGGTGATCCTGCGCAACGCGCTGCTGCCGGTATCGACGACGATCGGCCTGCAGGTCGGATTGCTGCTGTCCGGGGCGGTACTGACCGAGACGGTGTTCTCGTTCCCGGGGATCGGCGGTTTCCTGGCGACGGCGATCTCCGGCGCCGACTATCCCGTCCTGCAGGGCTTCATCCTGTTGATCGCCCTGGTCTACGCCCTGGTGAATCTGGCCGTCGACGTCTCGTACGGCCTGATCGATCCGCGTCTGAGGACACGATGACGACCACTCCCGGCGCCCCCGATGCGCAGCCACCGCTCGAACCCGAGAACGCCCGCACGGTCGCGGAGGCCACCGCCGGTCTGGCCGACGACAGCGCCGGTCTGTGGCGGCAGGCGTTCACCCGCATGCGGCGCAATCCGATCGCGATCATCGGCGCGGTCATCGTGCTGCTGTTCGTGTTGGTCGCGCTGTTCGCTCCGCTGCTCGCCCCGTACCCGGCGGGCGCGGTACCCGGCCGGGACCTGGTGCGCCCGACCATGATCCCCGGCCCGTCGTCGGAGTATCTGCTCGGCCTCGACCGCTTCGGCTCGGACGTGTTGAGCCAATTGATCTGGGGTGCACGCGCATCGCTGATCATCGGCGTCGCCTCCACCCTGATCGGACTGCTCGGCGGCGTCGCGCTCGGCCTGCTGGCGGGCGCCTTCTCCGGCTGGGTGGACACGGTGACGATGCGCCTGGTCGACCTGATGTTGGCGATTCCGTCGCTGCTGCTGGCGGTGTCGATCGCGGCGGTCGCCGGGCAGAACAATATGTCGATCATCATCGCGATCGGTGTGGTGCAGGTCCCGGTCTTCGCGCGGTTGCTGCGCGGTTCGATGCTCGCCCAACGCGATCAGGACTATGTGCTGGCCGCCCGATCGCTGGGCCTGACCCGTCGCACCGTCACGATGTCGCACGTCCTGCCGAACTCGTTGGGTCCGGTGATCGTGCAGGCGACGCTGGTGCTGGCCACCGCGGTCATCGAGGCGGCGGCCCTGTCATTCCTCGGTCTGGGCGGCGGCCGCCCCACCGACGCCGAATGGGGTCGCATGTTGACCGGCGCGCAGGCCGAATTGGCGATCGCCCCGCAGTTGGCGTTCCTGCCGGGTATCTGCATCTCTATCACCGCGCTGGGCTTCACCCTGCTCGGCGAGTCGCTGCGCGAGGCTCTCGATCCCCGGATGCGGAGGCGATGATGGCCGACACCTTCGTCACGGCGGACGACTCGGGCACCCCGGTCCTGCGGGTGCGGGATCTGGAGGTCACCTTCACCACCGACGCCGGACCGGTGGTCGCGGTGCGCGACGTCTCCTTCGATATCGAAGCGGGCCGCACGCTGGCGGTGGTCGGCGAATCCGGTTCGGGCAAGTCGACGATCGCCGCGGCGGTGCTCGGGTTGCTCCCGCCGAACGGATCGATCACCAAGGGCTCGGTCATGATCAACGGCACCGAGGTGGTCGGGCTCTCGCGTCGGCGGTTGCAACCACTGCGCGGTCGGGTGATGGCACTGGTGCCGCAGGACCCGATGAGCAATCTCAATCCGACGGCGACGATCGGTCGGCAGCTGACCGAAACCCTGGAGGACACCGGCACCACCAAGGGACGCGAGACGGGCAAGCGGGCGGTCGACCTACTGGCCGAGGCGGGGATCTCGGACGCCGCGGATCGCATCAACGCCTACCCGCACCAATTCTCCGGCGGCATGCGGCAGCGCGCGCTGATCGCCATAGGTTTGGCCGCGTCGCCGCAACTGTTGGTGGCCGACGAGCCGACCTCGGCGCTCGACGTCACCGTCCAGCAGGTGGTCCTCGACCGGATGCAGGAGTTGACCTCCAAGCGCGGTACCGCGGTCATGTTGATCACCCACGATCTCGGGTTGGCCGCCGACCGCGCGTCCGACCTGCTGGTGATGTACCGCGGCGACCTGGTCGAGGCCGGCCCCGCCTTGCAGGTGCTGCGCAACCCCGAACACGAGTACACCCGAAGGCTGCTGGCAGCCGCGCCGTCCCTGGCCTCGCAGCGGATGCGCGGCACGGCCGGGCTGCAGGTCGCCGAAGCTGTCACCGCGTCGCCGGACGAGACGGCAGCCGAGACCCCGTTGATGGCGGTCCGCAACCTGCGCAAGGTCTTTCCCGGCGCCCGGCGCGGCCTCTTCGGGCGGGAGCCCGACGTGGTGGCCGTCGACGATGTCTCGTTCGACATTCCGCGCGGGCATACGGTGGCGATCGTCGGCGAATCGGGTTCGGGCAAGTCGACGGTGGCGCGGATGCTGCTGCAGTTGACCGAGCCGACCTCCGGCGAGGTGCTGTTGGAGGGCCGTCCGGTGGCGATCTCCGGTCAGGCGGAGGAGATCGCGTTCCGGCGGCGCATCCAGCCGATCTTCCAGGACCCCTACTCGTCGCTCGACCCGCTGTACACCGTCTTCCGGACGATCGAGGAACCGCTGCGCGCCCACAACTACGGCGACGCGACGCAGCGGTCGGAGCGGGTCTACGAGCTGCTCGACCATGTGGCCCTGCCGAAGTCGATGGCCTCCCGGTATCCGGCGGAGTTGTCCGGTGGGCAGCGGCAACGCATCGCGATCGCCCGGGCGTTGGCGTTGCGCCCGGAGATCGTGGTCTGCGACGAGGCGGTATCCGCGCTCGACGTGATCGTGCAGGACCAGATCCTGCGGCTGCTGGTCGAGCTGCAGGAGCAGCTCGGGCTGACGTACGTCTTCATCACGCACGATCTGGCGGTGGTGCGGCAGATCGCCGACTACACCTGCGTCATGGAGCGCGGACGGTTGGTCGAACGCGGTTCGACCACCGCGCTCTTCGACACTCCCGAACAGCCGTATACCCGCCGGCTGTTGGACGCGATCCCCGGCCGGACGCTGGTCACCGGCCCGGAGGATTAGCGAGGGTCGCGGGCGACGGCGGCGAGACCGGCGACCAATGCCTCGGTCGCCGTGGACAATCCGCCCGGTCCGGCGACGGAGCTGCGCGGTCCGATCCCCCGCACCCGCGGCGGCAGTTCCAGTTGGCAGCCCCCGCCGCGGGGGCGGTTGACGGGGTTGTCGGCGTGCAAGCCGCGCAGCCCCGCCGGGATGCTCTCGAGGTCGGTGACCACCTCGAAGCCGGGCAACACCACCGTCCGGGCGATCTGCGCGGCGAGGGCGCGATTCGACCCGCCCGCCAGCAGCTGGGTGGCGCGCCCGAAGCGGAAGTAGCCGTGCAGCGAGATCACCACATCGACGTGATCGAGGAAGGCGGCCAACCGATCCGAGTCGGACGCCAGGTAGCGCGTCGAGGTGAGATGGTCCGGGTAGCCCTCGGGGTGGCGCACCAGGTAGATCGACGCACCGGACGCCTGCGCGGCCCGCTCGGCGATGACGTCGGTCATCCGCTCGACGTCGCCGCCGTGGATCGCCATGAACCCGAACCGCGTTCCGAGACTGCTGAATTCCTCGACCCCCGGCGTCGCCAACAGCTCCGGTAGCGAGCGGGGCGCGTTGGGGCTGGGGCCACCGTTGGGTTGCGGCCAGTGGGTCGGGTCCCAGCGGCGCAGGTACTCGACCCACCGGGCCGGCAACCCTCGTTCGATGGCGCCGGCCACCACCTGTTCGAGGTATCCCGGTTGCGGCGCACCGGGATTCGGTCGACGGTCGGCGTGCAGCAGCACCGATTCGGGTCCGGTGGCGGTGGTGACGGTGCGGACCTCGCGGACGGTGCGGCCGGGTTCACTCGAAGCGGTATCCGCGGCGCGGTCGAGGGCGGCCGGATCGCCGGCGGCGATGGTCCAGATCACGCCGTGGACCTCGGAGCCGGGGAAGGGTTCGATCGCCGCGACGCCCCGGTCGTTGATCAGCCAGTCATGGTCGGCCAGTACCGCCGGCCGCGGATCGGACGCGCCGGGGCATACGGCGGCCATGACGTCCGCCCGCAGGTGGATGTCGTAGGCGAAGTACCGGGCCGTTGCGGCCGCCGCGTCACCGATCGGTCAGCGCCTGTTGACCGGGACGATGCCGTATGCCTCCGCCGTGGTGCCCGCGGGCAGCCCGAAGCGCTCGGCGATCGACTGACCGAAGACCAGCAGCATGTCCTCGAGGTCGGCGCGGTGGCCCGTCTGCGAGGCATGCCGGCGCAGCGCCGCGACCTTCCGGTCGAAGAACTCGGTGGTGTCGATCGGGTGGTCGGCGGTCGGGTGCGCCATCAACCAGATCTCCCCAACCTTCCAGAAGTCGAGGCCCAGTTCCGGCCAGGCGAACGGGTTTTCGGCCGCCGGATAGCACGCCCGCACGGTGGCCTCCCCGGCGGCGAGGTGGTCGGGATGCGAGGCCATCAGCCGTTCGTACCAGCGCTCGGGGCTCTGGGTGAGCACCCGTTGCGGCCGTACCTCGCGGATGACCCGGACGATCTCGCGTTGCAGGTCGAACGACGGTTCGAGCCAGCCGTCGCGGAAGCCGTCCAGGAAGCGGACATCGGTGACGCCGAGTTCCGCGCTCGCGGCGCGCTGCTCACCCTCCCGCAGCGCGGGGATGGCGGCGATATCGGCGTCGGGTTGGGCGCCCTGTTCACCGTGCGTGCAGCACAGCAGGGTCACCTCGATGCCGGCGTTCGTCCACGAGGCGATCGTTCCCGCGGCGCCGAAATCCGCGTCGTCGGGGTGGGCGACGACGACCAGAATCCGCTCAACCTCGTCGTCGGGCATCGGTTGGATGGGCACGATCGACCAATCTAGGCGATGCCGCGTCCCGACCGTGCCGCGGCTGCTGCGCGGGGTTCGGCGACCGGCGAGCCCGGCCGGGGGCGTCGACAGATGTATCCGAACGCGGGCGGGGCGTTGCGCCAGACGGTGCGGCTGATCTGCGCCTCCTCGAAGACCGCCTCGAGGGCGGACCGGAAGCTGCGAGCACCGCGCATCGGGCCGGTATGGGTGTAGGCGAAGGTGGTGAACGCCCCGTCGGGGGCCAGGATGTCGGCGATGCGGCGCAGGATTCGGTGTTGGTCGGCGGCGTCGAAGAGCGACCAGGGCAGGCCGCCGACCACCGCGTCCACCGAGGTCACCCCGCGTTCGGCGAGTAGGCGGTCCAGGTCGCGCACATCGCCGGTGATCACCTCGATCGTTGGGTGTCGTCGCGCGAGATCGGCGGCCAGGTGCGGATCGACTTCGACCGCGAGGTGGCGCCCGCCGGCGGGCAGCCGCTCCGCGATCAGGGCGCTGACCGCTCCGGTTCCGGGCCCCAGCTCGACGACCACCGGACGTCCGGTCGCGGGAACCACCGAGGCCATCAGCGCGGAGAGCCGCCGGGAGCTGGGTGCGATCGCGCCGATCCGGCGCGGGTTGCGGACCGCTGCCCGCAGGAACGACCGATGCTCCCGCATGCCGGCCACACACAGTGCTCGCGTCATGGGCCTCACGGTCGCAGCCGACCGCGGGGCGTACCAGGACCCGTGAATCCCGGGATACCGCGACCGGTCCGAACTAGGCCCGGTACAGCAGATCCCGGGGGTGGAGTGGAGTGACGCTGAGCCGCTCGACAAGTCAATGTCCCCCTGTCACCGTCAATCGTCGTACTGACTGAACGCCGCCAAGGTGACAATGGTCAGGAGAAACACCACCAGAACTCGAATGAAAGCCATGCTGGCCACCGCAGAAACACGAGCCGTGGACCTATCTCTCACCGGCCAGAAGGCGAGGCTAATAGCGGACCCGAGGCTCGCGACTACGAGAATTGCAATCTCCGGAATCCCGGTGAAGTTACTGAAAGCTAGATCGAAGAACGGAACTACGAGAGCAGGAAGATAGTCGCCGACCGGTATCGTGTACAGGAGCGAAAGCTGCGGAACCGCGTCCGGAACGGAACTCTGGGCGAAGCTGCGGAATTCTCCATTGAAACTGGCCGCCGCCATAATGATACTTAACGACACGCCTATTGATGCCGCGCAGTCGGCGTTCACCGATCTATCCATCCCCGCGCCGAATGCATTTCGTATCGGCACATATGCAACCGACCCATGCTGCGCCAGTATCGCGGATAAAAGCCCCCAAACTAGAACGAAGTACACGACACCGATAACTACACCAAAGACAGTGCCAAGTACGCTCGACCCGAAGTTCAGTATGGGCAGAAGAAGCTCCCAAAAAGCAATACCTAGCCCGCCAACCAGAGCTACGGCCGCTAATCCGTACCTGAGCGCAGAGCTATCCCTGAGACCTCTTAGCAAGTACGGAGTAATCCACAGAACGACACCCGCTCCGACGACGCCAAGCACAACTATCAAGATTCCACCAAGAGGGCCCTGCATCAATTCGGAAATGTAGACCCGGACTCTCTCAGCGAGGGCGGACAGCCATATCGCCGCACCTCGAGCCAACGAGTATCCCCAGAATAGGAGAGCGAGCACCCAAGAGAATATAGGGATGGATAGCAATCCGATCCCGAAGGAAAGCAGCGTCGTGCCAACAGGTTCCCAACTCGCTGCCAACCCGGCTCTCACCACCGACGCTACGGCCAGTAGCAGAATCAAGAGCGGAAGCATCCAAAGTCCCAAGCGAGTGAGTTCCTGCGTGAGTTCCTGGCGGTACAGTTCCTTGACCCAGGCAGCAGGTATCTCGCCGTTATCCAGCAAGAACCTCACCCCGGGTATTCCTAAATCCGGGACAGATCTGCTGAAAAGATTAGGCGCGGTAGCCAAAGCCAGAGCGACGCCAAGGGTTGCCAGAAAGGGGACCGCCAATACAGGAAATCCAGTCACACGTTCGAAACCTTTTCCCAAATTAGACATCCAATCGGACTCCTCGGTCAGCAGATCACACCAGCTAACGGTCACCAGGCGCCCTTGATAGTTCGGGTATGCCTAGGATTCGGGCATAGCCCCGATGCACTCAAGGCTGTGCTGCACCTGAGATCACGATGCTAGGCAAAATGAGGCTTCCGTAAAAGACATAAATATGGGTGTCACCAAAGAGCACCCCAGTCGGTGCCCATCAATCCGGCGATAACGTTCAGGTTAGCGTTTGGTCAGCGGCCCTTCTTCACGGTCAACCGCCAGTAGGTATAGCCGAGCACGACCACCGCGAAGAGGGACAGCATCGCGTAGTCGAGCATCAGGTTCGACGCCGTCGGCTCCCACAGGTATTCGTCGTCGATCGACGGGGTGCCGGGCGATACGGTCGGCAGATCGGCGCTGACCGCCGCTGCCGCGAAGCCCCAGCGGGCCGGGAAGAGCCAGGAGAACTGCTCCAGGAAGAGCCGTCCGGCCAGCGGGAACTGGCCGCCGCAGAACACCAACTGCACCATGATGACGATCACCAGCGGCGGCATCGTCTGCTCGGTCGAGCCGACCGTCGCCGAGATCGCCAATCCGATGATCGCGCTGACACAGGCGAGGAAGGCGATCGAACAGAACAGCTCCAACCAGCCGGGCAGCAGCACCCCGTTGCTCGGCAATCCGCGACTGGCGTAGGTGATGCCCACCATGATCGCCGTCTGGACGATCGCGGCGAATCCGAAGACCACCACCTTCGCGCCCAGATAGGACCCCGGTCGCAGTCCGACCGCGCGTTCACGCTCGTAGATGGGGCGTTCGCCCACCAGATCCCGCACGGTCAGCGCGGTGCCCATGAACGCCGCCCCGACGACGAGGACCACCAGGATCTGCACCGTTTCGAGCAGGTTCGCCGGGCTGTTGGGGTCGAACCCGGACGAGCCGGGGATCACCAACGACAACATGCCCAGGATCACCGGCATCAGTACCAGGAACACCAGATAGGCGGTATCGGCCAGGATCAACCGCACCTGGCGGCGGGCAATCGTGCCCATCTGTCGCAGGAAACCGGTCTGCGACGCCCGCACCGGCGGACCCGACCGGCCGACCGGAGGCGGCGGCTGCGCAGTGCCGTGCAGGGAGCGGTACCGCTGGTGCGCGGCGTCGGGTTGGTCGGCGACGAAGGCGAAGATCTCGGCCCAGTCGGTCGACCCCATCTCGGCGCCCACATCGGACGGCGGCCCGCAGAACGCCGTGCGTCCACCGGGCGCGAGCAGCAGCACCTGGTCGCACATGTCCATATAGGTCAGCGAGTGGGTGACGACGATGACCACGCGCCCGGCGTCCGCGAGGCGGCGCAGGGTGCTCATCACCTGCCGGTCGAGCGCCGGGTCCAGGCCGGAGGTCGGCTCGTCGAGGATCAGCAGCGACGGCCCGGTCAGCAGTTCCATCGCCACCGAGGCGCGCTTGCGCTGGCCGCCGGAGAGCCGGTCGACGACGGTGTCGAGGTGCTCGAGCAGTTGGAGTTCGCCGAGCACACCTTCGATGACGCGGTCGCGGTCGGCGGCGGTCATATCCGGCGGCAAGCGCAACTCGGCGGCGTACCGCAGGGCCTGACGCAGCGTCAGTCGGCGGTGCAGGACGTCGTCCTGGGGGACCATTCCGATGCGGGTGCGCAGCGCCTCGTACTCGGCGTGCACCCCCTGCCCCTGGAAGGTGACATAGCCGGCGCTGGGGTTGACCAGTCCGGCAACCACTTTCGAGACGGTCGACTTGCCGGCTCCCGACGGGCCGATCACCGCGGTCAGGGTGCCGGGTGCGGCGGAGAAGTCGATCCCGTCGAGGAGACGTTTACCGTCGATGTCGAGGCCGATCCCGCGGGCGTGCAGGCCGTCCGCGACGATCGCGGCGGGCGCCCCGGGCACCAATTGTCCGGCGGTGACGGTGAAGTCGCTGTTGCCGATCGTGACGACACTGCCCTCGGGCAGCAGTTCGCGTCCGATGCGCCGGCCGTTGACGAAGGTGCCGTTCGCGCTGCCGAGGTCCTCGATCATCAGTCCGGACGGGCCGGGGGTGATGCGGGCGTGCATGCGGGAGGCTAGGACGTCGTGCACCACGATGTCGCAGCCGGGATCGCGACCGACGGTGCGGACCCCGGACAGCGAAACCGGTTGTGGTGCATTCGGAATGCCGGAGGAGGGCAGTTGGTCGAGCGCTGCCATGTTGTACTGCAGCGACTGCATATGCGGGGCGTTCCACATCTCCGGGGACACCGGGCCCGGCAGCGACGGCGCCCCACCGAGCGGCGCGGCGTCCGGCCACAGGTCGAGGACCGGACCGTCGATCGCGTGGCCGATCACCACCTGCAGCGGACCGGTAACCGGGTACTCGACCATCCGTTGCCCCGCGACGTAGAAGCCGTTGGTGCTGTTCGCATCGACGACCGTCCAACCCCCCGGCCGCCATTCGATCGCCAGATGATTGCGCTAGACCAGGGGATGGTCGAGCACGATGTCGTTGTCGGGGGCCCGCCCCAACGTCACGCGCGGTGTCGCACCGAAGACGCGGTCGTACCCGCTCATCGTCACCCGCAGGGCGGTGGCTACCTGACCGTATGGCACGCGTCGACTCTAGTGAGAGCCTCCTCCGGGCCCTGCGCCGGAACCGGACACCCGACTACCGATACACGTCCCGACGATGGGCGACGTCGACGACGGTGACCGTCCGGCCTTCCTCGTCGATGCGGTAGATCACCCGATATGTACCGCGACGTGCACTGTGCCGGTCGTCGAGCGGGGGTCGCAGACGCTTACCCACGCGTTGCGGATTCTCGAGCAGCGGACCGACCACGAATTCGTATGCCGCGAACGCCACCGCCTGCGGTAGGTGCGTCGTCAGCTGACGACGGGCGGTCGGAGCGATCACCAACGTATAGCGATCCGATTCCGACGTCGGCTCGGCGGCCGACTCGAAGGTCACGCCGAATGCCTGCGTCGCTCACTCATTGCACGGGCCAGATCGGCTTCCGATTCCCCTTCGCCGCGGGCGAGTTCGGCATCGGATGCAGCCAGTCGGCGCAATGTATTCGGGTCGGACAGAACCGCTATCGACTCCTCCAGCGCCGCCAGATCCTCGGTGGCGATCAGCACGGCAGAAGGCTGGCCGTGAACGGTGACGGTGACCCGCTCGTGTTGCGAGTTCACCCGACCCACCAATTCCGACAGCCGCGCCTTCACCGCGGCCAGCGACAATACCGTGTCCATGGTCATAAGTATGACCATATCGACTCCGGCTGTCGATGCCTCCGGGCCTCGGGATGCGGTACCCACCGCATCCCGAGGACGACCGCCGGTTGGTGATGCCGGTCAGTTGGTGATGACGTTGGGGACGTAGTTGCCCTCGGTGCCGGTCCAGGTGATAGCACCGTTCTGGAAGGTCGCCTGCCAACAGTCGGGCAGGGTGGTCTCGCCGGCGATCGGGAAGCCGAGCGCGCCGGTCGGGCCACCGTTCTCCCGGTAGATCCGCTCGAGGTCGCCCTGCACGCTGAAGGTGCCGAACGACGAGGTGTAGATCGAGCCGCCCGAGAACGGGGTGACCGAGCCGTCGCCGACCGGCTCGGTCGGCCCCTCGACCGTGCCGAGGGCGCCGGTCGCGCCGCCGTTCTGTTCGTACAACTGCGAGGCGGCGGTGCTGATCGCCGCGGTGCTGCCGTCGGCCAGGGTCACCTCGACGGTGTCACCCGAGATCGCAGACTCGGCCGCCTCCGACGCGCCCGAGGCTGCGGACTGGGCCGCATCCGCTGCTTCCGTTGCCGCCGCTGCGGCGGACTGCTGGGCCTCCGAAGCCGCCGACTGGGCGGATTCCATGGCCGACGACGCGAGGGCGGCGGCCGACTCGGTGGCCTCCGTGATCGCATCGTTGGTGCTGTTCCCGCATGCTGCCGACGCGAGAATTCCTGCCGCCGCAACCGCCGCAAAAGCCCTGCGTGCCAGGGTGAATCGGTTCATGAACGTCCTAACTATCCGAGAGTCGCCCCGCCGAGACGACGGGAATTGTCGTCCGTTCGGTGCACTGACGGGCCAGAGGCTAACACCCGAGTTGACCCAAGAGTCCCGATTGCCGCAACGCCCCATGGGGACCGCTCGAGCACCCACCCGCGACCGCTGCCGCACCGTTGGGGGAGCCGCAGCCACCCCTGCCACCGCGGCGCCGGTGGGTCAGAAGGTGGCCGATTGTGTCCCCGGCACAACGGGACTCGCGTCCGCGTGTTTGCGCGCCACCGCGAGCGCGGCGAGCTCGACGCGCGTGCGCAGGTCGAGTTTGGTCAGGGCGTTCGAGACGTGGGTTTGTACCGTCCGCTGCGAGATGTAGAGACGCTGGGCGATCTCGGCGCCGTTGAGCCCGGAGGCGACCAACTCGGCGACGGTGACCTCGGTGCGGGTCAGACTGTTCCATCCGCTGCGCGGTCGTTCCCGCGCCGACCGGGCGTCGAGCCGCAGGCCGAGGGCGCGCAACCGGGAGGTGACGCGAGCCGACAGCGTCGGGGCGTCCATCTGTGCGGTGAGCAGCAGCGCGTGTCGCGCGTATTCCCTGGCTGCGGCCTTGTCACCGGTGCCGGCCGCTGCGCAGGCGGCCTCCTCCCAGCCCTGAACCTCGACGATCGCGTCGCCCAGGTCGTGCGCCGCGCGGGCGCAGGCGACAGCGGCGGAGATCACGGCCGCGGTATCTCCCGTTGCGAGCGCACCGGCAAGGGCGATCGGCCCGACCCGCGCCGGCGGCACCGGCTCGGGGATGTCGGCAAGCCCGGCCACGACGCGCTCCAGCAGCGCCCGATCGTCCGCCCGCTGCGCGATGCGCGCGCAATCGACGGCCAACGATGGCAGCCAGCCGTAGAGGCCCATCTCGACCGCGGCGGACCAACATCGCCCGGCGACCGCCACGGCCGGCCGCAGCTTGCGCTGCGCTTCCAGCAGCAACATCTGTGCCTGTTCGGGCACCGGCAGGCCGAATTGATTGGGCAATCCGGAAGCCGCGAAGGTATCCAACCGGGTGGCGGCCGCCGAGAATTCGCCACGCAGGATATCGACCATCGCCCGCGCTCCCTGCGCCAACGACGTCCAGCCCATCCCCGCGGCCGCCGCTCGTTCGAGACCGACGTCGAGCGAGGCGGCGGCGTCGTCGAGCCGGCCGCGGCCCAGAGCGATGCCGCCGCGAGTGAAGTCGTGATACGCGGTCATCCACGCGGCGCCACGATCGGTGCGCAACCGGATCGCATGGTCGAGCAGCGCATCGGCGGCGGCGGGCCCGTGCACGTAGTGCTCGATGAACGGCGGCCAGAGATCCGCCGAGGTGCTCAGTTCCGGTGCGCTGTCCTGCCGTTCGGTCGCCCCCTCCCGCCGGGACGCCTCGAGGGTCAGTTCCAGACCACCCTCTCCGTCACCGGCGAGGAATCGACGCAACCCCTCGGTGACCAGGTCGGCGACCGTCCCCGGCGCCGGGTAGGTATGGGGGGTCGTCGGTACCGGTCCCGCTCCACCGAGGATGCCGACGTACCGCTGGATGCCGACCAGGGCGGCGCGGGTGGTGGCATCGACCGGCATCCGCAGTGTCGCGGCCGTCAGCTCGAGCACGCGCGTGGATTTGCCCTGCGCGATCAGGGTGAACAGCAGGATGCGATAGAGCTGCGCGATCGTCGCCAGGTCCCCGGCCTTCGCGAGGCCCTGCTCGGCGACCTCGGCGGATCGATCGAACTGACCGGAACGCGCCAGCGCGGTGGCCAGGTCGAGTTCCAGGGTTCGGATCGGGGATTCGACGATCGACCGCTGATGTGCGGCCGCGTCGAGGAGGTCGACGGCCACCGCGGGTACGTGCGCCAACTCGTGGTGGGCGCGGGTGATCGCGCTGACCGCGGCGGCATTGTCCGAGCCGGCCGCCAGCACGTGGTGGGCCACCAGTTGGCGGTTGCCCGCGGCGTCGTGATGTCGGGCGATCGCGGTGTGCAGCACGGACCGCAGGGCGGGGGCGAGTCCGTCGTAGGCGACATCGGCGTAGACGTCGTGGGTGAAGGTCATTGTGCCGCCGGAGGAAACGGCGACGACGCCGGCGTCGACGGTCGTCTGCGCGACGCCGACCAAAGCGGAGGCCGAGGTACCGTCCAATGCGGCGATCTCGTCGAGGGTCGCCGGGCCGCCCCAGACGGCGAGCGTGTGCACCAGCGCCCGCGATCGGTCGTCGAGGAGCGCGAGTTGCTCGCGGATCACCGCATGCAGGCTTGTCGATGGCTCCGCCTCGCCCACCGATGCGATCGTGACCCGGGCGCCGAGGCCATCGGCGTCGCCGTCCGCCCGAGTGGTCAACTCTCCGCGGGCCCGAAGATCGTCGAGCAGGGCGAGCGCGTGCATCGGGTTTCCGCCGGACCGCCTCAACCGATCGATCAGGCGCCCGTCGGGCCGGGCACCCACCACCTCGTCGACAAGTACCTCGAGGTCGGCGTCGTCCATGACGGGCAACTGCCATTCCCGCACCGACCGGCGGGCGATCAACCGGTTGAGCATCTCCCGGGTGGGCAGGTGTCTGCGGGCCAGCAGGATCACCAGGGGCAGGTCGTCGGTGGCCGCAGCGAGCGCCCCGAGAACTTCGAGGCTGCCGGAGTCGGCGTGGTGGACGTCATCGATCACCAACAGTTGAGGCTCGCTCGCGCACAGGGAATCGACAGCGGCTTCCAGTTCGACGGCAAAGCCCGCGGGAATCGGCACGGGAATCGGGATATCGAGCAGGGTCGCGATCACCGCATAGGGCTGGCGCCACGACAACTCGTCCGCGGTCACCCGCCGCGTGGCGATATCGAGGTCGCCCACCAAACGATCGATGGTGTGCGTCTTTCCGCTGCCCGGCCCGGCGGTGATCACCAACGTGCGTGGACCGGCCCGATCGATGGCGAGCCGCAGGGCCGCCGCCAACTCCGCCGTTACTGCTCGTCGGCTACCCGAAACCGACGCGTGCATGTCCGAAGAATAGGTGACGGCCGACTCCGTCGCACGGCCCACGGTGATCGTTGGCAGCAAATCCTACGTCTCGACACGGATGTTCAGCCGTTCGCAAGCGACAAGAATAAGGGTGCAGCAGAAAATGATTCGCGAGACCAGGTTCGAAACTGTTCGAATCTGCCGATGATGGTGATGGATTCGGGCGGTTTTCGGACCGTACGTCGGTTTCGTCTCGCGGACACCGTACGTCGCTTGGGAGAAACGGAGTCCCGGATGAACAAGACGATGATGCGCGCCGCGTCGATCGTCGCCCTGACCGTCGCCGGCGTCCTGGGTACCGCGGGCACCGCCGCCGCCGATCACGTCGACATCCCGAAGCCGAGCGGGCCGCCGTGGACCGCTTCGTCCGATGGTCTGACCTACTGCTTCGAGGGCTACTGCGACAACTGGGACAAGCTGTCGAACTACGTCTGCACCACCGCCGGGCCGACCGCACCGATCTGCGAGACCCTCATGGTCGGCGTTCGCCTCCTTCCGCCGCTGCCCATCGGTAATCTTGTTCCGCACCACATCATTTCCTGATGCGTCGCGCCGACCGGGTGCATCCCTCCCGGGCGGCGACACCATTTTCATCCGATGATGGATACCGTCACTCTCCGGGAGTGGCTGTGTCCGAGTGAGGTTCGAGAGCCATGTTCGGTGCGTTCGCGGTGCGGTACAACGACCGCCGGTGGCGTCGCGCGGTCTGCGCGATGGCGGCGATATCCCTGCTGTGGGCCGGTTCGGTCACCGCGGCCCCTCCCGCGGCCTCCCAACCCTCCGCTCCGACCCTGCCGACGCCGTCGACCGACCCGTTCTACAGCTATGCCGAATCCCTCGAGGGTGTCGCCGCGGGAACGGTGCTGCGGACCCGCCCGGTGCCCTACGGCTACAACAACCTGACCGCACCGATTCGCAGCACCCAGGTGCTCTACCGGACCACCGATCAGCGAGGTCTGCCCACCACCACGGTGGCCACCGTCCTGCTGCCGCCGGCGGCCGGGCCGACGAAGCTGATCTCCTACCACATGGCCTACGACGCACTCGGTTCCGAATGCGACCCGTCGTATACCCTCACCGGTACCGGCGGTCACAGCCAGACCGGCACCTTCGAACAGGCCGTGATCACCGGCTACCTCGCCGCCGGCTATACCGTCGTCGTCCCGAACTACGAGGGTGCAGGGCAGCAGTGGACGATCGGGCGGCAGTCGGGCTATGCCGCCCTCGACGGTATCCGTGCCGCCGAGGCCCTATTGGGGCTGCCCGCGTCGACGCCGGTGGGAATGGCCGGTTACTCGGGCGGATCGGTGCCCACGCAGTGGGGCGCGGAAGTCGCCCCCACCTACGCCCCGGAGCTGAACATCGTCGGTGCCGCGGCCGGCGGACTGCCCGTCCACCTGGCCCACAACCTGCCCTATGTCAGCGGGTCGCAGAGTTGGGCGGGCGTGATACCGGCCCTGATCGTCGCGTACCAGCGCGCCTACGGCCTCGACACCGCGGCGTTCCTGTCCCCCACCGGAGTCCGGATCACCTACGAGGTCGCCGGGTTGTGCATCAACAACTTTGCCTCGAAGTTCCCCGGTCTGACCGACAGCGAGATGGTCGCCCCGCCGTATACCTCGCTGTTGGAGGTGCCGAGCGTCGTGGCGGCAATCAACGACAACATCATGGGCTCGACCGGCACACCGCGAGTACCGATGCTGCTGGCCGTCGGGGACGTCGACGGAATCGGTGACGGCGTCATGGTCACCGCCGATGTCGAAGGGCTCGCGAGGGATTACTGCGATCGCGGTGTCCCGGTCACCTACGCGCAATTCGACCGACTGTCACACGCGGAGGCGTTCATTCCCTTCCAGGGGCAGACGTCCGCATTCTTCGCCGACCGCTTCGGCGCCGCACCGCCGACCGGCAACTGCGCGCTGGTGGGTCCCGGCAACAGCCTCGTGCCCTTCCCTACCCCCTGATCCGACCCGCCGGAACCTTCTCGACCCGCGGCGTCCCCTCGCGGCCGGTTTCCCCACGGCCGATGCTCGTCACCACGAACGGAGTACCCCCATGCCCGAATTACCGCTCTTCTCGCCACGCCCGCACCGCGCCTTCAGCGCCGGTTTCTATGCCGGCGCGGACTTCGACTACTCGGTGCGCGGCGTCCTCGGCGACGTGCCCTACGGCGGCGCCGACGTCGGGGAGGTCCTCGCGACGATCGACGGCGTCGCCAACGCCGATCACGAGCACTGGTTTCAGGCGTGGCACGACACCGGCAGCCGACTGCGCGCCCTGGCCGATGCCGAGGCGGAAGCAGGCAACACCCTCTCCGCCTCGCAGGCCTACCTGCGGGCGGCGACCTACTTCGCCGTGGCCGTCAACTCGGTGAGCGGCCTGAAGTCCGACGAACTGCTGGTGCCGACGTTTCGGCTGCACCGCTCGAGTTGGGAGCGGTATATCGACACCACCGATCGCATCGTCGAGCAGGTTGCCATCCCCTACGAGGGGGATACCTTGCCCGGCTACTTCTTCCGGCCCACCCCCGACTCCGCCGTGCGGCCGACACTGGTGATGGTCAACGGCAGCGACGGCGCGATCAGCGGGATGCTCGGCTCCGGTGGTGCCGCAGCGTTGGCCCGCGGCTACAACGTTCTGATCTTCGACGGTCCCGGTCAGCAGTCGATGCTCTTCGAACGCGGTGTCGGGTTTCGTCCCGACTGGGAAGCGGTGCTGACCCCCGTCGTCGATTGGGTGCTTCGACGCGACGACGTCGATGCCGATCGGTTGGCGCTCTACGGTCTCAGCCAGGGCGGTTTCTGGATCTCCCGGGCCCTCGCCCACGAGCATCGCTTCGCCGCGGCGATCGCCGACCCGGGCGTGACCGATATCGCCGCCTCCTGGACGGCGAACATTCCGAGCAGCCTGGCGAAGCTCTTCCGGGCCGGCAAGAAGGAAGCCTTCGACCGGGATATGGGGTTGGGGATGAAGCTCTCCCCGGCCACCGCGCGCACCTGGCGTTTCCGGGCCCGCCCCTATCGGCAGGACAGCTACTTCGACACGCTCACCGAGGTGCACCGGTACACGCTGACCGACGATGACGCCGCCCGGATCACCACCCCGCTGTGGATCGCGGATCCGCAGGACGAGCAGTTCTGGCCGGGCCAGTCCAAGGACCTGGCGGACCGGGTCGGCGGGCCCGCCGAGTTGGTGGAGTTCACCGCCGCCGAGGGCGCGAACTTCCACTGCCAACCGCTGGCCCGACTGCTGACCGACCAGCGCATGTTCGGTTGGTTGGACGCCACCCTGCGCGGCTGAACGGGTCGATATCGCCTGCCGAAGAACAGTTTTCAACTGATCGGGAGTTCGCGCTGCGTGATCTTCGGCGCGCCGGTGCCTATCCGAAGGCGTTGGTGATAGCCCGGGTCAGTTCGGTGATCGCCAACCAGGCAAAGGCGGCGGCGCACAGCACCAGCAGCGTGTTCGTCAGCCACCCGTTGCGCCATTCGCGCGGCACCCGATCGGTATTGAGCAACCACAGCAGGGTAACCGACAGGAACGGCATGAAGAACGATCCGAGCACACCGTAGGCGAGGATCAGCCACACCGGTTGACCGAGGAACAACATGATCATCGGCGGGAACGTCAGCCACAGGATGTATCCGCGGTAGTACAGGCCGCCGGCCCTGCGCTGCGGGGCATCCTTGGGCATCTTCCGCAGCGTTCCGATCGCATCCGCGAACATCAGGGAAACACCGTTCCACACCCCGATGAGCGAGGACATCGCCGCCGCCCAGAAGCCGACCAGGAAAACCGTTCCGGCCCAACCCCCGTAGCGATCCTGCAGGACCTCCGACAGATCGAGCAGTCCGCGGTCCCCGGTGGATACGGCGATCTGCGCGGAGTACAACAACTCGGCGCCGACGATCAGCGTCGCGGCTACGAAGACTCCGGTGACGATATAGGCCACCGCATTGTCGATCCGCATCGACCTCATGAATGCGGGAGTGGTCCAGCCTTTTTCGGTGATCCAGTAGCCGTAGGCGGCCAGTGTGATCGTGCCGCCGACTCCGCCGGCCAAGGCGAGGACGTAGACCGTGCCGCCTTCGGGCACCCACGGCCGCAGGCCACGGCCGATCTCGAGCAGGTTGGGGACGGTCAGGATCGCCGCGCCGACCATCGTCACGAACATGACGCCGACGAAGAAGGCACAAATCTTCTCGAAGGCACCGTATTTGCCCATCCACACCAGGGCGAGTCCGATGATGCCGGACATGATGCCCCAGGCGGCGACCGGCAGGAACGGAAAGAGCGAATGCAGCGGTAGTCCGGTGCCGGCCATCGCGGCGGCGCCGTAGACGAATCCCCAGATGATGATGTAGGGAATGAAATAGATGTGGGTCCATCTCCCGAGGCTCGACCATCCCTCGAAGATCGACTTGCCGCTGGCGAGTGTGAAGCGCCCCGCCCCTTCCACCAAAACAACTTTCATGATGCAGCCGATGACCACGCACCAGAACAGCCCGTACGCGTACCGGCTGCCCGCGATGAGGGTGGCCACCAGATCGATCGCACCGACACCGGTCGCGGCGACGATCAGGCCGGGGCCGATGATCGACCATCGGCCGGCCTGCGGGGTATCCGATCGGGTTGTCTCGCTCATCGCTGCCCCCGTTCTCGCACCTGCGGCGGGGTCGCCACGATGTGCGAACGCCTAGCAGCCTATTCCGGGACTCCAGTCGAATGTCAGCTTTCGGAATATCGTCCGGTTCGATGACGTGAATACCCTAAAGGACGAAGAGAACCCGGCCAGGTGCCCGCCGCGTCCGGCCCGGGGGCGGGGCTGCTCATTGCCGGCCTACTCACCCACCGCAGCCACCACCACCGCCGCAACCACCGCCACCGCCACCATCGCCCCCTCCGCCGCCGTCACCACCACCGCCGCCACCGCCACTGCCGCCGCAGCTCGCCGCGCCGCAGCTGTCCGAGTCGCCGTCCCACGACAGGTCGCCGCCCACCACGGCGCCACCGCCGTCGCCGGAAGGCGCTGCCACCACACGCAATTCGTTCTCCCAATCGATCATCTCCGGGTAGAGATCCGCCGCCGCCATCGCCCCGAACAAGGCGACTGCCATCGCCGCCGCGGAACTGCCGTATGCCGTCCAGGACGGCCGCCGGCTCGGCTGGAGGTATTCGTGGTCCCGGACGATGCGGTCGAGAGCGGCCCGCCCGACTCGCGTCAGCCGACTCGGGCCGTTGGTCACGGAGGAGAAGGCGCTGTAGGTGATGCCGAAGCAGGCCAGGATCAGTCCCATCACCACGAAGATCTCGAACCCGGTGGTGGGTCCCACCAGCACGATGGCCCGGGCGATCACCACCAATGCGCCGTTGAGCACCAGCAGTAGGAAGACGCGCAGCGGTCCGGGTCGCGCCGACCGCAGATATCCTCGTTCGGCTAGGCCTTCCCGGTGGTGCGCAAGCGTCGGCGCCAACTCCCGGGCCACGTCCCTCGGGCGGATACCGGGCGAGCCGGCAACCGTCCGCAGGATCGCCCGGGAGACCTCGACCGGCAGGTCGAACAAGCCGGGACCGGTCCGATCGGCGGAGGTGACGCGAAACGACCGGCCGTCGGGGACGATCAGCCCGCCGCTGCGCAGGATCGCCAGGGCGACCACGATCGCGCGGGCGTTCGAGCGCAGCAGGGCCACCTCGAACGGGCCGAGCAGCGGGCCGGTCACCCGATCCGGCTCACGGCCCCGCACCATCAGGCCCACAGCGGGAACGACCACGGCGAACAGCAGGTAGACCACGCCGAGCAGGGCGATCCCGGGTGGATATGACGTACTCGATTCGTACACGGCAAACCACCTTTCGTAGGTTTGTCCGTATCAGAGCGCGGCGTGCTGACAATCCGCTGACCGCCCGCTTACCGCCGGGTTGCTACAGCGGCTCGAGCAACCGTCGGAAGAACTGGCGGGCGCGGTCGTGCTGTGGGTCGCCGATCACCTGCTCGGGCGGCCCCTTCTCGAGCACGACACCACCATCGGCGAAGACGACCTGGTTGGCCACCTGCCGAGCGAACCGGATCTCGTGGGTGACGATCACCATCGTCCACCCGGCGGTCGCGAGGTCCCGCAGCACCGCCAGCACCTCGCCCACCAGTTCCGGGTCGAGCGCCGAGGTCGGCTCGTCCAGCAGGATCAGCAGCGGTTCGAGCGCCAGCGCCCGCGCGATTCCCACGCGCTGCTGCTGCCCACCGGACAGCTGATACGGGTACTGGTCGGCCTTCTCGGACAGCCCGACGCTCTCGAGCAATTCCTTCGCCCGCACGATCGCCTGCTCGCGCGGCTTGTGCTGCCCGTAGACCGGGCCCTCGATGATGTTCTGCAGCACCGTCTTGTGTGGAAACAGGTTGTGCGACTGGAAGACCATGCCGCTCTGCGCGCGGTAGCGGCGCAGCGTGTCCTTGGGCACGGGCTGCGAAAAATCCACGGTGACATCACCGATGGTGATCACCCCCGCATCCGGGAGGTCGAGGGCGTTGAGCGCCCGCAGGATCGTGGTCTTGCCGGACCCCGAGGGCCCCAGCAGCGCGGTCACCGTGCCGGCGGGGACGGTGAAGTCGATCCCCTGCAGGACGTGGTTGTCGCCGAAGGACTTCGTCAGGTCGCGCACGACCACCAGGTCGCCCTCGGTGACCGGGGGCGACTCGACCGGCGTCGGAACGTCGGGGATGTCGGAATCGGATCCGGTGCCGGGATTCTCGTCGGTCATTTCGCCACGAACCTATCGAGTCGGCCTTCCACGCGGGTCTGCGCGAAGGACAGGATTTGGCAGACGATGAAGTAGTAGACCGCCGCCGCGCCGTAGAGCGCGAAGAATTCGAAGGTCGGGGCTGCGGCGATCTGCGCGGTGCGCAGCAGTTCGGTCACCAGGATCGTCGACGCGAGCGAGGTGTCCTTCACCAGCGAGATCAACGTATTCGACAGCGGCGGTACGGCGGTGCGCGCGGCCTGCGGCAGGATGATGCGCCGCAGCGTGGTGACGTACCCGAAACCGATCGTCTCGGCGGCCTCCCATTGCCCCTTCGGCACACTCAGGATCGCCGCCCGGATCACCTCCGCCGCATAGCCACCCACGTTGAGGCTGAACGCGATCACCGCCGCCGGGAACGGGTCGATGGTGATGTTCAGCTCGGGGAAGGCGTAGAAGATGATGAACAACTGCACCAGCAGCGGGGTTCCGCGGATCACCGAGACGTAGAAGCGGGCGATCGCCGATACGACGCGGTTGTTCGACAGCCTCGCCAGCGCGACGCCGAGGGCAATCACCAGGCCGATGACGAAGCTGATGATCGTCAGCGGGATCGTCGCGGTGATCGTCGCCTTGGCCATCGGCCACAGGTTGTCCAGGATCAGCCGCCACGCGCTCGGCGCGGTTCCCCCGGCCGCCTCCGCGGTCGGACCGCCGGCGACGTTGGCGTCCAGGTACTTCTGCGAGATCGCCGCCAGGGTGCCGTCGGCCTTCAGGTCGTTGATCGCGCCGTTGATCGCGTCCATCAGGCCGCTGTCCTTGTTGGCGGCGAAGCCCTGTTCGCTCTGCTCCCCGGTCTGCGCGGCGATCTTGACCGACGTATCGCCGGTGCTCGCCAGGTAGGCGTACACCGAGAGGCTGTCGTTGACGGTCGCGTCGACGCGCCCCTGGCCGAGCAGGGTGATCGCCTGGGTGAAGCCTTCGACCGCTTCGACATTGGCGCCGGCATCGCGGGCGACCTGCGCCCAGTTGCTGGTCGCCGACTGGGCGGTGGTCTTGCCGGCGAGATCGTCGAGCGAGGTGATCGAGTCGTCGTCGGCGCGGGTGACGATCACACCTTCGCCGATCGCGTACGGCTCGGACAGGTCGTAGAGGTCCTGCCGCTCCGGGGTGATCGTCACCTGGTTGGCGACGACGTCGAAGCGGTCGGCGCCGAGGGCGGCGAAGATCGAGTCCCACGGTGTTTCGACGAAGACCGGCTGTACGCCGAGCCGCTCGGCCACCGCCTCGGCGACTTCGACGTCGTAGCCGACCAATTCGTTGGTGGCCGGATCGTGGTAGCTGAAGGGCGCGTACGTCCCCTCGGTGCCGATCCGGAGCACACCGTTCTGTTGGATACGGTCGATGCCGGTGGCGTCACTGGAACTGCCGCACGCCCCGAGCGTGATCACCACCAGAAACATGGTGGCGGCGAGCATGACCCATCTGCGCACTGTGCTCCCCCTTCGCGGTTCGTCGCCGAACACACGGCCGATCAGGGGAAGCTAGCACCGGCCGGACCGGAAGACAGGATTTCCGATCAGCGAATTGTGCGGTCCACGAGGGTGGATCAGTCGAGGAAGAAGCGGTACCACTCCAAATCGGACGAACCGGCGCGCGCAGCGATATGCGCCGCCAGGCAACCGAGCTGCGTGGTCGGCCCGTGCTGCGAGCAGGGCCGCAGATCCGGCTGCGCCTGCGCCACCGCCGGTAGACCCGCCCCCACCGCGGCGGCCAGAGTGGTCACCACTGCCAACTGTGCCAACCTGCGCATCGTTGTCCCCTTCGTCCAGCTTGTCCAAAACCGTAGTCGACAATGCCGGCGATGTCCCAACGAGAGGACGGCCCGGGTCAGTCGATGAACTCGAGCGACGGGAAGTCGATCGTGTCGCCGATGGGGATGCGGTGCGGGTTGGAGATCAGATTCGCGCCGGCGACCATATCGACGAGGGTGCGGGTGCGGGCCTGTCCTCCGGTGCCGTAGACGTACTCGGTCAGCTCCGACAGGGTGTCGCCGGCGACGACCTCGTGCCGCAGGTTCAGCCGCGGCACGATCAGCACGGTGCCGGTATCGGGGTCGCCGTCGTCGAGATGGTTGGCGATCGAGATGATCGGCCAGATCGTCGCCCGGCCGTACCAGCGCTGCGCGAGCATCGGCAGCGTCTCCCCGGTGACGACGACGTGACCGGCGACGTTGACCAGGTCGGGAATGAGCAACCACTCACCGACCCGCAGGTCCCGCTGGGCGACGCCGCTCGGGATTTCGAAGATCTCGCTCATGCCGGGGTCGGAGTAGAACGCGCGGGCCAGCCCGCGCTTGGTGTCGCCCTTGCGGACGCGGTGGCGGTAGGTGACGTAGGGGATCAGCAGTTCCTGGCCGACGGTGATGCGGTTCGGATCGACGATGCCGTTGATCGCGGAGATCGCGCGGAAGCGGTGGCCGTCGCCGTAGAAGCGTTCGGCGAGCCCGTAGAGGGTGTCACCCGAACGGATCTGGTACTTCATCACGTCGCCTCCTCGGCCGGGCTGCGCGTTGCAACACGGTGCAGACAGCGTGCGTGGTGCGGGGCCGTTCGATCACGCGTAGTGCACTACTCGAATCGCCGAGGACGGTGTACACCCGACCGCCGTCCGGCCCCGGAAAGCACCTCACCCACCGGGGTCCGGCCGATCGGCACGGTCCCCGGTGGGTGATGTGGGGTGGATCAGATGAAGCCCGGCGGGAGCGGCAGCACGCCGTTGGTCGAGCCCAGGATGAAGAATCCGCCGGCGTGCGGGTAGCACAGCAGCGTTCCGGGCGGGCCGGGGTAGCAGTCCGAGGCCGGGAACGGCGGCGGGAGCTGGATCGGCGCCGGCTGCGCCGACGCGACCCCGGCCGCACCCGCGGTGATCGCCAGCGCTGCCGCCGACGTCAACAGAATCCTACGAATCATGGTGTCCTCCAACGTCGACGTTTCCCGACCCCGCTTCGACGGTACCTCAGGCCTTGGCCGCGTCACCCTGCAAACCGGTGACGGTTCCGGCGTTGGCCTCGTCGAGGGTGAGGTTGCGCCCGCTGGCCGGGTCGAACAGGTGGATCTGTCCGGCGTCGACCCAGAGCTCCGCGTCGTCCCCCTCCGCCACCCGACTGGCGCCGTCGAGATTGATCACCAACTGGGAACGCATCGAGTCGCCATCCAGATCGCGCGCGAGCTGATCGAGCTGATCGGTCACCTCCGGAGGCGCGGTGAACGGGATGTAGGCGTAGGTCTCGTTGCCCAACCACTCGACCTGGTCGACCTTCGCGGTGAAGGTCGAACCGCCGTCGCGCTTCGACGCGTCGACCAGGGTGGCGTCCTCGAAGTGCTCGGGCCGCACACCGGCGATCAATACCCCGCCGCCGTACCCGGAGGAGGCGACCTTGTCCGCCCGATCCGCCGGGATCGTCACCGTGCCGAAGGGCAACTCCAGCTTGTCACCCGAGAGGGTGGCGGGCAGGAAGTTCATCGGCGGCGAACCGATGAAGCCGGCGACGAACAGGTTGCCCGGGTTCTCGTACAGCTCCCGCGGGGTGGCGAGCTGCTGCAGGACGCCGCGCTTGAGCACCGCGACCCGGTGCCCGAGGGTCATCGCCTCGGTCTGGTCGTGGGTGACGTACACGGTGGTCATGCCCATCTTCTTCTGCAGACGGGCGATCTCGGTGCGCATCTGACCGCGCAGCTTGGCGTCGAGGTTCGACAGCGGCTCGTCGAAGAGGAACGCGTCGGCATCGCGGACGATCGCGCGGCCCATCGCGACGCGCTGACGCTGGCCACCGGAGAGGTTGCCGGGCTTGCGGTCGAGGTGCTCGTCGAGCTCGAGGGTCTTGGACGCCTCGCGCACCTTCTTGTCGACCGTCGCGTTGTCGACGCCCTGCAGGCGCAGCGGGAACGCGATGTTCTCGTAGACGGTCAGGTGCGGGTACAGCGCGTAGTTCTGGAAGACCATCGCGAGGTTGCGATCGCGCGGAGCCAGATCGTTCACCCGGCGGTCGCCGATGATCATGTCGCCCGAGGTGATGTCCTCGAGGCCGACGATCATCCGCAACAGCGTCGACTTACCGCAGCCGGACGGACCGACCAGGATCATGAATTCACCATCGGCGACGTCGATGCTGACATCGTTGACAGCCGGGAACCCGTCCCCGTATCGCTTGAAGATATTCCTCATCGAGATAGCGGCCACGAGGTCTCACCCCTTAACTGCGCCGGAGGTCAAGCCGGCGACGATCTTTCGCTGGAACAGCAGAACAATGATGATGATCGGGATCGTCGAGATGACCGCGCCGGCGGCCAGCAGTGACGCCGGACGGTTGAACGGATCGGAACCGACGAAGAACGACAGCGACGCCGGGATCGGTCGCGCGGCCTCGGTGGAGGTCAGCGAGATGCCGAAGACGAAGTCGTTCCAGGCGAAGAAGAACGTCAGGATCGCCGCGGTGAACACTCCGGGTGCGGCGAGCGGGACGATCACCTTGCGGAAGGCCTGCCACGAGGTGGCTCCATCCACCTGGGCCGCCTGCTCCATCTCCCAGGGTATCTCGCGGAAGAACGCCGACAGGGTCCAGATCGCCAGGGGCAGCGTGAAGGACATGTACGGAATGATCAGGCCCGGCCAGGTGTCGTACAGGCCGATCGCTCGCCACATATCGAACAGCGGCCCGACCAGCGAGACCACCGGGAACATCGCCACCGCCAGCGCCGCCGACAACACCAGCTTCTTGCCGCGGAACTCGAGTCGGGCGATGGCATAGGCGGCCAGGGTCGCCAGGATCACCGACAGCAGCGTGGCGATCAGGCTGATGCCGATCGAGTTGAAGATCGCTCGACGGAACTGTTCGTTGTTCCACGCGTCGATGTAGTTCTGCCACCCGGCACCGCCGCCGGCGCTCGGGAAGAAGCCGGGGCTACCGGAGGTCACCGCGGCCTGCGACTTGAACGACAGCGAGATGATCCACGCCACCGGCAGCAGACACCACACCAGGATCAGCGTCACCCCGACGATCATGCCGACGCGATTCAACAGGGCTTTCGTATCAGGAGACATCTCGTCATCCCTCCTGTCGGGCCGAAGCCAGGTCGACACGGAACAGCTTGACGATCAGCCAGGCCACCAGCAGCACCGACAGGAACAACAGGACCGATAGTGCCGATCCGATGCCCAACTGGAATTGCTCGATCGTCTGTCTGTAGGTGAGGAAGGAGATCGACTCGGTCCCCACCGCGCCGTTGGTCATCACGAAGATGTTGTCGAAGATGCGGTAGGCGTCGAGCGCGCGGAAGAGGATCGCGACCATGATCGCGGCACGCATATTCGGCAGGATCACCTTGGTCAGCCGTTGCCACCAGGTGGCGCCGTCGACCTTGGCCGCTTCGACCATGTCCTCGGATACCTGCGCCAGACCCGCCAACAACAGCAGCGACATGAACGGCGTGGTCTTCCAGATTTCGGAGACCATGATCGCAACCATCGCCGGCACGGTCTCGCCGAACCAGTTGAAGGTATCGCTGACGCCCGGCAACCACTGGTTGATGAAGCCGTTGTTCTGGCTGAACGCGAACTGCCAGGCGAAGCCGGAGACGACGGTGATGATGCCGTACGGGATCAGGATCGAGGTACGAATGACGCCGCGGGCGAAGATCACCCGGTGCATGACCATCGCGAAGACGAAACCGATCACCAACTCGATCGCCACGGTGACCACCATGTAGATCACCGTCACCAGGGTGGTCTGCCAGAACAGTGGATCGGTCAGCGCCGTCACATAGTTGGTCAGCCCGACGAACCGCCGACCCTCCGGATCGGTCAGTGAATAGTCGAACAACGACAGGTAGAGCGCCCGCAGCATGGGGAACGCCGTGACGACCAACATGACGATGATCGCCGGCAGAACCAGGTTGCGCCCCAACCGACCTTCCGCCCGGGTCCGGTCACTGACCTCCGGTTTCGGATCGGCGGGCGCCGGCCGTTCGGGGGTGGCTACAGCGTTCACAGCAGAGCCCTTCCTTCGAGCACGTCCCGCAGGAAGTCCGCGGAGCGCTGCGGCGTGGTGTCCGGGTTGACCGAGTTCGGCGGATGCCAACGGGCCTGGACGGCACTGGAAATCATCGAGTAGAAGGCGCTCTTCGGCCGGGGACCGCCCTCGTCGACGCTGGTGCGGAACAGCTCGAGCAGGTCGGCCGGGTAGGCCTCGGTCAACTCCGGAGCCTGATAGGCCGAGGTGGTCGAGGGCATCAGACCTTCGTTGACGGCGAGTTGCGTCTGGGCCTCGCTGTTGGTGACGCATTCCGCGGCGGCCATCGCCTGATCGGGGTACTTGGTGAAAGCGCCGACGCCGACGTCGATTCCGCCGATCGGCGGCTTCGAGGCCGTCCCTGCGTCGGTCTCCGGGTACCGCACCCAGCCCAGATCGTCGAACTGCTCCTGCGTCAGCGAGCCGGCCTCGACGAGCGCCTTGTAGTTGCCATAGACGAAGGTCCAGTTGACCATGAACGTCCCGGCGCCGGACGCGGCGAACATATAGGGCAGCACGGTGCCCTCGTTGGAGACGGACAGATCCGGCTGCGCGGCGTCCGACTGCGCGAGCTTCTGGATGATCTCCGCCGCGCGGCGACCGGCGTCGGAGTCGATGTCGACCGAGGCATCGCGACCGGCCTCGGTATTGCTGACGATGTCGCCGCCGGCGCCCTGGATCAGCGCATTGATCAGCACCACGTAGGCCTCGTACTTGTTGCCCTGGATGCCGACCGTGCCGTTGTTACCGGCGGCGGCGTCGATGATCTGATCCCAGGTCACCGGCGCGGTCGTGTCGAGGCCCGCGGCCTCGGCCAGCGACTTGCGGTACCAGAGCACCTGGGTATTCGCCCACTGCGGCAGCGCGTAGACCGCGTTGTTCCAGACGACCGTGTCGGCCGCGCCGCGCAGGTAGTCACCGTTTTCGTCGGTGATCGCGTCGGCGATATCGGAGGGCACCTCCTTGAGCCAACCGGCGTTGGCGAACTCCGGCACGAAGACCGGGTCGAGGCTCATCAGGTCCGTGGAACTGTCATTGGCGGCCAACCGTCGGGCCAGCTGGGTGCGCTGGTCGGTGGCGCTCGATGGAAGCAACTGAATAGCGATGTTGTAGTCGTCGGTGGAACAGTTTTCTGCGATCTGGGTGAGCGAGTCGACACCGTCGGGGTTGATATACCAGTTCAGCGTGGGTTTTCCCGAATCGCTCGAACATCCCGACAGCAGACCGCCACTCAGAGCGACCGCCGCGAACATCGCGACGGCACGTTGAGCTCTCATTCGACCTCCCAGTGATACCGATCACAGATTTACCACGCCGAGCGCGCCCACTCGTGCGTTTCGGTCGAGCTGTCCGTACCGGTGGTTGGAATCGCAACCGGGCCGAAACGAACAGCCGAGGGCAAAACTACTCGGCGAACGGCGTCGCTTGGTCGGGTTCCATCAGTCAATTCGCCCAATTGCGGTCGCACCGCGTCGCGAGAGGGACGTCTGTCCGTGACCTACCGGACGAACCGGACAGCCCGGGTCTGTGATGGCGAACACAGGAAGGACATTTCACCCCGAACGCCGTCCGTATTGCGCTCTTTGTCGCAATTGTTGCGATTGCACAATAGTTGCGTGAGGGTTAGCGTTTCCCTCGTGAGTACGGATCCGCACACCGCCGCCTTCGAGGCCATGACCGCGGTGTTCAAGCGCATCCATCTGTCGATGGAGTCCACGTCCCTGCAAGTTCTGCAGGACGGTGAACTCAGCATCTCCCGCGCCCGCGCCCTGGTGGGCCTGGGGTGTCAGTCGGAACCGCTCCCGGTCTCCGAAGTCGCCACCCTGGTGGGACTCTCACCGGCCGCCGCCGGACGTCTGGTCGATCGGCTGGTCGTCGACGGGCTGGTCCGTCGCGAGGAATCCCCCACCGACCGTCGCGTCAAACTGGTCGCCCTCACCGACGAGGGCCACGCGGCGGTACTCGATCAGCGCGACGCCAAGGCCCGTGCCGTTCGAAAGATCCTCGACGAGCTCACCACCGATGAGGCCCTGGCACTCGCCTCGGCGCTCCACCCACTCATGCTCTCGGTTCAGGAGAACTGAATAGATGTCCACTCCCTCATCCACCGGCGAAGTCACGCCGGCACAGCAGGAGTACCCCGAGAAGATCGATGCGGCGGTCCTTCTCGTCGCCGGTGTTGTCGTGGTCGGCTCCATCATGTCGATCCTCGACATGACCATCGTCAACGTCGCCCTCCGCACCCTGCAGGCGGACCTGCAGGTCGGGAGTTTCTCGACCGTCGGCTGGACCGTCACCGGCTACACCCTGGCCCTGGCCACCGTTATTCCGCTGACCGGTTGGGCCGCCGACCGATTCGGCACCAAGCGGCTCTACATGCTCGCGATCACGCTGTTCACGCTCGGCTCCGCGTTGTGTGCCAGCGCGGACACGATCGGTGAGCTGATCGCGTTCCGCGTCATCCAGGGCCTCGGCGGCGGCATGATCATGCCGCTGGGCATGACGATCCTGACCCGCGCCGCGGGCCCCAAGCGGATGGGCCGGCTGATGGCCGTCCTCGGTGTCCCGATGCTGCTCGGCCCGATCCTCGGACCGATCATCGGCGGTTTCATCCTGGAGCACTGGAGCTGGCACTGGATCTTCCTGGTCAACGTGCCGGTCGGCGTGATCGCCCTGACCTACGCCTGGTTCGCACTGCCCAAGGACGTCACCCGCAAGGGCGAGAGCTTCGACTTCATCGGCATGCTGCTGCTGTCCCCCGGTCTGGCGACCTTGCTCTACGGTGTCAGCTCGATCGCCGGTGAGCCGGTCGGATTCGGCAAGACCAGCGTCTGGCTGCCGATGCTGATCGGCGTGGTGCTGATCGCGTCCTTCGCCATCTACTCCTTCAAGCCCGCCCACCCGTTGCTCGACCTGCGGCTGCTGAAGAACCGCACCCTGGCGGTCACCGTCATCACGATGGCCTTCTTCTTCATGGCCTTCTTCGGCACGATCGTCCTGCTGCCCACCTACTTCCAGACCGTGCACGGGGCCTCGACGCTCAAGGCCGGTCTGCTGATGGCCCCGCAGGGTCTCGGCGCGATGATCACCATGCCGATCGCCGGCATGCTGATCGAGAAGTTCCCGATCGGCCGGATCGTCCCCTTCGGTCTGCTGTCGGTCTTCGCGGGCATGTTGATGCTCACGCAGATCAGCGACACCACATCGTTCGTCTACACCTCGGGGGCGCTGTTCCTCTGCGGTCTGGGCATGGGCTTCACGATGATGCCGATGATGACCTCCGCGCTGCGGACCCTGCAGAGCCACGAGGTCGCCCGCGGTTCGACGATTATCAACATCAACCAGCAGATCTTCGCCTCGATCGGCGCGGCCGTCATGACCACGATCCTCGCGAACAACTACACGCCGCTGGCCAACCTGGCCCAGCGGATCGGGGAGTACACCGTCACCGGCAAGGACGTGCCGTCCGACCTGCTCGCGCAGGCCGCCACGTACGGGACGAACTTCGCCACCGAGGCCCTGCACGATATGGGCGAGGCGTTCTCGCACACCATCTACATCAGCGCGGCGCTCGTCGCGGTGACCCTGGTCTGCTCGCTGCTCCTGCCGCGCAAGAAGGAGGAGTCGCACTACGCCGACGACGGCGGCATGGTCGTCATGCACTGAGTCACGTCATGCACTGAGTCACCCCAGCCACCACCGCGGCCGGCCGAGCATCCCGCTCGGCCGGCCGTGGTGGTTTTCCGACTCAGCCGAGGGCGTCGTCGACGTAGCACCACCGCCAGGACTCCCCGGGCTCGATGCTGGACATCACCGGATGGCCGGAGCGGTGGAAGTGCGCGGCGGCGTGTTTGCCGACCGACGAGTCGCAGCAGCCGACATGCCCGCATTCCAGGCACATCCGCAGATGCACCCAATCGGTGCCGTCGGCAAGGCATTCCGGGCAACCGTCGGGGGTATCGGGGATCGGATGCGCGTCCTGCGCCTCGAGCAGATGCTCGCAGGCCGGGCCGGCGGGGCTCGGGGTGCGCAGCGGCGCCTCGGAGGTCCGCGCGGCGTGTTCGATACCCCACTGCAGGGACGCCTCCTCGGCATCCATCTGGTTGAGCACCGCGGCGAGCACCGGTTCGTCGACCGTTCCCTCGGCGCGGATCTCGAGCACCTTCGCCCGCTCCGCCGCGATCATCTCGAGCCGCATCCGCCGGTAGGCCTCGCTGGGCGTCTCGACGTCGCGCATCCCACCCAGCCGCTCCCAGATCTGGTTGATGCGGGAGGTCGCCTGCTCCTTGATCGCCCGCAGGGTCTGCGGGTCGCTGTCCGGATCGTTCTCCAGCCGGCGCAATCCCGCGCCCATCGCCGCCTGGACGACGGTCGCCTCCTGGAGGGCATCCTCACGCGGATCGGGGCCGCGGATGTCGAGCGCGCGGGCGACCGCGGGCAGCGTCAGCCCCTGCAGGACCAACGTTCCGACCGTCACCACCAGGGCGATCAGCACCAGCGAGGCGCGCATCGGGGCGTCCTCCGGGATGGTCAGCGCCGCCGCCAGCGTCACCACCCCGCGCATGCCCGCCCAGGAGCTGACCAGCGACCGTCGCAGTGCCTCGGCCCGGTTGTCGCCGCGCATCATCGCGCCGATCAGGGTGAACGGGATCATCCACATCGGCCGCATCACGATGACGACGCCCAGGATGATCAGGCCGATCACCAGGGTGCGGCCCAGGGATTGGCCGCTGTCCCCGACCGCACTGAGGATCTGGTGCATCTGCATGCCGATCACCAGGAAGACGGTGTTCTCCAGCAGGAAGGTGACGCTGCTCCAGTTGATCCGCTCGGACATCCGGGACGCCGCCGACTGCAGGAATTGGGACTTCTGCCCCAGCAGCAGTCCGGTGGTGACGACGGCGAGAACGCCGGAGGCGCCGATCAGTTCGGCGGGCAGGTAGGCGATGAACGGGGTGGCGAACGACAGGGCGGTATCGGCCGCCGACTCGGTCAGCCGCCGGCGCAGCAGCCCGACCAGCAGGAACACCACGATGCCGATGCCGACGCCGCCGATCACCGCGACGGAGAAGTCGCGGGCGACGGTCAGCCCGGTGACGTGGCTGTCATGGGTTCCGAAGCCGTGCACCGCCAGTCCCGCCGCCGCCAGCGCGGTGCGCAGGGAGACCAGCGCGGTCGCGTCGTTGAGCAGCGACTCGCCCTCGAGGATCGTGGTGATCCGGCGCGGCAGCCCGATCCGGCGGGCGACCGCGGTGGCGGCCACCGCGTCCGGTGGAGCGACGATCGCACCGAGAGCGAACGCCAGAGCGAAGCTGATGTCGAGCAGGGCGTAGGCCACGAACGCCACCCCGAGCGCGGTGAACAGGACCAGCCCGACCGCCAAACTCACGATGGGAGCACGCAATCGGGACAAATCGCGCAGCGACATGTTCAGCGCGGCGGCGTAGAGCAGCGGCGGCAGCAACCCGTAGAGCACGAGTTCGGGCGTCAACTCCTGTTGGGGAGTGAAGGGGAGGTAGCCGATCGCCACCCCCACGGCCAGCATGCCCAGCGGGGCCGGGATGCCGATCGGCTCGCAGAGACGGGCCACCACAATGACCGTCACGGCGATGGCGACGAGGCTCAGCGCGATTTCCACCGGCTCATTGTGCGACTCGGTTCGCCGACATCGAGCGCGGACGCATCGAAATCGCTGCTTCCGACCACGAACGGCCGCGTCGAACTCTGGCCGACCCGGGGCCCGGGTGCGATGCTGGCCGGGTGAGGCCGATCGAATTCCGCAGCGACAATGCCGCCCCCACCGCCGACTATGTGCTCGAGGCGATCGCGCAGGCCAATTCGGGCTCCGCGATGGCCTACGGCGGGGACGCCATCACCGCCGCTCTGCAACAACGGGTTTCGGAGCTCTTCGAGCGGGAGGCGCGGATCTTCCCGGTGCTGACCGGTACCGCGGCCAATGCGTTGGGCTTGGCGGCGATGTGCCCGCCCTGGGGTGCGGTGATCTGTCACGAGGTCGGGCACATCCTGACCAGCGAGGCCGCGGCGACCGCGGCGTTCGGCGGCGGTATCCAGGTGACCGGGTTGCCGGGCGCCGGTTCGCTACTCGACCCGACGACGGTGGCCGCGCACCTCGACGGTGTGCGCTGGGACGATCCGCACGAGTCGCAGCCGGCGGTGCTGTCGGTGACGCAGGCGACCGAACTCGGCGCGGTCTATCCACTCGACCGGATCGCGGAGCTGGTCGAGCTCGCCGCCGAGCGCGGTCTGCGGGTCCACCTCGACGGGGCGCGGCTGGCGAATGCGATCGCCGCGCTGGGGTGCACCCCGGCCCGGGCGGTCGCCGGGGTCACCACGTTCACCCTCGGGGCGACCAAGAACGGGGTGCTGAGCACCGACGCGATCGTCACCTTCGACGACCGGGTCGCCGACGAGCTGCGCTTTCGGCTCAAGCGGGCCGGGCAGGTCGCCTCGAAGATGCGGTACGCCTCGGCGCAGCTGCTGGCCTATCTGGCCGAGGATCGCTGGATCGACTCGGCGCGGCACGCCAACGCCGCGATGCGCAGGCTCGCCGCAGGGGTCGCGGCACTCGGGTTCACCATCGAGCCGCAGCCGGAGGCGAATATCGCCTTTGTCGCGATGCCGGACGAGATCCGGCAGCGGTGGTCGAAGGCCGGGGTGGACTTCTACGACCTCGGGCCGGGCCGCATACGGCTGGTCACCAGCTTCGCGACCTCGGACGCCGACGTCGACGACGCGCTGGATCGGTTGCGCGGGATCGTCTGACCGGCCGAACCCGGCGACCGCACGATCCGAACGGCCGAAGGACCGCGCAGCCTGCCGGCCGGGCGGTCCTTCGGTCGAACGGGCGCGGATGGATCAGGCGCCGGCGGTATCCAGGCTCTGCCCGGCTTCGGCCGGACGCGGGATCGCGTCGTTGTAGGGCGCGTCGCCGCGGCTGACCACACCGCGATGCAACGACAGGTAGAGCAGACCCGAGCCCACGACGATCACGCCGGTCAACCCGACGATCCAGTCGTCGTACCAGGGGGTACCGGGGGTGCGGCTCGACCAGATCATGTTGATGATCGCCAGGACGCCGTAGACGAGCGCGCCGATGTTGACCACCAGACCCCACCGGCCGAGCGTGTACTGGCCCGACGGCACCCAGCCCTTGAGGCGGGCGCGCAGGGCGGCGAGCACGACCATCTGGAAACCGAGGTAGATACCGAGAGCGGCGAAGCTGACGATCTTGGTGACCGCGTTGGTGCTGACCATCGACCCGATCACGATCAGCGCGGGCACGATCGCCGCGAGCAGCAGCGCATACGGCGGGATACCGCGGCTCGACGAGAAGCGCTTGAGCAGATCGCTTCCCACGATCATGCCGTCGCGGCCGTAGGAGTAGGCGAGCCGACTTGCGGCGGCCTGCAACGACATCGCGCAGGACAGGAAGGAGATCAGCACGATCCACAGCACGATGCGCGCGCCGGTCTCGCCGAAGCTCTCGTTGAGGATCGTGGTGACCGGGTCGGTGTCCTCGCCGCGGATGACCGCACCCATGTCGACCACCGCCAGAATGAGCGCGAAGCAGACGAATGTCGCTGCGGCGCCGCCGATGTAGATGGTGCGACGCATGGCCTTGGGGATCAGCCGACCGGGGTTGGGGACCTCCTCGGCGACGTCGCCGCAGGCCTCGAAGCCGTAGTACTGGTAGATGCCGATCAGGGCGGCGGCGAGGAAGGCGACGGTATAGCTACCGCCGGTCGCCGGGGCTCCGAAGGAATCGAAGATCACCCCGAAGCTCTGATGACGGTTGGCGACGATCAGCCAGATGCCGACCACGAGGGCACCGATGATCTCGGCGCTGAATCCGATAATCGCCGCGATGGCAAGCACTTTGGTGCCCATGAAGTTGATGATCGTCGCGACGAGCAGCAGCCCGAGGGCACACCCGATGACGGTCATGACCGTCGGTGTGAACCCGAGGGCGGCGGCGACGAAGGCGCCGGATCCGTAGGCGACCGAGGCGATCGTGCAGAGCAGCGCGATCAGGTATATCCAGCCGGTCATCCAGGCGTATCGACGACCCCACAGTCGTCTGGCCCAGGGGTAGACGCCTCCCGCGACCGGGAATTGGGCGACAACCTCGCTGAACACCAGCGCGACGAGCAGCTGCCCGATGCCGACGATCACCAGACTCCAGATCATCGGCGGTCCGGCGGTCGCCAGCGCGAAGGCGAAGACGGTGTAGATCCCCACTACGGGGGACAGGTAGGTGAAGCCGAGCGAGAAGTTCGCCCAGGGACTCATTTCTCGTCGAAACTCCGACGTATAGCCCAGGGAAGCGAGATGATCGTCGTCGGTGTGTTGCATGGGTGACACCCCCATCTGAGGTCCTGATCGCTAAAACATACATAGGTAGAGGTTTACCGGCAACAGATAAGAGAAATCCGTATCGCCGCTGGTCCGAACGGCTTTCGCGAAATGTCGGCGTTGGGACTTTTGCCCGATTTACTCCGCAACCGCGCTCGGCCGGCGACCTGCCATATGCTCTTTGCTGTCCACCACCAGCCGGAGAGGGAGCCCGCCATCGAGTCCGCCGCCGCGTTCATCGCACCGCTGGCGACCGCGGCCCGGTCGGAGGAGATCGCCGCCCGCCTCAGCGAGGCGATCCACCTGGGCCTGATCGCCGACGGCGAGCAGCTCCCACCGGAGGCGGAGTTCGCGCGGCAGCTCGGCGTGGCGATCATGACTCTGCGGGAATCGATTTCGACGCTGCGCGAGCGCGGCTTGGTCGAGACCCGGCGCGGGCGCAATGGCGGCACCTTCGTCCGACGCCCGCCGGAGCCGCCCGAGAAGCCGGACCTCGACCGGCTGCTCGCCGCCTCGGTGTCGAGCCTGCGCGATATCGCCGACGAACAATTGGCGATCACCGGGACCGCCGCCCGCCTCGCCGCCGAACGAGCGGTCCCGCGCAGCCTGCGGCGCATCCACACGCTGGTCGACCAACTCCATTCCGCGACCTCCCGCGGCGGATGGGTCAAGGCGGACTCCCGCTTTCACGTCGAGGTGGCGATCGCGTCCCGCTCGGAGCGCCTGGTGCGACGCGAGGTCGCCCTGCAGGCGGAGACCGCCGGGATGCTCTGGCTGCCACATCTGAGTGCGCAGGACCGCGAGGCGATCGGCCGCGAGCACCACGAGATCGCCGCGCGCATCGCCGCCGAGGACGCGGACGGCGCCCATCAGGCGGCGGCTCACCACGTGCGCGCCAACCTGCGGCGTCTGACCACGGGCCATCTGCGTCTGATCGAGGCCGGCGAGAAGGGGAACCCTCAATGAGCGACGAGGTGTTCGAGGCGGTGGTGGCCGAACTCGATCGATACGCCGAACAGCGGCTCGCACCGCTGACCGCGCTCGCCGAGCAGGCGGCCGGCCTGCTCGCCGCTTCCTCGGCGGCCGTACCGGCCGCCGACTTCGACATCCTCGAACCGATGATCCGCCGGCAACTCGCCGACGACCCGACGATGGTCGGCCACGGCTTCGCCGCGGGCGCGGGCGTCGTCCGCGACAATGACCGCTTCCTGCAGTGGTTTCAACACCGCGCGACCGGCATTCGACGCCTAAAACTCAATCTGACCCCGGGCGACCCGGAGCTCTACGACTACTTCGACACCGACTGGTTCTCCCGGGCGCAGCAGGACCGCACGCCGGCGCTCTTCGGCCCCTATGTCGACTACGCGGGCGCCGACTTCCTGGTGATCACGGCGGTGGTCCCGGTGATCGTCGACGGCCGATTCCTCGGCGTCGCGGGCGCCGACATGCTTCCCGGCGTCATCGAACACGCCCTGGTCGCGATCATGCGGCGACTGCCCGGCGATGCGGTGATCGTCGGCACCGATCGCTCGGTGGTGGCCGCCAATACCGCCCGCTGGCTGCCGGGCGAGCGGCTGGCGATCCACCCCTCCCGGGATCGGCTGCGCTGGCGATCGGTCGGCGAGCTTCCCGCCTGGACCGGGTGGACGATCGCCCTCGCCGCCACCCCCTCCTGAGCCGCGAACCCCCAGCCCTCCGGCACCGGTGACGACCAATTTTCCCATTCGCGCTGCGGCATCCCCGTTAAACATCTAGCCTTAGATGAATATCCCCCACGGCCCAGAGGAGGGTGACTTGACCATCACCGAAACCGACGAGGCGCCCCGCCTGGCGATCACGGACCCGTCGTTCTCGATCACGTCCGACGTGGTTCACCGTGCCCGCGAACAGAATTGGTACGCCCACACCGAGTTCGGCCTGGCGGTCCTGCGGTACGACGAAGCCGCCAAGCTGATGAAGCATCCGAAACTGCGCCAGGGCAGCGTGGCGTGGCCCGCACACAACGGGGTCACCACCGGCCCGTTCGCCGAGTGGTTCCACAGCTGGGTGCTCAACAAGGAGGGCGAGGAGCACCATCGGTTGCGCCGACTGATGAACCCGGCCTTCTCCCCCAAGCTCATCGGCAGTCTGGTCCCGCGCTTCCAGGCGCTCGCCGGCGAACTGATCGACAACTTCGCCGACCGCGGCGAGTGCGAGTTCACCACCGAATTCGCCGAGCCCTATGCCGCACGCGTCATCGCGATCATGCTGGGCCTGCCCGAGGACGAGTGGGAGATCGTCGCCCGCGAATCCGCCACCCTGGGCCTGGCGATGGGCATCACGCTCCAACAGGATCTGCCGCAGATCGAACAGGCCCTCGAACGGCTCTACGCCTACGCCGACAACCTGATCGCCGATCGGATCGACCATCCGCGCGACGACTTCATGAGCGTGCTGGTGCAGGCGCAGCGCGAGGGCGATCGCCTCTCGGCGAAGGAACTGCGGGACGCGATCGTGCTGCTGATCTTCGGCGGCTACGACACCACCCGCAATCAGCTCGGCCTGGCGATGCAGACCTTCCTGCACCACCCCGACCAGTGGGCGCTGCTGGCCGAGCAGCCGGAACTCGGCGGCAAGGCCGTCGAGGAGGTCATGCGGGTCAACCCCACCGTCCGCTGGGTGACCCGCGAGGCGGTCGAGACCTTCGAGTACCAGGGCCTGACCATCGAGGCCGGCACCACGCTGCACCTGTTCACCGAGTCCGCGGGCACCGATCCGCGCGTCTTCGGCGAGTCGGCGTTCGACATCACCGCCGAACGCAAACCGCACTACGGCTTCGGCGGCGGTGTGCACCACTGCCTGGGCCACTTCGTCGCCCGCAGCGATATGAGCGAGGCGCTGCCCCTGCTCGCCCGTCGCCTGCGCGACCCGAAGCTGCTGCCCGGCGAGAAGTGGTTGGCCGACTCCGGAAATACCGGACCGATCGTGCTGCCGATCTCGTTCACCGCGGCTCCCTGATCGAACCGCATCACCCGCTCCACCCCGTGACATCCCGATCGGCCGGCCCCCGATCGTCCGGCCCCGCTCGGTCAGCCCCCGAACGGTCCGCCGCCGCAAGCACCTGAGGAGTCGAACCATGAAAATCAGCGTTGACCTCGACAAATGCCAGGACCACGGCCAGTGCGCCATCGCGGCGCCGGTCGCCTTCCGCATGAACGACGAGGGCATCCTCGAGTACGAAACGTCCGTCGACGACGCCTACCTCGACGAGGTCGAGGACGCCGCCGACGTCTGCCCGGTCCAGGCCATCCTGATCGACCAGGGCTGATCGTGTCCGATCCGGGCGTGGTGATCGTCGGCGGCTCGCTCGGCGGCCTGCGCGCTGCCGAGCAGTTGCGGTCGGCCGGTCACACCGGTCCCCTCCGGGTGATCGGCGAGGAGGTCCACCTGCCCTACAACCGGCCGCCGCTGTCGAAGGACGTGCTGGCCGATCCGGGCGATGACGATGTCGACCGGCTGCACGCGACGCTCGCCTTCCGCCGCCGGGCGTCCGTCGCGGACGTCGAGTTCCTGCTCGGCAGCGCCGCGGTGGGCGCGGAACTCGGCGCCCGCACCGTGCGGCTCGACGACGGCGCGACGCTGTCCTACGACGGGCTCGTCGTCGCGACCGGCCTGCGGGCGCGCCGCCTCGACCTGCCCGGACCCGCGGCCGGCCGGCACGTCATCCGCACCCTCGACGACGCGCTCGGCCTGCGGGCGGCGATCGCGTCGCGGCCCTCGGTGGTCGTGATCGGCTCCGGATTCGTCGGCTGCGAGACCGCGGCGTCACTGCACACGCTCGGTCTGGCGGTCACCGTCGTCGACCCGGCCGAGGTGCCCTTCGCCCGGGCGCTCGGACCGCGGCTCGGCGGCGCCGTCCGACGGCACCTCGAACGGGCCGGGGTCACCTTCGCGATGGGGGTCGGCGTCGCCGGTTACGCCGGTACGGAGGCGGTGACCGGGGTGATCCTCGCCGACGGCCGCGTCCTCGACGCCGGCCTCGTCGTCGAGGCGGTCGGGTCGCGCTGCAATACCGAGTGGCTCGACGGCAACGGTCTGGACCTGGGCGACGGGGTCCTGACCGACAACAACCTCGCCGTCGCGGGCACCGAGCGGGTCGTCGCGGTCGGCGACGTCGCCCGCTTCCCGAATCCGCTGGTCGACGACGTGCCGCGACGCGTCGAACATTGGTCGATGCCGACCGATACCGCCAAGCGGGCGGCCGCCACCCTGGTCGCGCAGCTCACCGACGAGCCCGCGCCCGACACCCCCTTCACGCCGATTCCGTCGTTCTGGAGCGACCTGCTCGACCTGCGATTGCAGGCATTCGGGTCACCCGCGCTGGCGGATGAGGCGATCCTCGAAGAGGGTGATGTCGACCGACTCGCGGACGGGGCGCTGATTACATATCGGCGTTCCGGCTTGCTCATCGGCACCGTCGCCGTCAATCTGCCCCCAGCGCGTCAACGTCAGCTGCGCGAACGTTTCCTTGAACGTGTCTCCTGAAAGGCCCACCATGAGCACTGCCCTCGACCAACACCGCGAGCAGAATGCGTCGTCGGATGCACTCGCCGACATCCGCGCCGAGATCGACGCCGCGGGGGTGGAGTTCATCTACTACCAGGCGGTAACGATCACCGGCCGCGTCGTCGGCAAGGTGGTCCCGGCCGGACACTTCGAGCGAATCGCGACCAACGGCGTCAACCAGCACCGCACGGCGATCGCCAACCTGCAGACCACCCGCGACGGCCGGCTGCTCGGCGGCGGCACCGAGGCCGCCGAGTACACCGCGGTCCCGGACCTGGACACCTTCCAGGTGCTGCCCTGGGATACCAGCATCGCGCGCTTCTTCTGTCGCCTCTACGAGCCCGACCACCGACCGGAGAACGCCGGGGGCGCCCTGGCGACCGACAGCCGCGGCCTGCTCAAGCGGATGCACGCCGACTTCACCGAGCGCACCGGCCTGGAGCTGCGGACCGGCACCGAACCGGAGATGACCTGGGAGGGCCCCGGCTTCGAGACCACCTTCCGCCCGGATTCGTCCCCGGCGTACCACATCGAACACCTCGAGCGGTACCGCGTGATCTACCAGAAAGTGATCACCTATGCGCGGGCGATGGGCCTGGACATGATCGAGGGTGACTTCGAGGACGCCGGTCAGGTCGAACTCAACTGGATGTACGACCACGCCGATCTGACCGCCGACCGGCTCGTCACCTACCGGCAGATCGCCAAGCAGGTCGCCCGCGAGCTCGGCATCGAGTGCAGCTTCATGCCCAAGCCCGGTACCGGCTATATGGGCAACGGCTGCCACCACAACTGGAGCCTGTGGACCGCCGACGGCGAGAACGTCCTGCGGGAGACCGGCCGCGAGGAGCTGCACCTGACCGAACAGGGCCAGTACGCCCTCGGTGGTCTGCTCGAGCACACGCCGGGCGCGATGCTGATCATGGGATCGACGGTCAACTCCTACAAGCGGTACTGGGACGCCGGCCAGTTCGCGCCCTCGCGGATCGACTGGGGTCTGGACAACAAGACCTGCACCGTGCGGCTGTCGGCGAACGGCCGACTCGAGTACAAGCTGCCCGACGCCTCGGTCAACCCCTATCTCTCGCACGCGGTCATGATCGCCGCGATCGACGACGGTCTGAAGAAGAAGACCTCGCCGGGCGACCCGACCGTCGGCTCGTCGTACCTGTCGACCGCGCCGGAGATCTTCGACAAGCTGCCGCTGAGCCTGGGCGAGGCGATCTCGGCCTTCAGCGCCGACGACTACCTGCAGCAGTCGTTGGGGCCGGAGCTGTCCGACCTGCTGGTCGACTACAAGACCGACGAATGGGCCCGCTTCAACAGCGCGGTCACCACCTGGGAGCGCGATATGTACTGGAACGATCTGCCGTGACGGACGCCGATTCGGGACGCCCGGACGGGACCGGGGCGGTCGACGCCGCTCCGGTCCTGCGGTTGGCCTGCATCGACACCGATGCGCCGCCGCTGTTCGACCTCGCGGCCGCCGACGGCAGCCGCACCGGCTTCGAACCGGCGGTGGCCGAGTTGCTCGCGCAGCAGCTCGGCCGGCGGCTGGAATGGGCGATCATGCCGTGGGGTCGGATGCTGCCGGCCGTGCGCGACCACGAGGTCGACGCCGTCCTGTGCGGGCAGGGGGTCATCCCGGCCCGGCTGGAGGTGGTCGACTTCGCCCGGCCCTACGGGGTCTTCCACGAGGGTCTGCTGACCCGTCGCGGTGAAGCGGTGCCGGGGCCCGAGCATCTGGCGGGCCGGCGGATCGCGGCGATCGAGGGGTCGGCGAACGAGCGGTTGGCGCGCACCTTCCCCGACGCCGAGGTCGTCACCTTCGCGACCGACAACGTCTACCAGGACATGTTGGCCGCGCTGCGGGCCGGCGAGGTCTTCGGCGTCGTCGACGACGACGTGGTCTTCGTTCCGCTCGGCGACTCCGACCCCGACTTCGAGCTGGCCTTCGTGGTCAAGACCAACAACCCGTGGGCGGTCGGCGTCGCGAAGGATCGGCCGGAGACCTTCGCGCTGATCGACGCCGCGATGGCCGCGATCATCGCCGACGGGCGGCATCGCGAGGTCTGGCAGAAGTGGCTGCCGACCCTCGACTACCCCTTCGCCGAGCAGGTCGACCGGTGAGCCCGCGCGACACGACGGTGGACGCATGCGGCCGCTGATCGCCGTGCCGGGCAGGCGCAGTCCGCAGGTCGGTGTGCTGCGCTTCTCGGGCACGATCATGGCCGAGGCAATCGCCGAGGCGGTGTGGGCGGCCGGCGGCGAGCCGCTCGCCCTGCACGGGCCGGATGCCGACCCGGCGGCCGACCTGGTCGCCCGGCTGGGCCGCTTCGGCGGTGTGGTCATGCCGGGCGGCGGCGATATGGACCCGGCCCGCTTCGGGCAGTCTGCCGCGCCGGAGTCCGAGCCGCCGATGACCCACGACGACGACCTCGACTTCGGGGTGGTCGACGCGGTGCTGACGCTCGGCATCCCGACGCTGGCGATCTGCCGGGGGATGCAGGTGCTCAACGTCGCGCTCGGCGGCACGCTGATCCAGCACCTCGAGCCCGGACCGGTCGTCCACCGCGGCGCGGTCCACGATGTCGCGGTCGATGCGGGCTCCCGGCTCGCGGCGATCGTCGGTGCGCCGACCGTTCCGGTGTCGTCGTATCACCACCAGGCGATCGACACGGTCGGCCGCGATCTGGTGGTCACCGCCCGAGCGGCCGACGGCTGCATCGAGGCACTCGAGCACACCGCGGGCACCGTCCTGGCGGTGCAGTGGCATCCGGAGGACCTGCACGCGACGAGTCCGACGGATACCGCGCTCTTCGTCGATCTGATCGAGCGCGCGGAAAAGTATGTGACCGATGGGGATCGGACGTGATCGTCCCACCCGGACGGTCGATCCCGCTACAACTGGAGGACTGAAAACGTGTCGGTGACACCCGTTGTGACCCGAGCCGAGGTGGAAGATCCCGGCGCGCTGGACCGTTCGCCCGGCCGACCACACGTCGCGGTACTGGGCTCGCTGAACTATCCGGACCTGACCGAGTCGACCGCGGAGCTGGTGCGGCGCTTCACCCGCACCGCCCTCGAAGGCCTCACCGCCGCCGGGGCGTCGTACACCCTGGTCGACTCCTCCGTGCCGGAGGAGTTGGCGGCCGCGGCGGTCGACGCCGACGCGCTGTTCGTGCTCGGCGGCGGGGATATCGCGGCGGCCTGCTACGGCGGACCGTCCGGCGAGGTGCCGAACTCCTACGGTGTGGACGAGGCGGTCGATCGCGCCTCGATCGCGCTGATCACCGACTACGCCGACGGCGGGTACCCGGTCCTGGGGATCTGCCGGGGATCGCAGTTGATCAATGTGACCTACGGCGGGTCGATCATCCCCGACATCACCGATTACGCGCTGCACCACGGCGGCCCGGACGAACCGCTCTTCCTGGACGAGAAGATCACCGTCGTGGCGGGGACCCGGCTGGCGGGCATCGTCGGCCCCGGCACCCTGGTCGTCCGGTCGGGCCACCATCAGGCGGTCGACCGGGTCGGCGACGGGCTGGTCGTGGCCGCCCGCGCGCTCGACGGCGTCGTCGAGGGCGTCGAGGATCCGAACCGTTGGGTGCTCGGGGTCCAGTTCCATCCCGAGGACGACGACGGCGGGGAGCGCGAGCTGCGCCTGCTGCTCGGCGCCCTGATCGAGGCCGCCGGTCAGCCGAGGGTCTCGGGGTAGTCCGCGGGCAGGCCCCGGACGTGCTCGCCGAGGAAGGCGAGCACCACCTGGTACCAGAGCTTGGCATGCCGCGGCGTGAGCACCCAGTGGTTCTCGTTGGGGTAGTACAGGAATCGGTGCACGGTGGTGCCGTCGTCGGCGGCGGGCAGTCCGGAGGCGGACAACAGTTCGTACCACAGCCGCAGGCCCTCGCCGATCGGCACGCGATAGTCCTTGTCCCCGTGGATGACCAACATCGGGGTGCGGATATCGGCCACGTGCCGGTGCGGTGAATTGTCCAGCGCCATACCGTCGGTCATCTCGCGTGCCCAGTAGAAGGCGTAGTCGGTGGTCGGTCCGAAGGCGTCGAGCGCCCACAGGCTCGCGTGGGTGACGATCGCGTCGAAGCGATCGGTGTGCCCGGCCACCCAATTGGCCATATAGCCGCCGAAGGAGCCGCCCATCGCGGCGGTGCGGTCGGCGTCGATATCGGGCTCGAGTTCCGCGGCGTCGGTGGCGGCCATCAGGTCGGTGAACGGCGGACCGCCCCAGGCGCCCCAGCCGCGTTGGACGAACTCCTGGCCGTAGCCGGTGGACAGGGCCGGGTCCGGTAGCAGCACCGCGTAGCCGCGGGCGACCAGCAGCCACGGGCACCACCGCCACGACCAGGTATTCCAGGAGCCGAGCGGGCCGCCGTGTATCCACAGCACCAGGGGCGCGGGCCGCTGCGCGGACGCATCGGCGGGCACGGCCAGCCAGGACCGCACCCGCACCCCGTCGGCGGTGGTCGTCTCGACCTCGCGCAGGGTGCCGGGCAGTTCCGCGCGCCCGATCGGCCCCGGCAGGGCGGTGACCGCACCGTCGCCGAGGTCGATGCGCACCACCTCCGGGGGCACGTCGTAGGCCGCCCGGATCGCGTACGCCACAGATCCGTCCGGGGCCACGTGCACGTCGGAGTAGGCGGCGGCATCGGTGGTCACCCGTTCGGGCGCTTCCCCGTCGATCGGGATGCGGAAGATCGGCGCACGCCCGTCGTCGTGGGCCACGACCAGCAGTCCCGATCCGTCCGGCAGCCACACGGTCTGCTCGGGCCACCGATCCCACTGCGGTGCGAGCGGACGCGGCCGTCCGCCGTCGATATCGGCGATCCACAGCTGCCTTCGGGGCGCATTCTGTGGGGTCGAGAGGGTCTCGCGCTGGTAGGCGACCGACCTACCGTCGGGGCTGATCCGCGGGTGAGAGAGGTCGGCGTCCGGGTCGTCGAGGATGCGGGCGCGGGAGCCGTCGGCGGTGTCGATCACCTCGAGGACGCTGCGCACGACGCCGCGGGCGCCCGCGACCTGCAGGTCGACGACCACCAGGGCGCCGTCCGCGCCGATGCTCGGGCTGACCTCCCGCAGCGCCGAGCCGACCGCACCGGTGAGATCGCGCAGCGTCGCCGGGGCCTCACCCACCTCCCCGACAAACAGTCGCGGCGCGTCGGGGCCCAGATCGTGATCCCAGTAGCGCACCGGGTAGCCGCTGTGCAGGATCGCCGAGACCTTGCCCTCGGACCGCAGGTCACGCAGCCGCCGCTCGTCCGCCTCGTCGACCGCGGACGGCAGGGTCGCCGCCGTGACCAGCAGCGTCGACGCGTCCCGGGCGGGCAGGAACGCGGCGATCCCGTGGGGGCGGCCGGCGGCCAGGCGGGCCTCACCGCCGTCGGCCGGCAGCAGCCATACCGCGGGCTTGGCCTTGTCGGCAGCCTGATCGCCGCGCACCCGGGTGGCGATGAACAGCAGATCCCCGGCGGCGGTGAAGGCGGGCGCGCTCTCCCCCTTCGGCCCGCGGGTCAGCCGGATCGCGGGGGCGATACCCGCCGGGTCGATCTCCCAGAGCGCCGAGACGTAGGCGGTGCCGGCGTCGTCGAGCGCCGAGATCACGGCGACCAGGCGGGTGCCTTCCGGCGAGAGCGCCAACCCGCCGACCCGCGGCAGCGCCAGGTAGCTGTCGAGGTCGTGAAAGGGGGTATCCGACGAATCGTCGCTCATGGGTTCGTTCGTAGCAGATTCCGTCGCGAATTTCGGTGCAGAATCGAATCCATGACCGACACGGATATCGCAACCGGGGTGCTGGCTCCCGGAACCACCGCCCCCGACTTCACCCTTCACGCGACTCCCGATCAGACCCTCTCCCTGCACGAACTGCGCGGCAACCCGGCGGTCCTGGTGTTCTACCCGGCCGACTTCAGCGCCGTCTGCGGCGACGAGTTGGCGGTGTTCAACCAGGCGCTTCCGCTGCTGCGCAAACACCATGCCGTCGTGGTCGGCATCTCGGTCGACAGCGTCTGGGCGCACCAGGCGTTCATCAAACACCTGAACCTGCACTTCGACCTGCTGGCGGACTTCGAGCCGAAGGGTGCGGTCTCGCGGCTCTACGGCGCGTACGACACCGAGCACGGCTTCAGCAAGCGCGCACTGTTCGTCATCGACAAGGACGGGGTGATCACCTGGAGCTACCTGTCCCCCACCGCGGTCAACCCCGGCGTCGACGGCGTGCTCGACGCCCTGGACGCGCTGTCGGCGTGATCGTCATTCCCATTTCCCGAAGGAGTCAGAGATGAGCCTGCACCCTCCCGTCGGACCGGACGATCATATCCGCGGGGCGAAGGACGCCGCGCTGGTGATCGTCGAATACGGCGACTACCAATGCCCCTACTGCGGTCAGGCCGAGCCGCTGCTCGAGCAGATGCTCGCCGCCCACGGCCATCGGGTGGCGCTGGTCTTCCGCAACTTTCCGCTGACCGAGATGCACCCCCAGGCCCTGCCCGCCGCGCTGACCGCCGAATACGCCGGGACGCACGGCGACTTCTGGAACGTCCACGACACCCTCTTCGCCGAGCAGGACCGGCTGGGCCCGAGCCTCTACGAGGCGATCATCGGGCGGGCCGGATTGTCGGTATCCGACTTCGAGCACAGCATCGCCGATCAGTCGAACCCGCTGTACAAGCGGATCGAGGACGACTTCGAAGGCGGCATCCGCAGCGGCGCCAACGGCACGCCGGCGTTCTTCGTCAACGGACAGCGATACGACCGCGGCGCGGCGAACCTGGTGCGCGACGTGGCCGAACTGCTGCGCGCCAACCCGTGAGCCCGGGGATCACGGCCACGAATGCCTGAGGGGGACACCGTCTTCCAGACGGCGGCCCGGCTGCGCGGCGCCCTGGAGGGGCAGGTGCTGACCGGCTGCGATATCCGGGTGCCGCGCTATGCGACCGTCGACCTGACCGGTCTCCGGGTCGACGCGGCACTCTCACGCGGCAAGCATCTGCTGATCCGCGTCGGCGCGCACAGCATCCACACCCATCTGAAGATGGAGGGGGTCTGGGAGGTCTACCGGCCGCCGGCGCGGTGGCGGCGGCCGGCGCATACCGCGCGCATCGTGCTGGGGGTGGACGGCGCGCAGGCCGTGGGCTTTTCGCTCGGCATCACCGAGGTGGTGCCGATAGCCGACGAGGAGAAGGCGATCGGGCCGCTGGGTCCCGACCTGCTCGGCCCCGACTGGGATGCCGGGGTCGCGGCGGCCAATCTGGCACGCGACCCGGACCGTCCGATCGGGTTGGCGCTGCTCGACCAACGCCTGCTGGCCGGCGTCGGCAACGTCTACCGGTGTGAACTGTGCTTTCTGCGCGGGGTGCACCCGGCGACGCCGGTGGGTCGGGCGGGCGACCCGGACGCCTGGGTCGACCTGGCGCACCGGTTGCTGGTGGCCAACCGCGATCGACCGGTGCGGGTCACCACCGGCGACCGGCGGCGCGGGCGATCCACCTGGGTCTACGAACGGGCCCGCCGCCCCTGCCTGCGCTGCGGCACGATCATCCGCACCGGCACGCTCGGCGGCGGGGATTCCGGCGACGACGAACGCATGATCCGGTGGTGTCCCGGCTGCCAGCGGTGATCGGCCGGCCGCTCAGGCGCTGCGCTCCGTCGGATCCGACTCGTCGGCGCCCGGGCAGCCGTATTGGGCGCGCAGGCGTCCGCGCACCGACTCCGGATGCGGCGCCGGGCGCGGCGGCCAGCGGCGGACGGTCCCGCGCAACCGACCGGCGAAGAAGGCGACCTCCGAGGCCCACCGGGTGCGATCGAGCTTGGTGACCGCCTGCGGCAGAAGCGGATTGCGCGTGATGACGTAGAGCGCGGCCATCGCGATCTCCAGCGGCGTCCAGCCGGGCAGACCGTAGTCGCGGAACTCGGCGTAGGTGCGGGCCTCGGCGATCCCGAATGCGTGCAGGCGCCGCACCAGCTTCCGTCGCGAATCCCGAAGACGATAGGAGACAACCGCTTCCGGCGTGTAGCCGAGGGTATAGCCGGCCAGCTGGAGCCGCCACGCGAAGTCGGGCTCCTCGCCGGCGATGCGGTAGCTCTCGTCGAAGCCGCCGATCGCGCAGAAGGCATCGCGGCGCACCCCGACGTTGCCGCCCGGCGCGCAGGGCAGGAAGCGGGCTCGTTCGAACGACTCGCGGATGGTGGTGACCGGGCGCCAGGCGAGCACCTCCGGGGAGTTGAGGCTCTCCCCCTCGAGTTCACCGGCGACCGCGTCGTAGTTGTCGGCGGCCGCGACGATGCCGGACAGCCAGGTCGGATGCGCGACATCGTCGGCGTCGACGAAGACCAGCAGGTCCCCCCGGCTGTGCAGGGCACCGACATTGCGGGCGTGCGCCGCGCCGCGTTGATCGCTCGCGTCGACCACCCGGATCGTGGTGCCGTCGGGGGGTGTCGGCAGGTCGCGCAGGTATTCGGCGGTGCCATCGGTCGATCCGTTGTCGGCAAAGACCAATTCACGCGGACCGGCGTAGTCCTGCGCCAACAGCGCGCGCACCTGCTCCTCAATGGGCACACGCGTATTCAGGAATGGGACGATCACGGAAACGAGCTGTGGTGGCATAGGACGACCCCTCGCCGCATGGTCAACTTCTGGCATCTTTCCGGACACGATTGAGGAATCGGACGGTAGCACGCCGGAGTTACATGCACGCGGAAAGCAGCGGCCCCAAGGTCGTTTCGGTGATCCGGGAAACAGCCGCTCAGCTGCCGTGACAGATGTTACCCAGATATTCCGAGAGGTCGCTTCGAGTCGGATCGCCGACCGGGATGCGCGCATACTCCGGTGCGCCGTCGCCGAAGGCGATCCACACGGGGAAAACGAATGGCTTCTTCGAATCCGCGACGACGTGATCGGCGCAGGTCGCCGGACCGATCAACAAGGGCACCCGAAGCTGATCGGAGTCGGCTTCCATTGTCACCGGCAATGGCTGCGCCGGATCGGAGACGACATTCCAGACCACCGATCCGGCCACCTCGTCGACTCGGATGGGATCGGTCTGCGCGGCGTCGCCGCGCCCGATCGTCAGCGTCGCGTGGCGTTGCGGGAAGCCGGTGGTCGGCACGCCTCCGGTCGAGTCCGCCGGCCCGTCGAGGGTGAGGGTCATCGAGATCCGTTCGGCGATCCGCTCCGCCGCGCATTCCTCGTTGTGGATGCGGTCGATGATGTCGTAGGGCTGAGCAAGCGGCACCGTCTCGGTAGCCGATGCGCCGGAGGCGTCGAGATAGGCCACCACCGCCTCGATCGGTTGGACCGAGGCGGCGCAGTCGGCAGTGCCGAAGGTGACCGGAACGTCGAGGCGCGCACCGGGGCCCATGCTCAGCGGCCGGTCGGAGGGCGGGGTCTCGGCGAATGCGGGCGATCGGAATTGCACGGTCTGCAGCGTGATCGCCGCGTCGGAGGCATTGGTGACGGTGATCTGGAAGCGGCCGCCGCGCGCATCATCGTCGCGGCTGCGGTACGCCGACGCCTCGATCGTCCCCGCCGCCGGCTGCTCGGCCACCGACCCGTTCGCACAGCCGGAGACCAGCACCACCACCCCGAGCAGAAAGGCCCATCCACGCACCCACCGACCGTACGTGCGTTTCGGCACGCTCACCCGCGCTACGCGCGGGTAGACGTACCCGATCGACCCTAGGGTGAGGGGATGGTGTCGATCGACGCGGCTTCCGAGGCCGCCATGCGACGGATCGTCGATGCGGTGGACGAGGACGCTCTGGTCGCCGACCTGGCCGCGCTGGTCCGGTTCGGGCCGGTGACCGGGAGCGACGGCGAGTCGGCGGCGCAGCGCTATCTCGCCGATCGGCTCGGGGCGGCCGGGCTGACCGTCGACCTGTGGGCGGAGGACGTCGAGGCCCTGCGCGCGGCGCCGGGCGGCCCGGGCGACGAGACCGACCGCAGCGAGTTGCTCGGGTTGGCGGCGGCGACCGGACCCGGTTTGCCGGGGATGATCCTGGTCGGGCACGTCGACGTCGTCCCGAACGGCGATCCGGAGGCGTGGACGGTCGATCCGACCGGCGCGACGATCAGCGGGGATCTGCTCTACGGGCGCGGGGCGGCGGACATGCTCTCCGGGCTGGCGGTCAACGTCGCGGTGGCGCGGGCGGTGCTCGCCTCGGGGGTGCGGTTGGCCGCCCCGCTGGCGGTGCACAGCGTCGCGTCGGAGGAGGACGGCGGCTTGGGGGCGTTCGCGACGCTGCGGCGCGGGCATCGCGGCGGCGCAGCGGTGATCACCGAACCCACCGACGGGCGCCTGGTGGTGGCGTCGGCGGGGGCGTTGACCTTCCGGCTCGAGGTGCCGGGCCGCGCGGCGCACGGCAGCAACCGGCTCGACGGGGTCAGCGCGTTGGAGGTCTTCGAGCGGGTGCACCGGGCGTTGCGGGATCTGGAGGAGCGCCGCAACGCCGGCGGGGACGCCCGCTTCGGCGGTAACCCGCTGCCCTATGCGCTGTCGATCGGCATGGTGCGGGCGGGTGAATGGGCGAGCACGGTGCCCGATCTGGTGGTCGCCGACGGCCGCTACGGGGTGCGCATCGGGGAGGATCCGGCGGCCGCGCGGGCGGAGTTCGAGCAGGTGGTGGCCGGTCTGGGCGCCGTCGATCCGTGGCTGCGGGAGCACCCGGTGGGCGTGACGTGGCCCGGCGGTCAGTTCGCCTCCGGATCGGTCGACGACGGGCACCCACTGATCGGCGAGGTCGCCGACGCGGTGGCGACGGTCCGCGGGGAAAGCCCGCAGTTGGTGGCGGCACCGTACGGCAGCGACCAGCGGCACTACACCGCCGCCGGAGTTCCGACGGTGCTGTACGGGCCCGGCGCGCTCACCGACGCGCACGCCCCGGACGAAAAGGTGTCGCTGGCGGACACGTTGGCGGTCGCGCGGACCCTCGCTGTGCTGGTCGCGCGGCGCTGCGGGGCGCACTGAGCCGAACGGTGAACCAGTCGCAGGTTGGCGTCCGGCGGCAAGACTTCCGTCGGTGCGTCTGGGACAATCGTCCCGGAGGAGGCAGAGTCATGGCGTTCAGGGGCGAGGTGCTTTCGGTTGCAGCATTGCTGGATGCTGCCCGTGCCACGCCCGAGACCGCGCCCGATTCGAGTGTCGACGTGCGGCACACCGCCGCGCAGAACGCCTCCGTCTGCCACACACTCCTGGCAGATGGCCAGGGCCTGGATGAGTGCTGGCGATTCGCCATTCTCCAAACACTGGACGACTACACTTCCGCCCTGCGAAGAGGCGGCCCCGCGCGTGCAGCCGAGGTGTTCACCGAGGAACCGCGCCGGACGGCCGCAGCAGAAGTCGATGCAGCGTTCGCCGCGCTTGCCGACTACCTCGCCGAGCGGGATGGATGGCAGGTACCTGCCTGGGCACAAGATTCATCACGTCGCACCTCCATCTGGTATCCGGCGGTGCCGGCGATCTTCCGGGACGAGGCGGACCGAGACAGTCCCGAAGCCTTCCGGCGGCGTGGGATTCTCATTACTTCCCGCTCCCTGGCGAGGGCATGACCGGAAGCGGACCACTCGATGCCGACGGGGTACGCGCCCTGTTCGCCGAGTTGTCCGACCGCCTCGCAGCCGCAGACGTGGCTGCACAACTGTTCGTGGTGGGCGGGGCGGCGATGGCGCTGGCCTACGACCGTGACCGTCTCACCCGTGACGTGGACGCGCTGTTCGTCCCAGCTCCGGAGGTGCGGCAGATCGCCGAAGAGATGAGTGAGCCGCACGGACTGGAACCGGACTGGCTCAACGACGCCGCCAAGGGTTTCCTGCCGGGCGCGGACGAGCACCCACAAACCGTATTCGAGTCCGAGTCGCTGCTGGTACGCGTACCGTCACCGGAGTATCTGTTGGCGATGAAGCTGCATGCCTCTCGCGACGATCGCGACCTCGACGATGCAGCGCTGCTCTTCAATCGGCTCGGCTATACATGCGCGCAGGAGTGCATCACTCTGCTCGCCGGCACCTACCAAACCAGCCCGGTCAGCTCCTGCCGCGCCACGCTACGTCGCCGAGGAGGTCGCCACACGCGCCCGGACCTACCGCGATACCGAGGAATCGAAAGAATAGCCCCGTTCCTTCAGGTACACCTATCCGGCGGGCGTCACATCCGTTCCCGATCCCTTGACCGACGCCTTGGCCCGGTTCTGCGGTCGCACCGCCCGGGTGCCGCGGACGAATCCGGTCACCGAGATCTCGGCCGACACCAGCGCGTCCTCGCCGGCGACAAACGGGTGGAACGCCACCCCGGCGCCGCCGCGCCCCTTGACGGGGATATCGGCGACCTCGGTGACCTTCCAGCCCTTGTCCGAGATCGACAGGAGCGCCTCACCGTTCGCGCAGGACACCGGCAGCGCGGCGATCACCTCGTCACCGTCGGCGGCGAGCTTCACCCCGGCGACGCCGTTGCCCGCGGCGCCCTGCGGGTTGACCGCGGCCGGGTCGATGCGCAGGATCTTGCCGCGGCGGGTCACCAACGCCAGGTGGTAGCCCTCGGGCAGTACCCCGGAGCGCAGCAGCCCGGTGATGTCCGGGGCCACCGGGATATCGCGGATCTTGAAGGGCAGGCCGCCGCCGGTGGTGAACTTGACCCGACCGTCGGTCCACACCGCCCAGCCCAGGCCGGAAGTGAGCAGCTCGCCGTGGCTGTCGGAGAAGACGCCGCGATCGTCCAGGCGCCACGCGGTATTGACCTTCCGCTCGCGCGGACCGTCGTCGTCGGCGCCGGTCGCCACCGGGGTCGCGTCGTAGTCGAGCACGGTGCGCCGGTCGAACTCGGGGCCCTTGAACAGTTTCGCGGTCGCCACCAGCTCTCGGTCGATGACCGTGCGCCGCGCGTCGGGGTTGGAGACCAGCTCGGTCAGCTCGGCGAACTCGGCGTCCAGCTTGTCGGCCTCGGCCTGCAGCTCGATCACGTCGAGCTTGGTCAGCCGGCGAAGCTGTAGGGCCAGTACGTAGTTGGCCTGTTCCTCGTCGATCTCGAAGTGCGCCTGCAGGCCGGTGCGGGCCTCGTCGACGGTGTCGGAGCCGCGGATCACCGCGACCGCGGCGTCGATGTCGAGGTGGATCTTCATCAGGCCCGCCACCAGATGTCGCCGGGCGGTGACCTTTTCGAGCCGGTACTCGCTGCGGTGCAGCACCACCGAGTCCCGCAGGTGCAGGAAGGCGCCGATCAGCTCGCGGACATTCCACCAGCGGGGCACCCGGTCCTCGTCGAGGGCGACCAGGCTGGCGGCGAAGGTCGACTCGAGCGGTGTGAGGGCCAGCAGTTGGTCGCGGATCTGCTCGGCGTTGTGGCCGCGCTTGGCGGTGACCACGATGCGCAGCCCGTTGCGGCGGTCGGTGAGGTCGGACATGTCGGCGACCCCGGACATCTCACCGGATTCCACCAGCGCTCGAATCCGGTCCTGCACAGTATTGCTCGCGACGCCGGGCGGCAGTTCGGTGACAATGCAGTTCTTGCCCTCGACGTTGATCGTGCCGCGAACGGTCAGCTGCCCGCGCCCGGTGGTGATGTATTCGCGCAGCCCGGCGGTGCCGACAACGGTGGCCCCGCATCCCCAGTCGGGACCGGGGATCAGCTTCATCAGGGTGTCGTCGGTGGTGTTGGGCCGGGCGAGCAGTGCCCGGCAGGCGGCCATGATCTCGCGCGGATTGTGCGCGGGCACCTTGGTGGCCCAGCCTTCGGCGATACCGACGGCACCATTGCACAGCAGCACCGGCCATTGAGCGGGCAGCATCGTCGGCTCGGTCCACTCGCCGTCGAAGGTCGCCACCATCGGCACGGCGTGGTCGTCGAGTTCCGCGGTCAGCGCGGCACCCGGTGCGGACAGCCGCATCTCGGTATACCGGTCGGCGGCGGGGATATCGCCCTGGATGCGGGGGAAGGCGCCCTGCCCGTCGATGACCTTGACGCGCTGGAAGTCCGCGGCCATCAGCGCGGCGGCCCCGTACATCGAGGCGCCGCCGTGCGGGTGCAGGTTGCCGGTCACCGCGGAGCAGACCTTGGAGGACTTCTGCGGCTTGTTGCCGGGCAACAGCTTCGAGTCGTGCATCTGGTACAGCAGGCGGCGCTGGCCGGGCTTGAGCCCGTCGAACGCGGACGGGATGGCGCGGTCGCTGACGCTGTAGAGCGCAAACGTCAGCTGGTAGTGGTTCCAATAGTCGTCGGCGCTCTGGTCGAGCACCAGCTCGGGATTCTGCTCGGGAACGTCCAGGGTGGCGGTCACGGTGGGTCTCCTACGTCAAATCCAGCGCGGAGGTGTCGACCATGGAGGCCACATCGGCCATCCAGGTGCGCCGCCCCTCCGGCGGTCCGCCGAACAGAATGTGGTGCAGCCGCTTCTCGTCCTCGTCGAGGTGTACCCGAATCACGGTGCGCCGCTGCGGGTCCAGCACGGTATTCCAGAAGTCGTCGGCATCCATCTCGCCGAGACCTTTGTTGCGCTGCACCTCGACCTTGCGCTTGGAGGAGGCCTTCAAGCGGGCCACCGCGGCGTCGCGTTCCGACTCGTCCTGACAGTAGATCCGCTCGGTACCGTCCTTGACCACGAACAGCGGCGGCAGGGTCACGTAGACCATGCCCGCCTCGACCAGCGGCCGGTAGAAGTCCAGGAACATCGAGATGAGGCTGGAGTTGATGTTGCCGCCGTCGGGGTCGGCGTCCGAGGCGAAGAGGATGCGGTCGTAGCGACATTGCTCGGGATCGCAGGTGTCGCGCACCCCGCAGCCCAGGATGCGCTCGATCGCGTCGAACTCGTCCTTGACCCGCGCCTTGGTGAGGGTGAAGCCGTACACGTTGGGCGGCTTGCCTTTCAGCGGGAACGCCGCCTGGAAGGTCGCGTCGCGGGCGGCCTTGATGGTGCCGAGCGCCGAGTCGCCCTCGCAGAGGAATAGTTCGGCGCCCGACCCGCGTCCGGTCTCCCTGCTGGGTAGCAGCTTCGGCGGCAGCGACAGGTTGGTACCGAGCCCCTTGGCCCGCGAGGCCGCCCGCGAGCGCGCCTTGGCACCCTCGGCGCTGCGGCGGGCGCGGGCCGACTCGAGGGCCAGCTTCGTCCACAGGCTCACCGCGTCGCCGTTGGTGGGGTTGGCCGCCCAGATCGTCACGCTGCGTGCGACATCCGGGGCCATCGCGACGTTGAGCGAACGCGATGACACCGCGGTCTTGGCCTGCGAATCCCAGGCGACGTCCGGGGCACGCGTGTCGACGGCCAGCGCGGTGACCGCGGCGAAGTCCTGCGGCTCGGGACCTTCCTCGCCCTTGGCCAGGCCCAGATCGCGGATGCGCGACGCCCGGTCGGCCAACGCCTCGGACAGCCCCTTCATCGCTGCGTTGAGATGCGACCCACCGCCGGGGGTGCGCACGGTATTGCAGAACGCGGCCACGGTGGCCGGTTCCGCCGGGCCGGCGCTGAGCGACCAGCGGAACGGGGTGGGCCCGCGGCCGGTGGTGTACTCGCCGCGCCCCTCCACCGTCGAGCGCACGCCGGGTACGGGGGTATCGCCGGCGGTGCACATCAGGCTCAGCAGCGCCTCGGTGCCCCACGGGCCGCTGAACGGTTCGAGCAGGGCGGCGGGCAGTTCCTCGCCGGGGCGCCCCTCATCGACGACGACCAGGTGCACCCCGGGAGACATCCGTGCGGCGGCGTGCGCGCGCAGCAGGACCTCGCCGATGTCCACGCTGGTGTCGGGCACCACGGTCGGATCGAACAGGATGCGCACCGTCGTACCGTGCAGGTCGGGTTTGCGATTGCTCACACCGCGCAGTTTCTGGGCGTCCGCGCGGGTGAAGGGGGCCTCGGCGTCGAATTCCTTGCCCTCGAAGGTGCCGGGGTAGCCGCCGCCGAAGCTCTGCAGGTAGGTCTTGCCGGCGCGGCGCACCGTCACGTCGGTGCGGGCGGAGATGAAGACCGCCGCGGCGGCGCCGATGCCGTTCAACCCGGCGCCGGTGCTCGCGGCGTCGGCGTGGGCGGAGAACTTCCCGCCGGCGCGGGCGGTGCCCAGCGTCTTGACGATGCCGTTCTTGCCGGTCACCGGGTCGGAGTCGACCGGCAGGCCGCGACCGTCGTCGGCGACGCTGACCGAACCGTCCGCATGCAGGGTGATCGTGACCTGCGAGCCCCCGTGGGCGGGGACGGCGACCTCTTCGATCGCGTTGTCGACCAGCTCGCGCAGGGCCGTGTTGAGCACGTCGAGACCCAGGTTGACCGCCGGCCGCAGGCGGGTGTGCTGGACATCATCGAGCTCGGTGATGTCTGCGGCGGTGTAACTCAACTGCGGGTCCTTTCCGGTGGCAAACCGCGCGGGGCGGCGTACGCATTCTGCCCTGGACCGCCGACACCGTGCGCCATGCCGCGGTGCGCGGCACCCGGCGCGTCCGTCTCATTCAACAGAAGCACAGGTCGAACCGGACAGCCACCGACGGGCCCGCAGGGCGGCGAACGGCGCGAGGCGGGCCCCACCGGAAGGCCCGCCTCGTTCCCGTTCGCCGTCCCGGGCGGTCAGCCCACGGCGAGTTCGCGACCCTGCAGCGCCGAGACCACCAGGTTGCTCTTGGGCAGTTCCGTGCCGGCGGCCACGGCGGCCGTCCAGTCGGCGGTGGTCGCCACGGCGGCGAAGTTCGACTGGTAGAGCACCATCAGCGTGGTGTGCAGCTGCTCGGCATCGACGTGGCCGGCCTCGTTGGCCAGGTTGATCGCGCCGGTGGCGTCGGAGAGGATCTCGGCGGTGAACCCCAGACCCTCGGCTTCCACCGCGGTGGCCAGGTCGCAGTTGTTGGTCATATAGCCGACGATGGTGATGGTGTCGATCGCATTGGCGCGCAACCATTCCGCCACATCGGTACCGGCGAAGACGCTGCCGTAGTCCTTGTGGACGAGCTTCGGGGACGACCCGACGGCCGCCTCGACGTCGGGGTGCAGCGCCCAGCCCGCGGACCCCTCGACGAAGACCGGTGCGCCGGCGGGCATCCGATGCTGGATCACGGCGATCGGGATATCCTGCGCGGCGGCGACACCGATCGCGGAGACGATGGCGGCCAGCGACTCGTCGCGGGGCGGGTACTGGATCTGGAGGGGGCCGGTGAAGTACTCCTGCTGAACGTCGACGACGAGGAGCGCGCGGCGCGGTGCGGTCATGGTGGGTTCTCCCGAGTTGGGCGATGCCGGTACTGCTTTCGGCGTTGTCGGGACCCATCCTGCAAGGCCGGCCGCCGGGCGACGAGTGGCATGGATGCATACTTTCGATGGTTTTGTGCCACCATGGTGCCGGGCGCCGGTGGACGTCCCCGACGCGGGAGGCGACATGCGCATAGCGGTGTATGCGTTCGACGGCATCACCATGTTCCATCTGGCGGCGCCGCTGATGGTCTTCGGTGAGCTGGCGCGCCTCGGGCTGGCCGACGACTGGGAGGTTCGGCTGTGGTCGGACCGTCCCGGTTCCATCCGCACCGCGGAGGGCTATCCGATCGGCGAGATCGAGGGGCCGGAACTGGTCGACTGGGCGCGGATCGTGATCGTGCCGTCCTGGCCGCAGCCCGTGATCCCCTCCGACGAGGGGTTTCAAGGATTGCTGCGCACCGCCCACGAGCGCGGGGCGATCATCGTGGGACTGTGCCTGGGCGCGTTCCCGGTCGCCGAGAGCGGAGTGCTGAAAGGGCGTACCGCGGTGACACATTGGGAGCTGTTGCCGGAGCTGACCGAGCACCTGCCGGGGACCGATATGCAGACCTCGGTGCTCTACATCGACCACGGAGACGTGCTGACCTCGGCGGGGACGGCGTCGTCCATCGACGCGTGCCTGCACCTGCTGCGCCGGCACCTGGGATCCGCAGCCGCGAATCGGGTGGCGCGCAGTCTGGTCGTGGCCCCGCATCGCGACGGCGGACAGTCCCAGTACATCGAACGGCCGCTGGCCCATGCCCCCACCGACACCGCGATCGCCGACGTGCAGCAGTGGGCCCTCGGCCACCTGACCGAGGAGTTGTCGGTCGACCGGATGGCCACCCGAGCGAATATGAGTCGCCGCAGCTTCATCCGGCGGTTCACCACCACCACCGGGATGACGCCGGCGCGCTGGATCCTCGCCCAGCGCCTGAACGAGGCCCGCACACTGCTGGAGACCACCGACTGGAGCGTCGACGAGGTGGCCTCGGCCTGCGGATTTGCCAGCACGGTGACGTTCCGGCAGAACTTCACCGCGGCGTTCGCGACCACCCCGACCGCCTACCGGCGCCACTTCGCCGGCACGACCGTTCAGACCCGGGTGGTGTGCACTGGTCTTCCTCAGCGCGAGGCCGAGGAGACTATGCCCTCGGACCGCCGCTGAGGAAGACCGTTGCACACACCCCCGGCTGAACACTCACCCGGCGGCCAGGCCTCAGTCGAGCAGGTCGACGGCCAATTCCGGCGGCCGGGCGACCACCGCGTGCGCGCCGCGGATCACGATGGGCCGCTCGATCAGTTTCGGGTGCTCGGCGAGAGCGTCGAGCAGGGTGTCGCGGTCGGCGCCCTTCAGCCCCAGTTCCCGGAACAGCGCCTCGCCGGTGCGGGTGATCGCCAGCGGGTCGTCGGTGCCCAGCAGTGTCAGCATCTGCTCGAGCTCGGCCCGGCTCGGCGCGTCGTCGAGGTAGCGGCGGATCTGCGGGGTGACACCGCGCTCCTCGAGCAGGGTCAGGGCCCCGCGGCTCTTCATGCAGCGCGGGTTGTGCCAGATCGTCACGGGTTCGGACATATCTCTCTCCTATGCCAACCGACTGCCCGGGCGCAAGTACCCGGCGGGGTCGCGCGGATCCGGCCCTTTCCGTCCTACTGCGCGGAAGGGTCGTCGTCGCGCCGACCGCGCGGGAGGCTCACCGAATGCCCGAAAGCAGTCCGCATCAGCACATCCGATTCAACGCCTTCGACATGAATTGTGTGGCCCATCAATCGCCGGGACTGTGGCGGCATCCGGACGACCGCTCCCGCGAGTACCACACGATCGACTATTGGGTTTCGCTGGCGAAACTGCTGGAACGCGGTGGTTTCGACGGGCTATTCCTCGCGGACGTGCTGGGCACGTACGACGTCTTCGCCGGAACGGACGAGGCGGCTATCCGGCAGGGCGCGCAGATCCCGGTCAACGACCCGTTGCTGCTGGTCTCCGCGATGGCGCACGCCACCGAGCACCTGGGGTTCGGCGTCACCACCGGCACCGGTTTCGAGCATCCGTACCCCTTCGCCCGCCGGCTGTCGACGCTCGATCACCTCACCCGCGGACGGGTCGGTTGGAATGTCGTCACCGGATATCTGCCCTCGGCGGCCCGCAACCTCGGCGCCGACGATCAACTCGAACACGACAGCCGCTACGACCACGCCGACGAATATCTCACCGTCCTGTACAAGCTCTGGGAGGGTTCCTGGGAGCGCGACGCGGTGCTGCGCGACCGGGAACGCGGCATCTTCGCCGACCCGGCCAAGGTCCACCATATCGGCCATCGCGGAACACATTTCACCGTTCCGGGGGTACATCTGTCCGAGCCGTCACCGCAGGGGTCACCGGTGATCTACCAGGCCGGCGCCTCGCCGCGTGGGCGCCGATTCGCCGCCCAGCACGCGGAGGCGATCTTCGTGGCCGCGCCGACCAAGGCGATCCTGCGGACCGTGGTCGCCCAGATCCGCGAGGAACTTGTCGCCGCCGGACGCGACGCCTACGACGCGAAGATCTACACGCTGCTGACGATCATCACCGATTCCACCCCGGAGGCCGCTCGCGCCAAGGCGGAGGACTACCGGCGGTACGCCAGCGACGAGGGCGCGCTGGTGTTCATGTCCGGGTGGATGGGCATCGACCTGGCGTCCTACGACCTGGACGAGCCGATCGGCAATGTGCACAGCAATGCGATCCAATCGGCGGTTGCGGCGTTCCGGCAGGCGTCGGAGTCCGGTTCCGAGTGGACGGTCCGCGATATCGCCGCCTGGGGTGGGATCGGCGGGACCGGTCCACTGCTGATCGGTTCGGGCGACGAGATCGCCGAGGCGCTGCGCGGCTGGGTCGACGAGACCGATGTCGACGGCTTCAACGTCGCCTATGCGATCACCCCCGGATCGTTCGAGGACATCGTCGAACACGTGATCCCCGCATTGGAACGGCGCGGCTGGTACGACCGCACGTACACGCCGGGCACGTTGCGGCACAAGCTGTTCGGCCGAGGCGATCTACTCCCGGACAATCATCGGGGCGCCGCGTACCGGCCGGGCGGACCACTGTCGACCATCGACGATTCGGCGCGCGTGCGAACGACGGCCGCGGGAGTCAGTATCGGGTGATCCGCAGCGCCCGCATCTTGGCGTAGAGCGTGGTCCGGGAGATACCGAGCTGCCCGGCGGCGCGCACCTTGTTGCCGCCGCAGTCGTGCAGCGCCGCGACGATCGCGTCGCGTTCCGCCCGGTCGATCGGGGCGAGCGGACGGATCGGCTCGAGGGACCGATAGGCCTCGGGCAGGTCGTCGATGACCGCCCCGCCGGTGCGCCGATGTTCGACGACGTACTCGATCACCGACCGCAGCTCGCGCAGGTTGCCCGGCCAGGTATGGCAGGCGAGGGCCCGCAGCGCTCCCGGGGTCAGATGTAGCGACGGGTCCGCCCCGACCGTCGACAGCATCGCCTGCACCAGTTGCGGCAGCTCGCCGAGCCGATGCGCCAACGGCGCGGTGCTGCGCCGGTCGACACATTGGCCCGCCAGCGCGGCGGCGCGCCCGGTCAGACCGTCGGAGGGGCCGGTGACCAGGATCAACTGCGGATCCGCGCGCCCGGCGATGTGGTCGCCGATCATCGCGATCAGGTTCTCCGGCAGCAGGTCGAGGCCGTCGACCACCAACGTGCCCTGTCCGGACCGCACCCGGGCGGCGAAGTCCGCCGCCCACGCCTCGCTGCCGTCGAGCAGCGCGCCGGCCGCGGTCAGCACGGTGACCGGCTGTTCGGTCGCGGCGCTGCGCGCCTGAGTGCTGCGCCCGGAGCCGGGGGGCCCGTCGATCAGGATCGGCGCGTTCTGCCGCACCCGGGTCACCGGGGCCGCCGGCTGCTGGGCTTCCGGTTCGATATCGAGCAGCACCCCGCCGCGGGTCACCCGAGCCGCGCGCACCCGGGCGCGCACCCCGGACTGCAGCATCAGATCGGTGCTGGTGCGATCGCCCATCTCCGCGACGATCATCCGCAGCAGAGCCAGGTCGGTCGAGGTCAGCAGGTCGAGCGCCGCCTGGTTGGACATCAGCACGTCGTGTCCGACCGCGACGACGGCGCGGCGGCGGCCACCGGCGGATTGGAAGGCGCGCAGCAGTTGGGCGTCGCTGGCCCGGCTGCGGTCGAGGAGGCGTTGTTCGATCTCGGCGACCGCCCGGGCCACCAGCGGCGCGACCAGCGGGTGCGCGTGCTGGGTGAGCGTCGACAGGTCGAGCACGCCCTCGATCCGGCGGGTGACCGGATGAAAGATCGGGTGCCCGTAGCAGCTGAAATTGCGCAGCTTGCGGGCGAAGTGTTCATCGCCGTTGACCGTGATGCTGCGCCGGGTCTCGAGGACGGTGCCCGGCGCGTTGGTGCCGACGACGTCCTCGAGCAGGCAGGTGCCGACGTCGACGCCGAGGCTGTCCAGCGAGGAGCGCACCGTGGAATCGCCGCTCCACAGGTGGGCCAGCCGCGCCTCGCGGTCGACCAACAGGGTGCTGAATTTGGAGCCGGCGAGATCGTCGGCCAGCTTCTGCAGGACCGGTCGCGCGGCCGTCAGCAGCGGGCTGTCCCGGTCGACTTTCTGCTGGTCGATCCGGTCGAGCGCGGACTCGGGTTCCAACCCGGCCAGCTCGGCTCGACGCCACGATTCGGCGATGGGGGCGCGCAAGGCAACCGTCATTCGCTTGTGACCTCCGCACACGTTCCCGAGGTCTACACCTCACTGTGTCCCCTATCACAGGGTACCCCGCCCGGTATGACCGTTGGGGCGCTCCGTTGCTCCGGGACGCCGGTTGTCCAGAACCTGAACACCCCGGCCGCCGGCCGCCGGGGACTCTGGGCGGTACCGGTGGTCGTGACTCACCTCACATCATCCGCCGTCCGCATTGTTGCGCTACCTCCCGGAGGACCCCCATGACCGAGATCCTGAGCCCGCCCGAGACGTCCGTGCTGCCTTCGGTCCGCGACTGGCTCGCCCGCCCCCACCAGCTGTTCATCGGTGGACAGTGGGTCGACGCCGCGTCCGGGCAGACCTTCGAGACCCGCGACCCGGCCACCGGGCAGGTCCTGACGTCGGTCGCACACGGCGGAGCCGAGGACGTCGATCGGGCGGTACGCGCGGCCCGCAAGGCCTTCGAGGGTGAGTGGTCGCTGTGGACGCCGGCGCAGCGCCAACGGCTGCTCTTCCGCATCGGTGAGGCGATCTACGACCACGCCGAGGAACTCGCCCAGCTCGAATCGCTCGACAACGGCAAGTCCGCGGGCGTCGCCCAGGCCGTCGACATCACCTGGGTCGCCGAGCTCTTCCAGTACTACGCCGGCTGGGCCACCAAGATCGAGGGTCGCACCATCCCGGTGTCGGTGCCGTGGGCGCCGGGCACCAAGTGGCACGCCTACACGCTGCGCGAGCCGATCGGCGTCTGCGGCGCGATCGTGCCCTGGAACTTCCCGCTGCTGATGGCCGCGTTCAAGGTGCCCGCCGCCCTGACCACCGGCAACACCGTCGTCCTCAAGCCCGCCGAGGACACCCCGCTCACCGCGCTGCGCCTCGCCGAGATCATGGCCGATGCGGGTCTGCCCGACGGCGTCTTCAACGTGATCACCGGATACGGAGACGCCGGCGCGGCCCTGGCCGCGCACGACGACGTCGACAAGATCGCCTTCACCGGATCGACCGAGGTGGGCAAGCTGATCGTCGACGCCGCCAAGGGCAACCTCAAGAAGGTCACCCTCGAGCTCGGCGGCAAGAGCCCGCAGGTCGTCTTTGCCGACGCCGATCTCGACCTGGCGATCCCCGGAACCGCGTCCGGCTTCCTGTTCAACCACGGCCAGACCTGCACCAGCGGCACCCGCATCCTGGTCGAGGACAAGATCTTCGACGAGTTCATGCAGGGTGTTGCCGACGCGGCGTCCGCCAGCCGGCTCGGACCGGGCCTCGACCCGTCCACCGACGTGGGCCCGCTGGTCTCCCAGGTGCAGCTCGACCGCGTCCTCGGCTACATCGATCAGGGCCTCAGCGACGGTGCCCGCGCGCTGACCGGCGGCCGCCGCCACGGCGACACCGGCTACTTCGTCGAACCGACCGTGCTGGTCGACGTCGACGCCTCGTTCAGCGTCTACCGCGAGGAGATCTTCGGGCCGGTCGTGGTGGCCACCCCGTTCAACGCCGAGCAGGGCCCGCAGGCCGCGGCGAACGACACCCCCTACGGCCTGGCGGCATCGGTGTGGACCACCGACGTGTCCAAGGCACATCTGACCGCCCGGCAGGTCAAGGCCGGCACCGTGTGGATCAACGCGCACAACGCTTTCGACGCCGCGCTGCCGTTCGGTGGCTACAAGCAGTCCGGTTGGGGTCGTGAACTCGGCGCCGCCGCGATCGACGCCTACACCGAGCACAAGTCGATCAATACCTTCCTGGGCTGACCTACCCGGTTTGTTGGGTAGATCACTCGGCCGGGTCGCGAAACCCCCCACGCGACCCGGCCGAGCCCGGTATACCGAAGCGAACGGGTCCGTTTCGTCCCGACCCACGGGCCCCGCAGCAGCGTCACCGACGCCGCCGACCGCGCAGCCAGACCGCACGCCATCGATCGAAGGAGATCCCATGACCGGGGACGACCTGACCCTCTCGTACGCCGCCGGACCGACCGACCAGCCGTTGCTCGAGGACACCATCGGGGATCGGTTCCGGACCACGGTCGCCGATCGGGGCGACGCCGAAGCGCTCGTCGAGCGGGTGTCCGGGCGGCGCTGGACCTGGAACGAACTGGGTGAGGCGGTCGACGCGGTCTCCCGGGGCCTGATCGCCGCCGGCATCGATACGGGCGACCGGGTGGGCATCTGGGCGCCGAACTGCGCCGAGTGGGTGGTGACCCAGTTCGCAACCGCCCAGGTCGGCGCGGTGCTCGTCAATGTCAACCCGTCCTACCGGACGCACGAATTTTCCTATGCGGTCAACCAATCCGGCATGAAGATGCTGATCGCCGCGTCGAGTTTCAAGACCAGCGACTACCGCGGCATGGTCGAGGAGACTCGCGATCGCTGTCCGTCCCTGGAGCGGGTGGTCTACCTGGACACCGACGATTGGGCGACGCTGATCGCCGAGGGCGCGGACCAGGCCCCCGAGCTGCTGGTCGACCGGATGGCAGCGCTGAGCAATACCGATCCGATCAACATCCAGTACACGAGCGGCACCACCGGAAATCCGAAGGGCGCCACCCTCAGTCACCGCAACATCCTCAACAACGGCTACTTCGTCACCGAGACGATCCGCTTCACCGACGCCGACCGGCTGGTGATTCCGGTGCCGTTCTATCACTGCTTCGGCATGGTGATGGCCAACCTGGGCTGCATCACCCACGGCGCCACGATGATCATCCCCGCGCCGGGCTTCGAGCCGCGTGCCACCCTGGACGCCGTCGAACAGGAGAAGGCGACCGCCGTCTACGGCGTGCCGACGATGTTCATTGCGATGCAGAATGATCCGTCGTTCACCGGGCGGGATCTGTCGTCGCTGCGCACCGGCATCATGGCCGGCTCGATCTGCCCGATCGAGGTGATGAAGCGCTGCGTGGATGAGATGCACATGGGCGAGGCGTCGATCGCCTACGGCATGACCGAGACCTCGCCGGTGTCGACGCAGACCCTCGCCGACGACGACCTGCAGCATCGCACCGAGACGATCGGCAAGGTGCACCCGCACGTCGAGATCAAGGTGGTCGACCCGGCGACCGGCGAGACGGTGCCGCGCGGCACGTCCGGCGAATTCTGTACGCGCGGTTACTCGGTGATGCTCGGCTACTGGGAGGACCCGGCGAAGACCGCCGAGGCGATCGATGCGGACGGCTGGATGCACACCGGCGACCTGGCCGTGATGAATCCGGACGGCTACTGCGCGATCGTCGGCCGGATCAAGGACATGGTGATTCGCGGCGGCGAGAACATCTACCCGCGCGAGATCGAGGACTTCCTCTACGGCCACCCGGATATCGAGGACGTCCAGGTGGTCGGCGTTCCGGACCAGAAGTACGGCGAGGAGCTGTGCGCCTGGATCCGGATGAAGTCCGGCGCCGCCGATCTGGACGCCGAAGCGATCCGCGAGTTCGCCACCGGCAAGCTCGCGCACTACAAGATCCCGCGCTACGTGATGATCGTCGACGAATTCCCGATGACGGTCACCGGTAAGATCCGCAAGGTACAGATGCGCGAAGAAGCGCGGGAGATGTTGGGCCTCTAGGACGTTCGGCGGCGGGTTGTCCTACCCGCCGCCGATTCCGCTCCCGGGGCAATCGCGCGGTCAGCCGTCGCCGCCGCTGCCGAAACATGCCGTTGGGCCGAGCAGCAGCGCAAGTAGGGGGCGCGGCCGAACCCAGCGCGAATGCCGACCAGGAGTAGTTCTCCCGGAGGGCCGCACCCGCTACTCCGGGACTGAGCGCAGCCGTCGGCTTCGCATGTCTCCCGGCGATGTCATGGTTATCCGCCCTGAAGAAACGCCACCACTGGCGCCGCCGAGCCCGTCGCGAGCTCCGCCGAGCCCACGGAGAGGGCCCTGATGAAGTTCCAGAGCGGGCTCCCGACCCACGGCGGACTGGCGATGGTCGCGGCGGCGATTCCGGGTGCCGCCACCCCCGCGCCGATCGCGATCGCCGACGCGGCCAGTACTCGTTGAAGTCGACGGTTCCACATGATTGCTCCTTGCTGCCGGGTTCGGTCGGTCATCTCTACACTTTGAACATTGGATACTCAATGTCCAAAGTGGGCTCAGCGTAGCGCGCCGACGGTCCACGCTCCAGACCCGGCCGGCCGGGCGCACGAAGGGAGAGCCCCGGATCGGGGCGGTGCGTTCCTATACTCGCGGCATGACGGGCGCGGACCTGACCGGTGTGCCGGAGACAGCGCTCTGGACGCTGCGCAATCGGGCGGTCGAGGCCGCCCGGCCGGATGCGTATATCGACGATCCGCACGCCGTTCGACTCTTCGAGCAGCTGGCCGGCGACGACCTCGACCGTTTCGGCAAGCCGAGCCAGACCCATCCGCTGCGGGCGCTGGCCTTCGACCGGGAGATTCGCGACTACCTCGACCTCCATCCGGGTGCGCCGGTGGTCGCCCTGGGTGAGGGTCTGCAGACCAGCTACTGGCGACTCGACCGGCCCGACGTGCGCTGGTTCTCGATCGATCTGCCCGAGATGGTCGCCGTGCAGGACCGGCTGCTGCCGGCGGAGCCGAACATCACCCGCATCGGGGTCTCGGCGCTCGACCGCAGCTGGCTCGAGGAGGTGCCGACGGGTCCCGCGATCATCAGCGCCGAGGGACTGTTCATGTATCTGCCGCGCGAGGACGTGCACGCGCTGATCGCGGACATGGCCGCGCGCTTCCCGAGCGGGCGGTTGATCTACGACTCGATTCCCGGCTGGTTCAGCCGCATGACCCTGCGCGGCAAGGTGCGTCTGACCGAGCGGTACGTCGCCCCGCCGATGCCGCACAGCCAGACCGTCGATCAGGGCGCCGAGCTGCCCAATCGGATTCCGGGGGTCGTCGCCGCCAGGGAGGTGCAATTGCCGCCCGGACGCGGACTGTGGGGATCATCGCCGGTATCGGCTGTCCTGCGACGGGTGGCCGACCTTCCGGTGATTCGCAACCGGCGTCCCTCGATCACCGCCCTCGACTTCGCCGAGGCGTAGACCCAACCTCCCGAATCGGCCCGACGCGCGGGCCGATGTCCGAGCGCGCTGGTAGTACGGAGAGGGGCCGGCACCCGCCGACCGCAGCCTCGAGCGCGGGAGTCACCACGAATACGCCACCCACCGAGCGGGAACCGGGCTGGATCCGGCGGCTCTTCGCCTATATCCGCCGCTACCCGGTCCTCGCGATCATCACCGCCGTGGCCTCGGCGTCGCTGGCGCTCAACGCGCTGGTACCGCTGTTGACCAAGGAGGTGGTCGACGACATCGACGGCGGTCGCACCGACGACACCTCCCGGGCGCTGATCGGCCTGGTCCTGGTGGCCGTCGCCCTCTTCGCGACCACCTTCCTGCGGCGCTGGGCGGCGGGAAAGCTGAGCCTCAACGTCCAGTACGACCTGCGCCGGGACGTCTTCGCCGCCATCCAACGCCTCGACGGGGCGGGCCAGGATCGACTGCGCACCGGCCAGGTGGTCTCGCGCGCGAACTCCGACCTGCAGATGGTGCAGGGCACGATGGCGATGGCGCCGATGGCGTTCGGGCAGATCATCAACGCCGTGGCGGCGTTCGCGCTGATGGCGTGGCTCTCCCCGCTGCTCACCCTGGTCGCGTTGATCGTCCTACCCGCCGCGATCTACCTGTTCCGACAGTTCCGGGAGCAGCTGTTCCCGGCGAGTTGGGCGGCGCAGCAGGCCGCGGCGGACGTCGCCGACGTGGTCGAGCAGGACGTCACCGGGGTACGGGTGGTCAAGGCGTTCGGCCAGGAGGACCGCGAGATCGCCCGGCTCGGCGCCGCCGGTCGCGCGCTGTACGCCCTGCGGCTGCGGTCGGCGCGCATTCAGGGCCGCACAACGGTGCTGCCCAGCGTGGTCACCTTCGGGCAAGTCCTGGTGCTGCTGCTCGGCGGGTGGCTGGCGATCCACGGGTCGATCAGTCTGGGCACCTTCGTGGCGTTCACCCTGTACATGGCGTCGCTGTCCGCTCCGACCCGGTTCATCGTCATGCTCTTCGTCATCGCCCAGCAGGCGGGTGCCGCGGCGGATCGGGTGCTGCAGATCGTCGATCTCGACGCCGGGATCACCGAACCGGAGCATCCCCGCACCCTTCCCGCCGGCGGCCTGGATGTGCGCTTCGACCGGGTCTCCTTCGGTTACGACGGGCCGAGCGATTCGGTGCTGCGCGAGGTCACCCTCGATATCCCCGCCGGGTCGACCGTGGCGGTCATCGGGCCGTCCGGCTCCGGGAAGTCGACCCTCTCCCAGCTGTTGCCGCGCTTCTACGATCCGTCGACCGGAACGATCCGGATCGGCGATATCGACCTGCGCGACCTGGCCTTCGCCGACCTGCGCCGCGCGGTCGGGGTGGTCTTCGAGGAAGCGTTCCTGTTCAGCGACTCGATCGCGTCGAATATCGCCTACGGCCGCCCCGACGCGACCGATGCGCAGATCCGGGCCGCCGCACGGGCGGCGGAGGCCGACGAGTTCATCTCCGCCCTGCCCGACGGCTACGACACCGTCATCGGCGAACGGGGTCTGACCCTCTCGGGTGGTCAACGCCAACGGCTGACCCTCGCGCGCGCCCTGCTGTCCGACCCGCGGGTGCTCGTCCTCGACGACGCGACCAGCGCGGTCGACCCGGCGACCGAGGCGGCGATCCTCGACACCCTGCGCCGCATCACCGCACAGCGCACCACGATCCTGATCGCGCATCGCCGCTCCACCCTGGCGCTGGCCGACACGATCGTGGTGATGGACGCCGGCCGGGTGGTCGACCACGGCACCGCCGAGGAACTCGACGAGCGATGTCCGCTCTACCGACAACTGCTCGGCACCCGCCTGACCGACCACACCCGCGCCGCGACCCTGGTGCCCGGGCCGGACGGGGTCACCGCGGCGCTCTGGCCCGCCGCCGAAGCGGATACCTCGCCCAACGAGCGGCCGCACGAGGCGCGTAGCCCCGGCGGAGGACGCGGCTTCGCGATGGGAGCGATGGCCGACATCCCGGTCACCCCCGAACTGCTCGCCCGGGTTGCCGCCCTACCCCCGGCGCGCGACGAACCGATCCTCGACCCGGACGACTCGGCCGAACCCGCCGCCTCGCCCACCCCGACCGAACCGGCCCCCGCCGCATCCGTTCCCGGCGCCCCCGTCTCCGCAGCACCCGCCGCCACAGCGCCCGTCTCGGCAGCCTCCGTCGGCGCGGGTTCGGTCACCGGAGAGGCGGTCACCGGAGAGGCGGTAGCCGCGCAACAACATCGGCCGTACTCCCTGCGCCGCGCCCTGCGCCCGGTGCGCGCGCTGCTGGTGGTGGCGCTGGGCCTGGTCGCCATCGACGCCGCGGCCACGACCGCGATCCCCGCCCTGCTGCGTTCGGGCGTCGACCACGGCGTGGCGATCGGGTCGATGTCCGCGGTGACGTGGTTCGCGATCGCCGCCGGCGCCATCGTGATCGGCGACTACGTCGTCCAGCGGGCGCAGATCGTCGTGATGGCCCGCGCGGGCGAGTCGACCCTGCTCAACCTGCGGCAACGCGAATTCGCCCACCTCAACCGGCTCGGCCTCGACTACTTCGAACGCGAACTCGCCGGCCGCATCATGACCCGGATGACCTCCGACGTCGACGCGCTGTCGAGCTTCCTGCAGACGGGGCTGCTGACCACGGTCGTGGCGATCACCATGTTCATCGCCACCGCGATCGCGCTGCTGGTGATGAACTTCTCGCTGGCCCTGGTCGCCTTCGCCGTGCTGCCTCTGGTGGTCTTGGCGACGGTCGTCTTCCAGCGCTATTCGTCACGCAAGTACACCCTCGCGCGCGAGCAGGTCGCCGACGTCAACGCCGACCTGCAGGAGAACGTCGCCGGGCTGCGGGTCTCGCAGACCCTCGGCCGGCAGGACCGCAATTCGCAGATCTTCGCGGACAAGGCGGACGCCTATCGCCGCACCCGGATCCGCGCGCAGGTGGCGATCTCGTTGTACTTCCCGCTGATCGCGATGCTCGCCGACCTGGCCGCGGTGGCGGTGCTCGCCGTCGGCGCCGGACGGGTCTCGGCCGGGACGCTGACCGCCGGCACGCTGCTGGCCTTCGTGCTCTACCTCGACGCGCTGTTCACCCCGATCCAGCAGTTGTCGCAGACATTCGACTCGTTCCAGCAGGCGCGGGTGGCGCTGGCCCGAATCGGCGACCTGATGGCCACCCCGACCTCGGTGCCGCCGCCGGTCGACCCGGTTCGGCCGAAGCACCTGACCGGCGATATCGACCTCGACGACGTGACGTTCGCCTACTCGGCGGATACGGCACCCGCGCTCGACCACGTCGACCTGCGACTCGAGCCCGGCGAGACCGTGGCGGTCGTCGGCAGGACCGGGGCCGGCAAGTCGACGCTGGTAAAGATGATCGCCCGGTTCTACGACGTCACGTCCGGGCGGGTGCTGGTGGACGGGACCGATGTGCGCCGCTTCGACCTGCCGAGCTATCGGCGGCGGCTGGGCGTGGTGCCGCAGGAAGCGCACCTCTTTGTCGGAACGGTTGCCGAGAACATCGCCTACGGCCGGCCCGATGCGCCGCGCGCCGATATCGAGGCAGCCGCCCGCGCCGCCGGGGCGATCGATGTGATCGCCGCGCTGCCCGGCGGCTTCTCCCACCGGGTCGACGAGCGCGGCCGCAACCTTTCGGCCGGCCAGCGTCAGTTGATCTCCCTCGCCCGCGCCCAGCTGGTGGAGCCCGATGTGTTGCTGCTGGACGAGGCGACCGCCGCGCTCGACCCGTCCGCCGAGGTCGCGGTGCTCGACGCGACCAGCGCCCTGGCCCGCGACCGCACCACCCTGATCGTCGCGCACCGGCTGACCACCGCCGCCCGCGCGGACCGCATCATCGTCATGGACAAGGGGCGCATCGTCGAGACGGGGCAGCACGACGAATTGCTCGCCTCGGGCGGCACCTACGCGGGGTTGTACGCCGACCGGGTGTGACGCGACTCGCACCTTTCTCCCACCCGAAAGGGCATCATCGGTGGCTGCAGCTCGAGGCCGGGCTGAAAGGAGGGAGTCGGGTGTCCGACGCACACGATCTGGTGGATCGGTTCTACGCGCTGTTCGTCTCCGTCGATCCGGAGGGAGCGCGCGACATCCTCGCCCCCGACTGGGTCAATCACCCGGCCGATGAGGGGCGCAACCCGGACGTGGCCGGGTTCATCCAGGGAATCGGCGACCTGGGGTCTGCCCTGACGCCGCTGCGGATCCGTCGTCTCGTAACCGTGGTCGAGGGCGATCTGGTGGTCTGTCGGATGCACCTGTCGGGCCGGTTCGTCTCCGCGTTCGGTGGCTACGAGCCCACCGGGCAGGAATCCGGCTTCGACGCGATGGACATGCACCGCATCGCCGACGGCCGCATCGCCGAAACCTGGCATTTCGAGCGCCTGGAGATGCTCGCGGACGGGCGATAGCGCCCGCCGACACGCGGCCGATCTCGGGCAGCCCGTGCCGTCCACAGAACCCCCGTTTTCCGGGGGTCCGTGACGATTATCGTCGCACCCCGCCGCTACGGCCGAGTCTGTGGCGGCTACCTGTCCGACCCTCGCGCTACCGTTCGCGCCATGAGCCCTTCCCTGGACGCGATCGGCATCGTGACCACCGAACTCGAACGGTCCCTGGCCTTCTACCGACTGCTCGGCGTCGACGTTCCCGCCGCCGGCGAAGGCCACGTCGAGGCGACGCTGCCCAATGGGCTGCGGCTGATGTGGGACACCGTCGAGGTCATCCGCTCGTTCAACCCCACCTGGCAGCCGCCCACCGGCGGCCCGGGGCAGTCATTGGCCTTTCTGTGCGCGAATGCGGTGGAGGTCGACACCATCGTGGAAGCGTTGGCAGCGAACGGGTTCACCGTTGCCCGGCCGCCGTGGGATGCATCGTGGGGTCAACGCTATGCGACCGTGGTCGACCCGGACGGCAACCACGTCGATCTCTTCGCGGCCTTGTCCGGGTAGATATCCGGGACATTCCGGATGGTCCGGATGCGCGGTAGTCGCCATAGTTGAACACCATGCAGGCCAACCGAAGACGCGTCACGACGCGGCGGGCTCGCCAGACGTTGGTGTGGGTGCACGTGCTGTCGTCGGTCAGTTGGATGAGTCAGGCGCTCGCCTTGTTCGTACTGTTGAGCGACCGCACCGCGGCGTCGTCGGCGGCCGCGCACCTGCTCGACACCACTGTTCTGGTGTTGTCCGCCAATACATCCGCGATGACCGGCTTCCTGTTGGCGGCCACCACGACGTGGGGGTTCTTCCTACACTGGTGGGTGCTGGTGAAGTTCGTCATCACCGTCGGCCAACTGGTCGTGGGGATCGTGATCCTGTCCCCGAATCTCAATGCCGCAGGAGCCCAGCCGCACCCGATGCTGGTCGCGGGGACTGTAGTGATGGCATCACTGATCGCAGTACAGGCGTTGCTGTCGATCACCAAGCCGTGGGGCCGAGTCCCGGGGCGGCCGGGGAAGCCGGCGCCGACGGCCGACGCTGTGGTGATAGCCGCGCCGATCGCGGTGCTCGCGGATATCGGCATCTTCCTGGTGATCGGCCAACCCATTCCGGCCTGCTCATTCGTGGTGCTGATCGCGGGCCTTGTCACCCGGCGCGCAGGCCGTCCGGGGCGTCGACTTCCCGTTGCGGCCTAACCGGTTCCGCGCCTCGCGGACTCGGCCCATTCGACGCGTCCCGCCCGGTTCCCTCCCCGGCGAACGGACCCACCCGGCGACGACCTACGGCGGGAACTCGGCGGGGAACTACTTGAGGAAACGCCGGAACCCCGGCGGACCGATCGGCCGCCGGGGTTCCGGTTGGTAGGTGCAGGTCAGGCCGGCGGGTTGGCGTACGCCGCGGTCTCGAACTCCAGGTACTTCACGAACGAGGTCGCGTCACCGAACGGCAGGATCTGGGTGGCCCAGAAGCCGCCGAAACCGTTCTCCCGGTCGATCCAGTAGAACAGGTTGGCCAATCCGGCCCAGCCCTGTCCGCCCGCGGGCCGACCGGTCGGCGCCGGCTCCTCGTTGCGCATGAACGGCAACGACCACGACTTGCTCACGCCGGGGAAGAACTCGGCATCGTTGGACAGCGAGGGGATGACACCCGGCAGGGCGCCGACCGACAGGTCCTCGGCCAGGTGGCGCTTGACCGCGTACTCGACGGTGTCGGCCTGCAGGATCCGGCCGTTGTCCCCCTGCCCGTCGTTGAGCCACGCCCGAATGAACTTCAGATAGTCGCCCACGGTCCCGTACAGACCGTGACCGCCGAAGTCGATATCGGGCGGAGACGGCAGCTCGAGTCCGTTGTAGGTCAGCGACCCGTCGGCATTCCGGTCGTGCATACCGGCGAGACGGGCGCGGCGGGGGTCGTCGAGCGCGAAGGTGAACGACTCGATGCCCAACGGCGCGAAGATCTCCGACGCGAAGACCTCACCGAGCCGCTTGCCGGTGATGCCCTCGACCACCTGACCGGCCCAGTCGATGTTGGAGCCGTACTCCCACTTCGTGCCCGGGTCGAACAGCAGCGGGGTGGTCAGTGCAGCCCGCGTCGCGGTGATGACGCTGGGCTGCCCCTTCTCCTCCGCGAGCCGGGCGTAGTTCTCGTTGAAGAAATCGTACCCGAAGCCGCCGCTGTGGGTGAGCAACTGACGGGTGGTGACCTGCGTCTTCGGGGTGCGCAGGATCGGCTCGCCCGCGGAGTCGAAGCCCTCGATCACCTGGGCTTCGGCCAGCCACGGGGCGTAGTTCTGGGCCGGCGCGTCCAGATCGAGCTTCCCCTGCTCCACCAGCTGCAGCGCCGCGGTCGCGGTGAAGGCCTTCGTGGTGGAGAACAGCGCGAAGATGTCGTCGACGGTGATCGGCTCGTCGCCGTCCACCCTGCGGTTGCCCGCCGCCCCGAGGTAGACGGTGTCGTTGCGATCGGTCAGTCCGGCGACAACACCCGGAACCGGCGCGTCACCCGTGACCGCCGCCTGCAGAATGGCGTCGGCGGCTTCCCGGAATTCGGTCATGTTGGAGAGTTCCCTTCAAATGTGTTCGGTGACCTGTGTTTCGGCGGTCAGCGGAGGTCAAAACCTTTGTATCCCGCGCGGGCGACGTCGAGGGTGCGTTCGCGGTAATCCCCTACTCCGCCCGTATAGGACAGGACCCGACGCGGCTTGCCCTCGACGTTCGAGCCGGTGTACCAGGAGTTGGTGCGGGAGATCAGATTTGCGCCCGCGGTCTCATCGTGGTGTTCCACCCACTGCTGCTCCGCCTCGGCGGTCGGTTCGATGACCTTCGCCCCGGTTTCGCGGACGTGATCGAGAGCGGCGCTGATCCACTCGGTCTGCTGCTGCAGGCAGGTCGTCATATTGCACAGCGCCGCCGACGGGGCCAGCGGTGCGCCGGTGGTCAGCAGGTTCGGGTAGCCGTGCACCATCAGACCCATCGTGGTGCGAATTTCCCGGCTCCAGTCATCGGCCAGAGCGCGCCCCTCCCGGCCGCGGATATCGATACGGGTCAGCGCGCCGGAGCCGGCGTCGAAGCCGGTCGCCAGGATGATGACGTCGAGCTCGTGGACCGTTCCGTCGGCCAATTGCACGCCCTCGGGAACGATGCGGGCGATCGCATTGTCGCGAACGTTGACCGCCGTGACGTTGTCGCGGTGGTAGACCTCCAGGTAGCGGGTCTCCAGCGGGACGCGGTGGGTGCCGAAGCCGTAGTCGGTGGGCACGAGCAGGTCGATCAGCTCCGGGTCCTGGAGCCGGTCGCGCATCTTGGCGCGCACGAACTCGGAGACCTCCTCGCTGACGTCCTCCTCGAAGAACATTTCGATGAAGCCGGCCAGCCACATCTTGAGCGACCCGTTGTCGTAGATCTCCTCCATGAGCTCGAGGCGCCGCTCGGGGGTCAGGTCGGCCCAGACGTACTGGAAGTCGTACTCGAAACCGCTGAAGGTATGCGGCAGGGTCTCGCGCAGTTCCTGGAAACGGTCCTTGTAGGCGGTGACGTCGTCCGGTCCGAACTGCGGGTTGCGCATCGGCAGCACGTACTGCGGGGTGCGCACGAAGATGGTCAGTTCCTCGACGCGTTCGGCGATCGTCTGGATCACCTGGATGCCGGTGGCGCCGGTGCCGACGACGCCGACCCGCTTGCCGTCGAGGTCGACATCCTCCTTGGGCCACCGCGAGGTATGGAAGATCTTTCCGGAGAAATCGCTCTGACCGGGGAAGACGTTCTCGAGCGGGGCCGACAGCATGCCGGCGCAGGTGATCAGGAACTGGGTGTTGATCACTTCACCGGTGTTGGTGGTGACCGTCCAGCGGCCGGTGTCCTCGTTCCAGACCGCAGAGGTGATCGTCGTGGAGAAGGAGATATCGCGGCGCAGGTCGAGGGTCTCGGCGATGTAGTGCAGCCACCGCTCGATCTCGGGCTGGTCGGGGAACCGCTGGCTCCAGCTCCAGTTCTTGTAGAGGTCCTCGTCGAAAAGGTACTGGTAGATGTACGCCTCCGAGTCGAAGCGCGCACCCGGGTAGCGGTTCCAGTACCAGGTGCCGCCGACGTCGGTTGCGGTGTCGTAGGCGTGCACCCGCAGCCCGCGTTCGCGCAGCTGATGGAGCTGGTAGAGCCCGGCAACCCCGGCGCCGATGATCAGCGCGTCGAGCTCCCGAGTGGCGGGGGCCGACTGCTGCGGGTCGGTGAGCGTATCCGTCATCGAAGTCCTCCTGTGAGCGGTGTCACTTCCTTTCGAAATCGTGTGGGCCCGGGACACTCGGTCGGGTGTCCCAAGTTGGGACAGCTCCCAACCCTTCGGATAGTGGTCAATCGCCGTCACCATCGCGATAATGGTGTGTTGTAGCTCACATCCGATGGGTAGATGCATTGTCCGACCAACGATGGGCGGAATCGGTCGATCACCAGCGACTTCGATTCGCCGCCGCACGCGCCGAGTTTCTCGACGGCGGCGACACCACGGCCCTGGCTGTTCCCGACCTGGTGGCGGCGTCGTGGCGGCGCAGCGCCTCCGCAGGCGTCGACGCGACCCGCTATCGGGTGACCTACCACTCCGATATCGACGTCGACTCGCGCCTGGCGCGGTGCGCGCGGCCGGTCCTCGAGCGCCTGACCAGGGACATGGCCGATGTGCCCGTCTCGATCGCGCTGACCGATTCGCGCGCCCGCATCATCGAACGCCGGGACTGTTCCAACGCCGTCGGCCGCGTCCTCGACCGGGTCGATTTCAACCCCGGCTTCAGCTTCGAAGAGGGCGGGGTAGGCACCAACGGGGTCGGCACCGTCTTCGAAACCCGCCAGCCCGTCAGCGTCGTGGGCGCCGCCCACTTCAACGAATCGCTGATCCCCTTCGCCTGCGCCGGGGCACCGGTTCTCGATCCGTTGACCGGCCGCATCGAGGGTGTCCTGGATGTCAGCCTGCTGTCGGAGAGTTGGAATCCGCTGATCCACGCGTTGGTCCGCAACGCCGCCGGCGATATCGGGCGCAATCTGCTGCTCGACCGCGGCCATACCCAGCAGGCCCTCTTCGAGGCCTACCTGCGAGCCGACGCCCGCAGCGCGCAGGCGGTGCTGGCCGTCGGGGACACCGTGATGCTTAATCGGCGGGCGCAGCATCTGTTGTCCGCCCCCGAACAGGCAATACTGCGCGACCACGCGCGCTATCTGATGAGCCGCCACGAGCCGTCCATCGATGTGCTGACCCTGCCCAGCGGCCGGCAGCTGCGGATGCGCATCACCCGGGTGCACACCGGCGGCGACGTCACCGGCGTGGTCCTGGTGCTGGCCGATGCCGCCGCTCGGGTCGAACCCCGCGACGACGCCCTGCCGATCGACGGTCGCTGCGCGGCCTGGCAGCAGGCGAGCGAACGGACCGACCGCGCCCTCGCCGTGGGGGGAAACCTGCTGCTCACCGGCGAGGCCGGGGCAGGTCGCGCCACCCTCGCCGCCCGGCGCTTCCGCCGCCGTCATCCCGACGGTCGGCACGCGATCGTCGACGCGGCCTTCCTCGCGGGAGGTGGGCGGATCACCCTCGATGTGCCGGCCGGTACCCCGATGTTGCTGATCCTGCGCGATATCGACGCCGTTCCGGAACCGGGCATCACCCGGTTGGCGGCGATGATCCGCACCCTGTCCGCCGGGCCGGACACCACCATCGCCGCCACCGCCGCGGCCGGGCGTCCGGTCGATCCGCGGGTGACGGCCCTGTTCGACTACGGCGCGGATGTGCCGGCGCTGCGCTTCCGATCCGCCGACCTGCCCGATCTGATCGTCGAGCTGACCGCCGAGTTGTCGCCGAGCCGGCGCACCCGCGTCGGGCCCACCGCGATGCGGGTGCTCGCGGCGCACCCGTGGCCGGGCAATATCCCCCAGTTGCGCGACGCGATCGCCGACGCGCTCGACCAGCGCCCCGCCGGCGAGATCACCGCCGACGACCTGCCCGGATACTGCCGCTCGACCACCCCGCGCCGGCTGACCGCGATCGAGGTCTCCGAACGCGACACGATCGTCGCCGCCCTGGACAACGCCGCCGGCAACCGGGTGCGCGCCGCCGCGGCGCTGGGCATCTCGCGCAGCTCGCTCTACCGAAAACTCAAGGCGTACGGCATCACCGACGTCTGATCCGTCTCACCGCGGAGCCGGCTCAGACCTCGACATCCCGGTAGCGTGGCTCGCGCCGTTCGAAGAATGCCGCAGCACCCTCGAGATGCTCGCCCCCCGGAATGAGGTCGGCCCAGTAGTCGCGTTCGATCCGCAGGCCGCGGTCGAGCGGCACATCGAGACCCTCGTCCACACAACGCTTCACGTGGCGCACAGCTGCGGGTCGGTTGCCGGCGATGCGGCGGGCCAGGGCGAGGGCCTCATCGACGGGGTTGTCGACGTCGACCAGCCGATCGACCAGACCGATGCGCAGCGCTTCGGTGGCGTCGATCGGATCGGCCGTGTACATCATCAGTTTCGCCGCACCGGCACCGACGGTGCGCGCGAGCCGTTGGGTGCCACCGGCGCCGGCCAAGAGACCCCAACGCGTTTCGGGTAAGCCCAGCGAGGCCCCGCGACCGGCGATACGAATGTCGCAGGCCAGGGCCAACTCCAGACCGCCGCCCAGGGCGGAGCCGTTGATCGCGGCGATCACCGGGGCCGGGACAGCAGCGACCTCGTCGAGAAGCGCCTGAACATCGGTGACGAAGGCCAAGGCCTGCGCGCGGGTGCTCAAGGATTCGAACCGGTGGATGTCGCCGCCCGCGCAGAAGTGTTTCTGGTCGCTGGCGAGCACGATGGCCCGGGCGTCGCTGCGGCGCAACCGCTCGGTGATCGTCCGCAGCGCATCACCGAAAGGCACGGTGAAGGCGTTGACGGGTGGGTTGCGCATGGTCACCAGCACGATGCCGGGCTCGACGGTCTCCGCGGTGATCACATCGGGCCCCGGCATCAGCGAACCTCCCGCGCGGGTACGCGCTGGTCCTCTCCCGTCGTGCGTTCGGCCAGGGGCTGCTTGACGACCTTGCCCGACTCGTTCCGCGGAATCGCGTCGATGAACTCGATGAAGCGCGGGGCCTTCTAGCCGGCGATGGTGGTACGCGCCCACTCCGCCAGCTCCAGGCGGGACGGCGTTGCCCCTTCGCGCGGGATGATCAAGGCCTTGACGGTTTCACCCCACTGCGGGTCCGGGATGCCGATGACGGCTACGTCGGCGACGTCGGGATGGGTGCGCAGAGCGTTCTCGACCTCCATCGGATACACGTTCTCGCCACCCGACTTGATGAGGTACTTGGTGCGGTCGATCATCCGCAGCAAGCCGCCGCCGTCGTGTACGAAGGTGTCCCCGGTGTGATGCCAACCATTGCGCAGCGTCTCGGCGGTCGCCTCCGGCTGATTCCAATATCCCGCCATCACCGTGCCGCCGCGGATCACCAGCTCACCCGGCTCCCCGTCCGCGACGTCGTCGCCGTCCGCATCGACGATGCGCCAGGCCAGTCCGGGCAGCACCGAGCCGTAGGTGCGCGGGTCGGCCCGAACCTGGTCCGCCGTGGCCCGGGTGATCTTCGTTCCGGACTCGGTCTGGCCATAGATCGCTACGTATTGCGCGTCGAGGAGTTCGGCGACCCGATCGACGATGCCCGGGCGTTCGAGGCCCGCACCGGAGATCACCAGCCGCAGCGATCCCACCTTGTGTTCACTGCGGGCCGGGGAGTCCAGGAACGGACCGCTGATGCCGGGGACCACGAAGACGATGGTCACCCCGTGCTGCTAGATGAGCTGGTACATCCGGGCCGGGTCCGGGGCCGCGAGCGTCACGACGGTGCCGCCCAGGCACAGTTGCGAGAACAGCGTGCCGAGGCCGGCCACATGGAAGTACGGCAGAAGAGCCAGGTAGACGTCGTCGGACGTCATGTCGATGGCCGCCGCCATATTCATCGCGTACCCGGTCCAGGTGCGTTGGCGCAGCTCGCACCCCTTGGCCCGGCCGGTCGTGCCGCTGGTGAACAGCAGGGTCGCGGCGCTCTCCCCGGTGCTGTGACCCTCGAGCGGCTCGCCCGCATCGGGCAGGCTCGTCAGGGCGGTCCACCCCGGCCGCGGATCGTCGAGAGTCAGACGCAGGGGGATGTCGCGCTCGGCCAGGATCGCCGCTGCGAGCGGCGTCATCTTCGCGTCGGTGACGATCGCGCAGGCCCCGGCGTCCGCCAGGTTGGCGGCCGCCTCGACCGGATTGAGGCGCAGGTTGAGCGGCACGGCGATCGCACCCAGCTCGGCGAGCGCCCACAGTAGTTCGACGTATCGCAGGGAGTTCAGCGCCACGATACCGACTCGACCACCGGACTCGACTCCGACCGCTTGCAGCCGACCGGCCAGCGACTCGACCCTACGGAGCAGTTCCCGGTAGGTCACCGACTCGCCGGTAACTCCGTCGATCACGGCGACCGTGTCCGGCCGCTCCCGCGCGTGACGTCGCAGGTACTCGGACAGGGACGGGCTGGCGACAGTCGAGATCAACGCCGAGGGCTCCACTCTCATCTCCCAACATACTGACTAGTTAGAATGTGGGGAGATTAGCATCGCGCCTCGAACTGCGAAATAGTTCGTCTCATGCCAGCGTCCAAGGGAACGTCCGGTACCGCGATCCCCAATGAGGAGCGCCGGCGCCGCAATACCCAGCGGATCCTCGACGTGTCCGAGCAACGAATCGTCCGATCCGGATACGCGGCCGCCACGATGGACCGGATCGCCGCCGATGCCGAGGTCACCAAAGGCACGCTGTACTTCTACTTCGACAGCAAGGAAGCGCTGCTCGACGCCTTGCTCCAGCGCTCGGAGGACACCATCTTCGCGCCGGCCCTCACCCTGCTCGACGATCGGACGACAGGCGCTGCCGAGCGACTCATCGCCTACTTCAATTACATGGGAGCGAGCACGGACCGGATAGGCGGCTATTTGTTGCCGGTCACGGCATCGCTCCAGCTGGATGCGGTCCCGGACGCCGCGCTCCGGCGGATCGGCCGCCTCTACGAGACGATTCAGACCCGCCTCGCGGCCGTGATCTCCGACGGCATGACCGGTGGGGAGTTCACCCCGGACGTACCGGCCCGGGAACGTGCGGCTTTCATCACGGCCACCATGGACGGAATGCTGCTCGAGTGGCATCGCCGCGGCGCCCAACTCGACGGCGCCGCGTTCCTGCGCGCCGGGCGTCGGTGCATCGCCGCGGGATTGCGGTATTCCTAGCCGAGGACGCCGGACGTCGTCCTAACGAAAGCCCAAGGGATGCCGCATCACTGACGTCCGACCTGCGGTCTCTCCGGATGCGCCGACGGGCGGTGAGATCCTGACAATGGCCTTGTAACACGTCGGCAAGCGGTGTTTTACGCGTCGTCGCGATAGTGGCTGATATGTCCAGCACACCGCACTTCCTACAAGGTGTCTTCACGTTCACCGGTGGCGGGCTGACCAAGCCGTCGCAGATCGACCCGGCCCTGTCCTACGTCGTCCCCTCCGGCCTGACCGCGCAGCCCTTGTACTTCCGCGGTGGCAACAGCAGCGACGAACTGATCTACGTCAGCCTCGTACGTGACGGTTCGGTGATGCGCATCTTCCCGATCGGCGCGAAGTCCTCGGTCAACGTCCCGCTGCGGGTGGTCGAGGACGTCGACCCGGACTCGACGCTGGAACTGATGCTCGCCGCCCCCGACGGCGCGACCGGCGAGGTCGTGATCGACTTCGGAATGATGGTGTTCTGATGCGCTCGCTCGTGGTGGTGGGCAACGGCATGGCCGGCGCCCGCACCGTCGAGGAAATCCTGGGCCGTGGCGGCGGGGAGCAGTTCGCCATCACGATGATCGGCGACGAGCCCTACGGCAACTACAACCGCATCATGCTCAGCCACGTCCTCGCCGGCGAAACGTCCGTGGACGACGACGATCTCATGCTCAACCCGATGGCCTGGTACTCCGAGAACGGTGTCACTCTCTACGCCGGGGACAGCGCGGAATCGATCGACCGCTTCGCCAAGACCGTCACCTGCGCGAGCGGGCGCGTCGTGCCCTACGACGTGCTGGTGATCGCGACCGGCTCCAATACGTTCTTCCCGAATATGGACGGCCTACGCGAGCCCGACGGGCATTTGGCGCGCGGGGTCTTCGGGTTCCGCACGATCGCCGACACCAACGGCATGCTGCAGATGGCCGGCTCGCGCGACCACCTCAAGGCGGTGGTGATCGGCGGCGGTTTGCTCGGCCTGGAGGCGGCCTACGGGCTCAAGACCCAGGGTGTCGACGTCGATGTGGTGCACTCCCCCGGTCACCTGATGAACCAGCAACTCGACGAGCGCGGCGGTCGGGTGTTGCGCAACAAGATCGAGTCCCTCGGCGTCGGGGTGTACACCGGTAAGCGCACCACCTCGGTGCTGCGCGCCGACGACGGTTCGGTTGCGGGCGTGGGGTTCACCGACGGCGAGTCGCTGCCCGCCGACATGATCGTGGTGACCGCCGGCATCCGCCCCAACGTCGAACTCGCCCGCCGCGGCGGCCTGGTGATCGAGCGCGGCATCGTCGTCGACGACCAGATGCGCTGCGAGGACGAGGGATCGATCTACGCGGTCGGCGAATGCGCCCAGCACCGCGGCGACCTCTACGGCCTGGTCGCGCCGCTGTGGGAACAGGCGGTCGTGTTGGCTGACGTGCTCTCGGGCGCCAATCCGACTGCGGCCTATCACGGTTCGCGGCTGACCACGAAACTCAAGGTCGCCGGGGTCGACGTCGCGGCGATGGGCGTCAAGGGACCCGAACGCGACGACGACGAGTTCGTCCAGTTCTACGAACCGCGCTCCGGCACCTACAAATCCGTGGTCGTGCGCGACAACAAGTTGATCGGCGCCATGCTGCTCGGCGATATCTCCAAGGCGAGCTTCCTGACGCAGGCCTTCGACGAGAAGGTGCCGCTGCCCGACGAGCGCATCTCGATGCTCTTCGACATGGGTACACCGTCGGCAGAGACCGGTGCCGCCGAACTCTCCGACGACGTGCAGGTCTGCAACTGCAACGGCGTCACCAAGGGCGCCATTGTCGCGTGTGTGCACGGCGGCGCCACAAGTGTCGCCGAGGTCTGCGCGGCCACCCGCGCCGGCAAGGGCTGCGGCTCGTGCAAGCAGATGGTCGCGGACATTGTCGAATTCGCCGCCGGCGACGCGTTGACCGTCGACGCCTCGGCCGACTGGTATGTCCCGGCGATCCCGCTGACCAAACCGGAGTTGATCGACGCGATCCGCCGCCAGGATCTGCGCTCGGTCACCGAGGTCTTCGCCGCCCTCGCCCCGAACGGCGAGGATGCCGCCGCGAAGATGCCGTTGGCGTCGCTGCTGCGGGTGGTGTGGGGCGCCGAATGGAAGCGCGAGCCGGGAGCGCTGTTCATCAACGACCGGGTACACGCCAATATCCAACGGGACGGCACCTTCTCGGTGGTGCCGCAGATGCGCGGCGGAGTCACCTCGCCGGAGCAACTGCGCAAGATCGCCGACGTCGCCGAGAAGTACAACATCCCGATGATCAAGGCGACCGGCGGCCAGCGCATCGACCTGCTCGGCGTGAAGAAGGAAGATCTACCCAAGGTGTGGAAAGACCTGGGGATGCCGTCCGGGTACGCCTACGGCAAGAGCTTCCGCACGGTGAAAACCTGTGTGGGCACCGACTATTGCCGCTTCGGCCTCGGCGACTCCACCGCCCTGGGCATCGCCCTCGAGACCCGCTACCAGGGGCTCGAGTCCCCGGCGAAGCTCAAATTGGCCGTGACCGGGTGTCCGCGCAATTGCGCGGAGTCGCTGTGCAAGGACTTCGGCGTCGTCGCGGTCGGCGACGGCAAGTGGGAGATCTACGTCGGCGGCGCGGCCGGCGCACACATCCGCAAGGGCGATCTGCTGGCGACGGCGGATTCGCCGGAGGAGGTGGTTCGCTTGTGCGGGCTGTTCATCCAGCACTACCGCGAACAGGGCAAGTGGCTCGAGCGCACCTACGCCTGGGTGCCGAGGGTGGGCATCGAGGAACTGCGCGCGATCCTGGTCGACGACCGCGACGGCCTGGTCGCGGGCCTGCAGGAGCGCATCGACGAGGCGGTCGCCGGCTACATCGACCCGTGGCTCGACCGGGAGGAGCCGAAGTCCCCGGCGCAGTTCACCTCGGCGCTGCCGTTGCTCCCATTGCCCATGGTGCCGGTCCGATGACCAGCGTCTCCAGCGAGGTCGCCGTCGGAGTGGCGGGGGACCTACTGCCGGGTGAGGGCCGGGCGTATGCGGTGGCGAATACGCAGATCGCGGTCTTCCGGATGACCGACGGCTCTTTGCGGGCGACGGATGCGGTGTGCCCGCACAAGGGCGGGCCGCTGGCCGATGGGCAGTTCGACCTCGGCCGTGGCCAGGCGGGCACCGGCGCATCCGATCTGGGCCAGGTGGTGTGCCCCTTGCACCAGTACGCGTTCCGGTTTGCCGATGGGGAGTGCAGTTCGGCCGGGATTGGGGCGGTGCGGGTGTACCGGGTCGAGGATCGGGGTGGGGAGATTGTGGTGTGGTTGTGAGGCGCTGTGCAAACCTGCACGTTCTTGAGGCGCCAAGACAATAGTCTCGTTCGCGGCCCAAAACCATGCAGGTTTGCACAGGCTGTTCCCTCTATCCACAGATCTGCGCACCCCCTCCCCTCGCCCGGCCGAACCGCAGATGCTGCAAGGCGTGGACAACAACCTGAGCGGCGTCGCCTCTCGGCACACCCTGCTGAAGACGGTTTCGCGCGCTGAACTTCAGCAACTGGTGCGCACCGGACAGCTCCGGCGAGTGCGGCGCGGCTGGTTCGCCGCGCCCAATGCCAACCCCACGGTGGTCTCGGCGGTGGCGGCCGGAGGTGTGCTGAGCTGCGTGTCCGCGCTCGCGCATTACGGAGTATGGGTGCCGCCGCAGGACCGCGTACATGTGCGCGCCCGAGACGCGGCAACTCGAGGAGACCGCAGCTTCTGCCGGCAACACGGCGGACCGGTAGCCGAGGACGGTGCCGTCGATGACATCCCCACCGCGCTTCGCCACGCGGTTCGCTGCTTGGACGACGAGGGGATCGTGGTCGTCTGCGACTCGCTCCGGAACCTGAAGCTGATGACGCCGACGGGGCTGACAGCGACGCTGCGGCGAGCCCCCGCGCGCATCCACAACCTGCTGGAACGCTGCGACGAAGCGGAGTCGGGGACCGAGACGATGGTCCGGTTGCGGCTGCGCAGCAAGGGGATCGAGGTCACCCCGCAGGTCCGGATCGACGGGATCGGCCGGGCCGATCTGCTGGTGGGTCGGCGGCTGATCCTGGAGGTCGACGGACGGATGTACCACGACAGCGCGGTGCGGTTCGAGGCCGACCGGCAGCGGGACCGCAACGCGGTGGAACGCGGCTACGTGGTGATTCGGCTGACCTACCGCCAGGTGCTGTACGACTGGCCTGCGGCGGAAGCGGCGATCCTGGAGGTGGTGCGCCGCCGCGACCACATCCGGTGGTTGCCCGGACAGACGCGCTAGTAGACGTCCCGGACGTAGCGCTTGTCGGCGGCGAGGGCCTTGACGTAACTCTCCGCGCTTCCGGGGGCGAGCTTGCCGAACTGCGCCACCACGCCCTTCAGCGCGGCGTCGACGTCCTTGGCCATGCGGTTCGCGTCGCCGCAGACGTAGATCGACGCGCCGTCGTGCAGCCAGCGGTAGAGCTCCTCGCCGTGCTCGCGCATGCGGTCCTGCACGTAGATCTTCGAGGTCTGGTCGCGGGAGAAGGCGACGTCGAGGCGGGTGAGCAAGCCATCGGCGAGCATCCCGGTCAGCTCGTCGCGGTAGTAGAAGTCGGTGGCGGCGTACTGCTCGCCGAAGAACAGCCAGTTCGGGCCGGTGTGGCCGAGTTCGCGGCGCTCGTGCAGGAAGGCGCGGAAGGGCGCGACGCCGGTGCCGGGGCCGATCATGATCATCGGCGCGGCCGGGTCCTCGGGCGGGCGGAAGTGCTTGGTGGGGGTGACGAAGATGCCGACGTCCTCACCCTCGGCGTGGTCGGCGAGGAAGGTGGAGCAGACCCCGGCGCGGGGGGTGCCGTGCACGTTGTAGCGGACGGCGGAGACGGTGAGCTGCACCTGATCGGGGCTGGTCAGCGGGCTCGACGAGATCGAATACTGCCGCGGGGCGAGCGGCTTGATGACGCTGACCCAGTCCGCGGCGGCGGCGCGCACCGGGTGGGCGGCGAGCAGGTCGACCGACTGGCGACCCCACGTCCAGGCGGTCAGCTTGTCCTTGTTGCCGGGCTCGACCAGCTCGCGCAGATCGGCGTCACCGGTGCGGTCGGCGGCGAACCGCATCAGCTCCGGAGTGATCTTGGCGAATTCGAGGCGCTCGCGCAAAGCGCGGCGCAGCGGCATCTCGCCGGCGTCGGGCAGATCGACCACCTCGTCGCCGTCCAGGCCGGTGGCGGTGAGCCACTCGTCGATCAGCGCCGGGTCATTGCGCGGCCACACCCCGAGGGCGTCGCCGGCGCGGTAAGAAAGCGAGTCGGCCGGCAAGTGGAAGCCGAAGCTGCGCACGTCCTTCTGCGAACCGTCGGCGTTGAGTTTGACGTTGCGCGCCAGCGAAGTGACGAAGGGGTTCTTGCGGGAATACGACGGAGCCACCGGTGCAGCGGGGCTCGTGCGGTCGGTCACCGTGGCCCCACCGACGGCGGTCGCACCGACACCGGCAGCGGGATCGGGGGCAGGGGTGCCGGAAGCAGGGGCGTCGGGGGCGGGGTCGGCAAGGATGTCGGTGACGGCGTCGAGCCAGCCGCCGGCGGCGTCCTCGTAGTCGGGCTCGCAGTCGACCCGGTCGAGGATGCGCTCGCCGCCGAGCTCGTCGATGCGCGCGTCGAGCTTGCGGCCGTGCCCGCAGAAGTCGTCGTAGCTCGAGTCGCCGAAGGCGAGCACCGCATAGCGCACCCCGGACAGGTCGGGGGCGCCATCGCCGTGCAGCGAATCCCAGAAGCTGCTGCCGTTGTCGGGTGGGTCGCCGTCGCCGGTGGTCGAGGTGACAAACAGGACGGTGTCGGCGTCGGCGAGGCCGGCGGTCCCGGCGTCGTCCATCGAGGCGACGGTGACGTGCCGACCGGAGCCGGAGACCCGCTCGACGCAGGCGGCGGCAAACTCCTCCGCGTTGCCCATCTGCGAGGCCCACAGGACGGCAACCTTTCCGCCGGGCTCCTCGGCGGGCGTGGCGACGCGGTCGGCCAGGGACGTTCCGGCCAGGACGCCGCCGGTGGGCAGACCCGCAGCAGGCGGTATCGCGGCGGGCAACGGCTCGCGGGAGAACATCCCGTCGAGGATGCCGCTCGCCCAGATGCGCGTCGATTCCGAGAGCGGAGCGCCGGCGGGTACGACCGGTCGACTACCGGCGGGTGGGTGGGCGCGCAGCCCGGCCACCAGTCCGGCCAGGGAGAGGCCCTCGGCGGGCGCAGGCTGCAGGGCCGGGGTGGTGACGCCGAAAGCGGCGGCCAGGGCGTCGAAGTCGATAGCCGCGGCCGACCCGAACGCAGCCGACCCTCCGGTACCGGATCCGCCGGGAACGGGCGAGGAATCGTCGGTCACGGGCACCTCCGCGGGGACGCGGGTCAGCGCGACGGCGCAGACCTTGAACTCGGGCTGCTGCGAGAGCGGATCGATCGCGTCGGAGGTCACCGCGTTGATCGACAGGTCCTCGCCGAACATGTCGTTCCAGTGGAAGGGCACAAAGGTGTTGCCCGGCCGCACCCGGTCGGAGATGCGCGCCGGCAGGACTGCGCGGCCGCGGCGGGAGACGATCTCGATGCGGTCGTCCGGGCCGATGTCCAGGCGGGCGGCGTCGTCGGGGTGGATCTCGGCAAAGGGCTCGGGGGCGAGCTTGTTGAGCTTCGCGACCCGGCCGGTCTTGGTGAGGGTGTGCCAGTGGTGCGGCAGCCGGCCGGTGTTGAGCAGGAAGGGGAAGTCGTCGTCGGGCATCTCGGCCGGGTCGACGTGCGGGCGGGCGAAGAACTGGGCGCGCCGGTTCGGGGTGGCAAAGGCCAACGCCGGGACCGAGCCGTCGGGGTTGCGGTGCAGGGTTTGGCTGACCCCGTCGTTGAGATAACGGATCGGGTGGCGGCCGTCGGGCGTTGAATCCTCGGGCGGGCAGGGCCACTGGGTGGGGGTACGGCGCAGCCCGTCGTAGGTGATGCCGCGCAGGTCATAGCCGGTGCGGGGGTTCGCGAAGGCGCGGATCTCATCGAAGATCTGCTCGGCGCGCTCGTAGGAGAACGCCTCCTTGTAGCCCATCTCGCAGGCGATGCGGGCGATGATCTCCCAGTCGGGCAGCGCCTCGCCGGGGGCGTCGACCACCGGTTCGAAGAGGGTCACATTGCGTTCGGAGTTGACCATGGTGCCGGTCGACTCGGTCCACAGCGTCGCGGGCAGGGCGACGTCGGCGTAGACGTTGGTTTCGGTGTCGGCGAAGACGTCCTGGGTGATCACCAGGTCGGCGCGGGTCAGCCCGTCGATGACGTTCGAGCGGTTGGCGACGGAGGCGACCGGGTTGGTGCAGATGATCCAGCAGGCCTTGATCTCGCCGGCGACCATGCGTTCGAACATGTCGATCGTGCCGCCGCCGACGTCGGTGCGCACCGTGCCCGGGTCGAGGCCCCACTGCGTTTCGACAAACGCCCGGTCGGCGTCGGCGAGGACGGCGCGCTGGCCGGGCAGGCCCGGTCCCATGTAGCCCATTTCGCGGCCGCCCATCGCATTGGGCTGCCCGGTCAGCGAGAACGGCCCGCTGCCGAGCCGGCAGATCGCGCCCGTCGCCAGATGCAGGTTGACCAGGGCGTTCGTATTCCAGGTGCCGTGCGTGGACTGGTTGAGGCCCATCGTCCAGCAGCTCATCCAATTGCCGGCGGTGCCGATCATCTCCGCGGCGGCGCGCAGGTCGGCCTCGGGAATGCCGGTGATCTCCGCGACCCGTTCCGGCGGGTACTGCGCGGCGAAGTCGGACATCTGATCGAAGCCGTCCGTGTACTCCGCGACGAAGTCGTTGTCGATGTACCCGCCGGTGATCAGCAGGTGCAGGAGCCCATTGAGCAGGGCGAGGTCGGTACCCGCCTTGACCTGTAGGAACAGGTCGGCCTTGTCGGCGGAGGCGGTGCGGCGGGGGTCGACGACGATCAGCTTCGCGCCCGCCTTGATGCGGTCCATCATCCGCAGGTGCAGGATCGGATGGCAGTCGGCGATATTCGAGCCGATGACGAAGAAGACGTCGGCGTGGTCGAAGTCCTGGTACGAGCCGGGCGGGCCGTCGGCGCCGAGGGACTGCTTGTAGCCGGTGCCCGCGCTGGCCATGCAGAGCCGGGAGTTCGACTCGATCCACTTGGTGCCGATGAACCCCTTGGCCAGCTTATTGCTCAGGTACTGCGCCTCCATCGACATCTGCCCGGAGACGTAGAGGGCGACCGCGTCGGGGCCGTGTTCGTCGATGATCGCGCGCAGCCGGCGGGCGGTGTCGGTGATGACCCGGTTCATATCGCCGGGCATCGGAGGGACGCCGCGCTCGGGGCGCACCATCGGGCGGGTGAGCCGGCCGCCGGAGTTGAGCATGTCGGCGGTGGTCGAGCCCTTGGTGCACAGTCGGCCGAAGTTGGTGGGGTGGTCCTTGCGGCCGGTGGTCTTGGTGACCACCCGAACGCCGTCGTGTTCGTCGGAGGCGATGTCCATGCCGCAGCCGACGCCGCAGTAGGCGCACAGGGACTGCACGACGCGGGCCGCGGTCATGGCGCCGTCCCGTTCGCGTTCATGATTCCAGCGTCCGGTAGGCGTGTTTCAGCGATCCGAGACCGGGGTTACACCCCTGTTTACGTGATCTCTCCACTCCGACGGCGGGGCGGTGAGGGTGGCCGCGGATGCACCGCGGCCACCCTGACGGCGCCGGTCACCAACGCTGCGACGACCAGCAACACCATTCCGACGCCGAAGACCGCCGCGGTCAACACAACCCACGTCCAGGTCAGGACGGCATCGACCGCCGCCCGCACCGCACCCGGGCGACCGGCCTTCGACGCCGACATCATCGGTAGACCAGCCCGCCGTCGATCAATACCGCCTGTCCGGTCATGTAGTCCGAATCCGGTCCCGCCAGATAGGAGACGAACGCGGCGACATCCTCGGGGGTCTGCGCCCGCCCGAGCGCGATTCCGCCGACGTACTTGTCGTACGTCTCGCCCTCGGCAGCGCCGGTCAGCTCCGCGAAGCGCTTGTCGATGTCGACCCACATATCGGTTCCCACGACACCGGGGCAGTAGGCGTTGACGGTAATCCCGTGCGCGGCATACTCCTTGGCGGCCGCCTGAGTCAGCGCACGGACGGCAAACTTTGTGGCGCTGTACACGCCGAGCAGGGCGAAGCCGTCGTGCCCGGCGATCGATGACGCGTTGATGATCTTGCCGGACTGTCCCAACGCCTGGAACTTCGCGGCAGCGGCCTGGATTCCCCACAGCACACCGTCGACGTTGACCGACCAGATCTTCGCGACGTCGGCGGGCCGCACATCGTCGATGGGGGCAACCTGCGCGATACCGGCGTTGTTGATGATCACATCGAAGCCGCCCAACGCCTCGTGCGCATGGTCGACCGCCGCGAACACCTGGTCGCGGTCGCCCACGTCGGTGACGAAGGTCGTCGCCTTGGCGCCGATCTCGCGGACCTCCGCGGCCACCGACTCGATTCCCTCGGCATTGACATCGACCAGTGCGATGTCGTGGCCGTCACGGGCCAGCCGCAGTGCGATTCCCCGACCGATTCCGCGACCACCACCGGTCACGAGCACGACGCTCATGCGCGCACCTCCGACAGTGCGCTCGGACGCTTGTACTCCGCTGTACGCATCAGCTTCTCCTGATTCCTGGGCTCACCCGATAGGCACCATGGTGATGTGAGCTACGGCACATTCACCAGGGTTGCAGGGAGTTGCAGTGCGGCGGTTCCCTTCCCGGCGGGTCGAGCACCCGTCCCGGGCGGGACTCAGCGTCCGGTGGCGCGGAAGCTCAGGCCGTGGATGTCGGCTCCCGCGTGGGCGCCGGTGAGGCTGACCGCGGTGATCGCCTCCCGGTCGCCGGAGACGAATTCGATGGTCCCGCCCGGCAGCGGGATGGTGGCGTCGACCGGGTCGATCCCCAGCACGGTCGACAGCTCCGCGCAGGCCTTCGGCGGGTCGATGGAGGTGATCTGCAGCGCGGCGAGGTCGTACGGGCCGCGTTCGACGGTGCCGGGCGCGATATCACCGTGGATCTGCTCGCGGGGCGGGTCGTAGGTGATGAAGAACGGCATCCAGGGGTAGCGGTCGCAACCGGCAAAGACCTCGACGAACGAGACTCCGTGTTCGAAGAGGTCGACGTCGAATTCCGCGACCTCGTAGCCGAGATCCCGTAGCCGTTTCGCGGTGCTGCGAGCATCGGTGACGTTGATCGCGAAGGTGATCGCGCCGTTCCCGCCACGCAGCGCGTCGATGGCCGGGGTGAGCAGCTCGACCCGGCGCTCGTAGCGCGATCGGTGCAGGTCACCGTGGTCGGTGACGCTCAGGATTTCGATATACCGGGCGTCGAGCCGCCAGCCACCGTTCTGGAAGCCGTCGACCACCGGGTTGCTGTGGGCGGGAAGCCCCGCCGCGCGGTACTCGGCCACGGCGGCGGGGACATCCCGAACCCAGTGCAGCAGGTGGTCGAACGCAGGCTTCTCGACCGACTCGACGCTGTCCATCCCGGCAATCCTAAGCGGCCGGCGACCCTGAGCGAACCCTCAGCGGGATACCGCTCCGATGACCTGGTCGACATCCCGATCGACGGTCCCGCGCTGCTGCTCGATGCGATCCATCAGGCTCTCCGCCCGCTCCAGCGAACCGAGCAATGCGAACAGCGCGCCCTTCTCACCGGGCTCGACACCGGGGGTGTCGATGATCTCCCGGCGCAGGCCCTCGAAGTTCAGCGGCACGTCGGCGCCCGCCACCCGGTCGGCGGCGGCAACCCCGTCACCGTTGACCTCGGGGGTCTCGGCGACGAGCAGTTCGGCCTCGCCGTCGGTGACGAGGCGTTCGGCCGGCGCTTCCGGCGACGGCACCTCGACCAGATGCTCGAGGCGACGATCGAGACGGCCGAGACCGACGTCGAGGATCGCCCGGCCGGCCGGGCTGAACTCGTCGCGCTTCATCCGTCGTGCGATCTGCGCGAGCGTCTCGTTCAGCGATCCGGCGAAGTCGATCTCCTCGATCATGTCGGCGACCAGGGCGACCTGCTCCCGCTCGAGCGGGCGATCGAGCACCGCCGCCGCGTAGGAACGGATCTCTCGCGACAGGCTGTCCATCGAGTCGTAGTGGTCCGCGGGATCGTCCGGGGCGTTCTTCTGTCCGCGAGCGATGTCGAGGAAGCGGGTGCTGCCCTCGAGGGTGCGGGCGATCTCGTTGCGCATCGCCGGCACCGCCGCCGAGTAGTCGCCGATGATCTTGCGGTCGAGGTACTTCGGCAGCGAGTAGTCCTCGAGGTCCTCGTCCTCGGTATGCCCGATGCGGCTGAGGACCCGTTCGAAGACGTTGACGAAGGGGAACAGGATCAGCACGTTGAAGATATTGAAGAAGATCGAGAACAGGCCCACCGCAACGGGAACGAGGGGAAAGGTTTCGTTGCCGTCGATGACGACCGGGACGCCGGGGTCACCGCCGAAGAAGCCCATCACCCAGGTGAGCACCTGGATCGCGGGGAAGAACAGCGCCAACACCACGCTGACGCCGATGAAGTTGAACGCGATGTGCGCGTATGCGGTTCGTTTCGCGTTCTTCGACAGGTTGAGCGAGGCGATCCACGAGGTGATCGTGGTGCCCAGGTCGGCGCCGATCGCGAAGGCGATAGCGGTCTTCCACTCCAGGACGCCGGAGGCGCCGAGGCCCATCACGATGCCGATCGTGGCGGACGACGAGTGGATCATCGCGGTGACGAGGGCGGCGATCAGCGCGCAGGTCAGCACGCCGAAGAAGGTCGAGGCGTCCAGGTTGGACAGCACCGCCATCACCTGCGGCATCTCCCGCAGCGGCTTGAGGCCGCCGGTCATCAGGTTGAGGCCGTAGAAGATCAGTGAGAAGCCCATCGCGGCCAGGGCGATATTGCGCAGCTTCTCGGTCTTGCCGAAGACGTAGATCACCGCGAAGATGCCGCTGAACAGCAGGCCGATCGGGCCGAGCGGCAGGGCGATCAGGCCGTTGCCGAGGGTGGTGCCGATATTGGCGCCCATGACGACGCCGATCGCGCCGCGCAGGGACAGCACGCCGGCATTGACCAGGCCGACGGTCATGACGGTCATCGCGGTGGACGACTGGATGATGCCGGTGATGATCGTGCCGGCCATCACGCCCTTGGCGGGGCTGCCGGCCATCTTCGCCAGCCACTGGCGCATCTTGTTGACCGACAACGCCTGGATGCCGCGGTCCATGAACTCGAGACCGAGCAGGAAGATGCCCAGACCGCCGATGACGGGGACCAGGATGTCCTTGAATACATCTACGTCCATGAACGGACCTTTCTCGGATGTGCTGCTTCGGACGCCGCGGGTGCGCCCGGCCGGGGAGCGGGCGGTCAGACGGCCCGGTAGTCGAAGACGTCCTGCCAATAGCCGTGGACGGCGGTGACCGCGGCGGTGGGCAGGGGCAGATAGCCGAGGTCGGAGGCCTCGGTGTCGTAGCGATCGAGCAGGTAGTTGAGGTAGGCGAGCGTGCGCGGGGTGTCGCTGGTCTGCTCGCGCCGGAGCATCGCGTAGATCGCCACCGTCATCGGGTAGGCGGCCGGATCGGTCACCTCGGGGACCGAGGACGCGAAGTTGTCGTCCGCCGACCAGGACACGTCGCTGACCGCAGCGGACATCGCTTCCGGGGTCGGACCGGTGAAAGCGCCTCCGGCATTGAGCAACTCGACGGTGCGCAGCCCGGCGCGGACGGTCTGACCGGCTTCGACGTAGCCGATCGCGCCGGGGCGTTCGGCGAGCGCGGTCAACATACCGCTGCTGCGCTCCACGCCGGTGCCGGTCGGCCAGGTCAGGGTGGTGGCGGTGCCGAGGTCCCAGTCCGGGCTGCCCGTCGCCAGGTACGAGGTGAACCCGTAGGTCGAGCCGGAGCCGTCGCTGCGGTGGATCGGGTCGATCGCCAACTCGGGGAGCGCGAGATCGGGATTGAGCGCGACGAGCGCCGGGTCGTTCCAGCTGGTGATATCACCGCGGTAGATCGCCGACAATGTCGCCGCGTCCAATCGAAGCGGCGCATTGTCCGGAATGTCCAAATTATGCGCGACGGCTATCGCACCGGCGGCGATGGGGAATTGCACCGCATCACGTTCGGTGAGAGCCTCCGCCGACAACGGATAATCGGCGACGGCGAAGTCGACGTCCGGTTCGGACAGGCGCATGATGCCGCCGAGCGAGCCCACCGGTTCGTAGCTGATGCCCTGTCCGGACAACACCCAGTCGTTGCCGGTCTGCGTCGGCCGGTCGGGATTATCCGCGGTCTGCGCGTTGCGAAATGCGTTGGCGGACTGCACGATCAACGGTTGCGCCAGGGTCGATCCCGCGCCGATCACCTCGGTCTGGCGGCCGGAATTGACCATGATGATCGCGATGATGCCGACGATGATCGCCACGAACAGTGGCATCAGAAGTCGGCGTCGCCTCCCCGATTTGGTATCCAGAACGGGTACCCCGTCATCAACGCTGCCGAGCATCGGCTTTCCTCCGCACGTCGAGCACATTCGAGCAAACATTTCGATGGCCGAATGGGGCCGACGATGATGTTCATATTCGAAAGTGAACGACGTGCGGCATCTCGGGGATGTCCGGGATGACGGGAATGTGGAGCTTTGGTAACCGTGGGTCGGAAAACCGAGTTAACGCCCGACTTCGGGTTTCCTTGTGGGCGCCTTACCTATTGCCTGCGCCACAATGGGCGCGCCCGGGCCAAGAACGATGGTGTAGTGGTTCACATCCGGTACGTCGACGACGTCGGTGCGCAGTAAGTCGGCGATCTCCCCGACCCGCTCGTCCGGATAGAGCGGCGGCACCTCGTCGAACAAACCTCTTGGGGCACGCAGGAATTCGATCGGCTGCGGCAGAGCCGCCAGCGCCTCCCGATAGCCATTGCGACCGTCGAGTTCGACGACATTCGTCAGCACCGCGTCGGCGTTGACCGACGAACGCAGATGTGGTTCGACACCGACCAGATCGTGATCGACGTAGTCGCTCAGGTCGTCGTTCCAATACGGGCCGAGCGCCGGATGCGCCTGCCAGAAGCGCCGATAGGCCGACCGGTCCGGAAACTCGACCGACAGGCGCTGCATCGCCGGCCCCAGCGCCGCGGCGGGATCGTCGACCGTGGGCAGGGGGACACCCCCGTCGACGAGGACGAGCGCCGAGACCCGGTCCGGATGCCGATCCGCCAGGGCGGCAGCGACGAAAGCGCCCATCGAATGTCCCACCACCACTACCGATTCGACACCGGCGTCGTCGAGGACTGCGATCAGGTCGGCGACATGGGATGCGAAGTCGTATGGGGCGGGCAGGGTTCCGGAGGCACCGCGGCCGCGCAGGTCCGGAGCGATCACCCGCACCCCGGGCAGTTCGCGGGCGACGGCGGCCCAACTGCGACTGTTGGCGGTGATGCCGTGGATCGCCAGGACGGTCGAGGCACCGTCCGGGGTGTAGACGGTGCCCCCGAGGACGCCGCCGGCCACCGGTACGGCCAGGTCGGTGAGCGAGGTGGTCACCGGGAGGTCCAGCCGCCGTCCATCGTGTACGAGGCGCCGTTGACCATGCCGGCGACCGGACTGGCCAGCCAGGTCACCAGGGAGGCGACCTCGGCGGGTTCGACCAGCCGCTTGACCGCCGATTCGGTCAGCATGATCTTCTCGACGACGTCGGACTCCGGGATGCCGTGCACCCGGGCCTGGTCGGCGATCTGCTTCTCCACCAACGGGGTCCGCACGTAGCCGGGGTTGACGCAGTTGCTGGTTACCCCGTGTGGGCCGCCCTCGAGCGCGGTCACCTTGGACAGACCCTCGAGACCGTGCTTGGCGGCGACATAGGCGGACTTGAACGGGGAGGCCCGCAGCCCGTGGACGCTGGAGATATTGATGACCCGGCCGTAACCGCGCTCGTACATCCCCGGCAGCGCCGCGCGGATCAACAGGAACGGCGAGTCGAGCATGATCGCCATGATCCGGCGGTACTTGGCATAGTCGAAGTCCTGGATCGGACTGACGTGCTGAATACCGGCGTTGTTGATCAGAATGTCGGTGTCGAGGCTCAACTCGGCCTGCGCGTCGGTGTCGGTGAAGTCGATCACCCAGGCCTCGCCACCGATCTCGGCGGCGACGCGCTCGGCGGCCTCCGCGTTCACGTCGGCGACCCGCACCTTGACACCCTGTTCGGCGAGCGCAGCGGCGCACGCCGCCCCGATGCCACTGGCACCGCCGGTGATGACCGCGCGCTTGCCCGCCAATCCCTGTTCCGCACCCTGCGACATGGGTCCAGCCTGGCACGCGGACCCTCCTGTTGGTGGGGCCTTCCGCAATACCGCCCGCTCGGGTAGTTCGAACCCCCATTTCGACGGGGTCCGAGGGTTAGTGTCGGCGACGGGCCGTCCGCGCGGCTCGTTCCCGACCCGAGGAGGTTGTCGTGTCCGATCGAACCGAATCCACCGCCGATCCGATCCTCGAGGAGTCGGTGCACATCGCCGCGCCGCCGGCGCGGGTCTGGGAGACGATCGCCGATATCCGGCGCATGCCGGAGTGGAGTCCGCAGGTCGAATCGACCCGGTTGCGCTCCGGTTTCGACACGGTCGACCTCGGCGCGCAGTTCAGCAGCCGCAATGTGCGCGGCGAATTCGCCTGGATCACCCGCGGCGAGATCGTGCGCTTCGAGCCGTCGACCACGCTGGCGTTCCGCATCCTGGAAAACCACGCGATCTGGTCGTTCACGCTGGTGCCGGACGGTGACGGCACGCTGCTGACCGAGCGGCGCGAATCCCCGGACGGGCTGTCCGACGCCTCGCACGCCGTGGTCGAGCAGTACCTGGGTGGGGCGGAGACCTTCACCGCCGAGATGCGCGCCGGGATGCGCGAAACTCTGGGACGGATCCGCACCGCCGTCGAAAGCTGAGCCCCTAGCGCCGGCTGTGCAGCAGGTCCAGGACCCCGCGCAGCTCGGCCGCCTCCACCTGACCGGGCGCGCTGGCGGTACCGACCGAACCGAAGGTCAGGCAGGAGCCGAAGGTCTCCCCCGCCAATCGGGAGATCACCCCGAGTCCACCCATCGACATGGTGATCGCGGGGCGTGCGCCCGGGTCGGCGGTGTACTCGGCGGTCGCGTCGAGCAGGGTCAGCACGTCGCGGGCGTCGCGCGGCATCACCGCGATCTTGACGACGTCGGCGCCCGCCTTCTGCTGGGTACGCAGCCGTTCGACGATCTCGTCCTTCGGCGGGGTGGCGGCGAAGTCGTGCGAGCTCATCACCACGACCACCCCGGCGCCGTGGGCGGCGGCGACGACGCGGGCGAGGGTGGCCGGCTCGGTGAACATCTCGACGTCGATCGCGTCGACCTCGCCGCCGGCGATCGCCGCGTACAGCAGCTTTTCGTAGGCGTCGGGAGTGATCTCGCGCTGCCCACCCTCGAGGCGGCTGCGGAAGGTCAGCAGGATCGGCAACGTCTCGGGCAGCGCGGCGCGCACCCCGGCGATCGCCGCCCGCACGGCCTCGGTCGTCTCGTCCCGCAGGAAGTCGATCCGCAGTTCGACGACGTCGATCACCTCGGTCGGCAACTTCGCGGCGTCAGCCCGCAGTCCCTCGACCGTGTCGGCGACCAGGGGGACGCAGAGCGCGGGCCGACCGACGCCGAGCACCGTCGAACGCAGGGTGACGCCGGTCGTTGCCGTGGTGTCGAGATCTCCGCCGGTCATCGGATCAGCGTAATGCGCCCGCAGAAGCGCGGGAGCCGCATCGCCCGGTCGGCAACTCTTCGCATGTACCCCGGTCGGCAGACCTCCACATGTACCCCGGTCGCTAGACCTCCGCATGTACACTGTGTACACGATGGAAGGTGGAGCCATGGGCGCCGGTGTTGAGTACGAGACCGTTCGTGAAGCTCGGGATCATTTGAAGGACATCCTGGACGCGGCGGACGCCGGCACGCCCGTGACCGTCGTCCGCGACTCCCGCCGGGTCGCCGCCGTCGACGCCGATCGGCTGGTTCGCTTCCTGATCGGGGTCCGGCCATCGGGGGCCAAGGCGATCGCGGAGAACGACGGCTGGTCGCTGTTCATCCCCGGGGTTCCGGTCGCCGGTGATGGCGCGACCCTGGACGACGCCGTGGAGGAGATGATCGACGCCTTGCGCGACTACGCCATCGACTGGGTGGATCACCTGCGGAATGCCCCCAATCATGCCGACAACTGGGCTCTCGTGCAGATCGTGTCCCTGGCCTCGGACGAGCAACTGCGCGACTGGCTGCTGGCCTGAAATCGATGGCGCAACGACACCGACCCGCCACGCGGACCGACCACCACACGTTCTGCACGGTGGAGGGCTGGTCCCAGCGACGCAGCGCCACCGGCAGACGCGGGACCCACCACGTCAATTTCGAGTTGGCCCTCCCCGACGGCCGCATCCTGTACACCCGGATCAGCCATCCGGTCGATCGCACGGACTACGGACCCGGGATCTGGAAGCACATCCTGCGGGATCAACTCGATGTCACGGACTCCGAGTTCTGGGCCTGCGTACTCGACAAGGTGCTGCCCGACCGGGGCCGGATCGAGGTGCCCACCGAAGCGATCCCGGCGGGAGTGGTCCGCGTCCTCGTTCGGGAAGCGCACATCCCAGAGGCCGAGGTGCGAGCCATGACCAAGGCCGAAGCCCTTAAACGACTCACCGATCACTACCAGCGCGAGCAATGACCGACGCGCAACCGGCCCCGGCGGTGATCACCCAAGCACTACAGTTGCCCGAATGATCACCGGTGACCTGAAGAACAAGATCGATCGAATTTGGGACTCCTTCTGGTCCGGAGGCATCAGTAACCCGATCGAGGTCATCGAACAGATCACCTACCTGCTCTTCATCCGCCGGCTCGACGACGTGCACACCCGCGCCGAGAAGCGCGCCTCGACCATCGGCGGGCCCATTGAGGACCCGGTATTCCTCCCGGGCCAAGAGCACCTGCGGTGGAGCCGCTTCAAGAACGCCGCTCCGGAGGTGATGCACAAGACCGTCGGTGACGAGGTCTTCCCGTTCCTACGCAGGATGGGCGACGGCACGACCTACAGCGATCACATGAAGGACGCTCGGTTCACGATCCCGACCCCAGCGCTGCTGTCGAAGGTCGTCGACATGCTCGACGACATTCCGATGGACAATCGCGACACCAACGGCGACCTGTACGAATACCTGCTGTCCAAGATCGCCAGCGCTGGTGTCAATGGCCAGTTCCGCACACCACGGCACATCATCCAAGCGATGGTGCAGATGACGGCGCCGAAGCCCCAGGACGAGATCTGCGATCCGGCCTGCGGTACGGCCGGCTTCCTGGTCGCCGCCGGCGAGTACGTCCGCGATACGCACAAGGACGCTCTGCTGGTCGAGGACTCACGCAATCATTTCAACCGCTCGATGTTCCACGGTTACGACTTCGACTCCACCATGCTGCGCATCGGCAGTATGAACATGCTGCTCCACGGCGTGGAGGCTCCTGACATTCGCTACCGCGACTCGCTCTCCGAGGGCGCGAGCGAGGACGCCGAGAAGTACACCCTGATCCTGGCCAACCCGCCGTTCGCGGGCTCCCTCGACTACGAGTCCACTTCCAAAGACTTGCAGCGGGTGGTCAAGACCAAGAAGACCGAACTACTCTTCCTCGCCCTGTTCCTCAAGCTGCTCAAGCCGGGCGGACGAGCGGCGGTCATCGTTCCCGACGGGGTGCTGTTCGGATCCAGCACTGCGCACAAGGCGCTCCGAAAGATATTGGTCGAGGATCAGAAGCTCAACGCGGTGGTCAAGCTGCCGAGCGGTGTCTTCCGTCCATACGCCGGTGTCTCCACCGCGATCCTGTTCTTCACCAAGACCAACTCCGGCGGCACCGACGACGTGTGGTTCTACGACGTCCGAGCCGACGGCTTCTCCCTCGATGACAAGCGCAACCCGATCGAGGCGAACGACTTGCCCGACCTACTCGCCCGCTGGAAAAATCGCGGAGCCGAGTCAGAACGAACCCGCACGGAGCAGTCCTTCCTTGTGCCGAAGGCCGACATCGTCGCCCAGGAATACGACCTATCCTTGAACCGCTACAAAGAAGTGGTTTACGACGAGGTCGAGCACCGTCAGCCGCTAGATATCATTGCTGACATCGAGGAACTGCAGGACGAGATCTCGAAGGGGCTCGTTGATCTGAAGGCGATGCTGTCGTGAAGCAATTTGCGCTCGGTGAACTTATCGGGCCAGCGAAGACGTTGCGAGCCGGAAACAGCGTTTACCCCGTGCTCTCTATGACGATGCACGAGGGACTTGTTGATCAGGAACGCAGATTCAAGAAACGGATAGCAAGCTCTGACCTGTCCGAGTACAAGGTCGTTCGCCGAAGTCAATTGGTAGTTGGATTCCCCATTGACGAAGGCGTCCTCGACTTTCAAGAACTTTACCCCGAAGGAATCGTCAGCCCCGCATACGGCATCTGGGACATTCTGGATGACCGACACGTCGATCGCCGCTATCTGAAGCTTTTTCTCCGCTCACCTCAAGCCCTCGCCTACTACAAAGCAAAGCTGCGGGGGAGCACAGCCCGACGACGGTCGCTACCGAACCCCATCTTCCTGGCGCAGCCGATACCGCTCCCACCCCTCCCCGAGCAGCGCCGCATCGCCGCGATCCTCGACCACGCCGATGCCCTCCGCGCCAAGCGCCGCCAAATCCTCACCCGCCTCGAAACCCTCGCCCAGTCGATCTTCCACGACATGTTTAGGGAACTTGAGGCTGACAAGCCTCTCGGTCAAGTCGCAAAGATCCAGGGTGGGCTGCAGGTCTCAGCGAAGCGGGTTGCCCTGCCGGTGGAGGTCCCCTACCTCAGGGTTGCGAACGTCCACAGGAACAAGCTTGACCTCACCGAAGTAAAGAGCCTACGAGGTACGGTCAGCGAGGTCAGTAGAACCCAACTGACGGATGGCGATCTTCTATTCGTCGAAGGGCACGCCAATCCAAACGAAGTCGGTCGAGTAGCGGTCTGGACCGGCGCGATTCCCGGATGCGTTCACCAAAATCACCTCATCCGGGCCAGGCTCAACCGCGAATTTATTAATCCAGCTTTCGCCACCTATTGGTTCAACTCGGAAAGGGGCGCCCAACACTTCCGCAGGGCAGGCAAGACTACATCGGGTTTGAACACGATAAGCGCATCCACGGTGCGGTCCGCGCCGACTCCACTGCCTAGTATCAGATCGCAGATGGAATTCGCGCGCAGCATAGACCAGATAGGGAGGCAGCGGGCCGTTGAGATTTCCGCGAGCGAGGCGACGAACGACCTGTTTACTTCCCTCCAGGCCCGCGCCTTCCGGGGTGAACTGTAGGTCATGTCCGTCGAATTGCGGAGGTGACGCATAGATGGCACAAGCCGCGTCCACCCGCAGAAGTCGCGATGCCCGCGGAGAAAGGACCCGCACCGGTTCTGGAGCGCTTACCGTCACCTTGGGTGGCTTCGGTGTTCTGGTCGAAGCGCCTCCCTTCTTCAAGCTACAAATCCGACAGCTCCTTCCCGCGCAACACACATCTCGGACCACAGCACATTCAGTCGTGTTCACCAACCAGAACAGTGCTTGCCGGCTGCGGCAGGAGTTTACTCTGGAACGGCTCACTCGCCATTTTCATCTCGACGACGAAGGTGCGTGACTGAACCCGATGGGCAACTTCGCTTTCGTACACCGAACGCTGCCATCAGCGTATGAGGACTGTGCACGGGCGGAGTCCTACCTGGTGTCCGACCCTCGTACGGCCTGCTTCTACAGCCGCCGCGCCGTCGAAGTTCTTGTCGGATATCTCTATGACGTCCTGTCACTGCCGCCGCCTTACCGCAACGACCTGGCCGCGAAAATCAACGCTGCCGGTTTCAAGGCGAAGGTGCAGCCGGACATCATCCGGAAGCTGACGGTCATCCGGAAAATCGGGAACGCGGCCGTTCACGAGAACGGGCGCATCCGCCCGGATGTCCCGCAGCAGGTTCTACGCGAGCTTCTTCACGTCATGGTGTGGGCCTCCTTCCATCACTCTCCGCACCCGGACATCGTGCCGTTGCAGGCACGGTTCGATCCGGCCCTTGCTGCCAAGGCTGCGCCGCTGTCGCGGGAGCAGGTCGATCAGCTCGCCAAGCAGTTCCGAGAACGGGACGAGGCGCGGGCGCGCGAACTGGCCGAGAAGGACGAGGCGCTCGCCGCACATCAAGCGCAGATCGTTGAATTGCAGCAACAGATCGCAACTGCGCAAGCGCTGGCGGCCCCCGATACGCGCGACTACAACGAGTCGGACACCCGCGAGCTGGTCATCGATGTGCTGTTGCAGGAGGCGGGGTGGGTGCTCGACCAGAAACGTGATTGCGAATATGAGGTCACGGGCATGCCGAGCCCGGGCGGCAAGGGGAAAGTCGACTACGTGCTCTGGGGAGCGGACGGTCGCCCGCTGGCCCTCATCGAAGCCAAACGCACCTCCAAGTCTCCGGAAGTCGGTCGGCAGCAAGCGAAGCTCTACGCCGACTGCCTCGAGGCACAGTTCGGCCGCCGACCGGTCATCTTCTACACCAACGGCTACGAACACCGCATCTGGGACGACACCGGGGGCTACCCGCCTCGCGACATCCAAGGGTTCTACACCCGTGACGAGCTCGAACTACTCGTCCAACGGCGTCAGAGCAAACAGCCGCTACCTACCGAATCGGTCAACACCGAGATCGTCGGGCGCCCCTACCAGGCGCGAGCCATCAAGGCGGTAGCCGATGCCTTCGACCAGAAACAGCGCGAGGCGCTGCTGGTGATGGCCACCGGATCGGGGAAGACTCGCACCACCATCGCCCTGGTGGACCTGCTGCAGAAGGCAAATTGGGTCAAACGGGTGCTATTCCTCGCCGACCGTACCGCCCTGGTAAACCAGGCCGTCAACGCGTTCAAACAACACCTGCCCGGGTCAACAACCGTCAACCTGCTCACTGAGAAGGGGGTCGACGGTCGGGTCTACGTCTCCACCTACCCGACGATGATGAATGCGATCAACGAGTTCGATGGCACGGAAAGACGTTTCGGGCCCGGATACTTCGATCTGGTGGTTATCGACGAGGCGCATCGGTCGGTGTACGCCAAGTACGGTGCGATCTTCGAGTACTTTGATTCGCTGCTCGTCGGCCTGACTGCCACCCCGAAGGACGAGGTGGACCACAACACCTACCGCCTGTTCCACCTCGAAGACGGCGTCCCCACCGACAGCTACCCGCTCGACGAGGCGGTCGCTTCCGGCTATCTCGTCCCGCCCAAGGGTATCGCCGTCGGCACGACGTTCCTGCGGTCCGGCATCACCTACGACGATCTCACCGACGAAGAAAAGGAACAGTGGGACGCGCTGGACTGGGGCGAAGACGGGCCACCGACGGAGGTCGGCGCCGAGGAGATCAACCGCTTCCTCTTCAACGAAGACACCGTCGACAAGGTCTTGGCGCACCTCATGCTCGGCGGGCACAAGGTGGCCGGCGGGGATCGCCTCGGGAAGACGATCATCTTCGCGAAGAACCAGGCGCATGCGGAGTTCATCGCCACCCGCTTCGACGTCGCCTACCCGGAACTGGCCGGCAGCTTCGCCCGGGTGATCACCCATGGCACGCCTTACGCGCAGAGCCTGATCGACGACTTCTCGGTCGCGGACAAGGCCCCGCATATTGCCATCAGCGTCGACATGCTCGACACCGGGATCGACGTACCCGAGATCGTCAACCTGGTGTTCTTCAAGTTGGTTCGGTCCAAGTCGAAGTTCTGGCAGATGATCGGCCGCGGGACCCGGCTGTGCCCCGATCTGTTCGGCCCCGGCCAGGACAAGCACGACTTCTACGTTTTCGACTTCTGCCAGAATCTCGAGTACTTCCGTCAAAACCTCCCCGGCACCACCGGAAGCACCCAAAAATCGCTCGGGCAACGTCTCTTCGAAGCTCGCGCCGGTCTTGCCGTTGCCCTCGGCGACTCCGAACCGGAGCTGCGCGCAGATACCGTGGAGAAGCTGCGGGAGATAACCGCAGGCATGAACCTGGACAATTTCATTGTCCGCCCGCACCGCCGTGTAGTGGAGAAGTACTCCACCCCGGATGCCTGGGCGACGCTCACCCCCGAGGATTCGGACGCTATCCGTGAACTCGCGGGGTTGCCGTCCACCCTTCGCGATGACGACGAGGAGGCCAAGCGCTTCGACCTGCTGATCTTGCGCCGTCAGCTGGCCCAGTTGCAGGGCGACGCCGTGCAGGCGGAGCAAATCCGCGAGCGTGTGCAGCACATCGCATCGTCGCTGCTGGGGAAGACTACGATCCCCGGCGTTGCTGCGCAGGCAGAGTTGCTGGAGGCCCTCAACGGCGAAGAATGGTGGGTCGACGTGACTCTCCCGATCCTTGAGCAGGCCCGCCGTAAGCTCCGCTCCCTGGTGCGATTCACCGACAAGGTGCGCCGCAATCCGGTCTACACCGACTTCGAGGACACCCTCCAAGAGGCAACGCACATCTCACTGCCCGGTGTGACACCCGGGACCGACTTCGAGCGTTTCCGTGCCAAGGCCGAAGCCTACCTGCGTGAACACCTCGACAACCTGGCCCTCCAACGGTTGCGTCGCAACAAGCAACTCACTGCGGATGATCTGAGCGAATTGGAGCAGATGCTGGTCGCAGCGGGAGGCAAGAACATCGACATCGCCTGGGCCAACGAACGTGGGGGCGGGCTGGGACTCTTCGTCCGCAATCTGGTCGGCCTCGATCGCGATACCGCTCGTGAGGCGTTCGAACGCTACCTCGACGACACTACGTTCTCCGCCGATCAGATTCGGTTCGTCAGCCTCATCGTCGACGAACTCACCAAGAACGGCGTGGTGGATCCCGCGCGCCTCTTCGAATCCCCGTACACCGATTACGCACCCACCGGCCCCGACCACGTCTTTCCGGACACCGATGTGAACGCCATCGTCGGCACTTTGCGGAACATCAAAGGTACGGCGATACCGGGGGATGTCGCCTCGTAGCCAAGCCAGCGCTCAGGCACCGAGTAGCCGCTCCAGGACCGCCGGCAGGTCGCGGATCGACTCGAGCGACCCCACCCGGGCGCCGACGCGGGCACCGAAGGCACGGGCCTCCTCGTCGTCCGACGCCGGGGCGATGATGCGCAGTTCGTCGATACCGCGGGCGGCGGGCAGCGGGTCGATGTCGTCGGTGACGCGGCAGTCCGACAGCAGCACCACGATCCGGCGGGTCGCGCGCGCTCGGTCGAGCTGGACGCGGGCGGCGCGGCATGCTGCATCGAGCGAGGTCACCCCGTGTCCGCGCAATCCGAGGACCCGGTCGACGACGGTGGCAGGGCTCGCCGCGGCGCCGATATCGAGCAGCACCTCGCAGCGCCGGTCGAAGGCGATCACCGACAGTTCGGTACCGGTCTGCTCCGCCCGCAGCGCGCAGGCGGCAGCCGCCATCGCGGCGGTCGCCAACCGGCTGCCCTCCATCGACCCGGACCGGTCGAGCAGCAGGCAGACCGCGCTGCGCGGCTTGCGCCAATGCCGCGACCACAGCTCGTCGACCGCGGGCGCCCGGTTCTGCGCCCGCGCATCGGCGATCTGCTCGATCGACGCGTCGATGTCGATATCGCCGCCGAGGTCCGCGCGCACCGACTCGAGCTTCGCGGCGCCGGACCCCGACCGGGCACCGACGCGCGCCCGGTCGAGGATCAGCCGGGGTACCAGCGCACTGACCCGCTTGCGCAGATCGACATCGGTCGCCCTGCGCATCCGCATCAGCAGCGCCAACGCGTCGTCGGGATCGTCGGCCAACGCCTCGGCCAGCGCGTCCTCGTCGAGTTCCCCGACCTCCGGGGAGATTTCGACGAACCGTGGATGCCGCGAGAGTTCCGATCGCGGCGCGGTGGAATCACGCCGGGGGCGGCGTTGCTGCTGCCGGTCGGCGTCGGAGGGTCCGCCCGCCCCGGGTGAGGGCGGGCTCAGATTTCCCCCGAGCCACTCCCCTCGGCGGATTCGCTTGCGGATTCCTCGGATTCGTCCGAAGGCGGCGGCCCGAAGATGTCCGTGTAAAGCTGCTCGATGATCTGTTCGGCACTGCGCTGCGCCGACTCCTCCACCCGCACCCGACCACTCAGGGCCACCCGGGCGGCGTCGAGGCCGACGAACCAGTCGTCGGCCGGGACCTGCCGGGCCTTCGCCAAATGGTGTGTGATGGAAGCGAAGTCGATCGCGCCGCGCACCGAGGAGCCGAAGCGCAGGTCCGGGTGCTCGCGGGTGGCACGCACCAGCTCCACCGCCTGCCGACCCCACTGCGCGGACGGCACCGGCGCCCGGCCGGTGACGATCTGCTGTTCGGCTTCGGCGGACTGGTAGTCCATGGCGATCCGGCAGACCCGGTCGTAGATCGCCCCGGAGACGCGCGCGGTTCCGACGGCGTCGAACGGATTCATCGCCGCCACAACGGCAAATCCCTCGGCGGCCCGCACCACGCCGAGGCGCGGGACGGCAATCTCGCGTTCCGACATCACCGCCAGCAGGGTGTTGAGGGTTTCCTCGGGCACCCGGTTGAGCTCCTCGACGTAGAACAGCCCGCCCTCGCGCATCGCGGTCAGCAGCGGTCCGTCGACGAAGATCTCCGGGTCGTACCCACGGGCGAGGACCTGCGCCGGGTCGAACTGGCCGACCACGCGGGCCGGGGTCAGCTCGGCATTGCCCTCCACCAGAACGAACGCGGTCGCCAGGTCGCCCGCCACGCGGCGCAGCAACGTCGACTTACCGGTCCCCGGTGGCCCCTCGAGCACGACGTTGGCCCCACCGGCCAACGCCGCCTCGATCAGTTCGGTCTCGCGGGCCCGGTCGACGACCGGGCCCGCCACGTGTTCAACCAATTCGACTCGGTGCTCTCGGTTCAGTGCTCGGAAAGACTCAGTACTCGTGGAGACTCAGTGCTCGTGGACCAGGACGCCGCGAATGTTCTTGCCGTTGAGCAGATCGTCGTAGCCCTCGTTGATCTGATCGAGGGTGTACGTCTTGGTGACCAGCTCGTCGAGCTTGATATCGCCGGACTGGTAGAGCCCGAGGATGCGCGGGATATCGACGGTCGGGTTGCAGTCGCCGAAGAGGCTGCCGCGAACCTCCTTGCGCCACAGCGTCATGATGGAACCGGAGAGGTTGACACTCATCTCCTCCATCTTGTTCAGGCCGGTCAGCACCACGATGCCGCCCTTGCCGACCGAGTCGAAGCCGCCCTGGACGATCTCGGCGGTCATCAGGCCGGGGGTCAGGATGGCGGAGTCGGCCATCTGCCCGCGGGTCAGGTCGGTGATGGTCTGCATCGCTTCTTCGTTGGTGGCGAAGGCGTGCGTCGCACCGAGTTCCATCGCCTTCTCGCGCTTATTGGGCAGCGGGTCGATCGCGATGACGTTCTTCGCGCCGGCCAGCGCGGCGCCCTGGACGGCGTTGATGCCGATACCGCCGATACCGGCGACCACGACGGTGTCACCGGCCTTGACGCCGGCGGTGTTGACGGCGGCACCCCATCCGGTGGGGACGCCGCAGCCGACGAGGACCGCCTTGTCGAGCGGCAGATCGTCGTCCACCTTGACGCAGGAGTTCTGGTGGATCAGGCCGTACTGGCTGAACGTGCCGAGCATGCACATCGCGCCGTAGTTGCCCTTGGGCCCGGTCGCGGGCCAGTGCTCGCCGGGCAGGTAGCCCTCGAGGATGGTGGCGCCCATGTCGCAGATCGACTGGCGGCCGGTGGCGCAGTAGCGACAGACACCGCAGTTCGGGATGAACGAACAGACGACGCGGTCGCCCGGCTTGACGCGGGTGACGCCCGGGCCGACTTCCTCGATGACGCCCGCGCCCTCGTGGCCGAGGATCATCGGCAGGCGGCCGGGCAGGTCGCCGTGGGCGATGTGGATGTCGGAGTGGCACAGCCCGCCGTACAGGTAGCGGATCAGCACCTCACCCTCGCGCGGCTTGTCGAGTTCGAGTTCCTCGATCTCGATCGGCTTGCCGAATTCGTAGACAACGGCGGCCTTGGTCTTCATGTGCTCTCCTGCGCATCGACGGGCGGGTGGTGATACCCACCACAGTGTCTCCGGATCGCCCGTTCGGGTGTTCAGAATCTGCACACGCACAAGAAACTGGGATGAATCCACCGCGCCCGTCCGGCCGGTTGCTCTGGTCGAGCGTCCCCAACCGAATCCGACCGGCAGCTCAATCAGCGTGCACGATGTCACGCAGTCGCTGGGTCTTGTCGTCGGTCCAACCGGGCGGTTGCAGCACCGCCGCCCAGGCGTCGGCGACGTCCTTGACGTAGCGGTGGCCGTGCCCGTCCGGGACGTCGACCGCGACGGCCATATCCGCCGACAGCTGCAGAAAGGTCACCACCGGTATCCAGTTCATCCGCGGCGATACGTCGTAGCCGCGCGGTTCCCGCAGCCAGTCGGGTTCGTTGAACAGCAGATCGGGGTTCCACCAGGCGATCGGATCGGAGGCGTGCTGCAGGTAGACCACCCGCGGCTCGTCCCAGTCGACGCCGGCGGGGCTGTTCAGGTCGCCGGCGCGGGCGACGAAGCGCACGTTCGTGCCCTGGTTGTACGTCGGCAGCCACATCGGCGACCCGGGGTCGCGCTCGGAGGTGAGCGTCGTCCAGATCGTGTTGTTGAACGTCGGCCCGGAGAACAGCGCCCCGTCGGTGCGGGCGATCAGGTTGTTCAGCGCCAGGAACGGCGCCTCGCCACCGAACGAGCCGAGGCTCTCACCGAACATCACCACCCGCGGCCGCTCCGCTTCGGGAACGGTGCGCACCAGCGCGTCGACCGCCTCGAACAGCGCCACCCCGGCCTGTCGGGCGTTCTCCTGGTCGACGAGGAAGGACAGCCAACTCGGCAGATAGGAGTACTGCATGGTGACGATCGCGCTGTCGCCGTTGAACATGTACTCGATCGCGGACGCCTCGGCCTCGTTGATCCAGCCGGTGCCGGTGGTCGCGCCGATCGCGACAACCGCGCGATCGAGCCCGCCGGTGCGCTGCAATTCGTTGGCCGCCGCCTGCGCGGCCGCCTCGAGGTCGCCGTCCGGGTCCTTGCCGGCGTAGACGCGGATCGGTTCCATCGCCGGCGACCCGTTGAACTGCGTCAACTCGTCGGTGGTCGGGCCGCCGGTGACGAAGATGCGCCCCTCGCGCCCCAGCGACTCCCAGCTGACCTGCGACTGCGGCCCGCCGGAGCGCAGCGGCGTCGTCGGCGCCCCCGAGTCGGTGGTGTCCTCCTCGTTGACCGCATTGAAGGAGTTGTTGAGGATGTCCATGGCGCCCCGGGCGATCACGCCGTTGATCAGCCCGATCGACAGCATCAACAGCAGACCGACCGCGACGACCCCGGAGACCCGCGGCGGGGCGACCCGTTCCAGCAGTCGCATTATCGCGTCGACGAGCCGGCGGATCCACTGCCCGGCGGTGACGAACACGAAGAACAGCACGATGCCGAGGAGCGCCGCCTGCGGGTAGTTGTACCAGCGCAAATGGGGGACATCCATCAGATCGCGGACGTCGTTCTGCCAGGAGTGGAAGAGGTATTGGCCGGAGCCGATGCCGATCACGCTGACCACCGCCAGCATCAGCCAGGCCCAGCGCGGCGGACTGGGGCTGGTCGCGGCGCCGCGCATGTACTGCACCAGCCAAACACCGAAGACGCCGAACATGTAGCCGATCGCCCCGGCGGAACCGCTGACGATGCCCTGGAAGAGCGGTCCGCGCGGGAGCAATGACGGCGTCAGGGACAGGATGATGAAGACCAGGCCGACCGCGGTGCCGAAGAACGTGTAGTGCGCGGTCCACCACAGTCCGAAGCGGGTGCGGACCGGTCCGCCGAAGGCGCCCCATCGGGTGGCCGCCCCGGGCTCGGAGTCGGCGGCGGGAGCCGCATGGGAGACGGGCGGGGTATCGGGGGCGAGAGCGGCATCGGGGGCGGGAACGGCATCGAAGGCGGGCGGGGTCCCGGCAGCGGGCGCAGGTCCGCGGTCCGGGCCGTTCGCGATCGCCTCCATACCGGTGCTCCCCCCGAATCCGATACGCCGACCACACCGGGACCCGATCGAGCCCGCCAGGACATCATGCCGCTTCGGTCGGCGCCCCGCCGTTGTCACTATTGCCGTCGGCCGCGTCGGCCGGGATGAGCACCGCGGTCAGTACGGCCGCGACCACCATCAGGACCGCGGCGATCGCATAGGCGGCGGCCGCCCCGTCGAGATATCCCTCGATACCTGAACGATCTGCGATCACGGCGAACAGAATCGATCCGAGCGCCGCCACCCCGATCGCCATGCCGATCTGCTGGACCGTATTGAGCAATCCGGACGCCGACCCGACCTCGTGTTCGTCCAAGGAGGCGGTCAGCACGTCGAAGATCGGTCCCATGGCGGTACCCACCCCGACACCGACGATCAGCAGCCCGGGAGCCAGCCACCAGGCGCCCACCGGCCCCACCGTCAGGGTCACGACCAGCACGATCAACCCGACAGCGGCGACGAGGTAGCCCATCAGCAGCTGCCGGCGGCCGCGCGCGATCCGATCGGATGCCTTCATGCCGAGCACCATCCCGGCGGCCATCGGCAGCGACGCGACCGCCGATTCCGTCGGGCTCAGTCCCATCCCGAGCTGCAGGACGACCGCGAGGATGAACGCCGCCGAGGTGAAGGCGGTGAAGAACGCCAGGCTGATCGCCAGCGCGCCGAGGAAGACCTTCTTGCCGAACAGCGACGGCACGACCAGCACGTCCCGGCCGGAGGCGGCGCGGGTGCGCTGCTGCCGGACAAAGATCGCCAGCAGCGCGACGGACCCGACCAGCATGCCGAAGCACCACAACGGCCACCCCAGGTCGCGGCCCTCGACCAGCGGAAAGACCAGCGCGACCAGGGCGAGGACCGCCAGGACGCAGCCGACGAGGTCGATGCGGATCGTGCGGTCGGCCGACGACTCCGGCAGCCGGGTGCGGCCGACGATCAGGCCGATCACCCCGAGCGGGATGCTGATCGCGAAGATGGCGCGCCAGCCGAGTCCGAGGATGTTCGCGTCGACCAGCAGGCCGGCGACGATCGGACCGGCGATCGCCGCGAGCGCCAGGGTGACGCCGAAGATGCCGAAGGCCTTGCCGATCATGTCGCGCGGGACGACGTCGCGGATCAGCCCGAAGGATTGGGGCAGCATCAGCGCGCCGAGCATGCCCTGGGCGAGGCGGGCGGCGAGCAGCATGTCGATGCTGGTCGAGCAGGCGGCGATCACCGAGGTGGCCACGAAGCCCGCCATCCCGATCAGGAAGAGCCGCCGACGGCCGTATCGGTCGCCGAGGCGTCCGCCGATCAACAGACCGCCGGCGAGGCCGAGGGTGTAGATCGCGGAGAGCCATTGCAGGGCGGACTCGCTGCCGCCCAGGTCGTGCAGGATCGACGGGCCGGCGACGGTGGTGACCAGCGAGTCGAGCAGATCCAGGACCTCACCGATCAGGATCGCGGCGAACGCGACCCAGATGACGACGGCGGCCGGTCGGCGTACGACGGGCGCGGGTTGCGCCACGGGGGTGCCGGGGACCCCGTCCGGGGTGTCGGGTCGGGGCTCGTCGAGCACATGGGGTGCTTCCGGTATGTGGGACATGGGGACCTCCTCCACATTGATGCCTAACGTCGTTAGGGCGAACAGCGGCCAGTGTGCTCCTAACACTGTTAGGATGCAAGTAGGATGTTCCGATGAACTCCGCCCGACCGCCGGTCACCCGCGAACGGATCGCCGCCGTCGCCCTGGCCCTCATCGACGCCGAGGGCACCCGAGCGGTCACCATGCGGGCCGTCGGCGAGGCGCTCGGGGTGCGGGCGCCCAGCCTCTACGTGCACGTTCGCGGTCGGGCCGAGATCCTGTCGCTGGCGCACGCCGCGGTGATCCGCGAGATCGGACCGATGCCCGCGACCGGGGACTGGCGGGCGGATCTGCGCGACTTCTACGTGCGGATGCACCGGGTCTTCCTCGCCCACGGCGATATCGCGTCGCTGCAGTTCGGCGCGATTCCGACCTCGCCCGAGTCGTTGGCCGGCTTCGAGGTCGCGATCCGGGCACTGGTCGACTCCGGGCTGCCCAAGGACCTCGCGATGCAGGGCACCGAGCGGCTTTCGCTCTACGTCACCGCCGACGCCTACGAGCGCTGGGAGTTCCGCCGACGCGCCCGGGAGGACGAGGGCGATCCCACCTGGAGCGGCGATGTGCCGATCATCCACGCCGACGCCGACGCCGCCTTCCACTTCGGCCTGGACCTGCTGCTCGGCGGTTTGGCGGAGTTGGCAGGCTGATCGGTATGGACCTGCCACGCCGCTCCACCCCGCAGCCGCCGATGCGGCAACTCGCGCTGCAGGCCTTCGATCTGAGCGAACGCACCGCCCGCCGCGGACGTCAATCGGCGCGGCGCAGCGTCCACCGCTGGCGCCAGCGCGCCTTCCTGCTCGCCCAATGCGCGGTGACCGCCGGCGCGGCCTGGTGGGTGGCGACCGCGTTGATCGGCCATCCCTATCCGTTTTTTGCCGCCGTCGCCGCGATCCTGACCATCGGCCTGTCCTACGGCGAGCGGCTCAAACGCGCGGTACAGGTCGCACTCGGCGTCGCGGTCGGCGTGGGCGTCGGCGAACTCTTCCTGCACATCTTCGGCACCGGCGTCATCCAGGTGGTCGTGGTCTGTCTGGCGTCGATGTCGCTGGCGACGTTGCTCGGGGCCGGGCGCATCCTGACCACCCAGGCGGGGGTGCAGGCGATCATCGTCACGACGCTGCCGGTCGCGATGGTGCCGTCCGGCTTCGGTCGTTGGGTCGACGCGGCCGTCGGCTGTGGTCTGGCGCTCCTGGTCGCCTGGATCGCGCCCGGTTCCCCGGTCCGCAAACCGCTGGCCCTGGCCGCGGAGGTGACCGGCGATGTCGCGAGCACCCTGCGGGCGGCGGCCAAGGCGCTGCGCTCGCGCGACTCGGACGAGGCGGAGGCGGTGCTCACCCGGGCCCGCAGTTCGGAGCATGCGCTCGAACAGCTGGACGAGGCCGCTGCCGAGGGGCTCGCGGTGGTGCGCAGTTCACCGTTCCGGCGGCTCCAGCGCGAGCAGGCGCAGTCCTACGCCGAACTCGCGGTGCCGCTCGACCGGCTGGTGCGCAACCTGCGCGTGCTGGCCCGGCGGGCGGCGGTCGCCTGCTGGCGCGGCCAGGTGGTGCCCGCGTCGTATCTGCGGTTGATGGACGAGGTCGCCGAGGTCACCGAGTTCATGGCCGAGGAGATGGCCGCCGGGCGACTGCCGGTGGCCGCCAAGGCCCGGCTGGTGGTGATCGCCGACCACAGCTCGCACCTGCCGATGGCGCAGACGCTCTCCCCGGTGGTCATCCTGGCCCAGCTGCGCTCGATGCTCGCCGACCTGTTGCAGGTGATCGGCGTCGACAACGCCACCGCCCGCGAGATGATCCCGGACCTGGATTGAGCGGCATCGACGACAGGGAGCCGGTGGGGCGCGTCAGCCCTGACGCGCCTTGAAGCGCGGGTTCTTCTTGTTGATGACGAAGATCCGTCCGCGGCGGCGGACGACCTGCGCGCCGGGCTGATTCTTCAACGAGCGGATGGAGTTGCGCACCTTCATCTGGGTGACCTTTCGGGTGTTGGCGGGGCGTGATCGTCAGTTGTCCGTGGCGAGATCGAGCAGGCCGGGTTGGTCGGCGCGGTCGATGGGGCCGAGCCACGGCTCGAATCCATCCCGGGAGTCGTCCCAGATGCGGCCGCGGGTGTCGAGTTCGTCGTCGGTGAGCAGGCAGCGATGGAAGACCTCTGCGATCGCGGCGCGATCCTCCAGGTCGTCGTCGAGGCCGATGATCGTGATACGGGTCAGCGGCTTCCGGCCTGCCCATCGGCCGGCCGCACCGACGCCGACCTGACCGCCGGCACCGTCCCAGACGCAGACGACGCCGGGCCGGGTGGGCAGCCAGAAGCACCCTCGTGACCGCCGCGGACCGCTGCCGAGGACGGCGAGTTCGTCGTAGAAGCGCCGCGGGTGCAGCGGTCGATCCGACCGCAGATCGAGTCGCCACACTCCGCCGGGCGGCAGCGGGGGAAGCGCACCGCGGCGGACCTCGCCGACCCAGTCCTCGGCCGACCGGAATCCGTGGACCCCGGCGGCGAGGGTCGCCGCGTCGAGCATCGACGGATCGGTGACGACGGGCACCTCGGGTCGCGCCAATGTGCGCAGCAATGCCAGCTCATCGGGATCGGGAGCCTCGGTTGCGCAGACGACGTCCGCGTATTCGACCATCGCCCCGGCGACCTCGGCCAGACCCCGTTCGTCGTCGTCGGACGTCGCCCACCCGCGTTCGCGGAGCAGGTCTTCACCCAGGAGATCCTCGGCGACGGTGGCCCCGTCGAGCGCCACCACAACCGCGGCGATGCCGGCGTGCGGGGCATCGCGCGGCGACCAGGCCAGGACGCGGCAAACCTGCCGGGCGTCGGCCGCCACGGGAAGGCACGCCACGATGGCCGACCAGCGGCCGGAGGAGGCCAGGCGTTCCAGCGCGGGAACGATGTCCTCGCGAATCGCGCACGAGACGCAGGCGTGCGCCAGGTCGAGTTCCTCGCGCTCGAGGATTCCGGTGACATCGCTGACGATCCTGGTCAGAATCCGGCGTTCGGTGTCGATCGTGTGGCGCACGGCCACCGCGTCGGGCAGACCGAGGTGCAGCGAAATGGCCGCCGACCCCATGGCTCCCTCGCGCACTCCACTGACGAGAATCACCGGAACCACCCCCGGTTGCAGGGGTGTCGGGATCGCGGGTGTCATCGATGGCCTCCTCGGGGTTCGACCGATTCGCTAACGATAACAGTTTTCATTAAGGGGAGGCGGACGGGCCCCTCATCGCCCGGGCCGGCCGGATCAGCTCTACGCCGTCACGTACCGTTCGAGCCGCTCGAGGGCTCGCCGGTCGGCGCGTCCCGCGGGCGTCAGCGCCGTGTTCATCCGCTCGCGGGCGGCATCGGTGTCGAGGCCGACACCGATGGCGACCAGGCGACTGGCCGAGGGCGCGGCCGGAAGCCGTTGGGCGTGGACGCGCGGGCCGACCACGTGGACGACGTAGCCGCGGCGGGAGCGACCGACGTCGACCCCGACCGTCCCTTTCATCCGGTAGGCGCCGCCGGGCGGATCCTCGAGCAGGTCGATCAGCGCGGCCGGATCGATCGGACCGGGAGATTCCGCGGTCACCGAGTCGGCGTGCGCGTGCTCGGAATCGCCGTCATCGTGCGCCCGGTCCTGCTCGTGCCGGTGCGAACGCAGCAGCGCGGCGATCGGCAGCTCGTCCACCGGATCGTGCGGCGTCGCCACGTCGAAGAACAGTGTCGGGTCGATGCGGCCGCGGGCGATCGGGAGCACGTGCACCATCGGGTTGACCTCGCGGATGCGCGCCTCGATGCGGGCGAGCTGGTCGTCGCGCGTGTCGGCGTCGAGCAGGTCGCACTTGTTGACGACGATCAGCGTCGCGACCTGGAAGCGGACCGGCGGGGTGCCACCCCCGTCGACGGTGTCGAAGTAGTTGACCGCATCCACCACATCGACCAGCCCACCGGGCCGCACCGTCTCGACGTCGCTGTGGCGAATCATGGTGGCCAACAGTCCCGGTTCGGCGATCCCGCTGGCCTCCACGATGATCGCGTCGAGCGCCAGCCGCGGGTGGGACAGGCGCTCGAGCGCGTCGTCGAGACCACTGACGTCCTCGAGGTGGCAGAGGCATCCACCGGTGATCGTGTCGATATGGTCGACCTGGCCGGAGATCAGCCCGGCGTCGACGTTGACCGAGCCGAAGTCGTTGACGATCACTCCCACTCGGCTTCCCGGCCGCAGCAGAAGGTGGTTGAGAAGCGTCGTTTTTCCCGCCCCGAGATAGCCGGTCAGGGCGATGACCGGCACCCGCCATCCACTCCGCACGATGCTCAACACTAGCGGCGCCCGCGGCGACCGGCTTCAGCCGGCGTGCAGCAGATCGAGCAGAGCCCGCGCGGCATGGCCGGGTCGCTGCCGCCACACGATGCCCAGCCGCGAGCGGGCCCGCTCGTCCGCGATCGGCAGGGCTACAACGTCGTTCCAGTCCCGGGCGGTGGTCGAGCTGACCACCCCGACACCGAGCCCCCGCAGGGTCAGCATCTCCACGAACGCCGGGGTGGCGACCTCCCAGCGCGGCTCCACCCGGGCATCGGCGCGGGCGAGCAGCCCGTCGAGGGCCGCGCGGGCGCCGGTACCGCGGGTGAGGGCGATCAGATCGGCGCCGGAGAGCTCGGTGGGCGTGATCGAGCTGCGCGCCGCCCACGGATGACCGCGCGCGACCAGGGCGACCAGCGGATCGTCGACGATGATCCGGCTCTCGACCCCCTCCGGCGTCCGATCGGTCCACGCCGCGACCGCCACATCGACCGACCCGTCCCGGACCTGCGCGAGCAGTTCCTCGGAGGTGCCCTCGTGCAGCCGGATGTCGACGCCGGGGTGGGCGGTATGCAGGTTCGCCAGCGCTTCGAACAGATTCGGCCAGGTCAGACCGGTGACGGTGCCGATCCGCAGCGACCCGACCACCAGGCCTCGAATGTCGTTGGCGACGCCGGTCACGTCCTCGACTGCGGCGATCGCCGCCCGCGCGTAGGGCAACAGGCGCTCCCCGGCCGGCGTGGGGACCACCCGGCGGGCGGATCGGTCGATCAGGGCGAGGCCCAGTTCGCGTTCGAGCTTCTGGATCTGGGTGCTCACCCCGGACTGGCTGATCCGGACCGCCTCCGCCGCGGCGGTGAAGGTGCCCTCGTCGACAACCGCCACGAAGTACCGCAGCTGATGCAGTTCCATAACTGACAAGAATAGTTGGCATCGGAACCAACTGTTGGACAGATAGTGGCCGACGGACGAGTCTGGGTGACAGGCAAGGAGCACACACCCACTCTCGAAGGAACCGACCATGACCTGCACCGCCGACTCGACCGTCGGGATCTTGACCCGCCTCGATATCGACACCGCGGCACCTACTTTCAGCCGCGCCCTCGCGTCTCTCGACGCCGCCGCGACCAAGGAACTCGACCGCGCGCATATCGAATCCGGTCTGCGCGAACTGGTGCGGCTGCGCGCCTCGCAGATCAACGGCTGCGCCTACTGCGTCTCCGAGCACACCCGCGACGCCCTCGAAGCCGGTGAGCCGATCGGACGTGTTGCCGCGGTGGCGGTCTGGCGCGAGTCGCCCTTCTTCACCGCCCGCGAGCGCGCCGCCCTCGCTTTGACCGATTCGATGACCCGGGTCGCGGATACCCATGTGTCCCATGCGGATTGGGCTGCCGTCTCCGCCCACCTGAGCCCGCCCGAGCTCAGCGCCCTGGTGGCGCTGATCGTCGTGATCAACGCGTGGAACGCGGTGGGCGTGACCACCCGCGCCTGGACCCCCACCCTCTGACTCCCCGCACCCCGTACGTCGCCGAAAGGAATCATCATGAGCACCAACGAGATCACTCGCCACGCCGCGACCACCTACTTCGACGCCTGGCGCACCCGCGACTTCGACCTGCTGCGCACCGTGCTCGACCCGAACGTCGAGTTTGTCGGCGTCCTCGGCGTCGCCACCGGCGCCGACGCCTGCATCGCCGGCCTGAAGGGCATGTCCGAGTCGATCATGACCGACCTGACCCTGCACGCCCGCGTGGTCGACGGGGCGGACGCGATCACCTGGTTCGATCTGCACACCGCGACCACCCCGCCGATCCCCACCGCCAACTGGAGCCACGTAGAGAACGGACTGATCACCACTATTCGGGTTACCTTCGACCCGCGCCCCCTCTTCGCCGACTAACCGCAGCACCCGAAGCCGGCCGCGCGAAACGGTTGTCGCAAACGCGAACCCGCGCGTTCACCGACGTCTGCCATCATGCGAACCATGTCCGTGGACAACGACTGGCAGCCCGTCGTCATCGAGTACCTGGCCACCGCCACCCCGCAGCAGAAGCACTACTTCGTGCTGCGAACGAACTACGACGACCTCGAGGATTCGCCGATCGTGGCCACCCTCATCGACGATCCGTCCCTGGACGCGGCGACCGCCCAGGCGCTGTTCTGGTTGCTCGGCGGCGGGGCCCACTGGTTCGAGCTCGGCGGCGAGTCGGAGGACCCCGAAGTCCTCACCCTGACCACGTTGCGCGATCGCCTGATCACCGGGTTCTACCGTGGATCCGGGCTCGCCTTCGATCCGCGCGACGACGAGGGGCACGACTGGGTCGCGGAGTACGGCCCGCTGCCCGACAACGCCGCCCCGCAGTTGGTGCACCCGCACCCGGGGGCCGAGCTGGGAGCCGACGACTTCGACGACTACCTCGACGGCCTCCCCGTGGACGTCTACGACCGGCTCTGAGCCCGGGCGGATCGCACGATCCGCCCGAATCGACCGCCACACGATAGGTTTCCCCGGTGGTCGAACGCATGGAACGCCATCAGGTGGCGCTGTACGTCCTGGCGATCGCGCTGGGCGGTGTCCTCGGATTGGCGGTTCCGTCCGCCGGTTCGACGCTCGAACACCTGATCAACCCCGCGCTCGCCGCCCTGCTCTACGTGACGTTCCTGCAGGTCCCGGCGCGGACTCTGCTGGCGGCACTGCGCGACGGCCGGTTCATGGCGGCGATCGTGGTGATCAACTTCGTGGTGGTGCCCGTGGTCGTCGCCGCGATGTTCGTGCTGCTGCCCGCGGACCAGGCGATCCGCATCGGTTTCCTGTTGGTGCTGCTGTGCCCGTGCGTCGACTACGTCATCGTCTTCAGCGGCCTCGCCGGCGGTGACAGCCAGCGGCTACTGGCAGCGACGCCGGTGCTGCTGCTCGCGCAGATGGCGCTGTTGCCGCTGTTCCTGCTGCTCTTCCTCGGCTCGGATCTGGCCGGGATCGTCGAGGTGGGGCCGTTCGTCGAGGCGTTCATCGTGCTGATCGTCATCCCGCTGGCCCTGGCCTGGGGTACCCAGTGGTGGGCGGCGCGGCATCCGTCCGGCGAGCGGCTCTCGGCCGGGGCGTCGACGACGATGGTGCCGCTGATGATGCTGGTGTTGGCGATCGTCGTCGCCTCGCAGCTGCCGAAGATCGACGACAGCCTCGGCCAGGTCGCGCGGGTGGTGCCGCTCTACGTGCTGTTCCTGGTGGTGATGGCGGGCACCGGGCTACTGGTGGGCCGATCCTTCGCGCTCGACGTCCCGGCCCGCCGCGCGGTGATCTTCTCCGGCGCCACCCGCAACTCGCTGGTGGTGCTCCCCCTGGCCCTGGCGCTGCCCGCCGGCCTCGAGCTCGCCGCCGCCGTCGTGGTCACCCAAACCCTGGTCGAGGTCCTCGGCATGGTGATCTACGTCAGGGTGGTCCCCCGCTTGGTCCCCGCCCGGCTGCAGCCCTAACGCCGTGGCCCCGATCGGGTCCCGGCAACCGCGCTGGGCGCGGCTTCCGGGACCGAATCGTGTGGGTCAGCCGCGGAGGCGGACCGACAGGCAGGTGACGCAGCCTTCCATCTTCTCGAACTCCGAGATGTCGACGGTGACGACGTCGAGGCCGCGGGCGCGGAACAGTTCCGCGGACTGCGGGGCGGACGCGGACATGAGGATGCGGTCGTCGCCGAGCAGCACGACATGGGAGCCGGCCTCCTCGGGCACCGGGAGGAACAGGTCGCCCCACACCGACGGGTCGTCGACCAGCGGCTCGTAGCCGACCACCGAGCCGTCGGGCAGCGCGGTGACCGCGGACTTCAGGTGCAGCACCTTGGTCAGCGGTACCCCGATCACCTCGGCGCCCAGGGGCTCGAGGTGGGCGCGCAACTGCTCGAGTCCCTCGGCATTGGTACGGCCACCCTGTCCGACCCAGACGATGCCGCCGTGCTTGAGGACGTCACCCCCGTCGAGGGTGCCGGGCGCTTCGATACGGGTGACGCGGTAGCCCTGCGCGGCCACCGCCTCCTCCGCTCCGCTGATCTCGCCCAACCTGGTCGGCGTCCCCGGCCGCGTCAGCACGGCGAGGTCGCCGTAGACGACCACCGCGTCCTCGATGAACACCGAGTCCGGGCAGTCCGGTGCCGGCGCGACCTCGAAGGTTGTCCACCCGCTGTCCTCGAGGGCGTCGACGTAGTCCTGCCATTGGCGTCGAGCGAGATCGACATCGATCGGTTGGCGTTCGATGTGCGTGATCTCGCCTTCGGCGAGCGAGGCGACGGGAGGACGGACGAGTGCGTTTCTGGCGAGCATGGCTGTCAGTATCAGGCAGCGGCCTGCTCGGGGAACAATCCACGCAACATGTCGGCGATCGAGAGCACACCGAGTGTGCCGTCCCGGTCCCGAACCACCGCCAGCTGCGAGCCCGACGCCCGCAGCAGGGCGAGCGCGGCGAGCACCGTGACCTCGGGTTCGAGGACGTACAGCGGCCGCACCATATCGCCGAGCGGGGCATCCGCCGGCGCGGTCAGGGTGTCGCGGACGTGCACCAATCCGGTCGGCTCGGCCTCCGGTCCCACCAGGATGCGCAGGTGCCCACTGCGCCGGCTCGCGTCCTGGACGTCGGCGACGGTCGCATCGGCGGGCACCGCGACCGGCGGGTGGAGGCGGATCAGGTCGCGGACCTGCAGGCGCCCCAGGTCGAGCGCCCCCTCGAGCTGTGCGGAGAAGCTCTGATCGAGCGCACCGACGCTGACGGAATGCTGGACCAGCTGCCGCAGGGCGTCCGGGTCCTGTCCACCGGCCAACTCGTTGACCGCCTCCACACCGACCTTGTGCAGCAGCCAGTTGGCGGCATTGTTCAGCGCGATCAGGATCGGCCGGGTGAACCACATGAACGCCCGCATCGGCAGCGCCAACAGGGTGGCGGACCGCTCCGGGTGCGCGATCGCCCAGGACTTCGGCGCCATCTCGCCGACCACCAGGTGCAGGAAGGTCACGATGATCAGCGCCAGCACGAAACCGGCGACGTCGGCCGCCCAGTAGGGCAGACCCCAGTCGCTGAACACCGGCGTCAGCCAGTGGTGCACGGCCGGCTTGGTGATCGCACCGAGCGCCAGGGTGCACACGGTGATACCGAGCTGCGATCCGGCGAGCAGCACCGACAGTTCCGAGGCGCTGCGCAGGGCGGCGCGTCCGGAGCGGCTGTGCGTGGCGATGTCCTCGAGGCGGTGCTTCTTGGCCGCGATCAGAGCAAATTCGACGGCGACGAAGAAGGCGCTCAGCGCGATGATCGCGACGGTGGCGACGACGACAACTATCGGGTTCTCCATCACGCATCACCCTCGTGGTCGTCGCGGTCGTCTTCGGTGTCGTCGCTCGGCGGGACCAGATTGACGTGCAACAACGACGGCACGTACTGCTCGACCTCGAGGACGTCGACCTCCAGATGCCAGGGCAACGGATCGTTCGACACGGCCAGATCGGCCGGGTCGTCGGGCAGCCGCACCACGATGCGTTCGCCCGGTTCGGGCAGCGCACCGTGTTCGGCGATGATCAGACCGGCGATCGTCTCGAAGTCACCGGTGGGCAGGTCGCGGCCGATCACGCGCTCGACCTCGTCGACGGGCAGATCGCCCCGGAACTCCCAGCCACCGTGTTCGGCGTCGACCCGGTACTCCGGTTCGGCGGGTTCGTCGTGCTCGTCGCGAATTTCGCCGACGATCTCCTCGACCAGGTCCTCGATGGTGATGATCCCGGCCAGGCCGCCGTACTCGTCGACCACGCAGGCCAGCTGTTCCTTGGCGTCGGCGATCGTGCGCAGGGCGTCGGGCATCGGCATCAGCTCCGGCACGACCACCGGCGGGCGGACCGCGGTGGTGACCGGGCGATCCCACGGGTTCTCGCCGTCCCCCGACCCGTTGGGGTCGATGTCCAGGACGTCGGCGAGGTGGATGATCCCGAGGATCTGGTCATCGTCGTCGAGGACCGGATAGCGGGAGTGCCCGCTCTGCATGAGCTCGCGCACCTCGCCGAGGGTGGTGTCGGCATCGACCGAGTCGACCCGACTGCGCGGCACCATCGCGTGCTCGACGTCGTGCTTCGGGAAGTCGAGCACCCTATCGAGCAGGATCGACATCTCGATCGGCAGGTCGCCCGCGTCGCGGGACTGCTCGACGATGTGCTCGAGGTCGGCGACCGTGGCCGACGACTCGACGTCGTGGACCGGCTCGATACGCAGCAGGCGCAGCAGCAGGTTCGACGAGGTGTCGAAGATCTTGATCAGCCAGCCGGTGATCGCCAAGTAGCCCAGCGTCGAGCGGGACAGGAAGCGGGCGACCGGCTCCGGCCGGGCGATCGCGAGGTTCTTCGGGAACAGCTCACCGAAGAGCATCTGCACGATCGTGGAGAAGCCCAGCGCCAGGATGGTGCCGATGGCGACGCCGACGGTGACCGAGACCCCGGCCGAGCCGAGGAGGTCGCCGAACGCCCGACCGATCAGCGGTTCGGCCACGTAGCCGACGAGCAGCCCGGTGACGGTGATGCCGAGCTGCGCGCCGGACAACATGAACGACGTGCGGTTGGTGACTTTGAGAGTGCGTTGGGCGGCGGCGTCACCGGCATGCGCACGGGCGCGCAAGCGGGAGCGGTCGACCGCCATATAGGCGAATTCCTGTGCCACGAAATACCCGGTCGCGGCGGTGATCAGGAGGACAACAACAACTCCGAGGAGCAGGGACAACAGCGTTGTCAGCACCGCCGATTCACCACCTCGGTGGCGTCGGGGCGCGTCGAACGCGCGCGGGGCAGGTTGGGTTTAAGGGGGTCGTCAGTCGGCCCGGTCAAAGTGTCCTGTCCTCGATGCTCTTGCCGAAAGGTGTCGGCTGTGTGTAGGACAACGATAACGGTTGGTGCCCGATTCCCGGCAGGGTGCCCCGGGAGTGTGGCGAGTGCCGCTCCTACCCCGCCGAGCCGAGAATCCGCCCCGACTACCCGTTGGTGTCGAAGTTCGCGAAGTCCTCCGGGGTGAACTCACGGTGTTCCACCAGCACCATCCAGTTGCCCGAATTGTCCCGCATCAGCGCTTCGACGCCGTACGGCCGCTCGGCCGGCTCCTGCAGGAACTCGACGCCCTTGGCCTTCAGTTCCTCGTAGGTCTTGCGACAGTCGTCGACGGTCAGGCCGACTCCGGGCAGGCCGCCGTCGTCCTGGGCGCGCTTCATCGCGGCGATCAGGTCGTCGGACAGCGGCTTGCTGGGGGTGGTGAGGTGCAACTGGAGTTCCGGCTGGTTGGGGTGCACGACGGTGCACCAGCGGAAGTCGGGGCCGAGCTGCAGGTCGTCGCCCTTTTCGAAGCCGAGGATGTCGGTATAGAAGGCGAGCGAGGCGTCGATGTCCTTGACCCAGACCGAAACCAGCGAAGTATGTGTGATCATGCGCCCAGCCTAGGAGCGCGGCCGCTCACCCCGCTTCTCCCGGATTGCGGTCCTCGCGGCGTTCGACCAGGCCGCGCATGAAGACGTGGCAACCGGGGATGCGGGGCGCTCCGGCGGCGGCGTACCGGCGTTGAAAATCGCGGGGTGATTCGCCGACGATCTCGGCGAAGCGGGAGCTGAATGATCCGAGGCTGCTGTAGCCGACGGCCACGCATACCTCGGTGACGGTGAGGTTCGCCGACCGGAGCAGATCCTGGGCGCGTTCGATGCGCCGCTCGCTGACGTAGGCGGCCGGGGTGATGCCATAGGTGATCCGGAATGAGCGCAGGAAGTGGTACTTGCTCATCCCGGCGATCGCGGCGAGGGTGTCGAGGTCGATCGGCTCGGCGAAGGTGCGGTCGATGTGGTCGCGGGCCCGCCGCAGGTGGATCAGCACATCCCCGGGGACGCGGCGGGTGGGTTCGGAATCGGCCACCCCCGCAGCGTACGGCCGCTCCCGCCGCCCGACCACGCGGATCGTTGATTCTCGAACTATCCATCGTCGCAATAGGATTCGGGCTGAATTGAAACGTTTTCCCTGGTCATGAGCTTATCGAGCGATGGAACCGGAGTCGACACCGGCCGCGGGGATACGATTCCGGTCAGGTGATGAGCGTTCGCGACAAGCCCTGGCTCGCGGACCGGCAACCCTCCCTCGCGGCGGGGTGCTCCAGGTGAACACCCGGTCGTGCCGCATGGGCGCGACAAGCGCGAATCCGGTTGCCGTACCGGATGTTCGGAGGTTGCATCGTGTGTTGTTGCCGCGGGATCCGGCACTCCGGATAGCCGAAACCCGCCCCACCCCCTGTGCGTGACCCCTCGGGCCCCGCTCCCTTCCTCGTGCCCTCAGGAGCCGATTCGTCATGTCCGATACCCCCTCGCATCCCGACAACAGCCCGGCCGAGCCGGGCGATACCCCGACCGACGGTGTCCAACCGGATGACGGCCGATTGGTCGACGCGAATGTCGACCTCGACCAGCCCGCCGGCGTCTCCCGGCGCAAACTGTTCGCCTACGGTGGCGCCGGTCTCGGCGCGCTGGCGGCGGTCGGGCTCGGCGGATGGGCGCTGTTGCGCAACGACAATCGGGCGGCATCGGCCGACGGCCTGACGGTGACCAATTCGTGGGCGGACCGCGAACTGCTGATCACCTCGCCGAGCGGCGCCTGCGACGCGCCACTGATCGCCGCCTACGAGAACGGCTTCTTCACCGACGCCGGGCTCAACGTCACCCTCAAGAAGACCGGCGACGACGAGGACGTCACCGCGGCGGTGGGCTCGGGCAAGTACGTCGCCACCAACGGCATCTTCTTCAACTTCCTCGGCCCGATCTACAACGGCACGCCCGTCAAGCTGTCCGGCGGCCTGCACCACGGCTGCCTCGACCTGTACACCCGCAGCGACGGGCCGGTCGCCTCGGTCGCCGACCTGCGCGGCCGCCGCATCGGGGTCAGCGACCTGCAGGGTTCGGCGACCAACTTCTTCTCCCTCGACCTCCTCGACGCCGGCATCAACTCGAGCCCGGCGGCCAAGGAGGTCGAGTGGGTCGTCATCCAACAGGACCTGCTGCCGAAGGCGCTGCAGGACGGCGACGTCGACGCGATCGCCACCGCCGGCGGCTTCCTGCCGATCATCCAGGGTGTCGAGGACGGCTGGGCGCGGGTGCTCTCGGACAACCAGTCGATCAGCCGCAACGCCTCCTACCCGTGCTGCGCGGTCGCGTTGAACGAGCAGTTCGTCCTCGACGACCCGGTGACCGCGGCCAAACTGGTCAGCGCCTGGTCGGAGGGGTCGCGGTGGGCCGGCAACAACCTCGAGGCGATCGCCGAGATCCAGTCGTCGAAGAACTACCTGCCGCAGACCCCGGAGAACATCCTGCCGGTGCTGCGCACGCTGACCTTCGACCCGTCGCCGCGGAATCTGCACGAGGTGCTGCTGCCGGGCATCGAGAAGTTCGTCAACACCGGCTTCCTGCCCGCAGATACCAATGCGAGCGCCCTTGCCGACAAGGTCTTCGTCGACCTCGGCCTGAACTACTGAGAGGCGTATCGCGATGACCGCCACCGTCTCCCGCCCGTCCGAGGCACCCGCCCCGCAACCGTCGGGCGGCCCCGCCGACCGAACCACCCAGGGCGCGGCCCGTATTCACGACGCCCTGGAGAAGATCACCCATCCGCGACGCATCGACCCGGTGTTGACCGCGGTGGGCATCTCCTCCTGGGTCGCCTTCGGGGTGATCACCATCGCCGTGCCCAACAGCGCGAAGCTGTCGTTGCGGGACGTCGACGCGGTCGAGAACACCACCGCCTTCACCGCGATCGTCGGCTTCGGTGTCGCCGCGGTCGCCGGTGTCACCTGGCTGCTGGCCGCGCGGCCGGGCCGGGTGGGCGCGATCGCCGGCACCCGGGTCTCGCGGGGCGCGGCATGGTTGCTCGGGTCGGGCCTGTGGGCGATCTTCTGGCAGCTGTCCACGGCGAAGACGCAGATCCTCGCCACCCCGTACTTCGCCGCGCCCCAACAGATCTTCGATCGGCTGTGGAACGATCGCGGCATCCTGGCGGAGAGCATCGGCAACTCCCTGCTGCTGCTGACCGTCGGCTTCGTCGCGGGGCTGGTCGCCGGATTGGCGACCGGACTGGTGATCGGCTGGTGGCAGACGGCGAACTACTGGGTGCACCCGATCCTGATGTTCCTCGGCCCGGTACCGGCGCTGGCCTGGGTGCCGATCGTCTTCGTGCTGTCGCCGAATGCGACCAGCGGGGCGCTGTTCCTGATCGCGCTGAGCGTGTGGTTCCCGATCACCGTCCTGACGCGATCGGGCATCACCAGCGTGCCGCGCTCGTATTACGACGTCACCCAAACCCTCGGGGCGGGAAACCGTTTCCTGATCCTGAGGGTCAGCCTGCCCGCCGCGTTGCCGAGCATCTTCACCGGCGCGTTCATGGCGTTGGGCGCGTCGTTCGTCAGCCTGACGATCGCCGAGAACTTCGGGGTCAACTCCGGTCTCGGCTGGTACCTGAACTGGAAGAAAAGCTGGGGCGACTACCCGGCGGTCTACGCGGGCATCGTCATTCTGATCGTGATCTGCGGTCTGCTGCTCAGCGCATTGTTCCGACTGCGCGGCTGGGCGCTGCGCTGGGAGAAGGACGTGACCCGATGGTGAGCGAGCCGTTGGGGCAGCAGGGCGCGGCGATCGACATCCGCAACGTCACCCAGGCCTTCCGCACCGCCGGAGACGTCGATCTGCCGGTGCTGGACGATATTTCGCTGCGGGTCGAGCCGGGCGAGTTCGTGGCGCTGGTCGGGCCGAGCGGTTCGGGCAAGTCGACGCTGATCCGGCTGCTCGCGGGCCTGGACCGACCGTTGTTCGGCACGGTATCGGTCGACGGCGCCCCGGTCACCGGACCGGATCCCAGTCGCGCCCTGGTCTTTCAGGATCCGACGCTGCTTCCATGGCGCTCGGTGCGCGACAACGTCGCCCTCGGACCGCAGGCCCGCGGCACCCTCGGCCGGTCGCAGCAACGGATCGACGATGCCCTCGCGCTGGTCGGGCTGAGCGACTTCGCCCGGGCGTGGCCGGCGCAACTGTCCGGCGGTATGGCGCAGCGCGCCGCCCTGGCCCGGGCCCTGGTCAACGACCCGACGGTGCTGCTGCTGGACGAACCCTTGGGCAAGCTCGACGCCCTGACCCGCCGCGGGCTGCAGGGGGAATTGCTGAGGCTGTGGCACGACCGCGGCTTCACCGCCGTGCTGATCACCCACGACGTCACCGAGGCGCTCGTCCTGGCGGACCGCCTGGTGGTGCTCTCCCCCCGCCCGGCGCGGATCCGCGAGGTGGTCCCGGTCGATCTCGACCGGCCGCGCGACCAATCCGATCCGGCGTTCGTGGCGCTGCGGGCGCACATCCTCGACCTGCTGGACGAGGAGTTGACCACCACTCCCGACGCCCTGGAATCGATCACCTGATGTCCGCTCCCCTGCCCGTTCCACCGACCCCCGGGAAGAACCCCATGTCTCGTTTGCAGAAGTTCCTGCTGGTCACCGCCGCCGCGACCGCCGCGCTGCTCGGTGCGGCGATACCGGCGCAGGCGCACGTCACCGTGTCGTCGTCGACCACCGATCCCGGCGCCTACGCGACCCTCACCTTCAAGGTGCCCAACGAGTCCGACACCGCCTCGACCACCGAGCTGACCGTCGATCTGCCGACCGATACCCCGTTCACCTCCGTTCTGGCGCAGGACATTCCGGGGTGGGCGGTCGATCTGGTCAGCTCGGACCTCGATGATCCGGTCGCGGACGGCCACGGTGACAGCATCACCTCCGCGGTGACCAGCGTGCAGTGGACGGCCACCGGCGGCGGGATCGCGCCCGGCCGGTTCGAGACGTTCACCCTGTCGGTCGGTCCGCTGCCGGAGTCGGGCACGCTCTATCTGCCGACGGTGCAGCGCTATTCGGACGGCAGCGAGTCGTCCTGGGTCCAGCAGGCGCAGGGCGGCGCGCAGACCGAGCATCCCGCCCCGAATGTGGTGATCGGTGCGGCGGCAGCGCAGCCGGCGGCGGGCTCGTCCGTCGCCGCGCCCGCGGATGCGGCGCATACCGCGTCGACCGGCTCCGACCGGTGGGGAGTTGGCCTGGGCATCACCGGGATCGTGCTGGCGCTGCTCGCCGCCGGCCTCGCCGGGGTGGCGTTCGGTCGGGTCCGTCGCATCGGTCCCCCCGCCGCCGAGCGGCACGACGCCGCCCCCGAGGGCTCCGGTCAGGAGGGCCCCGATCACGAGAGCTCCGACCGCGTTCTGTCCGCACCTCGGTGATCGGCGCCGTCCGGTCGGGCGCCGGTCGTGCTCTCGGACTGCTGCTCGCGATGGGCGTCGCCCTGTTGATGGGGGCGGCGCCCGCCGCGGCGCACGCCTACGTGATCGCGGTCGACCCGGCCAACGGTTCGCAGATCGACGCGGCGCCGACCGCGGTCACCGTCACCTTCAGTGAACCGGTCACCCTGGCCGCCGACCTGGTCACGACGGTGCTGGACGCCGCCGGCGAGCGGGTAGACAACGGGACCGTCGACCTCTCCGACGACCGGGTGACCCTGACGATCGGTCTGCGCGACGGCTTGGCCGAAGGTCGGTACATCGCGTCCTGGACGGTGGTCTCCGCCGATACCCATCCGGTCGGTGGGTCGGTGCAGTTCGGCTACGGGGTGCCGGCGCTACCGGTGTCGAACCCGACCGTCGAGCCGAGTGTGCTGCTCGGCTTGGCGGTGGCCCTGGTGAAGGGGCTGCTCTACGTGGCGCTGGTCCTGGCGGTCGGCACGCTGCCCGCCGCCGCGGTGTTCGGGGCCGGCGCCGGGGTCTTCGCGCGTATCCGCACCCTGTTGCGGTGGGCGACGCTGCTCGCGGTGATCGCGTCGCTGCTGCAGGTGGTCGTGCAGTACCTCTGGGACGCGTCCGCGCTGCCCGGTGGGCCGACCGTCGCCGGCGCCCTGGCCTTTGCGTCCACGCCGTACGCGGTGGCGGTCTACGTCAGGATCGCCCTGTTGGTCGGCGCGGCGCTGCTCGCTCCCGCGGTTCCCGGCCGGCGCCTGCGGTTCGGTGCGACGGTGCTGCTCGGTGTGGCCGCGCTGGTGGCGACGGTCCGCAATGGTCACGGCGGCGCCGGACCGTGGTGGCAGTACCTGTCGACGGCCGCGCACGTGGTGGCGGCGGTGGCGTGGATCGGCGGCCTGGTGGTGCTCGCCGCGTTCCTGTTGCGTGATCGGACGGGCCACCACCTGCGGTTTCTCCCCCGCTGGTCGGTCTACGCGGCAGCCTCCGTCACCGTGATCGCGGGGACCGGGCTGCTGCAATCGGTGGTGCAGGTGCGGTACCCCGGCGCGCTGACGTCGACCACCTACGGGGTGGTCCTGATCGCCAAGGTGGCGCTGGTGGTCGCGGCGGTGGCACTCGGCTGGTGGGGTCGGCGGTGGGTCCGCACCCGTACCGGGCCGTCGGTGCCGACCTCCGCCTTCGCTCGCCGGGTGCGCCTCGAGGTCGGGCTCGGGGTACTGATTGTGCTGGTATCGGGCCTGTTGTCGTCGGTTGCTCCCGGCACCGATGTGTACGCGCCGACCCGGACGATCGCCGAACGGATCGGACCGTACGCGGTGACCGTCGACGTCGGCCCGGCCCGCCGCGGCCCGCAGACCTTCCGCGTCACCGTCACCGGCGACACCCCCGATACCGCCGTCCCCCGTGAACTGCGGCTCGACCTGGCCCTCGCCGACGGCAGTGTGCGCGGTCTGACGGTCGACTTCCCCTACCGGCTGCCCGGCGCGATCCGTGACGACACCGCCACACCGTTCACCTTCGTCAGCTCCGCCGTTTCCGTACCGGTCACCGGAGAATGGTCCGGCACGCTGACGGTAGTCGCGGACGAAAGACGACAATACGCTGCCGAATTCGGCTACCGGGTGGTCTGAGACCCGTTTGCGTTCGCCCCGACGGTCGGCGATCGGGTACAAACAAGACCGAACACCCACATGTACGCGACGCGCCGACTGTCGAGCACTGAGGCGCCGCACGACGGCGCCGCGCCGTTGTGCATGCCCGCAGGAGGCCCAGTGACCGGACCGGATGCGCCCTACCACGTTCACGAGATCCCGAACTTCACCCTGGCGTCGGGCCGCACCCTGCGCCCGGCTCGGATCGCCTACCAGACCTACGGGACGCTCAACGCGGACAAGTCGAACGCGATCGTCTACCCGTCCTGGTTCTCCGGGCGGCATTGGGACAACGAGTGGCTGATCGGCGAGGGCATGGCGCTCGACCCGGCGAAGTGGTTCATCATCGTGCCGAACATGTTGGGCAATGGACTGTCGTCGTCGGCGTCGAATACCCCGACCCCGCAGGACCGCTCCCGCTTCCCGGCGATCGCGGTCCGCGACAACGTCGAAGCCCAATATCGGCTGGTCACCGAGGTCTTCGGGATCGAGACACTGCCGTTGGTGCTCGGCTGGTCGATGGGCGCCGGGCAGACCTACCAGTGGGCCGTGAGCCATCCGGAGATGGTGCAGCGCATCCTGCCGTTCTGCGGATCGTCGCGCACCAGCCCGCACAACCGGGTCTTCCTCGAGGGCGTGCGCGCCGCGTTGACCGCCGACTCCGCGTGGAAGAACGGCCTCTACCAGTCGCAGCCGGTCACCGGGCTGCGCGCCGCCGGTCGCGTCTACGCGGGATGGGGCTTCTCCCAACAGTTCTACTGGCACGAACTGTTCACGCAGATCGGCTTCACCTCGCTCGAGGACTTCCTGGTCAACTTCTGGGAGGGCTTCTTCCTCGACCGCGACGCCAACAACGTGCTCACGATGTTGGACACCTGGTGGCACGGCGATGTCGGCGCCACCCCGGGCTTCGCCTCCACGGAGGAAGCACTGGCCTCGATCACTGCCCGCGCGATCGTCATGCCCGGCAAGACCGACCTCTACTTCCCGCCGGAGGACGAGGCCTGGGCGGTCTCGCATATGCCGAACGCGGAATTGCGTGTCATCGACAGCATCTGGGGCCACTTCGCGGGCGGCGGGGTCAATCCCCCCGACACGGCGTTCATCGACGCCGCGGTCGCGGAGCTGCTCGCCGGGCCGTCCGGAATCTGAGCGGCCACAGCCCAACGGACATCGTCGTACCCGGGCCGGCGTCACCACGTTGGCCTGAACCAACTGAGCACCCCCCGCCTGTCCGGCGGGGGGTGCTCTACGTTGCTCATCCGGGCGAAAGGTGACCGCAGCCCCATAGGCTGACACGCATGACAAGCCGGAACGAATCCGCACCTACGCACGACGCCGCGATCGAGGAGTTCCGTCGGGCGGCCGAGGAGCATCCCGATTGGGGCATCGACATGGACGCCGTCCTGGAGTCCATCCGATACGTGCGGGGCGAGTAGGCGGCACTATCCAGCCGACGACGGAATCACCAGGGTGGTGACGTGCAGGCCGATCGCACCGCCCACGGCCGTCGTCAGTTGTCCGAGTGGGTGTCCACCTCGACCCCGGCGCGGCGGGCGAGGCCGGTGAGCAGGGCTTCGAGGCCGGCCTCGAAGGCGACGCCGGCGATCCGATTGCCCTGGTATGCGGCGGAGTGGGCGTCGAAGGCCGCGGAGAAGACCGGCGCCTCCTCCCGCAGCTCACCGGTGGCGAAGACGTCGTCCGGCGCGCGGGTGTCGTAGGCGGCGCCGTAGACCAACGACTCGATCGCGACGATCGTCGGGACGATGGCGGGGCTCGGCCAGCCGCCGCGTTCGAGCGCCCGCGCAACAGCTTCGTACATGCGCGTCGTCGCGGGGGCGTCGGTGATCGGCATGACGGCGATCGGCGCGATCAGCGGGGTGTAGTCGCTCATGATCGCGCGGTAGCTGGTCGCCCACGCGGTGATGCCGTCGTACCAGGGCAACTCGTCGAGCTGCTCGATCGCGACCTCGCCGAGGATGCGGTCCTGCACCCAAAGCAGGATGTCGCGCTTCGAGGACGCGTGGTTGTACAGCGCCGCCGGGGTCACCTTCAGGCTGGTCGCGAGATGATTCATCGTCAGGGCGCCCACCCCCTCGCGAGTGAGGATGCGCAGCGCGGCATCGGTGATGCGGCGGCGGGTGAGCACCCTGGTGGTGGGCCTGCCGGCCGGTCGATAGGGCGCGGCGGACATCCCGGCTCCCCTCGATCGACGTGGTCCGACACATTCTGTCATCGTCCGGCCCTTCCCTTCCGGCGCCGCTCACGCTACCTTAAATTAACAACGTTTATTTATCGGGCGGCTTCCGTGTACCCGGACCGCCCCGAATCCGCGAAAGCGAGCACCCGTTCATGCAGACCATCGATCGCGACGTCGTCATCGTCGGAGCCGGCCCCTCGGGCCTGTCGGCAGCACGCCGACTCGTGGCCGCGGGCAAGTCGGTCGCGGTGCTCGAAGCCCGTGACCGGGTGGGCGGGCGCACCTGGTCGGACCACATCGACGGCGCCTTCATCGAGATCGGCGGCCAGTGGATCTCCCCCGATCAGACCGCTCTGAAGGCGCTGATCGCGGAACTGGGCAAGGAGACCTTCAAGCGCTACCGCGAGGGCTCGTCGGTGTACATCGACGCCGCGGGTGAGCGGCACGTCTACGCCGGTGACGCGGACTTCCCGGCGCCGGCCGCGACGAAGATCGCGATGGACAAGATGATCGCCGAACTCGACGCGCTCGCCGCCGAGATCGGGGCCGCCGAGCCGTGGGCGCACCCCCGTGCCGCGGAGCTCGACGCGATCTCCTTCCACGACTGGCTGCGCTCGATCGCCGATGACGACGAGGCCGTGCGCAACGTCGCGCTGTACATCGCCGCCGGCATGCTCACCAAGCCCGCGTACGCGTTCTCGGCGCTGCAGGCGATCCTGATGGCGGCGTCGGCCGGTTCGTTCAGCCAACTGATCGACGAGGACTTCATCCTCGACGAGCGCGTGGTCGGCGGCATGCAGTCGGTGTCGATCCAGGTCGCGGAGGAACTCGGCAGCGAGGTCGTCTTCCTGAACAACCCGGTCCGCTTCCTCGAATGGACCGACAACGGCCCGGGAGCCGCCGCCGAGGTGATCGCTCGTACCGACACGATGCAGGTCCGCGCCGCGCACGCGATCGTCGCTGTCCCGCCGAACCTCTACTCGCGCATCTCCTACTCGCCGCCGCTGCCGCGCATGCAGCAGGTCGCCCACCAGCACGTCTCGATGGGCCTGATCATCAAGGTGCACGCCGTCTACGAGACGTCGTTCTGGCGCGAGGACGGCCTGTCCGGCTCCTGCTTCGGCGCAAGCCGAATCATGCAGGAGGTCTACGACAACACCAACCACGGCGACGAGCGCGGCACGCTGGTCGGGTTCATCTCCGACCAGAAGGCCGAGCAGATCTGGGGCCTGTCCGAGGAGGATCGCCGCGAGGCCATCCTGGCCGAACTGGCCTCCTACCTGGGCCCGAAGGCGCGCGAGGTACAGGTGCTGTACCTGAGCGACTGGGGCAACGAGGAGTGGACCCGCGGCGCCTACGCCACCAGCTACGACCTCGGCGGCCTGCACCGCTGGGGCGCCCTACAGAACCAGCCCGTGGGCCCGATCCGCTTCGCCTCGTCCGATATCGCCGCCGAGGGCTACCAGCACGTCGACGGCGCCGTGCGCATCGGACAGGCCACCGCGCAGCTGATTCTCGACGCCTGATCCGGGCTCGTGTCACAAGACGTGTGGGAGAGCGACGCCGAGGACAATACGTCCATCACCGTCCGCTCCCGCACGTCTTGTGCACGACCCGACCGTCCTACGGGGTGATCAGGGTGGTGAAGTGCAGGCCGACCGCCCCGCCGAGCAGGACGATCGCCAGCGCGACCAGCGGCCACGGGAACAGCGGCAGGCCCCGCCGGTGGGCCCGCACGGCACCGATGAGCCCGACGATCGGGCCGAGGACCAGCGAACCGAGCGATACCGCGTAGGCCGTATCGAGCGCGCCGAAGTCGCACGGCGTGTACTGGCTGCACGGGGCGGTGGCCATGGCATACAAGCCGGTGAGGATCAGCGAGAACCACATCACCACCAGCAGGCCGACCGTCAGCAGCACGGTCGCCACGGAATCACCGGCGGCTCGGGGCGCCTTCGCGGCCGGTTCGATCGTCGCTGTCGAGGTCATGCCCCTCATCGTCGCCGTCGGACGACCACTGCGGATGCGCAGAACTACCCGGTTGGTACAGCGAGAATCCCTCGAATCCACCCTCGGGTTCGCCGGCGTCGACCCGGCCGGGATGCGCGAACACCCAGCCGGCGAGCGCCCGCGTCATGTCGAGCTGGTTGTCGCGCGTGACGATCTCGTGGCCCTCGTCGGGGAAGAGCAGCAGCTCCGCGACCCGGCCGCGGGCACGCAGCTCGTCGACGATCTGCTGGGATTCGCTGACCGGCACGTTGGTGTCGTGCGCGCCGTGGATCACCAGCAGCGGCGCCCGCACATCGCCGATGCGGTGGATCGGCGACAGATCGCGCAGCAGTTCGCGGTCGGACTCGGGGTGGCCGTACTTGGTGTACGCGGCCAGCCCGATCCAGGCCTCGGTATTGCGGTAGAACGACTCGAGGTCGCTCATCCCGCAGATCGCGATGCCGGCGGCAAAGACGTCCGGGTGGAAGGTCAGACAGGCCAGCGTCAGGTAGCCGCCGTAGGAGCGGCCGGACGCGTAGATGCGGTCCGGGTCGGCGATTCCGCTCTCTACCAGGTACTTCGCGCAGTCGGCGGCGTCGTCGATGCCGGCATAACGGCCGTACCGGTCGTCGGCGTGGGAGAACAGCCGGCCGTAGCCGCTCGAGCCGCGCACATTCGGCGCGAAGACGGTGATGCCGGCGTCGACCAACGGCCCGAAGAGGAACTGGTAGTCCGGGCGGGTCTGCGCCTCCGGCCCGCCGTGGAAGTAGAGTAGCGTCGGCGCGTCCGGTGCATCCTTCGCCCGGAAGAGCCACCCGGACAACGGCATTCCGTCGCGGGCGGAGAACTCGTGCAGCTCGGGCTGTAGGGCGGCGGACGGCCCGGTACCGAGCACCACGTCGTCGCTGACCGGGGTGACCTCGCCGGTGCGGGTGTTGACCAGGTGTACCAGCGGCGAATGCTGCGGGCTGGAGATCGACAGCGCCACAACCGTTCCGGCCGCCGAGATCGACAGGTCCGCGGCGACGGCGCCGGGCAGCGGAATCGGGTCGTGCAGGGTGCGGTCCGGCAACGTCAGGATCTGCAGTTCGCTGTACCCGTCGACATTCCACAGCATCGCGACGGTCGACTGGTCGTTGCTGACGGCGAATTCGTCGATGCCGGCGTGCGGGCGGGACGCGAGGACGCGGAAGCGCACCCCGCCGCGGTCGACCTCGATACCGAGCAGCCGGGGATACTTCGCGTCGAAGTCGCTGACCACCAACGCCTGCACGCTGTCGAGGTCGCGTTCGCCGGGCCGGGCGCGGCCGGAGAACAGTGCGGACGGATGGTCGAAGCCCTGGTCGAGGATGTGTCCGCGGTCGGTGACCGCACCCGGGTCGTTGGGCAGCAGGGTGGTGATCTCGACGTCGCCGGGTTCGCCCGCCTCGTCGGTGCGCCGCCGCAGCAGCAGCATGTCGCGGTAGCCGCGCGGGCCGACCCGCAGCAGGGTCGCGCCCTTCCACGAGTCGATCAGCGCCCCGCCGACGCGCGCGTCGAGGGTTTCGGTGGTGCCGCTCGCCGGATGCACCCGCAGCGAATGCGCGGTGCCGTCGACCTCGGTGGCGGTCAGCAGGACCGCGTCGCCGTCCCAGTCGACCAGCGACACCGTCGCGAAGGACCGGCCGTCGGTACGTTCGGCACCCAGCCGGTGGGCGGTGTTGTCGTCGGGATCGGTGGTGACCACCCACACCTGGTGGTGCTCACCGCCACTGGGTGCCACCTCGACCGCCAGCCAGCGACCGTCGGCGGAATGCACCACCTTGCGTACCGGTCCGGTCGAGGGGATGCGCACCCAGCGCAGGTCCCCCACCCCCTCCTCGGACAGCTCGCGCTGCGCGGCGGCGGGGTAGCCGTGCCCGTCGTCGACGATGTACGCAAACGCCGAGCCGTCCGGTGATACCGACGGCCCGTAGGTGCGCCATCCCCTCTGGTCGAACCGCAGATCCGCCCGATGGATCGGTGCGGAGTCTACGGTTTCCGACCCCCGGCTCACCGCTTGGTAATCGTTTCCATCGTTTGCAGCCACATCTCCAGCATGGCAACCTGCCAGAGCTCATTGGAACCGAGGGTCGTCCGAATCCCGTTCGGGTTGGCGAAGAGCCGCTCGAGCGCCTCCGGACGGTAGAGTCCGCGGTCCTTCGCGGCCTGCGAATTCAGGGTGTCGGTGACCATGTCGAGCACCCCGCCCTCGAGGTGGCGGATACCGGGCACCGGGAAGTAGCCCTTGGTGCGGTCGATCACCTCGGCGGGCAGCAGCTTTCGGCTGGCTTCCTTCATCACGCCCTTGCCGCCGTGGGCGAGCTTCAACTCCGGCGGACAGGATGCGGCCAGTTCGACAAATTCGTGGTCGAGGAAGGGCACCCGCGCCTCGAGCCCCCAGGCCATGGTCATCGTGTCGACCCGCTTGACCGGATCGTCGACCAACATGATCGTCGTATCGAGGCGCAGGGCGGCATCCACCGCGGTGCGCGCGCCGGGAGCGGACTGGTGCGAGGCGGCAAACTCCCAGCTCGGGTCGATATCGCCCAGGTGGTACGGGGCGGCGAGCAGCTGTCCGATCGCCTCGTGGGAGCGGTCGAAGAAGACGCTCGCGTACGCCTTGGTCGTCTCCTCGCGGGCGACGCCGGCCAGCGGCGGGTACCAGTCGTAGCCGCCGAGGATCTCGTCGGCGCCCTGACCGGACTGCACCACCTTGATCGACTTGCTGACCTCCTGCGAGAGCAGATAGAACGCCACGCAGTCGTGACTGACCATCGGTTCGCTCATCGCGGCGATCGTGTCGGGGACCGCGGGCAGCAGCCGGTCGGTGCCGATGTGGATCTTGTGGTGATCGGTCTCGAAGTGGTCGGCGATCAGGTCGGAGTAGGCGTACTCGTCGCCGGACTCGCCGCCCGCGGAATCGAAGCCGATGCTGAACGTCGCCAGATCTCGCTGCCCCTGTTCGGCGAGCAGCGCGACGACCAGCGACGAGTCGATACCGCCGGAGAGCAGCACCCCGACCGGCACGTCGGCGACCATGCGCCGGCGCACCGACGTGCGCAGCGAGTCGAGCAGTTCGTGCTGCCAGCGCTGCTCGTCCCAGTCGGCGCGAGCCTCGTCCGGTTCGAAGTTCGGCGTCCAATACCGGCGTTCGGTGCTGCGACCGTCCGGGGTGATGATCCGAACCGTCGCGGGCGGCAGCTTGCGGATGCCGTTGTAGATCGTGTGCGGCGCCGGGACCACCGAGTGGAAGCTGAAGTAGTGATGCAGGGCGACCTTGTCCAAGGAGGTGTCGACGTCACCGGCCTGCAGCAGCGACTGCAATGACGACGCGAACCGCAGCCGACCGGGCGTTTCGGCCAGGTAGAGCGGCTTGATGCCGAGGCGGTCGCGGGCGAGGATCACCGTGCCGGTGTCGGTATCGGCGATCGCGAAGGCGAACATCCCGTAGAAGCGCTGGACGCAGTCGCTTCCCCAGGCGTGGTACGCCTTGAGGATCACCTCGCTGTCGGCGTGCGAGAAGAACCGGTAGCCGAGGCCCTGCAGCTCATTGCGCAGTTCCTGATAGTTGTAGATGCAGCCGTTGAAGACCATCGCCAGACCGAGTTCCGGGTCGATCATCGGCTGCGCGCCGCGTTCGGACAGGTCGATGATCTTGAGGCGGCGGTGTCCGAGGGCCACCGGGCCCCGGACGAAGATGCCGGAGCCGTCCGGACCGCGCCGATGCATCGCGCAGGTCATCGCGTCGACCGCCTCGACATCCGGCGAGGCGCCGTCGAATCGAATCTCGCCGCAGACTCCGCACATCCCTGTTCACCTTCCGTCGACCATCTCCTGCTCGACCGGCCCGCACCCGCTCCGGGACCGGGTCGAGTTCGTTATCCCTGGATCCAGGTGTCCTTGCCGCCGCCCCCGCGCGAGGAATTGACGATCATGCTGCCCGCCGGCGCCACGCGGGTCAGCGCGGCCGGCGCGACGTGCGCGGCGATCGAACCGTCCGTGTCGGACCGCAGATGGACGAATACCCGCAGGTCGACGTGGTGGGCGTAGAGGCCGTTGCCCTCGAAGGTCGGGTGCGTGGACAACGACACCACCTCCTGGGCGATGAACCGTTCCGGCTGGGTGAGCAACTCGAGGCGGCGGTCGGCCAACTCCTTCTCGGAGCATTCCGGGCCGATCGTGATCCCGGAACCGCCGAGCCCGTCGATCGGCTTGACCACCAGTTGGTCGAGGTTCTCGAGCACATAGTCGCGCTGATTGCGCTCGGCGCAGAGCCAGGTGGGTACCTGTTCGATACCGGGTTCCTCATTGAGGTAGTACCGGATCATGTCGGGAACGTAGGCGTAGATCGCCTTGTCGTCGCCGACGCCGTTGCCCAGGGCATTGGCGATGGAGAACCGGCCGCGGATCAGCCCGTCGAGGATGCCCTTGCGTAACGGTTTGCCGTCGTGGCCGGACGAGGAGAGCAGCATGTCCTCGTCCATGCGCACGTAGGCGGTGTTGACCGGGGTGCGGGTGGCGCCGTGGTGATAGAAGATCCGCCCGGTGTCGGGGCCCTCGGTGGCCGTCGACAGATCCTCCGGGGTGGCCAGCGGCAGACCCGCCTCCGCGGACAGCAGGCTGTGCTCGAACCAGGCGGAGTCCTTCCAGCCGGAGCTGAGCATGATGTCGATCCCGTCCGGGTGGGCGTCCGGGGGCGCCGCGGCGGCGATGGTGTCGCGGACCATCGCCGGCAGCCCCTCGACCGACAACGTATCGACCGGGGTCTCGAGTTCGGGTAGGAATTCGTGCATCAGCCGCCGGTTGGAGATCGCATAGGCGATACCCGAGGGAACGCGCAGGTTGTCCTCGAGGACCAGGAACGTCCCCGGCCCGGAGGACACGACGTCGGTCCCGCAGATATGGGTGCGGACCTGCTGCCAGGACGGCAGCCGACCGGTCTGGCGGTAGCCGGGCGCGCGGTCGAGCGCCTCGATCGGCACCACGCCGTCGCGCAGGATGTTCTGCTGCCCGTAGACGTCGAGGATAAAGGAGTTCAGCGCCCGGGCCCGCTGGGCGAGGCCGGCGCCGATCACCTCCCAGTCGGCGGCGTTGATCACCCGGGGCACGACGTCGAGCGGGAACAACTGGGCGCGGGCCTGGCCGGTGACCCGGAAGGTCACTCCCGCGATGCTCTGCTCCCGCTCGATGCTGTACTGCCGTTTGCGCAGTTCGATCGCGCCGAGGCCGGTCAGCCCGCCGAGGATCTCCTCGTAGCCGGCGCGCGCGGTCAGGTCGGGTGCGACCGCCTCGTCGTAGGCACCGTGCAGCCCGGAGGCCTCGTCGCCGACCGCCTCCTCGGCGGCCACCTCCCCGTGGCTGCCGTAGCCGACGAGCAGCGAGCCCTCCAGATCCGGGGTGACCAGCGGCGCGACCGTTCCGGCGGTTTCGGCGGCGAGCCGTTCGACCACCGAGGTGAACCGGCCCTGACGGCGCAGCACCCGGCGTTGGCGCGACGAGGAACTGCCGGCCAGCAACGCCCGGTCGGCCAGTTCGGTGACCGTCTCCCAATCGCCGGTCGACTCGAGTTCGGCGCGCAGATCCTCGATCAGGGTGGTGACGACCTCGACGGCGGGGCGCGGCTGCGCCTTGACCACGTCGATCAGGTCGCCCTCCAGGCCCGAGCGGGCGGCCTGCCAGATCGCCGCCCGATACATCGTCGGGGACGGCACGTCGACGGGCGGTTCGTCCAGGCGGGCCGCCTCGCGCAGCACCATCGCCCGGAAGAGCCCGGCGATCAGCGCGATCGTGTCGACCGAGGGGCAGCTGTCGCATACCCGCAGCTCGAGGGTGTTGACCCGGGCGGAGGGCCGCACGTCGAAGTACACCATCCCGGAGTCGGTGATCACCTCGCTGCGGATCAGCCGGTCGATCTCGGCGTCGTAATCGGACGCGTTGTTGACCTCGGGGAACGGCCCGGTGGTCGGCCATCGCTGCCACACCAGGGTGCGGGCGCTGGCGTAGCCGGTGTCGGTGCCGTCCGACCAGAAAGGGGAGCTGGCCGACAGCGCGAGCAGGGTGGGGATATCGCGGGTCAGCCGCATCGCGATGCCGACCGCCTCGTCCCGATCCCGCACGTCGACGTGCACCTGGGTTCCGCAGATCAGCTGTTCGCGGGCGAGGAGCTGGTAGTCGGCGAGCATGCGCCGATAGCGCGGCGTTTCGGTGACGCGCAGATCCGCCGGTACCGCCAGGGGTACCGAACCGGCCGCGACCACGCCGACACCGAGCTGTGCCGCGTGTTCGACGAGTACCGAGCGGTTGGCGGCGAGGTCGTCGCGCAGCGCGGCCAGACTGCTGTGTACCCCGCTGTTGGATTCGATGACACAGCGCTGCAGCTCGGCCACATAGGGGCCGTCGGCGGGCAGAATCTCGAGCAACTCGGGAGCGCGGGCGGTCAGCCGCCACGTCCGCAGGTCCACCAGATGGAACTCTTCTTCCACACCTACGCGCCGAACATCGGACGTCATTGGTCCAGCCTAGTGATGTTCCGCCGGTTCAGCGTGTCGGAGCGTTACCTTCTTGTGACCAAATTTACCGCTTGTTGGTGACAAAGACCACGGGGCTTCCCGGAAACACCGCTTTCACGCCACCGACACATGTCGCCCCTAGTGTCGGTTTCGGTCCCTGCGCTTCGAGCCCGGAGGTTCGCCTCGAGGTCCGCACCGCGGGAAGCACCCGTCCGCAACCTTCGAGGAGCAGCACACAATGAGCGGAAGCAGTTCTCGGCGCCAGGCCGTAGAGGCCGTCACCTCTTACACCGCGCCCACCACCGACTTCATCGAGTCGTTGGGTGAGCTTTTCGGCCGCAACATCTTCGGTCCGACCGAAATGAAGAACCGTCTGCCCAAGCAGATCTACAAGTCGGTCATCGCCACGATCGACGAAGGTGCTCCGCTCGACCCGAGCATTGCCGACGCGGTCGCCTCCGCGATGCGCGACTGGGCCCTGGAGATGGGCGCCTCGCACTACGCGCACGTCTTCTACCCGCTGACCGGCCTCACCGCCGAGAAGCACGACTCCTTCCTCGAGCCCGAGGGTGACTCCGCCTCGCTCGCCCAGTTCTCCGGCAAGACCCTGATCCAGGGCGAGCCGGACGGTTCGTCGTTCCCCAACGGCGGCATCCGCTCGACCTTCGAGGCCCGCGGTTACACCGGCTGGGACGTCACCAGCCCGGCGTACATCCTCGAGAACCCGAACGGCAACACCCTGTGCATCCCGACGGTGTTCATCTCGTGGACCGGTGAGGCCCTCGACAAGAAGACCCCGCTGCTGCGCTCCCAGCAGGCGATGAGCAAGCAGGCCTCCCGCGTGCTGAAGCTCTTCGGGCATACCGACGTCGACACCGTCGTCTCCTACGCCGGCGCCGAGCAGGAGTACTTCCTGGTCGACCGCCACTTCTACTTCTCGCGCCCCGACCTGATGGCCTCCGGCCGCACCCTCTTCGGTGCCAAGCCGTCCAAGGGCCAGGAGTTCGACGACCACTACTTCGGCGCCATCCCGGAGCGGGTCCTCGCGTACATGATCGAGGTCGACCGCGAGCTGTTCAAGCAGGGCATTCTGGCCAAGACCCGCCACAACGAGGTCGCCCCCGGCCAGTTCGAGATCGCGCCGCTGTTCGAGAAGGCGAACCTCGCGCACGACCACCAGCAGCTGATGATGACCACCCTCAAGAAGGTCGCGCAGCGCTACGGCATGGAGTGCCTGCTGCACGAGAAGCCGTTCAAGGGCGTCAACGGCTCCGGCAAGCACGTCAACTTCTCCATCGGCAACAACAACCAGGGCAACCTGCTCAACCCGGGCGATACCCCGCACGACAATGCCCAGTTCCTGGTGTTCTGCGCGGCGATCATCCGGTCGGTGCACATGTACGGCGGCCTGCTGCGCGCCGTCGTCGCCTCCGCCAGCAACGATCATCGCCTCGGCGCCAACGAGGCCCCGCCGGCGATCATCTCGATCTTCCTGGGTGACCAGCTGGCCGACCTGTTCGACCAGATCGCCAAGGGGACGATCACCGGCTCGAAGACCGGTTCCTCCCTCGAGGTCGGCGTCGACACGCTGCCGGCCTTCAAGGCCGACCCGGGCGACCGCAACCGCACCAGCCCGTTCGCCTTCACCGGCAACCGCTTCGAGTTCCGCGCGCCGGGTTCGTCGCAGTCGATCTCCGGTCCGATGGTCGCGGTCAACACGATCATGGCCGACTCGCTCGAGTACATCGCCGACACGCTCGACGCCGATGTGGCTGCGGGCACCGACTTCAACACCGCGGTGCAGAGCCTGCTGCAGAAGATCATCCTCGAGCACGGTGCGGTGGTGTTCAACGGCGACGGCTACTCCGAGGAATGGCAGCAGGAAGCGGCCACCCGTGGCTTGCTGAACCTGAAGACGACGGTCGATTCGCTCGAGCAGTTCAACGAGCCGGCGATCATCGAGGTCCTCGACAAGCACAAGGTCCTGAGCCCGCGCGAGTTGCACAGCCGCTACGAGGTCTACCTCGAGCAGTACATCCTGAGCATCGCGGTCGAGTCCAAGGAGACCCTGGAGATCGCCCGGACCAAGATCCTGCCGGCCGCCCTGCGCTACCAGGGTGAGCTGGCCCAGTCCGCGGCGAACCTCGTCTCGGTGGGGGTCGACTTCGACAAGGGCCCACTCGAGCAGGCGACCACCGCGGTGGCCGGTCTGACCGCCGCGATCGCCGTGCTCGACAAGGCCGTCAACACCCACGGCGGGGAGACCCCGGCCGAGGAGGCCGCCTTCGCCCGCGACACGCTGATCCCGGCGATGCTCGAGGTGCGCGAGGAGACCGACAAGCTCGAGTGGATCGTGGCCGACGACCTGTGGCCGCTGCCCACCTACCAGGAGATGCTCTACATCCTCTGATCCTGGTTCGCACCCACTCTCCGTTGGGCCGCCGAGACGATTCGTTGTCGCGGCGGCCCAATCGTTGTCTCGGCGGACCGAATCGTTGCGGCTCGAGCACCCGCGATGTCCGACCGATTCCGTCGGCGCGGCCGCCGTTATCCGTGGATCGGAACTATGGATCGGTGCGACCGCAACTCGATACCGTGGTGGGCGACGACCATGAGATCGAAAGGACCACGATGTCCGATCACAGCCTGCGGACCTACGACTCGATCCTCGACCTGCTCCCGAACGCCGACAACCCGACGCCGATCGTCCGGCTGCAGCGGATTCCGGACTTCCGGCACGCGCAGGTCTACGCCAAGCTCGAGTGGTACAACCCGTTCGGCGCGGTCAAGGATCGGGTGGCGGCCAACCTCATCCGCGACGCGGAGGAGCGGGGCGAAAAGCTGGAGAATCTGGTCGAGCCGACCTCCGGCAACACCGGAATCGGCTTGGCGATGATGTCCAACGCCCGCAGGTACGGATTCGCCGCGACGCTGTCGAATCAGATCCCGCTGGAAAAGCGGACGGCGCTGCGCCTGTTCGGCACCGACCTGGTCGAGTTGAACGACGACCTGTGTCCGATGCCCGGCCAGCCCGAGGGGGCCATGCTCGAAGCCGAGAAGCTCGGCGCCCGTCCCGGCTGGCGGGAGCTCAACCAGTACGCGAATCCGGCCAACCCCGACGCCCACTACCGCACGACCGGCCCCGAGATCTGGCGCCAGACCGGCGGCGCGATCACGCACTTCGTCGCGTCGCTCGGCACCTGCGGGACGATCACCGGCACCGGCCGATTCCTCAAGGAGCAGAATCCCGACGTCAAGGTGATCGGCGTGCATCCGGGCCTGGGTCACGACATCCCGGGCGTGCGGGCCCGGCGGGCGCTCGCGGTCACCGACTTCTTTCACCCCGAGGAGTACGACGACATCATCGAGATCGACGACGAACAGTCCTACGGGCTGTGCCGACGGCTGCATCTCGAGGAGAGCATCATCGCCGGACCGAGCTCGGGTCTGGCCCTGGCCGGCGCCCTGCGCACCATCCCGGACGAACCGGGGGTGATCGCGGTGGTGATCTTCCCTGACAACGCTTTCAAGTACCTGTCGTCGTTCCGCAAGCACCTGCCCGACCTGTTCCCACCCGAGCCCGAGGAAGCCGACGCGGCGCCGGCCAACCCCTTCGGCGAGTACCTCGAGGATGCGTTCGAACTGGCGAAGAGCGGTCCGGACCGGGTGGACGTCACCGAGGCGAATCGGCTGGTCGAGTCCGGGGTGACGCTGGTGGACGTCCGCAATCCGCCGGAGCTGGAGCAGGTACACCTGCGCGACTCGGTCAACCTGCCGCTACCCGACCTGTCGGCCGGAAGCCTCGACGGGCTGCCCACCGACCGGTCCACCCCGATTCTCACGCTCTGCGGCGTCGGAACCCGATCGCTTTACGCGTTACTGCTGCTGAAGGCCCAGGGATATACCGATGTCCGCAGTGTCGACGGCGGCATCAACGCCTGGGTGGAGGCGGGTCTGCCGACCGCTTAGGACCGGACGACTTCGGGGGAGCCGGGGACCGATCGGTCCCCGGCTCCCCCGAAAATGTCACCGGAAGTGTCAGTCGCCTTCGGTGTACTTGGCGCGCTTGACGATCAGCTCGTCCGGGGCGTACACCACCGAGGTGTCCTTGCCCTCGTAGTCGAACTGGTTGAGGAAGGCGCGCATCGCGTTGACGCGGCCGCGCTTCTTGTCGTTGCTCTTGACCGACATCCAGGGCGCGTACTTCTTGTCGGTGCCGGAGAGCATCGCTTCCTTGGCGGCGGTGTACGACTCCCACTTGTCGAGGCTCTCGAGGTCCATCGGCGAGAGCTTCCAGCGGCGCACCGGGTCGATCTGGCGGATCGCGAAGCGGGTGCGCTGCTCGCGCTGGGTCACCGAGAACCACAGCTTGGTGACGGTGGTACCCGACTCGACGAGCATCCGCTCGAAGCGCGGAGCCTGCCGCATGAAGACGTCGTACTGCTCATCGCTACAGAAGCCCATGACTCGCTCGACGCCCGCGCGGTTGTACCAGGAGCGGTCGAACAGCACGATCTCTCCGCTGGTCGGCAGGTGCCGGACGTAGCGCTGGAAGTACCACTGTCCGGCTTCCTCGCTGGTCGGCTTGGTCAGCGCGACCACACGGGCGGCCCGCGGGTTCAGGTGCTCCATGAAGCGCTTGATCGTGCCACCCTTACCGGCGGCGTCGCGGCCCTCGAAGACGATCACATGCTTGGCGCCGACGTCCTGGGACCAGTACTGGAACTTGAGCAGTTCCACCTGCAGGAGGTACTTCTCCTCCTCGTAGGTGTCCCGATCCATCAGCTCGTCGTACGGGTAGTCGTCGCGCCAGGTTTCGACAGCCTTGCCGGTCGGATCGATCAGCAGCGGGTCCTGGCCCTTGCTCCCCGACACCGAGTACCCCTGCGTCTGCAGTTCATCGATGTATTCGCGCAATCCCATCTGGCTCAACGGCTCGTCAACGAGGGTCATACCTCCATCTTTGCCTGTCCGCGTTCCAAAAGCCGGCCCGGGGGTCGCAGTTCACCAAAGATGCATGTTCCGGTTCGCCTCGGGCCGATTTCGGACACTTCCGGCGCAGCTCGCGGAGGGGGCGGCATATGGCTCGGAGCCGAGGGCGAGGACATATCCTCCCCGCCGCCGAGGGGCCGAGGTGTGCCCGCTGCCATCCGAAACGTCGGGCCGGCGCCGGCCCGGCGACACCGGCTCGGACGATCCGGATAGCGGCCACGCCGGGTGGTACAACGATGATCGTGACACCGGCCGCCGCTGCACCCGACCGACGGGCCGTGCTCGGCGGCGCCGCGCTCGACGTCGTCGCGCGGGCAGGGCTCGAGGCCCTCACCCACCAGGCCGTCGACGACGCCGCCGGGTTGCCGCGCGGAAGCACAGCCGATGTCTTCCGCAGCCGATCCGCCCTGGTCGACGCGGTGATCGAGGCGTTGGAACGCCGGGACCGCGAACTGATGGCGGAGATGCTCGCGGCGGGGATACCCCACTCGCGGGAGGCTCTGGTCGAGATGTTCGCCGACTTCGTCGGCACCTGCGGGCAGCCACCCGGGAGCATCCGGGCCCGGGCTCGACTGGCCCTGACCCTCGACCATCCGGAGCTCTTCGCCGCCGCGCACGAACGGTTCGTGGTGGCCGTGGCCGAGGTCATCGCGATGATCGGCGGCGATGACGAGCCGATCGCGACGGCCCGGCGCTGCCTGGCGCAGATGGACGGCGAGATGCTGCACATCCTGACGCTGCGGCGGGAGGCCGGCGTCGATCGCCCCGCGCTCGTGGCCACCTTCCGTCGTCTTCTGGGGATCCCGTGCGGTGACGGAGGTCCTCGGTAGGGTCGTCAGCCATGACGACCCTCGTGACCGGAGCCACCGGAAATATCGGCCGCCGCATCGTCGATCAGCTGCTCGCGCTCGGTGAGCGGGATATCCGCGCGCTGACCGTCGATCCGGCGAAAGCCAAACTGCCGGAGGGGGTCACCGCGGTGACCGGCTACCTGGGGAAACCGGCGACTCTGCCCGCCGCGTTCGAGGGTGTCGACCGGGTCTACCTGGCTCCGATGACCGAGACGCTGGACGCCACTGTCGAACTGCTGCGCGAGGCGGGGGTGCGCTACGTCGTCGCCCTGTCCGGTGGCGCGCACTGGCAGGAGCACGCCGACACGGTGTCCGCCTCCGGGCTGACCCATACCCAGCTCGGACCCGGCGAGTTCGCCGAGAACTTCGCCGAATGGGCCCCGTTGATCGCCGCCGGCCAGCCGGTGCGCGAGCCCTATCCGGAGGCGACCACCGCGCCGATCGCGATGGACGACATCGCCCGGGTGGCCGCGGCCCTGTTGGCGGCTCCGGCCGAGAAGCACTACGGGAAGATGTACGACCTGACCGGCCCGGAGGCGCTCAATCGCCGCGAGATCGCGCAGCGGATCGCCGAGGGTGCGGGCGTGCCGGTCACCTACGAACAGTGCTCCCGCGCCGAGGCGGAGGAGCGGCTGCGCGCGACGATGGGCGACTACGCCGAGTGGTACCTCGACCTGTTCGCCGCCAACGAGGTGATCAAGCAGCAGGCGAACACCGTGGTCGAGGACCTGACCGGTACCCCGCCGATCGGGATGGCCGAGTGGGCGCGTCGGAACGCGGAACTGTTCAGGTAGGCCAGCTGTTTCGAGACGGCCGGCCTACGCGCCGCCGCTCTGTGGAGGGCCGGCCGGTGGGGTGCCGCCGGTGTCGGGCGGCGTATCGGCAGGGTTGTCGAAGCTGACCCGGATCTTCTCGAAGCCCTTGCTGCGTTGGGCCTTTGCCTGCGCGGTGTAGGCGGCCTCGTCGCCCGGCGTCAGCACGACATTGTCGGTGAACGGCGTCAGCAACGATCGCGGGTAGAGCTTGTCGACGCGAACGGCGTTGAACTCCAAGGAGAACACGATCAGCACCGCCGCGATGTAGAGGAAGGCGAGCAAGCCGAGCACCACCGCGAAGACACCGTTGCTCGCGGTCGCGCGGGCGATCACCTCCTGGACGTAGACGCTGCCGAAGGTCTGCAATACCTGCCAGCCGATCGCGGCGGCCAAGGCCCCGGGGAAGACGTCCCGGACGCTCACCGGCCGTGCGGTGCCGATGCGGAAGGCGATCGTGAAGACCACCGTCGTCACGACCACCGAACCGGCCATGGCGAAGAGTCTTCCGGCCGTGCCCAATTGGATGGCCGAGGCGATCCCGTTCACCACGGTCAGCGCCACGATCGCGCTGCCCACCGTCGACAGCAGCATCGCCCCGCGGATGCGGACGCGGATCGGATTCGGACGGTCGTTGCGCGGGACCGACCACACGACGTTCATCGCGTTCTGCACGGCGACGGACACACCGAGCCCGCCGTAGACGGCGCCGATGACTCCTATCGTCACCCCGGCGGCACCCCCACCGATCTGACTGGGATCGCCGAGCTGGAAGCCGACGACCGGGATCTGTGAGAGCGCCGAATCGACGATCCGCTCCTGTAGATCGGGATCGTCCTGCAGCACGAAGCCGAGCACGGTGGTCAGGATCAGCAGCAATGGGAACAGCGAGATGAAGGCGTAGTAGGCGATCAACGCCGCGAGGTAGCCACCCTGGTCGTCGACGAACTTGTACACCACCGCCAGCGGAAATCCACTGGCCGGATAGCGGCGTTGGAAGCGGTCGACCCGATCCGCAAATGACACCCCGCGCGACCTCCGATCACCGAAACGGACCGCTGGGGGCTGTACGTACCTGCGGACGGACCGGGGTTCATTGTGCCGTACCGGTCACCGAGCTTCCGCGTAACTCATGCCCATCTGGGTGCGGACCTCCGCGAGGGTCGCGTCCGCGAGGTCGTTGGCCCGCTTGTTACCGGCCCGCAGGACGCTGTCGATCAGGCCGGGGTCGGCGGCAAGCTGCGCCCGCCGGGCACGGTGACCTGCGAGGAAGGAATTGACCGCCTCGGTGGTGAGCGCCTTGAGGGCGCCGCTGCCGGCGTCACCGATCCGTTCGGCGATCCGCTGCGGGGTCGAGTCGAGGCAGATCGCGGCGGTCGAGAGCAGGCCGGCGACGCCGGGGCGTTCGACCGGGTCGTAGGTGATGTGCCGGTCGCTGTCGGTGCGGGTGCGGCGGATCGCCGCGGCGGTCTCGTCGGCACTCATCGACAGGGCGATCGCATTGCCGTAGCTCTTGGACATCTTGCGCCCGTCGAGGCCGAGGATCTCGGCGGCGTCGGTGACCATCGCCTCCGGAACGGGGAAGACCTCGCCGTAGCGCTCGTTGAAGCGGCGGGCGATCGTGCGGGTGATCTCGATATGCGGCAGGTTGTCCTTGCCGACGGGCACCAGATTGCCCTTGCAGAACAGGATGTCCGCGGCCTGGTGCACCGGGTAGGTCAACAGCAACCCGCTCAGCGCCCGGCCGGACGCGGCCAGTTCGGCTTTGACGGTGGGGTTGCGGTGCAGTTCGGCCTCGGTGACCAGGCTCAGGAACGGCACCAGCAGTTGGTTGAGGGCGGGCACCGCCGAGTGGGTGAAGATCGTGGTGCGGTCCGGGTCGAGGCCGGCGGCGAGGTAGTCGGCGATCGCGCTGCGCACGTGATCACCGACCCGGGCGGCGATATCGCGGTCGGTGATCACCTGGTAGTCGGCCAGGATCACCAGCGTTTCGACGCCGAGGTTCTGCAGGTGCACGCGCTCGGTGATGCTGCCGACGTAGTGGCCGAGGTGCAGCGGACCGGTGGGGCGTTCGCCGGTCAACATACGGAAGCGGCCGGGGTCGGCGGCGATACGACGCTGCAGTTCGGGCATGCGCGCGCGGGTGGCGGCAAAGGAGTCCATCGGAGATATCCCTTCACAGGTGGGAAGGGCCGCACGGGAATCCTCGACGAATGCGGGCTGCCGTGCAGCCCGCGAACATGCGTCGACCGGCTGCTACCGCAGCCACCACGACATCGTCGACAAACGCATGCCCGAATCCTACGCGCGCTGTCGGCGCCGATCGATGACCTCGCGCACCCCGGCCGGCCCGACGCCCCGGCCCAGCGCGATCACCAGCGCCGCGCAGCCCAGCCCGGACAGCACGAAGCTGGTCGCGAACATCGTCGGATAGCCGAAGAGATCGCCGATGACGCCTCCGGTGATCCCCGCGACGCCCTGTACGAGCACGATCGCGCAGGCCAGCAGGGTGTAGTCGCTGCCGGCGTGGTCGCGTTCGGAGGCGTCCATCATCAGGGTGAACAGTGCGACCGTGGCCGCCCCACCCAGGACGTGTTCGGCGAGGCTGGCGGTGACGATCAGCGCGAACCCCCCGATGCCGAGGGAGGCGAAGAGGTACAGCGCCAGACTGATCGTCTGGGCGACCCCGGTGAGCAGCAGCGCATTGCGACGTCCGAGGCGGTAGGCGAGCCACCCGCCCAGCGCGGCGCCGCCGAGCGCGGCCGCCGACGACAGCGCACCCTTGATCAGGGCGATCTGCGCGACGGTCAGTCCGGAGTCGACCATGAACGGTCCGACCAGCGCGGAGCCCATCGAGTCGCCGAACTTGTAGGCGCCGATCAGCAGGATGAATACCGCCATGCCCGGTCGGCGCAGCCGCGTCCACCACCCGGCGGCCATGCGGGCGAGGCCGGGAGCTTCGGCTGCGGTCGGGGCGGGCTCGGTGGTTTGGGCTGCGCGGGCGTTCGGCGCCGGGTGGGCGGTCGGAGTCGGTTCGCGCAACCACCAGACCGGCAGGGTGCACAGCAGGATCAGACCCGACATCACGATGAACAGGCCCCGCCACCCGGAGAGCGTCAGCAGCCACAGCAGTCCCCCGCCGCCTACGATCATGCCGATCCGGTAGGCGCCCACCTGGATGCCGTTGCCGATGCCCTTGCCCCGATACCCGAGCAGCCGCACGGCCAGGCCGTCGGTCGCGACGTCCTGGGTCGCGGAGATCAGGTTCATCACCGCGATGCCGACCAGCAGCCACCGCAGCGACCCCGACAGGTCGAGCGACGCCATGACCAGCGCCAACGCCGCCGCGGCGAGTTGCAGGGTCAGCAGCCAGCGCCGCCGGGTGCCGTACCTGTCGACATAGGGCGCCCACAGGAACTTCAGCGCCCAGGGGGCGAAGAGCACTCCGGTCGCGCTGATCTGGGTGAGCGAGAGCCCCGATTCGCGCAGGACCACCGGCAGCGCCTGAGTGAAGAACCCGTAGGGCAATCCCTGCGCGAAGTAGAGCGCACAGAGCAGCACCGCGGTGGACGCGGCGATCGTCCCCTTGGCCGGACCCGTCATCGGTGTGCGTCCATCTTCCTCACGGCGACGCCACGACGATTATCTCCTCGGGCCGCCGCTGAGGAAGATGAATGCACACGACCTAGGAGGCGACCGGAGTCCGCCGGCGCACCATCCAGGCCACCCCACCGGCGAGCAGCAGGGTGACCAGCGTGCCGATGATCCCGGCGACCGCACCGGACAGCCGAGCGTGCTCGATTCCGGCGACGGCGTAGTCGGCCAACGGCCACCCGGCGCCGGTGTGGTCCTGTGCGGTGCTCATGAATCCAGTGGATTCCGCAACGTATTCGAGGCCGTCGGGATGCCCGGAAGCGAATCCGCTGACCACCCCGGCGATCGCCAAAGCGGCGACCAACAGCAGCAGGTAGAGGCGTCCGCGACTCATGCCGCCACCTCCGAACGACGCTGCGGATCGGCGGGGATGCCGCGAGCGGCGTACACCAGGTCCGGCCGGGCGGATACGACGATCGCCACCACCAGTGCGGTGATCAGCGCTTCGCCGATGCCGATCACCAGGTGCCAGCCGGCCATCGCCGTCAACACCTCACCGACCGGGATGTCGGCAACCCCGCCGAAGGCAAAGAGACCCACGAAGACCACCGCGGACAGGGGCACCGACAGCAGCGCCCCAATCCCGGCGGCGAGCGGTACCGATCCGCTGCGCTTGGGGAGCACCTTCAGCAGTCCCTTGATGATCAGCCAGGCGCCGAGGACGCCGACCAAACCCATCAGGGTGATGTTCGTACCGATCGCGGTCAGGCCACCGTCGGCGAAGAGCACCGCCTGGACCAGCAGCACCGCGGAGATCACCAGGATCCCGGTCCACGGTCCGACCAGCGCCGCCGCGAGCGCGCCGCCCATCAAGTGGCCGCTGGTGCCGGCGCCGACCGGGTAGTTCACCATCTGGGTGGCGAAGACGAACGCGCCGACCAGGCCGGCCATCGGGGCGGTGCGATCGTCGAGTTCGTTGCGGGCGCCGCGCAGGGCGATGCCGACGCCGACCGCGGCGACCACCCCCGTCGCGATCGAGGTGTGCCCATCGAGGAATCCGTCGGGAACGTGCATGACTCACTCCTTGCGGCGGAAGGTGATGGCAAAACTGTACGGGACCAGCGCATTATCGGCGCGCCACTCGAACGAGCCCGAACTCGACCCTGGACGACCGCTGCAGGTCGGGTCGATGATGGGGTATGGACCGAATCGTGATTGTCGGAGCGGGACTGACGGCCGCCACCGCGGCCGCAACGCTTCGCGACGAAGGGTACGAAGGGGATCTGACTCTGGTGGGCACCGAGAAGGTGCTGCCCTATGAGCGCCCACCGCTGTCCAAGGAAGTCCTGCAGGGCAAGAAACCGTTTCACACGGTGCACGACGCCGACTGGTACTCCGAACGCGATATCCGGGTGTTGACCGGGGCGACCATCGGCTCTCTCGATCCTGCCGCACGGACGGTGGCCGTCAACGACGGTGAGACCCTCTCGTACGACGCTCCTGGCCACCGGTGCGACTCCTCGCGAACTCGACATCCCCGGCGTCGACCGGACCCACAAGCTGCGCACCCGCGCGGACGAGGAGAAGTTGAAGGCGACGTTCGAGCCGGGCGCACGCCTGGTCACCATCGGCGGCGGCTGGATCGCTCTCGAGGTGGCAGCCTCCGCGCGCGAGGCGGGCCTGGACGTGACCGTACTCGAACGCAGCAAGCTGCCCTTGGTGTCGGTGCTGGGCCCCGAACTGGCCGAGCACCTGAAGAAACTGCACGAGTCCCACGGCGTGGACATCCGCACCGAGACGGAGGCGACCGGGGTGACGGACGACGGCGTCCTGGTCGGCGACGAACTGGTCCCGGCGGAGGTGATTCTGCTGGCCGCCGGGGTGACACCATCGACCGAGCTGGCGGCAGCCGCCGGGCTCGGTGTGCAGGACGGCATCATCGCCGACCCGCAGTTGCGCACCACCGACCCGAATATCTGGGTGGCCGGGGACGCCGCGTATGCGACCAATACGGTGCTCGGCCCGTTGCGCGTCGAACATTGGGACAACGCGATCCGCCAGGGCAAGCTCGCCGCCCGCAGCATCCTCGGGCAGGAGGGTGCCTACGACTGGCAGCCGTACTTCTATACCGACCAGTTCGAGTTCTCGATGGAGTACGTCGGGCATTCCTCACCGGACGACAGCGTGGTCATCCGCGGTGACCTGGACAAGAACGCCTTCATCGCCTACTGGATCGCGCCCGACGGGCACACCATCACCGCCGGGATGAACGTCGGGATCTGGGACGTCAACGATCAACTGCGGGAGCTGATCGGCACAACGGTCGACCCCGAGCAGCTGACAGTTCTCGGCTGACGGTCCCCGACCGACACCTACGAACGCCGACGGGCGGGGCCCAGCCGGGGTCCCGCCCGTTCCTCGCTCCGCCTAAATCCCATCAAATATCAAAAATATCCAGTAACGTTGACGGGGTTCGGTGGGCGGAGGAGGCGCGGATGGACCTGCAGTGGTCGGAGCACGACCTGGCGTTTCGGGACGAGGTGCGCGCCTTCCTCGACGACAAGCTCACCGACGATCTGCGCGCCGCCGGGCGTCTGCAGACCAGCGTCTACTCGGATCACGAGGCGGCGATGCGGTGGCAGGCGATCCTGCACGAGCGCGGCTGGGCGGCGCCGGCGTGGCCGGTGCGCCACGGCGGCTGCGACTGGAGCCTGACGCAGCACTACATCTTCAGCCGGGAATCGATCCTCGCCGGCGCGCCCTATCTGTCGCCGATGGGCATCCGGATGGTGGCGTTCGCGATCATGCGATTCGGCATCGACGAACAGAAGCGGTACTTCCTGCCGCGCATCCTGACCGGCGAGGTGTTCTTCTGCCAGGGCTACTCCGAGCCGGAGGCCGGCTCCGACCTCGCCTCGCTGTCGATGGCCGCGGTCGACGACGGCGACGACCTCGTATTGACCGGGTCGAAGATCTGGACCACCCATGCCGCCGAGGCGAACTGGATGTTCGCGCTGGTGCGCACCAGCCGCGGCGAGCGCAAACAGCAGGGCATCACCTTCCTGCTGCTCGACTTCACCTCCCCCGGCATCGAGATCCACCCGCTGGTGATGTCGTCCGGCGAGGAGATCCAGTGCACGATCTTCTTCGACGGTGTGCGCGTCCCGAAGGCCAACGTGCTCGGCACGATCGACGACGGCTGGACGGTGGCGAAGTACCTGCTCGAGTTCGAGCGCGGCGGAGCGGCGCACGCCCCGGCCCTGCAGGTGGAGGCCGCGCATATCGCCGGCGTCGCCGCGCAGCAGCCCGGCCCCGACGGCGGCCGGCTGATCGACGACCCGGCGTTCGCCGCGAAACTCGCGGACGCCCGGATGCGCACCGAGGTCCTCGAGATCCTCGAGTACCGCACCCTGGCCACCGTCGCGGCCGGCGGGCACCCCGGACCGTCCGCGTCGATGCTCAAGGTGCTCGGCACCGAACTGAGCCAACAGCTGACCGAACTGGCCCTCGAGGCGGCCGGACCGATCGGCCGGGTCTACCAGCCGCACGCCGCCCGCCCCGGCGGACCGATCGCGCACTTCACCCCGCCGACCGACGGCTACGTCAGCGGTGAGCCCTGGCAGGCGGTGGCGCCGCTGCGCTACCTCAACGACCGGGCCGGGTCGATCTACGCCGGCAGCAACGAGATCCAGCGCAATATCCTGGCCAAAGCCGCTCTCGGACTGTAGGAATCAGCATGGACTTCACGCTCACCGGGGAACAGCAGCTGCTCGCGGACGGTCTGCGCAAGTTTCTGACGTCCCGCTACGACCTGTCGACCAGTCGCACCGCAGCCGCCACGGGTTCCGGTATGCAGCAGGAGATCTGGCGATCATTCGCCGACGAGCTGGGCTTGCTCGATGTGCTGCTGCCCGAGTCGGTCGGCGGCGCGGGCGGCGGCGCCGAGGAATTGATGATCATCACCGAGGAGTTGGGGCGCGCCCTCGTGGTCGAGCCGTATATCGGGACCGCGGTGATCGCGGCCGGGCTGCTCGAGCGTTCGCAATCCCCTGCGGCCGAATCACTTCTGCGCGCGATCGGGGACGGCCGGGCTATCGTGGCGCTCGCCGCCGGCGAATCGGCCGCCGGTGACAACTGGCGGTCGGTGACCACGACCGCCCGCCGCTTCGGCGACGGATGGGTGCTCGACGGGGCGAAGTCGGTGGTGCTCGACGCACCCCTGGCGACCCACCTGTTGGTGACCGCCCGCACCTCCGGCGCTCCCGACGATGTCGCCGGCATCTCGCTGTTCCTGGTCAACCCGAAGGCCGCCGGCGTGACCCTGCGCGAGTACCGAACGATCGACGACCGGCGCGGCGCGGACCTGGTGTTCGAGCGGGTCGCGGCCGAAACCCTGCTCGGCCCCGAGGGTGGCGCATGGCCGTCACTGGCCCGGGCGCGGGATGTCGGCGCGGTCGCGGTGTCCTCGGAGGCGGTCGGCTGCATGCGCACCGTCCTGCACGACACCGTCGAGTACACCAAGCAGCGCAAACAGTTCGGCGCGCCGATCGGCAGCTTCCAGGTGCTCCAGCACCGGATGGTCGACATGATGATGGAGCTCGAGCAGGCGGTTGCCGCGGTGCACCTCGCCGTCCTGAACCTCGACGCCGACGAGCACACCCGCGCCCGCACGACATCGGTCGCGAAGGCCACCGTCGGCCGGGCGGCCCGGTTCGTCGGCCAGAACGCGGTGCAACTGCACGGCGGCATGGGCATGACCGAGGAGTTGGCGATCGGGCACTACTTCAAGCGTCTGACGGCGGTGCAGTACGAGTTCGGCACCACCGACAGCCACCGCAGCCGCTACGCGGCCCTGACCCGCGAGGTCTGACCCGCGACGCCTGACCGGTCTCAGTGCGCGGCGGCCGCGCCCTGCGGTCCGTGCAGTTCGGTGTGCAGGCGCTCCATCCGGTTGTCGAGCGACGACGCGGTGTCGGCGGCCTCGCGCAGTTCGTCGACCAGTGTCGACGGGACCTGGCCGTCGTACTTGTAGAAGATCTTGTGCTCGAGCGCGGCCCAGAAGTCCATGGCGATCGTGCGGAACTGGATCTCGACCGGCACGTCGACCCGGCCGGTCGACAGGAACGCCGGCACCTCGACGATCGCGTGCAGCGACTTGTAGCCATTGGGCTTCGGGTGGGCGATGTAGTCCTTCACCTCGCGCAGGGTGACATCGTCCTGCTGCGTGAGCAGGTCGAACAGTCGGTAGACATCGCTGACGAAGCTGCAGGTCACGCGGATACCGGCGACGTCGGTGATGCCGGCGCGGATCGCGTCGATGTCGGCGGAGACCTGCTTGCGGGAGAGCTTCTTGAGCAGGCTCTCCGGCGTCTTGACCCGACTGGTGACGTGCTCGATCGGGTTGTAATCGTGCATGTGCAGGAACTCTTCGCGCAGGATCGCGATCTTGGTTTCCACCGCCCGCAGCCCGAACTGATACTCGAGCAGGAACCGCTGCAAGGTGTCCCGCAGGCCGATCAGCTCCGTCCGGGAGATCGTGATCGAATCCGCGAGCGGGTCGAGCGGCAGAAGGGACTCCGCTCGGCCGACGGGAAGCAGATCCTGCTCGGGGGACGGGCGGTCCAGCGGGGCAACCATGCCTTCGACCGTAGCGCGAACCGGACCAACCGCCCGGGGAAGCGCTATACCCACACGTCAGCGACCCGCTCGGCGGCGGCGCGGCCGATCTCGCGACCGATCTGTGCACAGGGCCGGCGGATCCGCGGGTCGAGCGCATCGTCGCCGACCGCGGCGACCATCGCCGGGTTGGTGCGGATGACCTCGATATGCCGGGTGCCGCCCGCCCGCAGGTCGGCGATCTCGTCCGGCAGTCCCCGCAGCAGCGGATGCTCGCTATCGGCGAGGGTCGGGGTCAGCACCAGCACGGTGGACGCGCCGGCCGCCACGTCGGCATTGGTTCCCGACCACACCCCACCGTCGACGTACGGCAGATCTCCGATGACGACCGGCGGCCAGGCGCCGGGGACCGCACAGCTCGCGGCGACCGCGTCGAGCAGGGAGACCCCACCGAACCGGTCGATGACCACCCGATCACCGGTATTGGCATCGACGATCGGCAACCGCAGGTCGCGGTCCGGCCAGTCGAGGACGGGTAGCCGCGCCCGCACGGCGGCCATACGCCGATCGGGTTCGACGGTCTCGACGTTCATGGCGATCTTGCCGATCCGTCGCCGCAGGTCGGCCGCCGACGTGGCCTCGTCCGCGGCCGCCGCAAACGCCTCCGCCAAGGCGACCGGGTCGCCGATCGGCAGGATCTCGGCGGACCGCTCGTCGAGCTGGGCCTCGTAGAGCCGCTCGATCGGCGTTCCGCTGGTGATCTGGGCACCGACGGCGGAGCCGGCCGAGGTGCCGACCACCAGATCGGCACCCATGACCGCTTCGGCGAGCCTCCGGTCGGCGTCGGCGAGGCCGCGCAGCACGCCGATCTCCCAGGCGATGCCCGCCACCCCGCCACCCGCCAGCACCAGGGCACGCCGCGACCCGATCCCCGACCCGATGGTCATCACGCCCACCTTCACCCGGCCCGTGACACCCGGCCGGTGTGTCACGCCCACGATTGTCCCCCGCGGAGCCGGGGTGCGGGGAGGAACCGAACCGGGCACTCGCTCGGTCCGAGTCGAGCGCACCGATTGTCCGAATCGTCAACCAGGGGTTGACGGCAATCCATCGTCAACCTACGGTTGACGCATGACCGAGAACCCCACTCCCGCCCAGCTCACCGGCGTTCGCCTCGACGACCTGATCGCCTCGATCCGCACGGTCAATGAGGATCCGCTCGACCAACTGACCACCGCGATGACCGCCGCCGCGCACCTCGGCGACATCGGCGACAGCCTGATCGGGCACTTCGTCGACCAGGCCCGCCGGGCCGGCGCCTCGTGGACCGACATCGGTGCCAGCATGGGCGTCACCAAGCAGGCCGCACAGAAGCGCTTCGTCGGGCGCCGCGCCGCCGAGCAGAACCACACCGACCCGTTCGCCCGCTTCACCCCGCGCGCCCGCAATGCCGTGGTCTCGGCGACCAACCAGGCCGGTGCGACCGCCGCCGACCACGTGCGCCCCCTGCACCTCGCCCACGGATTGACCACCGAGCCCCAGTCGCTCGCGGGGATCGCGCTGCGCGACCTCGGCGTGGACATCGCCGCCCTCGCCGACGACAGCCCCTTCGCCGATCGCACCCCGGATGCCCCCGCGATGATCCCCTTCGACGACGGCTCCAAGGCGGTCCTCGAGGCGACGGTGGAGGCCTCGGTCGCGCTCGGTCACAACTACGTCGGCACCGAGCACCTGCTGCTCGGGCTCTACACCGATCCCGCGACCGCCGACCGGCTGCGGGCGCTGGGCGCCGATCCGGAGCGCCTGCAGGAGGTCATCGTCGAGAAGTTGTCGGCCCTGTCGTGACCAGCCGACGGTCGTGACGGTTCCCGAGCCGTCACGACCGGCGCACCGACCGGGTCAGGCCATCGCCTCCGGGGACTCCGGCAGGATCTGGCCGCCGTCGACCACCAGCGACTGACCGGTGATGTAGCCGGCCTCGCGGGAGGCCAGGAAAGCCGCCGCGTAGCCGATGTCCTCGGGCGTGCCGAGGGCGCCGAGCGGGATGGTCTTGGTCATACCGTCCAGGTAGTCCTGACCCATATCCGCCAGGCCCTCGGTGAGCACATTGCCGGGCAGGATTGCGTTGACGGTGATCCGGGCCGGGGCGAGTTCGATGGCGGCGGTGCGCAGGAAGCCCAGCTGGGCGGCCTTGGTCGCACCGTAATGCGACCACCCGGGGTATCCGGTGATCGGGCCGGTGATCGACGAGGTCAGGATCACCCGGCCGCGACCGGACTTCTCGAGGGCGGGCAGCGCGGCCTGCACGGTGAAGACGGTGCCCTTGACGTTGACGCCGAGGATCTGGTCGACGTTCTCCTCGGTCATCTCCTTGAGCGTGGCCTCGGGAAAGATGCCGGCGTTCGCACACAACACGTCCAGGCCGCCGAGCGCCGCGACCGCGTCCTGGACGATCGAGGTCGCGGTGGCGCGGGTGGAGATGTCCCCGGAAACGGTGACCACCTCCGAGGCGCCGGCCTCACGCAGCCCGTCGGCCGCGGTGTGCAGGTCCGCCACCGAACGGGCGGTGATCGCGACCTTCGCTCCCGCTCGGGCGAAGACCGTGGCGATGCCCAGGCCGATGCCCTTGGACCCTCCGGTGACAAGGACACGGACGTCGGACAGGTCGAACACGTGGCATCACTCCCGGTTGGTTGCCGCGGCGGGCCGCAGCCAGGTCGGATCGGTCAGAAATCTCTGGGCCAACTCGACCGTCCCGGCGCCGTATCCGGTGCCGAGTTCGACCGCGGGCGGTGACTGCGGGTGAGTGCCCAACCAGGCGGTGAGCATCAGTCGCCGCAACATGACGAAGGTGGACACCATCGCCAGATCGTCCGAGGTCAACGGGCGCACCGAGGTGTATCCGGCGATCCAGTCGTCGATGGTCTCCGCGACCGCGTCGGTGTGCTCGAGCCAGGACACAACCGTCGCCAGGTCGTAGAGGAACCAGCCGTAGCCGCAATCGTCGAAGTCGATGACCGTCAGCTGCAGGTCGTCGTCGATCATCAGATTGGCCAGTCGCAGGTCGGCGTGCACCAGGCTGTAGCGGTCCCGCCCCTTCCCGTACGCGGCAAGGTTGTCCATGATGCGGGCGGTCGCCGCGGCCAGGGTCGGGTGATCGGCCGCGCCGACCCCGGGGGCGACCGTCCACGATCCCCAGCGGGCGTCGGGCCCCAGGCAGGTATCCGCGTCCCAGTGGAAGCGCACAAAAGCCGGCGGCGGCGTCCAATTCTCGACCTGCAGATGCATCCGCGCGGTCAGAACACCGAGGTCACGAGCCGAAATCGGGTGCGGGGAGTCCTCGCCGGTCTCCCCGTCGACCACGGTGAACGCGACGACGTGCCGCTCCCCCTCGGGGCGTTCGAGTCGGACGATCGGTTCGCCGGCGGTCGTGGGCACCACCGCCGGGGTCCGCACGCCGCAGTCCTCGCGCAGCGCGTCGGTCCAGGCGAGTTCGGAGCGGATCGAGTCCACATCCTGGTAGCCGTAGCGATGCACTCGGACCACGAATCGGCGTTCGGTGTCGGTCACCAAGTACGTGCCGTTTTCCGAGAGGCTCAGCAGCGTGACCTGCACGTCGGAGCCGACACCGTAAGCGGGCAGCGCCTCGGCCAGGAGACTGTCACAGTCCTCGATCGTCAGCTGCATGCACGGTCCCTCGTCATTCCCCACGGCCGTCGCTACCCACGGCGGTGACCAGTGAAACGGTTCGGCGGCCATCTCGCCCGTCGGAAGGCGACCTTTCACCCAGACGTAACAGCGCGGGTTCGGGATACTACCCGGGTGACCGGTTCCAGCATCCTCGACGCCAACGCCTATCGCGGCTCCGATGAGGACGACGCACTGCTGCGCCGTCGCCGCGAGGTTCTCGGTCCGGCCTATCGGTTGTTCTACCGCAAGCCGATCGAGTTGGTGCGCGGTTCCGGGACCCGTCTCTACGACGCCGACGGGGTCGAATACCTCGATGCCTACAACAATGTCGCCTCCGTCGGGCACGCCCATCCGCACGTCGCCGCCGCGGTCGCCGAGCAGGTCGCCCGGTTGACCACCCACACCCGCTACCTCGACCGGGCGTTGATCGACTACGTCGAACGGCTGCTGGCCCTGTTGCCACCGTCGGCGGATCGAATGGTGTTGACGTGCACCGGGTCCGAAGCGAACGACCTGGCGATCCGGTTGGCGCGGGCCGCCACCGGTGGGACCGGGTTGATCGTGACGTCGGAGGCGTACCACGGCAATACCGATCTGGTGACGGGGGTTTCGCCGTCGCTGGGCGGCGGGGTGGGCGTCGGTCCGGATGTCTGGCTGGTCCCCGCGCCCGACCCGGTGCGGCGGCCGTCCGACGATCCGGCGGCGGACCTCACCGCAGCGGTCGAGGGTGCGTTGGCGGAGATGGTGGAGCGCGGGGTGCACCCGGCGGCGCTGCTGGTCGACTCGGCGCTGTCGTCCGACGGCATCCACACCGACCGCGGCCTGCTGACCGGCGCCGTCGCGGCGGTGCGACAAGCGGGTGGGGTGTTGATCGCCGACGAGGTCCAGCCCGGTTTCGCCCGGACCGGCGACTCGTTCTGGGGGTTCGCCCGGCACGACGTGGTGCCCGAGATCGTCACCATGGGCAAGCCGATGGGCAACGGTCTGCCGATCGCCGGGGTGGCGGCGGCGGACGCGATCATGGAGCCGTACGCGGCTGCCGCCCCGTACTTCAACACCTTCGGCGGCACCCAGGTCGCTGTGGCCGCGGCTGCGGCGGTGCTCGACGTGATCGAACGGGAAGGATTGCAGGACAACGCCCGTCGCGTCGGCGAGTACTTCCGCTCGACCCTCACTGAGGTGGCGAAGCGGCATCCGGTGATCACCGACGTGCGCGGCGCGGGCCTCTACGTCGGGGTGGAACTGGTCGCCGAGGCCGGGACCACCACCCCCGGTGGCGACCTGGCAGCGGATGTCGTGAACGGGATGCGCGAGCGGCGCGTCCTCACCTCGGTCTGCGGCCCCTACGGCGCCACCCTGAAGGTGCGCCCACCCCTCCCGTTCTCAACGGCCGACGTCGACCGGTTCTGCACCGAGTTGGACGCGGTCCTCACTGCCCTCACCTGATAGCTACGGCATCCCCATCGCAGGCTGCCAGCGGTCCGTGACAGCCGCTCGCAGAGTCAGGACCGCATCGCGATCCAGTTCATCGGACGGTTCCGGCTCGTAGTTCTCGAACTTCTGGGCAAACGCGTCTGCGCACTGCACGATCTCGTCTACACGTCGGGGCATAGCCATCTCTTCGGGAGTTCTCCGGCGCACCATGTCGTGGGCAGGATCCTCCGCACCGTTGTCGTCCGGCAGGTCATCCATATCAACGATGATCCCCCGACCCGAGGAACCAACCACCTGCGTGCCGACGTCCAAGTCTTGGAAGCTCGGTGCGCGTTGTGGAACTACCCCACCGACGATCCGCCGCCGAAAAGTGTGCCCTTTACGGGTATAGTTGGGATGGACACTGTTGTTGGTACTCAAACGGAAGACCTTCGCTCGGTGGCAGGCAAGCGAGAATTTCGACGATTCGGTTCTCTGCCGAGCTGTGCGGGAGATGGAAAGCGGCTTGATCGACGCGGATCTCGGCGGCCTTCTGTACAAGAAGCGTGTGGCGAGGCCCGGTGGCGGCAAGCGCGGTGGCTACCGAACACTACTGTCCGCTCGAATCGGCAACCGGTACGTCTTCATGCACGGGTTTCCCAAGAGCAACATCTCGAATATCACGCAGCGCGAACAGCGAGCACTGCAGTTCGCCGGGCGGGTATTCCTCGATTTGTCGGGGACCGAACTGTCGAATGCGTTGCAATCCGGCGTACTACAGGAGGTGCACTGTGAGTGAGATTGTGGAATCGCTGCGCGATGACCTGGCTGCACTCAACGCCGCTGGGGCCATCGACAAGGTGACCATGCGCGAGTTCGACGCGATCTGCCCGCCGCCGGTCCGCGACTTCAGCCCGGCCGACATTCGCCGACTCCGCGAGGGCCTGAGGTTCAGTCAGCCCGTTTTCGCATTGCATCTGCACATCACCGCATCGACAGTGCGCAAGTGGGAACAGGGCGAGACGCAACCGTCGGGAGCAGCCCTGAAGCTGCTCAACATCCTCGCCGACAAGGGTCTGCAAGCGATCATCTGATCCATTCAACCGCCGGTGGAACCGGTCGGTCGGCCGCTGCGTCCAAACCCTCGGAGTTCGACGAACGAGAGGGTGGGACGGATGGTGGACGGCGAGATCCTGCGCATCGAGCCCGGCGCCGCCGAGCGAATCGCCCGGGCATTCGAGGTACATGCCGACAACCTCCTGGAGGTATCGAACAAGCTGCGCCGTTCGGGGTTCTCCACCGGATTCGCCGGATTCCCGTCCGCAGTTGAACTGGACATCGGCTTCTCGGAGAAGCGCAATCAGGCGATCGCCCACCTCCTGCAGCAGGTCGAGACCGCACGGGTGATGGCCGCCACTATCCGAGCAGCGGGTGCCGCCTACCGTGGCGCGGACACCGAGGCCGGGCGCGCCATCCACTCGGCTGCCGGCGGTTCGGGACAGGTCACGGGCCCATGAGATCGCCGCTGCTAGTGGCCGGTGTGCTCGCGATGGGAGTCACGGTCGGTGGGTGTTCGCGAACCGACGATGCCGTCGTCTCGGCCCCATCCGACGTCGCCGCCGACTCCGAGGCGCCGACGACGGCTTCCGTGTCCGGGCTTCCCGACATCACCTTCGATCCCTGCGCCGCGATCGACGATGCCACCCTGGTCCGATTCGGCTTCGACCCCGCAACCAGGTTCGCGGAAAACAGCAGCATCGGCATCCGGGAACTCGAGACCTGCACCGTCGACGGCTACGACCGCAGCCTCAACGTCATCGCGCAGAACCGACCCTGGGAGGAGTTGCCGCCCACGCTCTCCGGACCCACCGAACCGATCGATGTGAACGGTCGCGAGGCGATCCACGCCACGGATGCGATGGGGACGCCATCCTGCACGGTCCTCATGCGGACCGACTTCGGAGCGGTCATCATCGACGTCGCCATCTACCGCCAACCCGATTCGCCGGCCGACCTGAACGCGTGCGACGGCATCATGCAGATCGCCGAGACGGTCGAACCGCTGATCGACAGCTGACGCCCCGCAGCGGCAGGGGCGGTCAGCCGGCGGCGATCCGTTCGCGGGCGGCGGCGACCAGCTCGGCGTTGGTGTGGGCGTGCCCCCACAGACCCCAACCACCCTCGGGCGCCTCGGTCAGCAGGACCCAGGTGCGTTCCCGCAGGGACTCGTCGCCGGCGGCGCTCGCGACCAGCGCGGTCAGCTCCGCCACCACGGCGAGCTGCTTATCCCGGTCGAGGGCCCCGGCGTTGGTGAGGACCTGCACCCGCACGTAGTTCGACTCCCCCGCCACATTGGAGATAGCCGCGGCCGGGAGTTCGTGCACGAAGGCGGCGGTGTTCTCGCGGAACATCGCGATATCGGGCACCTGCTCGACTCGCATGACCGCCGCCGCGGCGTCGCGGGCCAGGGCGTGCGTATCCGCAAAGGTCCCGGCGGGCGCGTAGATGTCGATCATCGGCATGGCGATTCCACTTCCAGTGATCCCGGTGAGACCGAGTCGGCCTCTATACCGATCAGCATATTATGTCGATCGGTATAGTCGAGCGGTAGGGTGGGACCGTGACCGACGCACGCACCCGGATGATCACCGCGACGACGCGGGTTCTCGCGCAGCGGGGATACGAGGCGGCCTCGCTGTCGACCATCATCGAAGCCGCCGACGCCCCGCGCGGATCGGTCTACCACCACTTTCCCGGCGGTAAGGACGAGATCGTGCGCGCCGCGGTCCATCTGCAGGTCCAGCAGGCCGCCACGATCCTCGAGACGCTGCGCGGCCGCCCGCCCGCGGAGGTGATCGCCGGCTTCGTCGACATGTGGCGGACGCTGCTCGCCCACACCGACTTCGCGCTCGGCTGCTCGCTGGTCGGCCTGACCGTCTCGGGCTCGAGCGCCGACCTGCAGGCCGAGGCGGCGGCCGCGTTCGCGGTGTGGACCGACGGACTGGCCACGTTGCTCGTCGACGGCGGCATCCCCGCCGCCCGCGCCGCGGACCTGGCGACGACCGTCCTGGCGTCCTGCGAGGGCGCGGTCGTGCTCTGCCGGGCGCGCCGCACGCTCGCCCCACTGGCCACCGTGGAAGCCTTCCTCGTCGACGCCGCCACCCCACCGACATCCGAGAACGCCATTGATGAGGGCAATCCTCGCCAATAGGTGAAACCTCTCGGGAATTACGTGAGAATCGTTCGGAATGTCCCTCGATATACGCGCAATTCGCCTATCGTGCAGCCCGATTCCGCAATTCCCGGCTAGCCTGGGGCCGATGAGCAGGCGAAATGGGGGAAGCGTGACCACGCGCGAAGACGTATCCGAAGCCAACCGCAGCATCTTCGACGGCATTTCCGCGGTGTCCGACTACCACAAGGGATTTCGCAGCACCGGATTCCTCGATGCCGGTGAACGGGCCGCATTGTTGTCGGTTGCCGACGCCGTCCGCGGGCAGCCCGCGCTCGACCTCGGGGTCGGCGCGGGACGCACGACCACGCTGCTGCGCCTGCTGACCGATCATTACGACGCCGCCGATTACGCGCCGCGCATGGTCGCCGAGTTCCACCACAATTTCCCGGAGCTGCCGGTCCGGGTCGCCGACGCCCGCGACCTCGGCGACTACCCCGACGACGTCTACGCATTGACCCTCTTCAGCAACAACGCGATCGACGCGGTCGGGCGCGCGGAGCGCCCGCGAGTGCTGCGGGAGTTGGCGCGGGTCACCCGGCCGGGCGGCTACCTCATCTTCAGCACCCTGCATCGCGGCGGGCCGTCCTACGCCGAACGCCCCCTGCAGCTGCGCCGCCCGACGCGGCGGTTCTCGCTGCGGCAGATCGTGATCGACAACATGCGCCTGCTCGCCCGACCGGGCCGAGCGCTGCGGGCGATCCGTTCCTGGCGCGCCAACCGCGCCCGCATCGACGACCACGGCAGCTGGGCGGTCGGACCGCTCGCCGCCCACGAGTTCGGCCTGATCGTGCACTTCACCACCTACGAGGATCTGATCGACCTGCTGCACTCGACCGGTCTGTCCGACGTCGTCGTCTTCGACGAATCCGGCCTGCCGATCGCCGCGGACGCCGACGCCGCCGGGGCGGACAGCTTCACCGTCGTCGCCCGGGTCCCGGCCGCCTGATCGGCCGACCGGATCCACGGCGCACCGCGCATATCGATCGGCGCCGGCAACCCCCGGAAACGGTTGGCATCTGTCACCCTCTACCCATGAGTGAGCCGTCCACCGGCGCGTCCGCACGCACGAGCCGCATCGAGACCACCGGCATCGAGGTGGTCGCACCCGAGGAACGCACCGCCAAGCCGCGGGATCTGTTCTGGCCGTGGTTCGCCGCGAATATCTCGGTCTTCGGGATCAGCTACGCGTCGTTCATCTACGGCTTCGGGATCAGCTTCGGTCAGGCGCTGGTCGTGACGGTGATCGGCGTAACGCTGAGCTTCCTGGCCTGCGGGATCGTCGCGCTCGCCGGCAAGCGCGGATCGGCGCCGACGATGATCCTGTCGCGGGCGCCGTTCGGCGTCGCCGGGCAGAAGGTTCCCGGCGTCTTCTCCTACCTGATCTCGATGGGTTGGGAGACGTTCCTGGCGATCATGGCGGTGCTCGCGACGGCCACGATCGTCGAACGGCTCGGCGGGGGCGGCGGCACCGGCACGAAGCTGATCGCGATGCTGGTGGTCGCGGCGCTGATCGTGAGCGCCTCGGTCGCCGGCTACCACCTGATCATGCGGCTGCAGTCGGTGCTGACCTGGCTGACCGGCGGCATCACGCTGCTGTACATCCTGTTGACCTTCTCCGAGATCGACTTCGGCGCGGTCGGGCAGATGCCGAGCGGCTCGACCCAGTCGCTGATCGGCGCCCTGGTGATGGTGATGACCGGCTTCGGCCTCGGCTGGGTCAACATCGCCGCCGACTGGTCGCGCTACCAGCGCCGGGACGCCTCCGGCCGCGCGATCGTGTTCTGGAATACCTTCGGCGGCGCGGTCGCCCCGACGCTGCTGGTGGTCTACGGCCTCGCGTTGATCGCCACCCGACCGGACCTGATGGACGGGATCGCCAACGATCCGATCGGCACCCTCGCGGCCCTGCTGCCCACCTGGTTCCTGGTGCCGTTCCTGATCGCCGCGGTGCTGGCTCTGGTAAGCGGCGCGGTGCTGGGCATCTACTCCTCCGGGCTGACCCTGCTGAGCCTCGGACTGAAGGTGCGCCGGCCGGTCGCCGCGGGCATCGACGGCACGATCCTGACCCTCGGCGCGATCTGGGTGGTCTTCTTCGCCGAGAACTTCCTCGGGCCGTTCCAGTCGTTCCTGATCACCCTCGGCGTCCCGATCGCCGCCTGGGCCGGGATCATGATGGCCGACATCGTGCTGCGCCGCCGCGACTACGACGATGACGCCCTGTTCGACCCGACCGGACGGTACGGGGCGTGGAACTGGTCGTCGATCGCGCTGCTGCTGGTGGCCTCGGTGGTCGGCTGGGGGCTGGTGATCAACAACTTTGCCGAGGACGCCTCGTGGAACAACTGGCAGGGCTATCTGCTGGGTCCGCTGGGCCTGGGCGGCCGGGACGGCGCCTGGGCGTGGGCCAACCTCGGAGTGCTCTTTGCACTGGTCATCGGCTTCGTCGGCTACCTGATCCTCGGTCGCGCGGCGGTCCGGCGGCAGGAGGCCGATCAACTGCTCACTCGGTGAGGGCGGTCACCGCCCGGTCGGACAGGTCGCCCTACCGACGTACGGTTCGGTGGTCCGGGCATCGCAAACCCGGTTAGCATGCCTAAATGTCCGAACCCTCGAGCGAACAGAATTTCCCGGCGGTAGACCATCCCACCGCCACGGCGACGGGCCACCAGTCGGTCGATCTGGCGAGTCTCGCCACTTCACTGGCCGCCGATCCCACGACGGACTGGGCCCGCGTCGAAACCTGGAGCGCATTCATCCCGCCGCAGGCCAGATCACTGATCACCCTGGTCAACTGGCAAGAGGCCCCGTACCAGCAATGGGCCTTTCAGCACATGCGTGAACTCATGCCGTCGCATCTGATCGAGGCCGCGGCCGATCCGTCCCCGCTGTTGGCAGGCTCCGTGGATATCAACGGCGTCGCCGTCGAGGGCAGCAAGTGGAACACCGTCGGCGAGACCCTCGCCGGTACGGATACGGATGGTTTCCTGATCCTGCGTGGCGACCGCGTCATCAGCGAGCAGTACTTCGGTTCGATGAACTCCCGCACCCGGCATCTGGTGATGTCGGTCACCAAGTCGATCGTGTCCTGCGTGGCAGCGACCCTCGTCGCCGAGGGCAGGCTGGATCCGGCGGCACCGGTGGAGCGGTACGTCCCGGAGCTGGCGAATACCGGCTACGCGGGGGCACGGGTGCGCGACGTGCTCGACATGCGCACCGGGGTCAAGTTCAGCGAGGCGTACCTCGACCCGGATGCCGAGGTCCGCATCATGGAACGGTCGATGGGGTGGGCTCCGCGCAAGGAGGACGACCCGCTGGGTATGTACCCGTACATCCTGACCATCAAGTCCGAGGGTCGGCACAACGACGTCTTCACCTACCGCAGCATCGACACCGACACCCTCGGTTGGATCTGCGAACGGGCCGCGGATCAGCGGATGGCCGACATGATCAGCGCGCGGATCTGGCAGCCGATCGGCGCCCAGAACGACGCGGAGATCACCGCCGACCCGCTCGGCGTCGCCATCCACGACGGCGGCCTGTCGTGCACCCTGCGCGATATGGCCCGGTTCGGCCGCCTGCTGCGCGATCGAGGCCGTGTCGGCGACCACCAGGTCATCTCCGCGTCCTGGATCGACGACGCCTACGACCGTCCGGACGACGTCCGCGACGCCTTCGCCCGCTCGGACAACGAGCCGTACCTGACCGGCGGCTGGTACCGCAACAAGTTCTGGTTCATCCCCGGTGACAATGGCCCGATCCTGCTGTGTCTGGGTATCCACGGACAGATGATCTTCGTCGACCGGGCGCACAACCTGGTCGGCGTGAAGCAGTCCTCCTGGCCCACCCCGCAGGACCCGGCGAAACTGGCCGGCACGATCAGCGCGTTCAAGGCGATAGGCCGCCACCTGTCGGCCTCCTGACACCGCCGGCACCTGTCGGCCTCCCGACGGGCCGCCCCGCACGAGAAAGGGCCCGCTCCACGACGGAGCGGGCCCTTCTCGGTGTTCGACCTACTTGAGGTAGGTCAGCGGGTGGACCAGGCCCTCGGTGGGCGTGGTGGGTACCTCGGCGACGTAGGCGTCGTGAATACCGGTGATGAACTCGCGGCACTTGTCGGTGAGCTCTTTGTCCTCGGTCTGCATCCGCGCCTTGGCGACCAGGATGCCCAGGTCCGCGCCGCGGAAGAGATAGTCGCCCTCGCCGTAGACGCGCAGGAAGAACGCCTCGTCCGAGTCGGACAGATCGTGCCAGTCGAGGGTATTGCGCTGGTACTCGAGCAACCCCTCGCCGTTGAGCCGGTAGATGCCGGTCTTCGGGGCCTCCTCGATGAACCGGATGCGCCGATCCGACGTCTTCATGATCAGCTGGCTCCAGACGTCGATCGCCGCGAGCTCGAGCCAGCGCTCGTTGACCTCGTCGACATCGATGTGATAGTCGACGCCGAGGAATTCGAGCAGGTGAAACAGGAACAGCGGGATGTCGGCGTAGGCGCCGGCGGTGACGTTGGTCATCGACGAGGCGCCGGAGATCCGCGGATTCAGCTCGCCGAGGTAGACCTCGTCGGTGTCGGTGTCGACCAGCACGTCGATCTCGAAGAAGCCGATATAGCCCTCCTCACGCAACCGGTCACCGAGGCGGCGGACGTGGCCGACCGCGCGGGTCCGCTGCTCCGGGGTGAGCGCCTCCGGGTACAGATCGTTGCCGCACCACCCGCCGCGGTACGGGGTCAGCTCCTTGTAGCCGGTGAGATCGGTCATGAACGGGCCGACGATCGTGCCGTGCCGGGTGTTGACCGCCTCGACCGCGACGGCGCGGTTGTTGATCCGCTTCATCACCTTGACCTGCTCGCCGACCACATCGGCCGAGCAGGCGTTCCAGTCCTCGCGGGAGGCGACGAAGTAGGTCGTCTTGCCCGAGTCGCCGTACGCGGTCTGCAGCACCATGTCGGTGCCGAGCCCGGCCGCCTCGGCCTGCTTGGTCAGATCCTGCCAGTCCTCCACCGTCGTAAGGATGTTCGGAACGCTGGGGGCGCCGGCCTCGTTACCCAACCGGGTGGTGGTGATCTTGGAGTCGAGATGGTTGCGCAGCGCGTAGCTGGGCAGGATCAGGTCGTAACCCGCTTCCTCGCAGATACGTTCGGTCTCCTCGTCGAAGAAGACCATCGCGACCTTGGGGCGGTCACCGGTGGTCCGCACCTGCGCGGCGATATGCGCGCGCACCGCCGGATGCTGGAGCAGGTAGTTGTTGATGTCCTCGCCGGAGCCGAAATCGGGATGCTCGATCTCCGGCGGCGAGTAGACCCGCGGGTGGTAGCCGTCCCAGGAATCGTAGTAGCTGATGTACGAGAAGTTGCGGACCCAGCGATCGAGGCCCAGCAGGTTGAACGCGGTCGGTCCCACGAAGAAGATCGGTGTTTCGTTGGTGCGGAAGAATGTTCGCACTTCGGACATATTCTTCAGCGTGCGCCGGGCCGGGGCCGTACCGCTCTCGGCGGGCGCCGCGGGCTCGGTATTCGTGGTCGCCGCGGGCTCGGCTGCGGTCGAGTCATCTGCGGGCATCGGCTCACTCCTCGGCGGGGACGGACGGTCGGTGACGGTGGGCTCCGGAGCATCCGGTCGCGTCGAGCGAGATCCTCGGGCGAGCCGGCGAACGCTCAGTACGCCACCTCGCCCCCATCGAAGCAACGGAGTCAGCCTCGGAAAATCCACCATCCCCCGATCGTTCCACAAGCGCGACCGGCAGGCTTGTCTATCCTGCGACGCCTACCCGGACGGAGGGCTCCCCGAGCGGCATAGCCACGCGCTCGCTCAGCGGTGAAAGGACACGTCGGGCCGCTCGTCCCGATCCAAGGCATCGCGCACCGCGTCCAGGCAGGCCATCCCGTCGGTGAACAACATGCCGTCGCGTGGTTGCGGCCAACTCGACAGCTTGACCACCACCATCCGATTGGGACCGTCGACCGCGATCATCTGTCCGTATACGCCGAGGCACAGCAACTCCCGCCGCCCCTGCTCCAGAACCCAGAATTGGTTGCGGTACATGCCATTCAGCGCGGTGGGGGTATCCGGGCCGAGCTCGGTGGTCAACCGCGCCCGAAACGCGTCGACCGAGTCGCCCTGCCCGATGAAGGTGTCCCGCAGGAAGATCGACGGAACCACCTGCACGTCGTCGACGGCGCCGCCGTCGAGCAGCATCCACCCGAAGCGCAGCACGTCGCGCGGCACCAGCGCCAGACCGCCGGCGGCCAGCACGTGGTCGTAGTCGTCGGTGCTGATCACCCCATCGGTCTCGGCGCCGATCGGGCCGAGGATGCGTCCGCCGATCAACGTATCCAACCTCTCGCCGGCGACGACCTCGACGATCCAGCCGAGGACCTCGGTGTCGGCGGACCGGTAGGCGAACGGACCGTGGTGGCGGGCCCGGCGGGCGACGGTCGCGAGGTAGGCGCGGATACCGCCGGCGCCGAGCGGGGTCGGCGGGGCGTCGCCGTGGTAGATCCACCATCCCGCGCGCCGGCCGAGTTCGGCCAGTTCGCTGTCGTCGACGTCGTATTCCTCGCGGTAGTCCCCGCCGGTGCGCATATCGAGCAGATCGCGCACGGTGGCGTTCGCGTAGCCGCCGACGGCCAGGCCGGAGACGTAGTCGGTGACCGGACGATCTGGTTCCAGTTCACCGGCGTCGATGAGAATTCCTGCGAGACAACCGATCACGGACTTGGTGACCGACTGCAGCAGGTGCGGCGTCGTCTCGGCCTCGGGATAGGCGTAGTACTCGCAGACGAGCTCACCGTCGGCCAGCACCAGAAACGCCTCGGTATGGCTGCGGATCAACACGTCGAGCAGCGGCGTCTCGCCACCGCGCGGATCCGCGACCGGTGCGGCCAACAGATCGACGGGTCGAGCCGGAATCTCGCGGACCGGACCGTTGCCACGCGGAACGACTCGGGTCTGCACCGCTTACCTCCTCCATCGACGAACTCCCCCCGAGCCGGCCGCACATCGGGCGCGTACCGGCGGGCGGTCTACTCGTCGATGTCGAGGTCTCGATCCAGGTCGAGGTCGACGTCGGATTCGCCGATGATGTGGACGGCGGCTTCCTCCGCGGAGGCTCCCGCACCGTCGACGCCGACGTCCTCGGCCCAGGCATCGGCGTCGGTGTCCTCGCCGGAACCCTCGTCCTCGGCAACGAGGCGACCGGCGCGCGCGAAGCCGACCTGTCCGTCGCCCTCCCAGTCGTCCTCGGCGGGAATCGCGTCGGGGTCGTCCCCGCCGAGCAACTCCTGCTCGCCGGATTCGTTGTCGGGTGCGCCGTAGGCGGAGGCAGGATCGGGGACCTCCTGCTCGATCCGCTCGTCGATCGTGTCGTGGGTCGCGTCGTCCCAGCGCCCGTTCTTCAACGCCGAGGGCTCGCGGTCCGGCGGCGAGTAGCCGCGGTCGAGGACGTCGGCCACCTCGTCGTCGATCAGCGAGTCCTCCGGCTGCAGCTGATCCGCGCTGTCCTCGAGGTAGGTACCCTCCGGGTCTCCGTAATCCGATCGATCCGACATGGACCCATCGTATGCCCGTGGTGGCTTTGTCCCGAACCCCCCGTCCGGGCGTCGTGGCGGTGTCGGTCGGGCAGCTCGGCGGGGTCGGTCGAGTTATCGATCGAGTACCTCGAGCAGGCGATCGATGTCCGCGTCGGTGGTGTAGAGGTGCGGGGCGACGCGGGTGGCGCCCGCCCGGCCGGCGACCCGGATTCCCGCCTCCCGCAGCTCGCCGACCAGGTCGCGCCCGTGGGCGGGTATCGACACGATCGGCGACGGGCGGTCGGGCATCCCCAGGTGCTCGCGTACCCGGCCGGCCAGATCGATCACCTGCTTCTCGATCGCGGGCCGATCCTGTTCGAGCAGCCAGGTCATCGAGATCGCGGCCCCGGCCACCGCGAACCAGGTGGCGGAGGCGTCGAAGCGACGCGCCCGGTCGGACAGGTGCATCGGTAGCCCGTAGACGCTGCGCCAGGGTTCGACCGCGGCGGTCCAGTTGGCGGCGTGCGGGGTCATCCGATCGGCGAGGCGCTCCGACAGGGCGATCCAGCTGGTGCCGCGCGGGGCGAGCAGCCACTTGTAGCTCGCCCCGACCACGGCGTCCGCCCACCCGAGATCGAGCATCATCCAGCCGGCGGCCTGGGTGACGTCGAGGACGATCAGCGCGTCGCCCGCGTGGGCGCGCAGGGTGTCCAGATCGAGCACGGCCCCGTCCGCCGACTGGACGACCGCGGCGGCGACGACGTCGAATTCGCCGGCGCGGGACTCGAGCTCGCCGGGGGCGAGTTCGGTCAGCGTGATCGATCGGCCCTGTTGGGCGGCAAAGGGATAGGTCACCGAGGTGAACTCGCCGGGCAGCACCGCGACCCGCGACCCATCGGGGATCGCCGCGGCGACCAGTCCGAGGCAGGTCGAGACCGTGCCGAGCATCGCGACCCGATCGGCCGCAGCGCCGACGAACCGTCCGTAGGCGGCGCGGGCGGTCGCGGTCGCCGCGTCGAATTCGTCGGGGAACATCCGGCCGGAGGCCCAGCGCTCGACCGTGTCGCGGACCACCGCCGCCGCGGAGCCCGGTGGGATGCCGGTCGAGGCGGTGTCGAGGAATCCTTCGCAGCCGTCGAACGTCTCGCCTCGGATCGCGCGCATCGCCCGATTCTAGAAGTCGGTCACTTGGAGTCGGGTGCGCCGGGACGGTCGCCAACCGGGGCCACCGACTCGCCCGCGGCCCGGGCCCCGCGGATCGCGGTGATCGCGGCGGCGATCCGGGCACGGCCGGGCCGCTGCGGACGCGGTAGCAGGTCGAGCGTCTCGATGGTGACCTGGATCGCCGCCTCGGTATAGCGGGCCGGGTAGGTCATCGCGCAGCCGATCAACCACACGGACGCCGATACCGACCGCAGCGTCTGCCAGGGCACCAGGTCGTCGTCGGTGACCGGCGGCCGACCCATCGCGGCACAATAGCGGTCGACCGCGGGCCGCCCGCTGCCGTCGCCGAGCAGGACGGCGAGGTCGGCTTCGGCGGGTCCCAGGCCGGTCTCCTCGAGGTCGATGAAGATCCAGCCGCGAAAGGGCGCGTGGACCGCGTTGCCCGGATGCGCGTCACCGTGCAGGACGACCGCCGGTCCGCGAGCGAGCACCGGGGCAACCCGTTGCAGAGCGGCTCGGTGCAGATCGTCGATCGCGTCGACCACCGCCGCGTCCACCCCGGCGGCCGACAGTCCCCGCAGACCCTCGCGCACCCCGTCGCCCAGTGCCGGGATCGTCGGCAGGCCGAGCCCGTCGGGCGTCAACTCGCGGTGCAGGCGTACCAGCAGGTCCGCGACCTGGTTCGGGGACGCCTCGCCGCCGTCGGGCGCGACGTCGCGCCAGAAGGTCAGGTGCAGTCCGTCGGCGTGGTGCGGACCGGGGTCGAGCGTGTCCGCGGGCAGCATCACCGGCAACCCCAGCTCCGCGGCCCGGCCGGCGACGAGCAGTTCGCGGGCCAGCCACCGCTCGGGATGGCGACGTTGCAGCCCGGTATGGGTGCTGACTCGCGCCGCGATACCGAGCGCGGGGACGGCGACCCACAAGGAGCCGCGGGCGGAGCGCACGTCGAGGCTCGGCCTGCCCCGACCGAGGGTCTCGAGCGCGCTGTGGACGGCGGCCAGCCCGCGCCCCAGGAGGGGATCGTCCATGCCCGGAAGTATCGGCCCGGCTCCGGCAGTCGGCAATCCGACAGCGGCGCGACGTGCGGCGATGCCCGTTTCGACCGATATATTCTGGTTGGAATACTCCACGTGGAGTATTAGTCTACGGAGGGCACCGAACGGGTGACGGACAGGAAGGGACGGTGCCGATGTCGACGCCATCGCGGTCGGGTCAGCTCACCGCCCTGAGCATGTCCGCCCTCGCGCTGCTGCTCGAGGGCCCGCGCCACCCCTACGAGATGTTCCAGATCATGATGAGCCGCCGGGAGGACGTGATCGTCAAACTCCGCGCCGGCACCCTGTATCACTCGGTCGGACGGCTGGCCGACGGCGGGTTGGTGCGCGCGATCGGCACCGAACGCGACGGCAACCGCCCCGAACGCACCACCTACGAGATCACCCCGGCGGGCCGGGAGGCCCTGCGCGGCGCCGTCGCCGAACGCCTCGCGGTCCCCGCCAGGGAGTACCCGATCTTTCCCGTCGCCCTGGCGGAGATCCACGCGCTGCCGGCCGAGGAGGCGATCGACCGCCTGCGGACCCGCCTCGACGCCGTCCGCGAGGACGTCCGGATGCTCGAGACCGGGCGCGAGGCCGCCCTCGGGCGCGGCACCCCACCGATCCACCTGCTCGACCTCGACTACCTGATCACCCAACGACGCGGCGAGATCGACTGGCTCATGCGGGTCATCGACCGCATCGGTACCCCGGAACTCGCCTGGTCGCCCCATTCCGGGGCCACCGGCTTCGACCAGAAGGCGCAACTGTGACAACCAACCCGACCGCCGAGCCCGCGGGCGATTCCGCGCCGGCCCACTCGTGGTCCGACAATCCCTGGCCCGGCTTGTGGGCCATGGTCATCGGCTTCTTCATGATCCTGGTCGACTCGACGATCGTCTCGGTCGCGACCGACGCGATCATGGTGGGCCTGGACACCGACCTGAACAACGTCGTCTGGGTGACCAGCGCCTACCTGCTCGCGTACGTGGTGCCGCTGCTGATCTGCGGCAAGCTCGGCGACCGCTTCGGGCCGCGCAACGTCTACCTGGTCGGTCTGGTGATCTTCACCGCCGCTTCCGCCTGGTGTGGATTCGCCGATACGGCAAGTGCGCTGATCATGGCGCGCGTCGTACAGGGCATCGGAGCGGCATTGCTGACGCCGCAGACGTTGGCGGTGATCACCCGGACCTTCCCGCCGGCCCGACGCGGCGCGGCGATGGGCCTGTGGGGTTCCGCCGCCGGCGCCGCCATTCTCGTCGGCCCGCTGGCGGGTGGCGTACTGGTGGACAACTTCGGCTGGGAGTGGATCTTCTTCGTCAACGTCCCGGTCGGCATCATCGCCTTCGCCCTGGCCTGGCGGTTGGTACCCCACCTGCCCACCAACCGACACCGCTGGGACGTGCCGGGCATCCTGCTCAGTGGAGTCGGCCTGTTCTGTATCGTCTTCGGGCTGCAGGAGGGTGAGCGCTACAACTGGGGCACGATCACCGGACCGATCTCGGTGTGGTCACTCATCGGAGTCGGCGCCGTGGCGATCGGCATCTTCGTGTGGTGGCAGTCGCGGGCGAGCGAGCCGCTGATGCCGCTGCGCCTGTTCGCCGATCGCAACTTCACGCTGGCGAATATCGCGATCACCACGATGGGCTTCGCGGTGACCGGTATGGCGATCCCGCTGATGCTCTTCGCGCAGAAGTCGATGGGCCTGACCCCGCTGCGGGCGTCGTTGTTGATGATCCCGTTTGCGGTCTCGGCGCTGGTGCTGGCCCGACCGGTCGGGCTGCTGGTCGACCGTGTCCACCCCCGCTACCTCGGCGCGTTCGGATTCCTGGCGTTCGCCGCCGGCCTGTTCTGGCTCGGCGCGATCGCCGACGCGAACGTATCGGTGGTCTCGATCCTGATCCCGCTGACCGTGATGGGCATCGGCAGCGCCTTCGTCTGGCCGTCGATGTCGGCGACCGCGACCCGGAATCTGCCGATGCAACTGGCCGGTACCGGTTCGGCGGTCTACAACATGACCCGCCAGGTCGGCGCGGTCCTCGGCAGCGCGGCGGTCGGCGCGTTGATGCAGAACCGGATCGCCGCGCATCTGCAGGAGATCGCCGGTGGAGCCGCGGCGGGCGGGCAGATTCAGTCGGCACAGGGAGCGTTGCCGGAGGCCCTGATCGGGCCGTTCGCCCGATCGATGGGTCAGAGCATCTGGCTGCCGGCCGCGGTTCTGCTGATCGGCGTGGCGGCGGCGATGTGCTTCGCGCGTCCCGCCCACCAGGTCGAGCGGCAGCAGGGCGCGGTCGCCGAGGGTGCCGCGAGCCGCAGCTGATCGATCGGACGGGCGGTGGCGCGTCAGGCCCGCGCCGCCGCCCGTTCGCGGTACCAGGCCCGCGCCGTCGGCGTTTGCAGAATCAGCGCCGATGCGATCGGGTAGAGCGCCAACAGCGGAGCGGACCGATCGCCGGAGCCGAACCCGACCACGAGCTGCAGGAGCAGGTAGCAGCCGGCCGCGATCGCCAGCCCCGTCGCTGCCCACGCTCGGCCGGTCAGCACGACGACGGCCAGCACGATCGCGGCGATCGACAGCACGACGACACCGACCGGGGCCGGCGACCCGAATCCTCCGCCCGTCTCACCACCGTCGACCACCGCCTCCATGCCGGCCACGGTCACCAGCATCAGTGCGGCGGCCGACAGGGCGACGATCCCGCCCGCCAGCGCCATCCCTGCCCCGATCATCACGCTCACCGGAGTACCCCGGGTCATCCGTCCTCCCCACTGGTCGATCACTCGACTGCGCCGACCCGTCCCGGTCTCGGCTCGGGTTGGTCCCGTCACGATACGTCCGGTGGACCGCGGCCTCGCAGACCGCTCGGTTCCACGTGAAACCGCACGATCCCCCGGCGAGCAGGACGTTCGGTTCACAAACGGGTCTTGAAACCATCGGAACGCCGGGCCTACGCTCGGTCGGAGGACTTACTCCGCAGTAAGAAGCTGCAGCAGGACGCTGCCGGCAGAGGAGCACACCGCATGACGATCCAGCGGCTCGACGTCGAATTCCGCTCCGACGGGACCACCTGTCGCGCCTGGCTCTACCTGCCGGCCGGGCCGCCCGCCCCGGTGATCGTGATGGCCCACGGCCTCGGCGCGACCCGGGGGATGCGCATCGACGCGCACGCGGAACGCTTCGCCGCCGCCGGCTACGCCTGCCTGCTGTTCGACTACCGCTACTTCGGCGACAGCGACGGGCAGCCGCGTCAACTGCTCGATATCGACAGCCAGCTCGCCGACTGGTCGGCCGCGGTCGACTACGCCCGGACCCGCCCCGAGGTCGACGGCAGCCGGATCGTCCTGTGGGGGACGTCGTTCTCCGGCGGGCACGTCATCACCACCGCCGCTCGGCGCGCCGACGTCGTCACCGCGACGATCGCGCAGTGCCCGTTCACCGACGGCTACGCCTCCGCGCTGGCGATGGATCCGCGCACCTCGATCAAGGTGGGGTTGCGGGCGGCCCGCGATATCGCCGGATCCCTGGTCGGCCGGCCGCCGGTGATGGTCCCGCTGGTGGGGCCGCTCGGCAGCGGCGCGCTGATGACCGCGCCCGACGCGATGCCCGGCTACCTGGCCCTGGCGGATGACCCGACGCAGGTCCGCAACGAGGTCGCCGCGCGGGTCGGCCTGCGCATTCCGCTGCGTCGCCCCGGCCGGGATACCGCCCGGGTGCGGTGCCCGATCCTGTTCTACGTCTGCGATCCCGACTCGGTCGCCCCGGACAAGGCGACATTGCGGCACGCGGCCCGCGCCCCTCACGGCGAGGTGATCACCTACCCGGCCGGGCACTTCGAGATCTACGTCGACCCCCATTTCGACAAGGTGATCACCGATCAGATCGACTTCCTGCGGCGGCACGTTCCGGTGGCGGGGGCGAGATAACCTCGCCGGCGTCGATCCGGAATGGAATCGTCGGACATGACCTAGGGTCGCGACGGGCGGTGTTGCCCGACCGGGTCGCCCGCCCGCTACCGAAAGGTGTCCGACGATGACCGTCACCAGCCGGCAGATCCGCCTCGCCAAACGTCCGGTGGGACTGCCCGACATCTCCACGTGGGAGTTGACCACCGAGGAGTTGCCCGCCCCCGGTCCGGGGCAGATCCTGGTGGCGGTCGACCACATCTCGATCGACCCGGCGATGCGCGGCTGGCTCAACGACACCCGCTCGTACGTTCCCCCGGTGGGCATCGGCGAGGTGATGCGCGCGATCGCCACCGGCACGGTCATCGCCTCCGAGAGCCCGGAGCGTCCGGTCGGCTCGCATGTGCGCGGCATGTTCGGCGTCGCCGACCACGTGATCGTCGACGCCGCGACCACCGATCCGATCGATCCGGCGATCGCGAGCGAGGCGACCTGGCTCGGCGCGCTCGGTATGCCCGGCATGACCGCCTACTTCGGTTTGTTCGACGTCGGCCGCCTGCGGGACGGCGAGACGGTGGTCGTATCCGGGGCAGCGGGCGCGGTCGGCAGCGTGGTCGGCCAGCTGGCGAAGGCGCGCGGCTGTCGGGTGATCGGCATCGCCGGCGGCCCGGACAAGTGCGCCTGGCTCGAGGAGATCGGCTTCGACGCGGCGATCGACTACCGCCAGGGCGACGTGACCGCCAAGCTGCGCGAACTGGTGCCGGGCGGCATCGACGTCTACTTCGACAACGTCGGCGGCGAGATCCTCGATGCCGCCCTCGCCAACCTGCGGCGCGGCGCGCGGATCGTGCTCTGCGGGGCGATCTCCTCGTACAACGCCGAGGATCTGCCGCCGGGGCCCCAGCGGTATATGGCGCTGCTGGTCTTCCGCGCCTCGATGACCGGCTTTCTGGTCTTCGATTACGCCGACCGCTTCCCCGAGGGCGTCGCCGCGATCGCGGCCCTGATCGACTCCGGCGCGCTGGTGGCCCGCGAGACCGTGGTCGGCGGGGGCATCGAGGGCTTCCCCGAGGCTCTGCTGGGCATCTACCAGGGCATCAACACCGGCAAGCTCGTCCTGACGGTCCCCTGAGCGCCGCCGTGCCCGACCCGATCACCCACGCCGATGTTGCCGCGGCGGCGGAGCGGATCGCCGGCTCGGTCCGCCCGGTCGTGGTCGCCCCGGCCGGGGTGCGGACCACCGCCGCGGGCCGCTACCGGATGTCGTACGCGTTGGAGTTCCTGCAGTACACCGGCACGTTCAAGGCGCGCGGCGCGCTGAACTTCCTGCGCGCACGGGCCGAGGCGGGCACCCTGCCGGACGCCGGGGTCGCGATCGCGTCCGGCGGCAATGCCGGGTTGGCGTGCGCCTGGTCGGCCCGCGAGGCCGGGACGACGGCGACGGTCTTCGTGCCGACCACCGCTCCGCGGGTCAAGGTCGATCGGCTGCGGTCCTACGGGGCCCGGGTGGAGCTGGTCGGGTCGCAGTTCGCCGAGGCCGCGGCGGCCTGCGCGGACTTCGCCGCCGAGACCGGTGCCGCGTTGTCGCACGCCTACGACCACCCGTTGATCGCCGCGGGAGCGGGAACCCTGGCCGACGAGATCCGCGCGGCGCTGCCGGATGTCACCACGATCGTCGTCGCGGTCGGGGGTGGGGGCCTGTTCGCCGGGGTGGCGACCGCCGCCCATCACCACGGAATCGCCACGGTCGCCGTCGAGCCGGAGCACTGCCGGGCCCTGAACGCCGCCCTCGCCGCGGGGGAACCGGTCGACGTGCCGGTCGACTCGGTGGCCGCCGACTCCCTGGGCGCGCGGCGGGCCTCGACCCTGGCCGTCGAGGCGGCCCGCCGCACCGGAGCACGGTCGGTACTGGTCACCGACGAGCGGATCGTCGCGGTGCGCCGAGGGTTGTGGGACGACCATCGGCTGGTGGTCGAACACGCGGCGGCCACCGCGGTCGCCGCCCTCGAGCCGCGCGCATCGACGGAACCCGCCCCGTTCACACCCACCGACGGCGAACACGTCTGCGTGGTGTTGTGCGGGGCGAACACCGATCCGAGCGACCTCGTCGCATCGTCCGAGCAGCCGAGCGGGATGTAAGCCCCATATGTCCCCAACAGGAGAATTGGGACAAAGCGCGCGATAATCCGATGACCCGTATCGCCCGAGGGTGACGACCCCGCGATATCGGGTTCACCGCGCCCCGGTGTTGTGGCGCTCCGGGGTCCCGCCCGTCGGCGGACCACACCTTGGCCTGATCGGAGTTATCCCATGCCCGAGGACAGCACACCCCAGCCACCGGATGTCGTCAGCGCCTCTCCCGGCGCGGTGATCGCCGACGCCGACTTCGTCATCACAAATATCGATTCCTCGCTGCACAACGAGGAACTCGCCCCGACCAAACCGTCACAGCGCAAATGGGGCACCTTCGAGATCTTCAACGTGTGGACCAACGACGTGCAGAGCCTCGCCGGATATACCTTGGCGGCGAGCCTCTTTGTCACCGCCGGGATCAACGGGTGGTTCGTCTTCGCGGCGATCATTCTGGCCGGCGCGCTGGTGATGGTCTTCGTCAACCTCTCCGGTCGTCCCAGCGTGAAGTACGGGGTGCCCTATCCGGTGGTCGCGCGCGCGTCGATGGGCGTGCGCGGCGCGATGTTCCCGGCGACGGTACGCGGCATCGTCGCGATCTTCTGGTACGGAGCGCAGACCTACTTCGCTTCCACCGCAGTCGCTTTGGCGATCAACGCGATCGTCGGTCCGACGGCGACGGGCACCTTCCTCGGAATGACCTGGGTCGACTGGGTGTCCTACGTCGTCGTCGCCGGATTCCAGATCTGGCTGTTCAGCCGGGGCCTCGACGGCATCGTGAAGTTCCTCAACTTCGCCGGTCCGGCGGTCTATGCGGTGATGGTGCTGCTGCTGATCGCGATCTGGTGGCAGGCGGGTTCGGGGTTGCTCGGTTCGGTGGGCGATATGTTCGCCGGCGAACTGACCGGCATGGCCGCGGTGACCGCATTCGTCGGCGTGGTCGGCACGATGATCGCCTACTTCGCCGCGGTGATCATCAACTTCGGCGACTTCGCCCGATTCACCCGCAGCGACAAGGAGATGCAGCGCGGCAACTTCCTCGGATTGCCGGTCAGCCTGGCGTTCTTCACGTTCCTGTCGCTGTTCATCACCGCCGGGGCGTACGTGGTCTACCAGGACGGGCAGGGCGAACCGAATACCAACCCGGCGGCGATCGTCGGCGAGGTCGGCAATGTGTGGCTGAGCATCATCGCCGCGATCACCTTCTTCGTCGCCACCGTCGGTATCAACCTGGTGGCCAACTTCATCCCGCCGGTCTACGACATCGTCAACCTCAAGCCGTCCAAGTTGAACTTCCGCATCGCCGGGTTGATCACCGCCGCACTGGGATTCATCATCGGCGCGCTGTGGGTGGCGGTGATCGGCAACGCCGGTCTGCCGAAGTTCGTCGATACGCTCGGCGCGGTCCTCGCGCCGCTCTACGGCATCATGGTGATCGACTACTTCTACCTGCGGAAGCAACGACTGCACATCCAGGAGCTCTACTCGGCCGATCCCGGCGGCATCTACTACTTCACCAACGGCTGGAATGTCCGGGCGCTGTGGGCCTTCGGTATCGCGGCGGTGTTCTCGATCGCCGCGGTGTGGACCCCGGCGCTCGAGGCGCTCTCCGGCTTCGCGTGGATCATCGGCGCCGCCCTCGGCGCCCTGCTGCACGTGCTGGTGATGCGTGGTCAGCCGCTCGCCGATCCGGCGCCGGTGGCCGCGGAGCAGGCCGCCGAGTAGCCGACATCGCCGGCCGCTCGGGGCTCGACAGACCCGCGGGCGGCGTGCGACCGTGAGATCCGTCGGGCGCGACGGAAGGACACGTCGATGGGCTGGTCATGGGTGGCGGACACCGTGATGCTCGTCCACTTCGGCTTCCTGCTCTTCGTGGCGCTCGGCGGATTTCTCGCGTGGCGGTACCGAGCGCTGTTCCCGCTGCACGTGGCGGCGATCGGATGGGCGGCGCTCAGCGTCTTCGTCGGCATCGCCTGTCCGCTGACCTACCTGGAGAACCACTTCCGCGAATTGGCGGGCCGTTCCCCCTTGGAGTCGGGCGGCTTCATCGAGACCTACCTGACCGGGGTGATCTATCCGCAGGAGCACCTGCGGACCGTGCAGGCGCTGGTGGCGATGCTGATCGTGGTGTCCTGGGCCGGGCTGGTGGTGCTGCGGAGCCGCCGGGCCGCTCAGAGTCGTTCGTAGCGGGCCCGGGCGAACTGGAACAGGCCGTAGCAGACGAATCCGAGGGCGACGAAGGTCAGCAGGAAGCGGCCGAATGGTGCGGTCAGGATGGTGCGCAGCGCGCCGTCGAGGCCGGTCGACTTCGCCGGATCGAAGGTGATCGCGGCGTAGGCGAACAACGCCCCGATCAGCGACAGGCCGATACCGTTGGCGATGTAGCCGACCAGACCCGCGCGCTCGATCCACGTGCGGATCGCGGGAGGAACGGCGGAGTCGATGTGGTCGAGGAAGGTGCGCTGGATCGCCCGCACGATCGTGAAGATGCCAACCCCGACGATCACCAGGCCGATCAGGATGGCCAGCGGCCGACCGAAGGGCAGCGCCATGATGCCGCTGGTCTGCTCCTGCTGCGATTGAGAGCTCGACGCGCCCTGGCCGCTCGCCATCCTGAAGGTGGTGAACGCCAACGCTCCGAAGGTGCTGCCGGTGATCACCTCGCCGATCCGCTTGGCGACGCCCTTGGCGCCGTCCTCGTCGTCGATCTTCTTGGCGAAAGCGGCATTGGCGAACTGCCACAACATCATCGCCACCAAACCGATGATCAGCAGGTAGAGCAGAATCCGCCCGAACGGGGCGTCGGCGATCGTCGCCAGGGCGCCGGTTTGATCCCCCGATTCCGGGGAGGCGCCCCAGGCGATCTTCAGCGCCAACCAACCGATCAGCAGGTAGACCACGCCGTAGGCGGTCAGGCCCACCCGGGCGATGCCGGTGAGCAGTGGGCTGTCGGCGACGGATTCCGCGGCGCTGCCGGCGGCTTTTGCTCCGCGTCCGATCGAATTCGACATGTGGCCCGATCCCCTCGTCGTGCGCGCGGCTGACCCCCCGGTGGTATCACCTGCCGTCCGAAATGTCCGGGGAATCGCCGATCGTTCACCGTTTCGGCTGCCCGGAGGCTGTGGGAGGCCCCCGGGCAGGCTACCGGTCGGACGCTGGGACTACCAGCTGCGAACCTTGTCGGGCGTGATGCGCAGCAGCACCGAGTAGTCGCCGCGGAACTTCTCCGGGCTCGAGCCGATCGCCGGGAAGCCCCACGCATACTTCTTCGCGTAGGCCTCCCACTCCGCGTCGGTCGGGCCGGCGGGGTCGACCACCGCGGCGCCGGTCAACACCGCGATATCGCCGCCGGTGTCGTTGCTGTTCAGGTTCAGCGCGACCCGGGAGTTCGCGGCGGTGTGCTTGAGCTTGCCGGTATCGGGCTGGCTGAACACCAGGATCTGGTCGCCCGACCGAAGGAACCACACCGGCGTCGGCACCGGTGCGCCCGCCCCGGTCACCGTGGTGAGCCAGATGATCTGCTCATCGTTCAATCGTTGCGTGACGCGGTCCGAAAGCGTGAGAGCTGAAGTCATGCCGGATGCAACCGGACCCGGCTCCGGGCCATTCCCGTTCGATGGAGATTCCATCGACAATTCACCCGATCACGGCCCGCTCACCGGGCCGTGGTCGAACGCCACCCGCTCTCGTGCAGGTGCGCGACCCCGTCGAGCAGCAGATCGAGCGCAAAACCGAACTCGGCGTCCTCGTCGCAGGCCACGCCGGCTCGGTCGGCGTCCGTCGCCATGCGGATGATCGCCGGATAGGAGGTCGCGAAGTCGGCCATCGCGATCGCGCGCTCCTCGGGATCGTCCGGGACGCGAGGCGTCGGCAGCACGTCGCGGGTGAATCCCCACATCCGGGTACTGAGCGCGTGCATCGTGTGGTGGACGAGGTCCGCGGACAGCCCGCCGTCGAACATCGCCGCCATCAGCGCGTCCATATGGGCGAGGGTGCGCGGGGTCGCGAGTGGCCGGGTCTCGATGGCGTCGCGCATCCAGGAGTGGGCGGTCAGGACGGCGCGGGAGGCGAGGATGCGCGCCCGGACGTTGCGTCGCCAGTCGTCCTGCTCCGGTAGTGGTCCGATGTCATCCAGCAGCCGATCGACCATCTCGTCGATGAGCTGCGAGCGGTTGGCGACGTGTTTGTACAGCGCCATCGCGGTGACCCCGAGGCGGTCGGCGACCCCGCGCATACTCGCGGCGTCCAGCCCCTGCTCGTCGGCGAGCTCGATCGCGGCCGCGACGACACGGGAGCGGTCGAGCCGGGACCGGGAGATCGACGTTGACACGTATACACCGTACACCTAGCCTCGATCGCAAAGGCTTACACCGTATACCTGCGAAGGGGTCCTCGTGGCGCACAGTTCACGGCAGCACGCGCGTGCCGCCGGCATCCTTTATCTGGTCACCCACGTGACCTCGGTGACCGCCGTCGCCGCCTACACCTCGGGGGCGGTGATCGCCGGGGTGACCCTCGAGTTCGCCCTCGCGATCGGATGCGCCGGCACCGGGGTTCTGCTGTGGATTCTGCTGCGCGAGTTCGGTCCCGCCCGGGCCGCGACCTTCGGAATGCTGCGGGCCGTCGAGGCGGCGGTGATCCTCGCCGGCACGCTGCCCCTGCTGGCGAGCACCCGTCCGGGCCTGTCCGACGGTTCGACGGCCGCGACCGGGCTGCACGACGCCGCGTTCCTGGTCGGACAGGGGCTGGTGATCAGCGTCAACACCATCGTGCTCGGCTGGTTGCTGATCGACGCGGGCGTGGTGCCGCGGGCGCTTGCCGTCCTGGGTCCGGTCGGCGGCACGCTGGTGTTGGCCGGCAACCTCGCCCAACTGTGGGGGGCGATCCCGCAGGGCGGTGCGATCGCCGCGCTGGCGGCCATCCCGGTCTTCGCCTTCGAGATCTGGCTGGCCGTGTACCTGATCGCAGTCGGGTTCCGCCGTCGCGAGAGCGAGACCCCGGCGCGGCCGATCGGCGTCGGCGCGTGAGAATGCGACGATGACCACCCTCTCGGTTCGACCCGCACAGCCCGCCGGGCGGTCGGGCATCCTGCTCGCGGCGACGGCGCTGCTGCTGGTCGGAGTCTTCGTGCTGCCCGTGCTGATCGCCGAGTTCATCGGCCGGGCCGGCGGTTCGACGATCGCCGGGCTCCCGAACGTGGCGGCCCACGGCTTCGACCGGTGGGTGTCCTCCGGGTCCGCGGAGCCGGGGGCCGCGCTATCGTCGGCGGTCGAGTTCTGGCGGCTCTTCCACGGGATCAAGGCGGTCCTGGCCATCGGTCTGCTCGCGCTGCTGGTGGTGCTGAGCTCCCGCATCCTGGCCGCCTACCGCACCGCCGACACCTCCGGCCGACGCCGCGCGCTGGCCGCCGGAGCGGGCGCGTCGGCGCTGACCGGCCTGGCGATCGTGCTGGTCATCGCCAATATCCAGGGGATGGTCGCGCCGCTGTCCTCGGTGCTGAGCTTCCTGCCCGCGGGCGATCCGACGCCCGCCATGATCGCCGTGCACGACGATGTCGTCGCCGGGACGACCACGGCCGTCGGCGCCGCCCTGATCGACGACTTCCGGCTGTATCACCTGGCGATCGTGGTCTGCGCCGTGCCGATCATCCTCGGCCTGATCGTCGCCGGCCTCCACATCCGGACGGGGTGGCAGCGCCTCCCCACCACCCGCCGGCGGCGCACCGACCTGCTGCTGACCGAGCTACCCGTCGTGGTGATAGCGGTGCTGCTGATCGTAGTGGTCGCGGCGAATATCTCGACGGTGCTGGACACCGCGCCCGCCCTGGCCGCTTTCCTGGGCGGCGCGGGTACCTAGAAGGATCGGGATCGAGAGAGTGTGGAGCCTAGGAGATTCGAACTCCTGACATCTGCCTTGCAAAGGCAGCGCTCTACCAACTGAGCTAAGGCCCCGTGCGCCTCGGGCAGGCCGAAGCACCCGACGTTTTTACCATACGGCGGATGCTCTGCCCGGGGCAGGATCAGCTTGTGGGCGCTCCGACGACCCAGTCGACGCCGATCGTGCCCGGTTGCGGCTGGTAGGGGGCGAAGAACTGGTTGGCGGGCACCCCTTCGAGGGTCATCACCAGCGCCGGGACGGAGATTCCGTCGATCTGTTCGCGGATGATGTCGGCGTGGCCGGCGTGTCGCGCCATCTCCTCGACCTGGTGGCTGACCGCGTAGCGGGCATTGGCCGGGCGGCGGTCGAAGATCCCGAACCAGGGCGACGGGTCCTCCAGGATTTCCGCGCCCGGATCGAGAGCGGAGAGGGCGGCGAGATAGACCGGCCGCAACTCGTCGAAGTCGGCGATCACCCCGGCGGTGGTCTCCCCCTCGCCGATGACGAATCCCTGCTGGTAGCGGGCGAGCGTCGCCTCGTCGAAGGCCGCCGCCTCGACCCCGTTGAGCCGATCGACGGTGCCGCGCATGCCGTCGGTGACGTGCTTGATGATGCCGCCGATGCTCAGCGCGCTGCGGCAGGGATGCGACGCCGCCTGCTCCTCGGTCAGGCCGAAAGCGGCCGCGCGGATGGCGGACAGTTGCTCATCGAGATAGCGAACGGACCCGGTGATCTCGTCGTCGCGAACCGGTGTGTACATCGCAGGCTCCTTGCCTGATGGGAGGGGACGAGCGGCGTACCGCCATCATTGCCCCTCCCACCGACAGGTTCACCCCAGTTGCTTGCGAAATGGGTGCGGTTGCCGGCCAACCGGATACGCGGCGACGTCGAATTGCGGCGTATATCCGGTTCGCACGTACAGGCGCACCGCCTCGGGCTGGTGCCAGCCGGTGGTCAGGTAGACCCCGGAGTACCCGGCCGCGGCGATGCGCGTCTCCAGTTCGGCGACCACCCGCACGCCGAGACGCTCACCCCGGGCCGCCGGGCTCGTCCAGATGCGCTTGAGCTCGGCGGTCGACTCGTCGTAGCGCTGCCAGGCGCCACCCGCGACCACCTCGTCGTCGCGCAGCAGCGCGACGAACCCCCCACCACCCGTAGCGGAGAACCGGGTCGCGTCGTAGCGGTACAGGTCCTCGAGGACCTGGGCCGGCGGATGGTTGTACCGCCCGCCGTATTCGCGGGCCAGGTCCTCGAACATCGGCACCAGGACGCGGTCGCCCTGGCGGACGTCGACGGCCAGGATTTCCCCGACTCCGCTGCTCATCGTTGATTCCTCGCTTCGGACGACCGTGCTTCGGGGGTGGGGGTTCGACTGGGCTGTGCGGCTACCGCGTCAGCTCAGCTCGCGCGGCAGTCCGGGCGGGTTGATCTCCGAGGTTTCGACCGCCTCTCCCTGCAGATTCCACCGTTCGAGGACCTGCTGGTACTCGCCGGTCGCGATCAGCGAGTTGATCGCCTCGTTGAGCGGCTCGAGCAGCGGATTGCCCTTGCGAACGGTCGCGCCGATCAGGCCCTGCAGGTCACCACCGGCGCCGGAGTATTCGCCGATGATCTTGGTGGCCGCCGGTGTGCCCCCGACCTGCAGGACGTGGAAGGCCGAGATCGGGTTGGGCGAGAAGTAGGCGTCGATCTGACCCGAGGACAGCGCGCCGTAAACCGCGGTCTGATCCTGGTAGTACTTGATGTTGATCGGGTCCTTGCCCTCGGCTTCGAGGTCCTTGGAGAACTGGACCAGGATCGCCTCCTGGTTGGTACCCGAGCCGACGGCGACGTTGCGGCCGGCGAAGTCCTCGTAGCTGTTCCAGGTCCAATCGTCGGATTCCGGAACCTCGACGGCCAGGTTGTCCTTGCGGTAGGTCGCGAAGTCGTAGAGGTCCTTGCGGGCCTCGGTGACCGTGATGTTCGAGATGCCCACGTCGGTGCTGCCGGAGTCGATGCCCAGGAAGAGGCCCTCCCACGACGACGGCACGGTTTCGACCTCGAGGTCGAGCACATTGCCGATGATGTGGGCGATGTCGATCTCGTCGCCGATCCAGGTGGTGTTGTCGTCCTCGGCGGTGAACGAGAACGGCGGCGCGCCCGGCCCCGATCCGATACCCACCCGCAGCACACCACGGTCGCGGATCTCCTGCGGTACCAGGTCCGCGATCGCCGCCACCGGTGCGGCGGTGATGCGATCCTGCTGGGAGGTGACGTTGAGTGTCGGTGTCCCGGAACCGGTGTCGGCGGACCCGGCGGTGCCGCCGGAGACCTGCCCCTCACCGCAGGCCGCGGACAGCAGCACCGCGGCGAAGGCGAGGGCGGCGAGACCGAACCGACGCGGTCCGGTCGTCGAACGTACGGACATGGGTGTGAACACCTTTCGATCGAAGCGTGCGGGAAACTACAGAACCCGGGAGAGGAACTCGCGGGTACGGTCGTGTTGCGGATTGTCGAGAACCTCTGCGGGCGGACCTGATTCGAGGATGCGCCCGTCGTCGATGAAGATCAGGCGGTCGGCGACCCGGCGAGCGAAGGCGATCTCGTGGGTGACGATGATCAGCGTGCGACCCTCGCGGGCGAGGTCGGCGATCACGTCGAGCACCTCACCGACCAGTTCCGGGTCGAGCGCCGAGGTCGGCTCGTCGAACAGGATCAGCTCCGGTTGCAGGGCAAGCGCCCGCGCGATCGCCACCCGCTGCTGCTGGCCGCCGGACAGCTGACGCGGATAGTGGTCCACCCGGTCGCCGAGCCCGACTCGTTCGAGCAGGTCACGGGCTTGGCGGCGGACATCCTCGGTCTGCTGGAGGCCCTTGGCGTGGATCGGGGCGAGGCTGACATTCTCGAGGGCGGTCAGGTGCGGAAAGAGGTTGAAGTGCTGGAAGACGAAGCCGATCTTCGAGCGCTGCCGCAGGATGGCCGCCTCGGGCAGCGCGTAGAGCTTCGTACCGGACTGCCGATAGCCGATGATCTCCCCGTCGATGCGCACCAGGCCGGTGGTCGGCCGCTCGAGATGGTTGATCGTGCGCAGCAGGGTCGACTTGCCGCTGCCGGAGGGGCCGATGATCGCGACGACCTCGCCGGCGCGCACGTCGAGGTCGATGCCGCGCAGGATCTCCTTGTCGTCGAACGCCTTCCGCAGTCCGCGGATGCGCACCCGAGGTGTGCGGGTCGGTTCGGGGGCGGGGACCGTCGTGGTCTCGTCGACGGCGATCGGATCGGTCGTGGTGGGATCGGTGGTTGTCGGGTCGGCGGTGGTCATGACGTGGCGTCCTTCGGTTGCGCGGTGACCTCCCGACGCAGGCGCCATGCCCGCACCGCGCGGACGATCCGCTGCCTGGGGGTGGGTTCGAGATTCCGGGCCGAGCCCTTGGAGAAGTAGCGCTCGACGTAGTACTGCAGGATCGACAGCACGGCGGTCAGGAAGATGTACCAAACGGTCGCGACCAGCAGCAGCGCGATGATGCGGCCGTTGCGGCCGTAGATGACCTGCGATTGGTAGAACAGGTCGGGGATCGCCAGGACGAAGACCGCCGAGGTGCCCTTGAGCAGGTCGATGATCTGGTTGACCGCCGGCGGCACGATCGTGCGCATCGCCTGCGGGAAGATGATCAGCCTGAACTGCTTGCCGCGCGGGATGCCCAGCGCGGAGGCCGCTTCGAGTTGACCGGAGTCCACCGACAGGATGCCCGAGCGGATGATCTCGGCGTTGTAGGCGGCCTGGTGCAGCGTGAGGCCGATCGCGCCGGCCACGAACGGGGCGATCAGGTCGCGGGTATCCCAGCTGTGGAAGATCGGGCCGAACGGGATACCGATGCTGATCTGCGCGTAGAGCGCGCCGAGGAAGCCGAAGAAGAGCACCTGGACCAGCAGCGGTACCGACCGGAAGAGCCACACGAAGGTCCAGCTGGCCGAGCTGAGCAGCGGGCTCTTGGACAGTCGACCGAGCGCGAGCACGATGCCGCCGAGGAAGCCGAGGACGCCGGCGATCAGCGTCAGCTGCAGGGTGGTGCCGACGGCCCGCACGATCGAGTCGCTGAGCAGGAACGATGCGAAGGTGCCCAGGTCGAAGTTGGGGTTGGTGAACAGCCCGTTGATCACCTGGGCGAGCAGGATCAGCACGATGATCGACGCGATCCACCGGCCGATCGGGCGACGCTCGACGATCGTGAACGCCTCGGGCTGGGTATCGGGCGGCTCGGCCGCAGGGCTGCGGTCGGAGGTGAGCGAGGCGGTCATGGGCGACCTTTCGGACGACACGAGGGGCGGTCGGCGCGCAGCGGGGAGCGGCGAACCAAGGTGGGTGGCGGTGCGGATCCCGGACCGGCGACGGTTTCGTCGCGGTGGGAGGTGGGGCTGCAGGTTGGGGGCGCCGGGGGCGCAGCGCTGCAGGTCAGGAACGCGGAAGGGCGCGGTGGACCGGTACGGAACATCGACCACGGACTCGTGCGTATGCGCGCGTCGTCGTCATGGGCCCGTTTCCGTTCCTCGGTATCCGTCGACGACATCTGCGGTCGACCGGCGCCTGTGCGCCTCTATCGAGGAAACCCGGTCCGGCCGATTCGGTGAAGGATTCCAATCCGCACGATTCCGATTCGACCATCCAACGCGGGGTTTGCCGGATCAGCATGAACGCTTGCCGCTGCGTCCGGCGGGGAGCACAGTCGAGGCATGAGCGACACCGACGCAGCGACCACCCACCGGCACGGCGACCACCACCACGGATCCGAGTCCGGCGAGCGGGGACATCAGTCCGGTAGCCACGGGCATCACCACGGCAAGGCGAGCCTCGGCGACTTCGATTGGAACGCCGCGGCGGAGATGATCGACGTCGAAGCGCGAGCCTTCGGTCCCTATCCCGTGGAGGCGCTCGGCCCGCTCGACCTGTCGCCGGCGCGGGTGCTCGACGTCGGCTCCGGCACCGGCTGGGCGGCCCTCGAATTCGCCCGGATGTGGCCGAACGCCGAGGTCATCGCGGTCGACGGTGCCCGCGCGCTGCTCGATCACGCCGAACGATCCGCCCGCGACGCCGGGCTCGACCTCACCACGATCGAGGCGCAGTTCCCGGAGGACCTGTCGACCCTCCCCGAGGCCGATCTGATCTGGTCCGCGCAGGTCGTCCACCATGTCGGCGACCAGCTCGACGCCCTGCGCCGGCTGGCGCAGCGGGTGCGCCCGGGCGGCACGATCGCGATCGTCGAGGGTGGCCTGTCCCCCCGCTGGCTGCCGCGCGATATCGGCTTCGGCAGGCCCGGTCTGCAGGCTCGCCTGGACACCGCGGTCACCGACGGCTTCCAGAACATGCGCGCGGACCTGCCGGGGACGGTTCGCGCCGTCGAGGATTGGCCGGCTCTGCTGCGGCAGGCGGGTCTCGTCGACACCCGCACCAGCAACGTCCTGATCGACCGCCCGGCGACCGACGACGTCCGCGCGTGGCTGCGGCATCGGCTCGAGCGGACCCGCGCCGGCATGGCCGACACCCTCGACGCCGAGGACCTCGCGACCCTCGATCGGCTGATCGATCCGACCGATCCCGAGGGAATCGACCTGCGCTCCGACCTCTTCCTACTCGCGGTCAAGTCCGTGCACATCGGCCGTCGACCCACCGGCGAGGACGGATAGCGCCACGACGGTACACATGCGGGGGACGCGTCTATCCGGCCATGCTGCGTGGCTTCGAAAAGGACTGGAAAGCAGCAGCCGGATTCGCCACCGGTGGCGCCTCACCGGCATACCGGTGTCCGGTGGGAGTGGTGATCACGCTTCCATGTCTGCCCGACGGCCCGATCCGACCGCGGGTATGCCAGTTCCGGGCCTGCTTGACGTGGTTGCACGCCACACAGAGCCCCTGGCCGTTGGCGAGCGACGTAGCGCCACCGTCCGCGGCGGGTTGGACGTGGTCGATGTGTCGGATCGGAGCGTCGCAGTAGGGCGTTCGGCAGATACGGTCCCGGATCCGGATCAGTGAGGCCAGGTCCTTCGGGAACAGGCGCGTGCACCGATCCATGGTGACCACCGCGCCCGACTCGGGCACCGAGTACACCTTGCGCAGTCGAGCGAGTCCGGCGGAACCGGCGCGATGGACCAGGTCACGGGCCAGATCCGCGGGTACCGGGCCGTAGCCGTCGACGAATGCGGGATCGGAGCAGTCTCCGAACAGCGCACGGTCCGACACCACCACATTCACCGCCACGGACCCGGTGGGCCGCGATCGAGCGGCGTCGGCGACACCGGCCATGACAACGCGATCGACCCGATGCGGGAATTCGCGGCGGGCGAGCCCGATCTGGGCGGCGATCCCCCGCCCGCGCCGGTCCTCCGGCACGCCGGCGGCCACTGCTTCCACGCGTTCGGCACGATCGAAATCCGCCGCGACCTGCGCCTGAAGACCGGCGGCGGCACAGACCAACCGCTCGAGCCCGCGGATCAGATCGATCCTCTCGGCCACATCGGCAGGTCCGCCGGCCGCGGACAGCATCCGTACCCATCGCCGAACGTCGTCGACGCCCACATCCCCCGATTCGCACATGCGTTCGATTTTACCGGCTCCACGGCTACCGGGAACGCCCAAACCGCAATCTGTGGATAACTCATGACACCCCCGCAATCTGTGGAATTCGGGTGTGCGTCATTCGACTTCGGATGATCGACTGTCACCCATCGACCGGCTGCGAACCGGCGGCGGATCGCGAATCGGCGGCGGGCGGGAGCACATCGCGCCGACTCGGATGGCCCCAGAAACGATGCAGCCCAGCCGTCAACCCGAACGCGATCACGAACCCGGCCAGGAAAGTGAGGTCTCCGATATGCGGCCACCGCTCTGCCACCGGACCGACGTAGAACGACTGATTGGACAGCAGCCAGATCGACAGCACGGCGCCCACCGCCATCGCCACCGGTCCGGCCGGGTTCCGATACGTCCGTGCGGTGTACACCGCAGGGTCGTCGGTGACCCGGCACAACCACAGGTTCGCGAACATCACCCCCAACCACGGGCCGATCCAATAGGCCATCACCAGCAGGAAGTTCTGGAAGGTACCGATATTGGACAGTCCGATCACCGCGATGATCGTGCCGACCACCGCGACGGCGACGGCGAGGATCGCCCGCAGGAAGCGGGTGGAGAACTCGATGCCCAGGGCCGCGAAGGACAGGGCGCTCGAGTAGAGGTTCAGGGCATTGGCGGAGGTCGAGCCCAGGCAGATCGCGATCAAGGTGAGCACCCCCAACCAGACGGGCAGCAGGCCCGCATAGGAGGAGGTGGGGTTGTCGAGGTTCCACAGGCTCACCCCGACGGCGGTGACCGCGGCGGCGCCGGCGATCTGCATGATCGTCGAGGAGACGAATTCCCCCACCGCCGCGTAGATTCCGGCGGCGCGGGAGTCCCGGGGTCGGAAGTATCGCGAGTAGTCCGCGGCCATCGGTGTCCACCCGGCGGTATATCCGAAGGAGGCGCCGACGGCGATCCAGAAGGCCCCCGGCACCGGGTCGCCCGGATCGGTCCAGTCGGCCCGGGTCAACACGATGACGATGCCGATCGCGAAGAAGACCACCAGAACCGGGAAGGCATACCGCTCGAACAGCTGAATCATGTTGTGTCCGAGGACGGCCAGCAGACAGGTCACCGTAGCCGCGAGCACCAGGCACAGTACTGTGCTCCAGCCGGTCAGTTCCGAGAATGCCAGCGCCCCACTGGAGGCGTTGACCGCGAACCACCCGGCGCCGAGCAGCACCGCGTTGAGCCCGGCGGGCAGCAGATTGCCGCGGTACCCGAAGGCCCGCCGACTCTGCATCATCTGCGCCAGACCGGATCGCGGACCGAGCGCGGAGAGCACCCCGTGCGCGAGGCTCGCCAGCACATTGCCCAGCAGGATCGCCAGGATCGCCTGGCCGAGGCCCAATCCGAAGTAGAGCACGCCGAGCGCGCCGACGAAGATCGTCGCGAACTCCATATTCGGCGACGACCAGGTCCACAGCAGTTGAGACGGATGTCCGTGCCGTTGGGATTCCGGGACCGGTTCGGAGCCACCGGGTTCGATCGAGAGGGTCGAGCCGTAGCTGCCGGCGCGGTCGTTCTCGGTTCTCATCGCATCCCCATCCCGGTCACGCGGTCAGCCACCGCGGGCGTTGTAGACGACGACACCGTCCCGATCGACGCCGGTGCGGTAGGCCCGAAATACCTCGAGCGCCTCCTCGCGCAGCACTCCGTCGACCACCCGGATGCCGCGCCGTTCGAACTGTTCGGCCCAGTCGGCGACCATCGGACCCTCGTCGAAGGTGGTGATCTCCTCGAGCTCCGGGCCGGAGCCGGCGACGATCAGCCCGCGCACCCCGGACCACATCGTCGCGCCGTAACACTGGACGCAGGGCCGCCAGTTGACGACCAGTTCGTGGGCCGGCATCCCCGGTCCGCCGAGGTCACGGGAGCCGACGGCGCGCTGCGCGGTGCCGAGGGCGGTGACCTCGGCGTGGGCGGAGGAGACCCCGGACCCGAGCACCACGTTGACCCCGACCGACACGATGCGCCCGGTCTCCGATTCGGCGACCAGCGCCGCGAAAGGACCGCCGTTGCCCTCGCGCCAGTTGCGGTCGGCGAGCCGATGCACCAGGGCCATACGGTCGGCGACGTCGGGGATCGTGTCGGGGACGTCGGACAGTTCGTCGTCGATCCAATCGGGCAATGCGATCGTGTACCCGTGGCTGGTCAGCCGCATGCCGACTCCTTCGCTGCCGTCGTGTGCGCCTCGTCGATCCTCGCCTGTGGTCGGCCGGGGTGCATGTCGAAGCGATGCGGGTCGGGCCCGGTCACCGTGGCGAGACAGGGACGTAACGTGCCGCGCCTAGGGTGGCGCCATGACGACGACCGCGGAGCTCAATCGGCTGCTGGACGTGATCGAGAAGGACATCGCTCCGCTGACTGCGAAGGGTGTCGTCTCCGGCAACAAGCTCTTCGGTGCGGCGATCCTGCGCAAGTCCGACCTGTCGCTGGTGGTCGCCGAGACCAACAACGAGACGCAGAATCCCCTGTGGCACGGCGAGATTCATGCGATCAAGCGGTTCTGGGAGCTGCCCGCAGGCGAGCGCCCGGACCCGAAGGAGTGCTACTTCCTCTGCACCCACGAGCCCTGCTCGCTGTGCCTGAGCGGAATCACCTGGTCGGGCTTCGACGTCTTCGGTTACCTGTTCAGCCATACCGATTCGGCCGAGAGCTTCGCGATCCCGTACGACATCCAGATCCTCAAGGGCGTCTACGCGGTACCCGATCCGGACCGGGATGCGCCGGCGCCCGGCCGGGATCTGTACAACCGGGTCAACGAGTACTTCACCAGCATCAACCTTGCCGAACAGGTCAGCGCCTCGGGCGAACCCGATCTGATCGCCCGGGTGCGGACGATCGGCGAGCTGTACGACGAGTTGTCCGCGACCTACCAGCAGGGCAAGGGCAACGCCGGCATCCCTTTGAGCTGACCGGCCGCGCGGTCGGGGATACCACTGCGTTCCGGGTCGCCGGACACGCCCGTCGAGTGCCCGGCGCACGATCGATGGCGGTGGCAGGCTGGGCACATGGCAACGACGACGCGGGCCACACGACGGGGGTCGTCCACCCGGCGTACGGGTTCGTCCGGACAACACACCCTGATCATCTTCGGCGCCACCGGCGACCTGACCGCACGGCTGCTGCTGCCCGGCGTCGGGAAACTGTTGGCCGACGAGCCGAAACGCGATCTGCTGATCATCGGCGTCGGTCGCGAGGCGTGGAGCGAACAGCAGTGGACCGACCGGATCACGGAGGCCTTCGCCTCCACCCGCAGCCGTTCGCTGCGCAAGGTGATCGCGGACAGCTTCTATCTGCAGGCCGATGTCACCAACGCCGACGACCTGCGCACGGTGCTGGCGCGCGCGTCCGGACCGATCTCGCTGTTCTTCGCGCTGCCGCCGGCGGTGACGATGCGGGCCTGTCGGGCGCTGACGGAGGTCGGGCTGTCGCGGCAGACCAAGCTGGCCCTCGAAAAGCCCTTCGGCACCAACTCCACCGAGGCCACGGATCTCAACGAGCTTCTGCTGCAACTTGTTCCGGAGAACCATATCTTCCGGATCGACCACTTCCTCGGCAAGTCGACGGTGCTGAACCTGCTGGGTCTGCGCTTCGGCAACCGCATGTACGAGCCGCTGTTCTCCTCCGAACACGTCGCCCGCATCGAGATCGTCTTCGACGAGGATCTCGGCCTCGAGGGTCGCGCCGGCTATTACGACACCGCGGGCGCCCTGATGGACATGATCCAGTCCCACCTCCTGCAGGTGTTGGCCCTGACCACGATGGAGCCACCGCCGACATTGGGCGCCGACGATCTGCGGGACCGCACCTCGGAGATCCTGCGGGCGACGCACGTCTGGGGCGACGACCCGGTCACCTACAGTCGGCGCGCCCGATACACCGGCGGCACGATCAACGGCCGGAAACTGCAGTCCTATGCGTCGTCGCCGGGTGTCGATGCCTCCCGCAAGACCGAGACGCTCGCCGAGGTGCTGCTCGAGGTCGATACGTGGCGGTGGCGGGGTGTGCCGATCCTGCTGCGTTCGGGCAAGGCGATCGGTGCGGTTCGCAAGGAGCTGATCGTCACCCTCAAGCCGCCGCCGCGGGTACCGACCGGATTCCGGGGCAAGGCCGAGCCCGAGCAGATTCGCGTCGGCTTCTCCGATCCGGCCGGCGTGGTGATCACCACCAACGTCAACGGTCCGGGCGATCCGTTCCAGCTGGACGTGGTCGACCTGCAGGCGGAGTTGGCGCCGGGTGCGCTGCCGCCCTACGGCGAGGTGCTCGGCGCGGTCCTCGACGGCTCACCCAGTCTGACCGTCCGCGGGGACGCGGCGGTGGACAGTTGGCGCATCGTCGAACCGGTTCCTCGACGCCTGGCGGGCGGACAAGGTGCCGCTCGACAGCTACCGCGCGGGCAGGTCCGGCCCCTCCGCCTGGCGCACCGAACTGGGCGACTGACCACCGGCCATCGCCCCGGCTCTGCACGAAAGGGCCACCCGATTTGCCGGACTCGGTGAGAATGGCTGCAGTTGGAGCCCGAGTACACAAGGAGGCGAACTCGATGGTTCGGAACACCGACGCACGGGTGGCGGAACTGCTGGATCAGTACGACACCACCGACGCCTGCGCCGCCGAACTGCTGTGCGATCGGCATCCCGCCGAGGCCGTCGCCTTCACGGTGATCGAGGACGACCTGTCCTCCCGCGACCTGACCTACGGCGAGCTGCGCGCCGAGTCGACGAAGTTCGCCGCGGCGCTCGCCGATCTCGGGGTCGAACAGGGTGACTGCGTCGCCACCCTGATGGGCAAGTCCGCGGAGCTGGTGGTGGCGCTGCTGGGTATCTGGCGGCGCGGGGCGGTGCACGTTCCGCTGTTCACCGCGTTCGCGGCCCCCGCGATCGCGTTCCGGCTGACCTCGTCCGGGGCCAAGGTCGTCGTCGCGGACCGCAACCAGCTGAGCAAACTCGCGCCGAGTGAGGACATCCCCGCCGACCCGCCGTGGCGGGTGATCGTCGCGGCCGGCACCCCGGAGTCCGAGGATCAGCTGAAGCTGGCGGATCTGCTCGCCGCGCACGCGGCCGACGATCCGGCGGGCGCCGCGGTGACAATCGGCTCGAATGGACCGCTGGTGCAGCTGTTCACCTCCGGCACCACCGGTACCCCGAAGGGTGTGCCGGTGCCGCTGCGGGCATTGGCGTCGTTCCACGGGTACATGGAATTCGGGCTCGACGTGCGCCCGGACGACGTGTTCTGGAATGCCGCCGACCCGGGCTGGGCGTATGGGCTCTACTACGCGTTGCTCGGGCCGTTGGCCACCGGCACCCGCAGTCTGCTGCTGCACGCCGGGTTCTCGGCGGCGCTGACCTGGAAGGTGCTCGACACCTTCGGCGTCACCAACTTCGCGGCCGCCCCGACGGTCTACCGCACCCTGCGCGCCGACACCGGGCCCGTGCCGAAGGGGGTGACCCTGCGGCGCGCCTCGTCGGCGGGTGAACCGTTGACGCCCGATGTGGTGGCGTGGTCGCGTGCGACGCTCGGTGTCGAGGTGCGCGACCAGTACGGGCAGACCGAGCACGGGATGTTCATCGTCAACGCCTGGGCCGACGGCATGCGCGAGGATGTGCCCGCCGGCTCGATGGGTCGGCCGCTGCCGGGTTGGTCGTGTGCGGTCCTGCTCGACGACACCGACGAACCGGCGCCGCCGCGCACCGCCGGTCGGGTCGCCATCGATACCCACAACTCACCGCTGATGTGGTTCACCGGGTACGTCGACGCCCCGCAGAAGACGAAGGAGCGGTTCACCGCGGACGGCCGGTGGTACGTCACCGGTGACGCGGGCAGCACCGACGAGGAGGGGCACTACTTCTTCAGCTCCCGCGACGACGACGTCATCATCATGGCCGGTTACCGCATCGGGCCGTTCGACGTCGAATCGGTGCTGGTCATGCACGAGGACGTCATCGAGGCCGCCGTCGTGGGGCTGCCCGATCAGCTGCGCGGCGAGGTCCTCGAGGCCTTCGTCGTCTTGCGCGACGGTGTCGAGGGCAGCGATCAGCTCGAGACCGACCTGCAGCAGCTGGTGAAGAGCAAGTTCGCCGCGCACGCCTATCCGCGCAGCGTGCACTTCGTCCCGGCGCTGCCGAAGACGCCCAGTGGAAAGGTGCAGCGCTACATCCTGCGCAAGGGCTGACGTCCGGGCGGCTCGGCGCCGGGCCGCCCGGGGGTGCGCCCGTCCGTCCGCCTCGACAACAGCCGGGGACCGGTCAGACGGTGCGCCCCACCTCGGCGACCACCCGCAGATGGTCGAGGGTCGTGCCCATGCCGTCCTCGAGCTCGTCGGCGTGCGAGCCGACCCCACCGAGCAGAACCTTCGAGAACAGCGCCGAGAACCCGCCGAGCGGCTTGCTGGTGGTTCGGGTCTGCACGACACGGGTCCCCGACCCCTGCGGCTCGAGGGTGAAACCCCACTGCGAGGCGCTGGTGGTGGTCGTCCAGACGAGCTGCTGCGGCGCCTCGACCACATCGACGCGGTTGAGGGTCGGCCAGAAGACGACCCCGCGGCGGTTGATGCCGACGTAGCGCTGCCCGGCCCGCAGTCCGCCGGGCCGCAGCGGCACCATCGTCACCAGCTCGGGGCTGGCGTCGGCGAGCACCCGCAGATCGGTCAGCACGGTCCACACCTGCTCCGGGGATGCGTCGATCACCACCTCGGCGACCATCCGGCGGGCCGGGTCGCGCGGCGTCGTGGCGTCCTGCGGTGCTGAAGGAGTCATGGGTCACACCTTGCGGCCCGATCGGGTCGAACACAACCACCCGGGGGTGGATGCCCGACCCTTCGGCGTCCATCCGTGCTGGTTCGGCCGATATATCCGCGCGTTCACGCGAACGGGCACCGGCAGGCAACAGCGACGTTACGGACGCGACCTAGCTTCGGACCCATGCGGATCATCATCATCGGAGCGGGTATCGGCGGTGCCAGCGCGGGAATCGCCCTCGCGCGTCTGGGGCACGAGGTCACGATCTACGACCGGATGCGCGAGAACAAGCCGGTCGGGGCGGCGCTGTCGTTGTGGTCCAACGGCGTCAAGGTGCTCAACTGGCTCGGCCTGAGCGAGCAGGTCGCCGAATTGGGCGGCCTGATGGACACGATGTCCTACGTCGACGGGCTCACCGGTGAAACGATGTGCGCCTTCAGCCTCGCCCCGGTGACCGAGCGCACCGGCCAGCGCCCCTACCCGGTCGCCCGCGCCGACCTGCAGATGCTGCTGATGGAGACCTTCGGTCTGGACAAGATCCACCTGAACATGAAGATGGTGGGCATCGAGGACGACGGCGAGGAGGTCACGGTCACCTTCGCCAATGGGGAGACCGCCACCTGCGACCTGCTGATCGGCGCGGACGGTGCCAATTCGATCACCCGCGACTACGTCACCGGCGGCGGCATCGAGCGCAAGTACTCCGGCTACACCAACTTCAACGGGCTGGTGGCCGCCGACCCGCGCGTCGGGCCGCTCGACCGGTGGACCACCTACGTCGGCGAGGGCAAGCGCGCCGCCGTGATGCCGGTGGCCGGCGACCGCTTCTACTTCTTCGTCGACGTCCCGCAGCCCGACGGCCTGCCCTACGACAAGTCGGAGGGCATCGCCCCGCTGCGCGAGGCGTTCGGCCATTGGACCGGCGGGGTGCAGGCGCTGCTCGACTCGATCGACCCCGCGGTGTCGTTCAACCGGGTGGAGATCTGGGATATCGACCCCTTCCACACCTGGGTGAAGGGTCGCGTCGCGATCCTCGGCGACGCCGCCCACAACACCGCACCCGATATCGGCCAGGGCGCCTGCTCGGCCCTCGAGGACACCTTCGTGCTGTCGATCATGCTCGGCTCGAACACGATCAGCATCGAGGACACCCTCAAGCGGTACGAGCACAGTCGCACCGATCGCGCCGCCGACCTGGTCCTCAAGGCCCGCAAGCGCGGCGAGGAGACCCACGACTACGGCGGCGACCTCACCGAATCCTGGTACGCCTCGCTGCGCAAGGAGTCCGGCGAGAACGTGCTGCGCGGCATCATCGGCAATATCGTCGACAGCCCGATCAACCTCGGCGGCGCCGTCCTCGACTGACCGCATCGGAGTGTTCGGGCAGGCCGGCCACGGCAACACCGTGCGCTACGGGCAGCCCGCTCCCGAGCACCCCACCGGCGCGTCCGGACGCGAATCGAGGGCGTCGACGATCGGGCCGCGCAGCAGCTCGGTCGGGTGATGACCGATTGCGCCGCGGACGGTACGGACCGCCCCGACGGGGCATAGGGTCGGGGCGGTGGAGCGGAATCCGGGCCTGCTCGCTCGGTCGTCGACGCGCGGCCGCCTGACCCTGACGGCGGTCACCCTCGGCACCGGTATCGCGATGCTCGACGGGACGGTCGTCAACATCGCGGTCACCTCGATCGGCCGCGACCTCGGCGCCGGCCTGGCCGCCCTGCAATGGGTGATCAACGGCTACATGCTCAGCCTGGCCGCCTTGATCCTGGTCGGCGGGGCGCTCGGCGACCGCTTCGGCCGCCGCCGCATGTACGTGCTCGGGGTCGCCGGCTTCGCGGTCGCCGGTGGGCTCTGCGCGATCGCCCCGACGGTCGAGATCCTGGTCGCCGCCCGCATCCTCCAGGGCGTCTTCGCCGCCTTGCTGACACCCGGATCACTGGCGATCATCCAGGGCAGCTTCCGCGAACAGGATCGGGCCGCGGCGATCGGCACCTGGGCCGGCGTCTCCGGGGTGGCCTCCGCGATGGGTCCGCTGCTCGGCGGGTGGTTGATCGACAACGCCGGGTGGCGGTGGATCTTCGCGATCAACCTGCCGCTCTGTGCGCTGGTCCTGGTGCTGTGCCTGTGGGTGCCGGACTCGAGGGACAGCGAGGCGCGCGGCGACCTCGACATCATCGGCGCGGTCTGCGGCGTCGTGGCCCTCGCGGGCGCCACCTATCTGTTGACCTCCTGGCGCGATATCCCGATTCCCGCGGCGATCGGCCTCGCCCTGGCGTCCCTTGCGGCCACGGTCGGATTCGTGGCGGCGCAGCGCCGGCCGGGCGCGATGCTGCCGGCGATCCTGTTCCGCTCCCGGGTCTTCGTCGCGGCCAATGCGATGACCTTCCTGGTGTACGCGGCGCTCTCGGCGGTGATGTTCTTCCTGGTCCTGCAATTGCAGGTGACGTCGGGCTATAGCCCGCTGCTCGCCGGGGTCGCGGCGGTGCCGATCACCGTGGTGATGCTGCTGCTGAGCTCGCGGATGGCGGTGCTGGCCGCCCGGACCGGGCCGCGGCTGCCGATGACCGTCGGGCCGCTGATCTGCGCGCTCGGTGTCGTGCTGCTGGCGTCGGTGGGATCGCCCGCGCCCTATTGGACCGCCGTCTTCCCGGGAATGCTGATCTTCGCCCTCGGTCTGACCGCGCTGGTGTCGCCCCTGACCGCCGCGGTGCTGGCCGCCGCTCCGAACCACCTGGCCGGGGTGGCGAGCGGGGTCAACAATGCGGTGGCCCGCACCGGCAGCCTGCTGTCGGTGGCCGCCCTGCCGGCGATCGTGGGGCTCACCGCCCGCGCGTACAGCGACCCGGTAGTCCTGACCAGCGGATATCACCGGGCATTGCTGATCTGTGCGGCGTTGCTCGCCCTCGGCGGGGTGGTCTCCTGGTTCGGCCTCGCGAGCGGGCCGGCCGACCGCGACCATTCTCGCGGCGAGCGGCATCCACAGGTTGGCCACCTACACTGCGGGCCGTGGAGAACGAGCTGATCGCCCGACTGATTCCCGGGGACGCGGTGACACCGTCCGTCCCACAGATTCTGGTGATCTGTGCGATCGCGCTGGTGATCGTGTCGGTGCGGCCGCTGTGGCGGGTCGCTCGGCTGGGCGTGACGCTGGTGCACGAATTGGGCCACGCGATGGTCGGCATCCTGGTCGGCCGCAAGTTCACCGGATTCGTACTGCGCGGGGACGCGTCCGGGCATGCGATCACCGTCGGACGCTCCCGCGGCCCGGGTCTGGTGGCGACGCTGTGGGCGGGTTATCCGGCGCCGGCGCTGGTGGGGGCCGGGTTGATCGCCGCGGCTGCCGCCGGGTGGGCAGCACCGATCATCGCGGTGATGATGGTGGTCCTGCTGATCGCGATGATCCGCATCCGCTCCGGGCTGACCGCGCTGGTGACGATCGGGGTCTTCGCCGGGCTGGCCGCGTTGTGGTGGTTCCGCAACGACGGCCTGCAGATCCTGGTGTTGGCGACGACGGCGGCGGTGCTGATCGTCGGCGCCTGGCGGCATGTGGTCGTCGCCGCACGGGATCGTTCCGGCGACAACGACGCTCGCGTGCTCGCCCGCATCACCGGGGTACCGCGGGTGCTGTGGCTCGCCACATTCGTGCTGGTGTGCACCGCAGCCGCCCTGGTCTTCGGCTGGGCGGTCGTGCCGACCGAAACGATCCGAACGCTGCTGCCGGCCGGCGCCTGAGGCCGCGTCAGGCGGTGACGTCGAGCGCCGCGATCACCTTGGTCGGGTGGACGCGCACCACCAATTCGCCGGGAACACCGTTGCGCCTGCCGTATTCCTCGGCCTTGCCGGGCTCGACGTAGCGTGCCGCGATGCGGGTGGCGGTGTCGATCAGCTCGGCCGGGTCCTCGCTGACCGTCGCGTCACCCTGGACCTGGACGAAGGCGTAGGGCAGCTCCTCGAGGTCGACCACCAGGGTCACGTGCGAATCCCTCAGGATCGAGCGGCCTTTCGCGGTGTCCTTGCCGGTGTTGAAGACGATGTCGTCGCCGTCGAGGATGAACCAGACCGGGGCGACCAAAGCGTGACCGGAGGCGGACAAATACGCCAACTTTCCGGTGCGCGTACCGGTCTCGAGGAACGAACGGACCGCGGGGTCGTCGAGCGTGGTCGTCATTGCTCCGAGAATAGGCGGATCCACGTGCCAGGATGTCCGCATGACCGATTCCGTCCCCGTGTCCGACTCGACGCACGCGACCGAGGCGGGCCCGGCGTCCGACGCGGGGAGCGCCTCGGACTCGGCCCTCTCGTCGGGATATGCCGCCGTTGTGCACAATCCGACGAAGGTCGACCGCGCCGAACTCGAGGCGGTGGTCGCCGCGGCGGAGGCCGGCGCCGGATTCGGGTCCACCCGGTGGATCGAGACCACCGAGGACGATCCGGGGATCGCGATGGCCCGGCAGGCCGTCGACGAGGGGGCGTCGGTGGTGATCGCCGCCGGTGGTGACGGCACGGTGCGGGCGGTCGCGGAGGGTTTGCGCGGCGGCGACGTACCGATGGCGATTCTGCCGGCGGGTACCGGAAACCTGCTGGCCCGCAACCTCGGACTGCCTCTGGACGATCCGGCGGCCGCGATCGACATCGCCTTCTCCGGCACGGACCGACCGCTCGACGTCGGCACGGTCGAGATGGTCCTCGCCGACGGGTCGAGCAGCTCGACCGCCTTCGTGGTGATGACCGGAATCGGTTTGGACGCCGACATGTTGGCCAATACGGACGACGCACTCAAGAAGAAGGTCGGCTGGATCGCCTACGTCAAGGCCGGCGCGACCGCACTGCGGCAGAGCGAGAATCGCACGATCCGCTACCGCATGGATCGCCGCCGGGCGCACGCCCTGCGGGTGCACACCGTGCTGGTCGGCAACTGTGGAAGCGTGCAGGGCAATGTCGCGGTCCTGCCCGACGCGACGCCGGACGACGGTCTGCTCGACGTCGCCTTCCTGCACCCGAGCGGCCCGCTCGGGTGGGTCCAGGTCGCCGCCCACGTCCTGGTGGGCAGTCGGCTGCGGCGCGGGTCGACCACCGGCGGCTCGGCCCGTCGCGCGGTCCGCCACATGCAGGGTCGCACCATCGCCGTGCGGCTGCCGGCGCCGGAGAACCTGGACGTCGACGGCGATCTGATCGAGAACGTCCGGGAGTTCACCTGCTCGATCGAGGCGGGTGCCCTGCTGGTGCGGCTGCCGCACGACTGACGGGCGCCGCCGCTCGAGACGCAGGTCACGGCCCTGTCCGGATATATCCGAACCGTGCCATTCCGGCAAAACGGACGAAACACCCAGATAACTGCTCGCTCCTAGCGTGAGATGTCGGCCTTTACCCCCGCGTCCCACTCACGCACAGCGAGGAGCACACCCATGAACGCTCCGACATCGCAGCAGAGCCCGCTGCACGAACACGACCAGAACATGGCGTCGAAGTACGGCCTCAACGACATGCCGCCGATACCGACCGCCTTCCCGCTGGCGGTACAGCATCTGTTGGCGATGTTCGTCGGCAATGCCACCCCACCCCTGTTGGTCGCCACCGCGCTCGGTTTTGCGACCGGGGAGACGACGCTGCTGGTGCAGTTGGCGATGGTGATCTCCGGAATCACCACGCTGCTGCAGACCATCGGCATCGGCCCGATCGGGGCGCGGCTGCCGGTCATGCAGGGCACCAGCTTCGCCTTCCTGGTGATCGCGATTCCGATCGCGCAGGAATTCGGCCTGGCCGCCGTCTTCGGCGGCGCGCTGATCGCCGGTGTCTTCCAGGTCTTCTTCGGCACCACGCTGCGGTGGATCGCGAAGTTCTTCCCGCCCTTCGTCTGCGGCATCATCATCCTGATCATCGGCATCAGTCTGATCCCCAACGCGATCGACTACGCCGCCGGCGGCGGACCCGCCCGGGCGGCGGGCACCCTCGGCGCCTGGCACCACTTCGCCATCGCCGGCCTGGTGGTCCTGGTGATCATCATCTGCAGCCAGTTCGGCAAGGGCTTCATCTCGGTCGCCGCGGTGCTGATGGGCCTGGTCGTCGGCTATATCGTCGCCGCGTTCGCGGGCATGGTCGACCTGACGCCGATCGCCGAGGCCGGTTGGTTCATGGTGCCCACCCCGCTCGAATTCGGATTGAGCTTCCATACGACGGCGATCATCGCGATCGTGCTGCTGGCGCTGGCCAGCTCCGTCGAGTCGCTCGGTGACCTGACCGCGGTGGCCAAGACCGGCATCGGCCGTTCCCCGACGCCGCGCGAGCTCAGCGGTGGTGTGGTCGCCGACGGTATCGGCACCTCGCTCGGCGCGCTGTTCTCCGCGATGCCGAATACGACGTTCAGCCAGAACACCGGCGTGATCGCCCTGACCGGGGTGGTCAGCCGGTGGGTGGTCGCGATGGCCGGTGGCCTGCTGCTGTGCGCCGGCCTGATCCCGAAGATCGGCGCCATCTTCAGCACCATCCCCTACCCGGTGCTCGGTGGTGCGGTGCTGGTGATGTTCTCGATGGTCGCCGCCGCCGGTATCCAGGTGATCGCCCACGAGGTGCTCGATCGCCGGGCGCTGCTGATCCTGGCGGTGTCGTTGGGACTGGGCCTGGGCCTGTCGCTGGTCAACGACGACGCGATCGCCTCGATCCCGGACGATGTGCGCCTGCTGCTGACCTCGGGCATCGTCCCGGCGATGTTCGCCGCGGTGATCATGAACGCCGTGATCCCCCGCAAGCTCCCGCCGCTCGAGGAACGCGCCAAGGAACTCGCCTGATCCTCTCGCCTCACGTGACCCCGGCCGATTCGGTCGGGGTCACGTGCGTTGCACAAGACGTGCGGGAGCGGAACGCCGTGGACGCATGGTCCTCGGTGATGCTGTGTGGAACGTGTTCGGCGACACCCCGGAATCCGTAGCCGTGGCCCGCCGGCCAACTCCGCAAAAGCGGAAATAGGACGTATCGAGGGCTCGCTCCACCCGATGATGCGGCGGGTACTCGCGGTGTTCGACCGTCGGAAGCACGGCACGAAGTGAGGGATGGACATGAAGATCGCTGATAGCACCCTGGTGGTGACCGGCGGCGGGAACGGGATCGGGCAGCAGCTGGTGCTGGAACTGTTGCGACGCGGTGCCCGGGTCGCTGCGGTGGACCTGCGTGCGGACTCGTTGGCGCAGACCGCAGACCTCGCCGCGGCCGGCGACCGGCTGAGCACTCACCCCGTGGATGTCACCGACCGGGCCGCTGTCGAGGCCCTTCCCGACCTGGTGGTGCAGGCCCACGGGCAGGTGGACGCCCTGGTCAATGTCGCGGGCGTGATCCAGCATTTTGTCCCCTTCGTCGACCTCGACTACCCGGAGATGGAGCGGGTCGTCGCCGTCAATCTCTGGGGCGTGATCCACACCTGTCACGCGTTCCTGCCACTGCTGCGTGAGCGACCCGCCGCTGCTCTGGTCAACGTCTCCAGCATGGGTGGGTTGGCGCCGGTGCCCGGTCAGACGATTTACGGAGCGAGCAAGGCCGCGGTCACCCTGTTCACCGAAGGGCTGTACGCCGAACTGCAAGACAGTTCCGTTGCGGTGACCACGGTGATCCCCGGAGGGGTGGCTACCGACATCGTGGGAAACTCGGGCGCAACCGTGCCGGGCAACCGACAAGAGGGAAGCGAAGACAGGGCCGCCGGCCTGACCAGTGCCCCCGATGCCGCCCGCCAGATCGCCGACGGCATCGAGAAGGGCGCGTTCCGGGTTATCGTCGGCAAGGACGCAAGGATGCTCGATCGAATCTCCCGGCTATCGCCGCAGCGCGCCACCGAGATGATCGCCAAACGCATGGCTTCCCTGGTCAACTGACGGATCGTTGCGGCGGCCGGTTTCGGATCACTCGGCCGGGGCACGATCGGCTCGGTTGTCGTCGAGATCGCGCAGGTGCTCGGCGAAGGCACCGGTGACCCGGTCCATCACCCGCAGCGCCACCGCGAGGTCGGCCTCCGATACGTCCTCGAGGGCCGCGGCGGTGCGATCACCGAGGGGGCCGAAGAAGCCGGCGGCAACCTCGAAGCCGTGGTCGGCGTAGCGCAGGATCACCCGACGACCGTCCGCGCTGTCGCGTTCGCGCAGCAGATGCCCGGAGGCCACGAGGCGCTCGACCAGGTAGGTCATCGCGGCCGAGGACAGGCCCAGATCCCGGCCGAGTTGGGTCGGGGTGAGCGGCCGCCCCTCACGCTCGGCGACCAGGACCGCGAGCAGGGCGCGGAAGTCGTTGGCGCCGAGGTCGTGGTCGGCGGCGAAGCTGCGGCCGATGCGGTCGCCCAGCGACACCAGGGTCTGCGCGCGCATGGCTATGCGCACGCGCGTATCCCGCCGTGCCGACGCGTCCACCGGATCCCCACTCACAGCCACCCGCTCGATACTTCAGTGACTGAGATAGTTTTGCACACGTGACGGACGACAGCCTGAGCCGAATTGCCGCCGTTCTTGCCGGGAAGCGAGGGTGGGTTGTCGCCCTGCTGGTGATCGTCGCCGGCATCGCGATCATCGGCCTCGCCGGGGCGAACGAGTCCGCCGAGTCGGCACCGACGTCGCTGCCGGCGTCGGCCGAGTCCGCCCGGGTCAACGAGATCACCGCGACCTTCCCGGACGCCGACGAAGCGGCCGTGGTGCTGGTCGCGGCCCGCCCGGACGGCGGCACCCTCGAGCCGAGCGACCTGGATGCGCTGGCGGCGGCGCAGGAACGCGCGGTCGCCGTCGACCCGGCGTTCGGGGAGATCGGCGCTCCGGTGATACCGGCGCCCGACGGCTTGGCGGCGATCGCCCCGGTGGGGATCGACGGCACGCTCAACGGCTTCCCGTTGACCGATCGGGTCGATGAACTGCGCGCTGCGGTCGCCGACGGCCTACCGAGCGATCTGACCGTCGACGTCACCGGCGGCCCGGCGTTCGGCGCCGATATCGCGAACTCGTTCTCCGGCGCGAACATCACATTGTTGGCGGTCACGGCCCTGGTCGTCGCGGTCCTGCTGATCCTGACCTACCGGTCACCGGTGTTGTGGCTGGTCCCGCTGCTCGTCATCGGCTTCGCCGACCGGGTGGCCGCATCGGTGGGCACCCTGGTCGCCGAGCTGACCGGGTTGTCGTTCGACGGGTCGACCTCGGGTATCACCAGCGTGCTGGTCTTCGGTGCGGGCACCAACTACGCGCTGCTGCTGGTCTCGCGGTATCGGGAGGAGTTGCACCGGCACGACAACCATCGCGACGCCCTGGCCGTCGCGGTGCGGCGTGCGGCCCCGGCGATCCTGGCGAGCAATGCGACGGTGGTGCTCGCCCTGTTGACCCTGATCGTCGCCCTGCTGCCCAGTACGCGGGGTCTGGGTGTGCTCGCCGCGTGCGGTCTGGTGGTCGCGGCGGTGTTCGTGCTGTTGGTGTTGCCGCCGCTGCTGGCAGTGTGCGGTCGCCGACTGTTCTGGCCGTTCGTTCCGCACGTCGAGGCCGCCGCCGAGGACGGTCCGCGCGGTCCCTGGTACCGCATCGCGGCGACGATGACCGCCCGACCGGTGCCGGTTGTAATCGTGTCGGTGCTGGTCCTGGGCCTGTGCGGGTTGTGGCTGATCGGCACGAAGATCGGGCTCTCGCAGACCGAGCAGTTCCGAGTACAGGCGGAGTCGGTGGACGGTATCGACGTGCTGGCCGCGCACTTCCCGGGCGGAACGTCGGACCCGACGGTGCTGCTGGCCCGGACCGCGGAGGCGGATCGGGTGGCGGCGGCCGCCGAGACCGTCGAGGGGGTGCAGTCGGTCACCGCGGACGGAAACATGGACGGCTGGAGCCGGTACTCGGTGGTGCTCGGCGCGGACCCGGGGACCGACCAGGCCTTCGACACGATCCGGCAACTGCGCGCCGCGGTTTCGGCCGTGCCGGGCGGTGAGGCACTCGTCGGCGGATCGGACGCCCGGGCGCTCGACACCGCCGAGGCCGCGGCCCGCGATCGGATGGTGGTGATTCCGCTGGTCCTCGCGGTGGTCTTCGCCGTGCTGGTCGTGCTGCTGCGCGCCCTGGTGGCGCCGGTCCTGCTGCTGGCGACCACGGTGCTCAGCACGATCGCCGCCCTCGGCCTGGGGCATCTGGTGTCGAAATACATCTTCGGGTTCCCGGCCTTCGACGACCAGGTGCCGCTGTTCTCGTTCCTGTTCCTGGTGGCGCTCGGCGTGGATTACACGATCTTCCTGGTGACTCGGACGCGCGAGTACACCCGCAACCACCACACCGCGGACGCGATCGTGCGGGCGGTCGCCTCCACGGGCGGGGTGATCACCAGCGCGGGCATCGTGCTGGCCGCGGTCTTCTGTGTGCTCGGCGTCCTGCCGTTGATCACGCTGACGCAGATCGGCATTGTGGTGGGCCTGGGCATCGTTCTCGACGCCTTCGTGGTGCGCACGATCGTGGTGCCCGCGGTGTTCGCGCTGGTCGGTGATCGGGTGTGGTGGCCGGGAAAGGCACACCCCGACAAGCCGCAGCGGACGGTCGCCGCCCACGCCGAGTACCTCTAGCCGGAGAGGGCTTCCAGCCGAGACAACCACTGGTCGAACCGCGGGGCATGTGACCTGACGACGGGCAGACCCGCGCTCGCGGTAATCGCGACACCATCGCGCACCTTCGAGTAGCCGCTCCACTCCGACTTCAGGCGTTTCGAAGGTGCGGTGGTCGGGCCGTCGTTGATCGATTCGGCGTTGTGGTCGTATTGCGCAAGTACGCCCGCGCAGTGCTTCCGGACCTTCGCGGGAAGGTCGCTCGCCGCCGAAGCGGCCGCGAAGACCAGAGCCTCGAACTCGTGCAACACGACGAACGGCAGGAATCGATCACCATCGGATATGTCCGCGGCCATGCCGCGCTCCCGGTTGATGACACATTCGTCGGTATGCGGCGCGCTGCAGCGTGCCGGTCCGTCGTCCGGATATCCGTAGAAATCGATCATCGTCGTGACGCAGACGAATTGGCTCGATGTCAGAGTGTTGCCGATGTCCTTGCGCCAGTGTTTCCAGGACCCACCGCCTTTGGCGCTCGCACGTCCCGCCGTGCGACTGGTCTTGACGATGATCGGTTGAATGTGGATCCCGAGAGTCCACAGATGTGGTGCGAGGACATCGCCGACAAACCGATCCTCGGTCTGTCCTTCCACGACGATCGCCACCTGCCTCATAGCAGCCGGCGCGGTCTGCCGCCCAACAGATTCTTCTCCCAGATCTCGCCCACCGAGTAGTCCTCGAGCCACTGTTCGAAGGATGCGGGATCGTGCCGGGTGATGGTCGTTCCCCGTGCGGTGCGATCCAGGACCGCCAGTTCGGAGATATCGAACTGACTGAGCAGCGTCACCGACTGAGTCGCGGCAACCAGACGTCTTCCGGCAGCGGCGCTGCGCATCATGTCGGCGAGTTGGTGGATCGCGAAGGGATGCAGGCCGAGCTCCGGCTCGTCGAGGACGATCGTGTGCGGACGTTCGGGCTGCTGCAGAAGGACCGCCAGGCAGATGAATCGCAGGGTTCCGTCACTGAGTTGATCCGCAGAAAACACATGGTCGAGACCGGTTTCCGACCACCGCAACCGGAGCCCCGACACCTCCGGACGCAGCACGAAGTCTCCGAAGAAGGGCGCGACGTTGCGGATCGACCGGATGATGGCGTCGTACTGCTCCGGGTGTTCGGCTCGCAGGCGCAGAAGAACCGGGGCAAGGTTAGACGCATCGGGATGCAGACTGATGTTGTCGGCCGTGTCGGCGTATCTCTTCACCGGCGCGTCCGCACTCACATCGTCGAAGTGGAAGACCCGACAGCCGGAGACGGCCTTCCGCGCATAGTGCGCAAACGTGTTCCGATCATCGGCGGCCGATACCAGGACCGACTCGCGATGGGTTCCCAAGTCATCCTGGCGCGGATTCGGATATCTGCTCCGATCGTGGAAGAACGTCGTCTCCGTGATGGCGACGCTGTCCTCCGCCGCCGCGATCAGATCGGCTCGGTAGCCATTGGTCAGATCGCCCTCCCAATCGCTCCACGCCTCCAACCGGACACCGTCCGGTGACAACGCCGGATCGACCGGTCGATGCAGAATGCTGCCGAATCCACCCTTCCGAACGATGTACGACTGGAGTTGGCGGTCGATGATCCGACCGAGAAGCTCGAAGGCTCCCACCAGGTTGCTCTTCCCGGCACCGTTTCCGCCCACAAGAAGCGTGACTTCGGTGTTCAGGTCCAAGGTGACATCGGCCAGTGACGCGTATCCGCTGACGCGAAGCTGACGGAGTGGGGTGTCGCCGGCCATGACCTTCACCTCCTGACGGTGTTGTTGCGAAGTTACCTCACACCTCGCGCGAGAACGCCTGCCGGAGGACACGGTTGTGGACAGCCCGCGTTAGCCGCAGACGACGCGTGCGGCCCGCGCGGACTACCTCTGAGTCGGTACCGAGCCGGTACGGTCCGACTCGGTACCGGCTGGGTCAGTACCGTTCGCGCAGGAACTCGTCGATCTGTTCGCCGGCGCCCAGGGCGGTGAACACCCGGTCCTCGTCGCCCGGGGCCGCGGGGTCGTAGAGAACGACCAGCTGCTGACCGTCGAGGGGAACGCCGTACCGCGGGTGACCCTTGATGTAAGGGAAGGCCTCGGTCCGGCTGATCCGGTGTTCGAAACCCTGCAGGTCGGCGAAGGCAAAGGTCCACTCCGCGTAGTAGACGCGCTGACCGGTGGTCGGTTCGGGGTCCGAGGCGACCACGACGCCCGGCACCCGGGCACCGGAGACCATCAGTTCCTCGGCGATCGCCCGCGAGCGGACGGCCTTGCGGCCGCTGCGTCGGCCGATGAACAGCAGGTACAGCGCGACGAGGGTCACCAGCGGCGCGAGCCAGTATTCGGTGGACCACACCGCCCATTGCTGGACTTTCCATTCCACCGCGGGGCCACCGACAAATTCGCTGGTGGCGCCGATCTGGTCGGCCGGCGCCCAGTCGAACAGCCGCGACCACCACAGTCCGGCGGCAGTCCCCAGCACCGTGAGGGCCAGGGGGCCGACGACGAGGTACCTGTCCTTGCGACCCGACCAGAGCCGGTTCGACAGGTGGTACGCGAAGTACGCGACGATCACCAGGATCATCGCCACCGGAATGGGGAACATCATGTCGTCCGAGCCCGGGTTCGGCGAGTCGATGCTGTTGAGCACGCCCCGTCGAATGGCATCGACCAACTGCCCGACCGTCAGGCCCAGGACCACTCCGGCCGCCAGCAGGAGGGCTCCCGTCACGACGGACGCGATCATTCCGCCTCCGCGGGTCGCCTGCCGTCCGATCTCACTTATCGCCACTGAAACGGTTCCTCCGTTGCCACTGCGCGGACCCCGAAGACCCGCGACGGACGGAGGATAGCGGTCGAATTGTCCCGATGAGGATTCGACGTCGCTGCATGCTCGCGACCGGCTCGGTGGAACCACCCCGGGGCCCGTGTACGGCTCGGGATACGGCTGCCGAACATCGCGGTGCAACCGAAACACGGCCGCAGTCGAAAGAAGAAGGCGTCGGATATGAGAATCGAGCGGGGACTGTGTCCAACCGCTCGATACCGGGAGTTCGTGCTGTGGGTGGGCCTACCTGGACTTGAACCAGGGACCTCTTCCTTATCAGGGAAGCGCTCTAACCGCCTGAGCTATAGGCCCTCGAACATCGGCGTGGTCTTCGACCGTGCCGAGCGATGAGGTTACCGCATGCACCGCTCGGGAACCAAAACGGCTCCCGACGACGGTCGACGCGGCCGATCGAGCACACAAAAAACCTCGGCACAGTCGAGTCTGTGCCGAGGTTTCCCGTGAAACGACGACGCTAATCGCGATCGGCGAGGGTGACTTCCACACCGCCGACGAGGTCGGCGCACAGGTTGTAGATGAACGAGCCGATCGTGACGATCGCGGTGAACAGCACGATGTTGATCAGACCGATCACCGAGGAGTACCCGAAGACCTGACCGGCGGTGACCAGGCCGCTACCGGAGGTGTCGGAGACGATGTCGGTGAACGCACTGTTGAGGCGATCCCAGACGCCCATGCCGCCCAGGACCAGGTACAGCGCGGCAACGGCCACCATCCAGGCCAGGAAGCCCGCCACCGAGATGACCAGCGACAGCTTCAGCGCCGACCAGGGGTCGATGCGCCGCAGCTGCAGGACCGCGCGCAGCGGCCCGGTGCTCGGCACCGCGACCGGTCCGGCCACCGCGGCGACCCGCTGGGCTTCCGGCTCGGCGGCGGTGGGCGTGGGATGACGCACCTCGGAGAGGTCGGGCATGTCGACGGGCAGCTCGTTGCGCTCCACCTTGCGGGTGGGGCCGTCGATGACGGCGGCCTTGGTGCGCGCCTCCTCACGGACCGAACGGTCCGGGGTGGGGGTACCCGGCACCGGCCGGTCCCCACCGCGCCGCGCACCGGTCGGGAACTGTCCCGGGCGGGCGGTGACGTTGGTCTGCGGCTGCTGGCGGCCACGATCCCAGGACGATCCGGCAGCCGCGGCGGCGGCCGGGCGGGCGCCGGGGGCGGGCGGGCGCTGCTGCTCCACCCGCTGCGTCTCGGCCGCGGCGGGCTTCGGCGCCGGACGACCGTCGACGGGCGGCTTACCGGCCCCGTTGGTCACCACGGTGCGGTCGGTGGGGACGGCAGGCTGGGGCGGGCGACCGGCACCGTTGCCGGTGGGTCGCGGTGCCGCGGCGGCAGCCGGGCGGGCCGTCTGCTGCGTCGGAGCGGCCTGCTGCGTCGGAGCGGCCTGCGGCGGCGCCTTGGGCGCGGGGCGGTCGGCGGCGGCGGGTCGATCGGCCGGCGCGGGATCGCGCGGTCGACCGACACCGGGCGGACCGGCCGGCGGAGCGGTGGGCGCGGGCGGCGCGGTCGGCGGCTTGGGAGCGCCGGCCGCGGGGGTGGCAACCGTCGGAGCACCGGACGGCGGCGCGGATCGAGGTGGCGCGGCCGGGGGCGGAGCGCTCTGCCCGGGGGTGCGCTGGGGCAGCGGACCGGCGACCGGAGCCGAACCGGGTGCCGCACCGTTGGGCTGCGCCGGTCGAGCCGGGCCGGATCCGGCGCCCTGCTCGGCGGCCGGTCGCGCCGGACCCGACGGGTTGACCGGTCGGGCGGTGGGCTCGCCGGCGGGCCGGGCCGGGGTGACATTGCCGGCCGGGCGCGTCGCCTCGACCGGGCGGACCGCATCGGCTCCGGGGCCCGCATCCGGGCCCTTCGCAGCCGCGGCACCGTTCGGCGCTGCCGGACCACCGGTCGGAGCGGGCGCGGGGCCCGCATCCGATGCGCCCGGCAGACGCGGCTGCCCGTTGCTCGGTGATTCGCCGCTCGCTGAATCGCGCGGAGTGCTCACGTCGATCAGGACCCCTTCGGTGCCGTGGAAGTACCGTCGACGAGCTCCTCGGGCTCGTCGGCATTACGTGCAATAGCCAGCAGAGTGTCGCCCTCTCCGAGGTTCATCAAACGAACACCCTTCGTCTGGCGGCCTGCCCTGCGAACCTGCTTCGCCCCGGTACGGATGACGCCCCCGTTCGAGGTGATGGCATACAGCTCGTCCTCGTCTTCGACGATGAGAGCCCCCACCAGGGTGCCACGTCGGGGGTCGTACTGGATTGTCAGCACGCCCTTTCCGCCGCGACCTTGGGTCGGATAGTCCTCGATCGGGGTGCGCTTGGCGTACCCGCCGGAGGTCGCGACCAGCAGGAACTTGCCGTCGTGCACCACATTGAGCGACAACAGGTGGTCGTCCTCGTTGAAGCGCATCCCCTGAACGCCGGAGGTGGCCCGACCCATCGGCCGCAGCACCTCGTCGTTGGCGGAGAACCGGATCGACTGGCCCTGCTCCGATACCAGCAGCAGGTCGTCCTCGGCGGAGCCGAGCACCGCGCCGACCAGTTCGTCGTCGCCGCGCAGGTTGACCGCGACGATCCCGCCGGATCGGTTGGAATCGAAGTCGATCAGGCGCGACTTCTTGACCAGGCCGCCGCGGGTGGCGAGCACCAGGTACGGGGCGTCCTCGTAGGACTTGAGCTGGATGACCTGGGCGATGCGCTCGTCCGGCTGGAAGGCCAGCAGGTTCGCGACGTGCTGGCCGCGGGCGGTCCGGTTGGCCTCGGGCAGCTCGTACGCCTTCGCGCGGTAGACGCGCCCCTTGGTGGTGAAGAACAGGATCCAGTCGTGCGTCGAGCTGACGAAGAAGTGGCTGACGATGTCGTCCTGCTTGAGCCCGGCACCCTGGACGCCCTTGCCGCCGCGCTTCTGCGAGCGGTACAGGTCGGTCTTGGTGCGCTTGGCGTAGCCGGTCTCGGTGATGGTGACCACCACGTCCTCGCGGGCGATCAGGTCTTCGTCGTTGACGTCGCCGTCGGCGGCGATGATCTTGGTGCGCCGATCGTCACCGTACTTGTCGACGATCTCCTTGAGCTCGTCGTGCACGATCGCGCGCTGCCGCTCGGGCTTGGCCAGGATGTCCTTGTAGTCGGCGATCTCGGCCTCGATCTTGGCCAATTCGTCGACGATCTTCTGCCGTTCGAGCGCGGACAGCCGGCGCAGCTGCATATCGAGGATCGCGGTCGCCTGGATCTCGTCGATCTCGAGCAGGTCCATCAAGCCGGTGCGCGCGGTCTCGGTATCCGGCGAGCGGCGGATCAACGCGATGACCTCGTCGAGCGCGTCGAGCGCCTTGACCAGGCCGCGCAGGATGTGGGCGCGTTCCTCGGCCTTGCGCAGTCGGTACTGGGTGCGCCGGATGATCACTTCGAGCTGATGGCCGACGTACAGCTTGAGGATCTGATCGAGCCGCAGGGTGCGCGGCACCCCGTCGACGATCGAGAGCATGTTCGCGCCGAAGCTGGTCTGCAGTTGGCTGTGCTTGTAGAGGTTGTTGAGCACCACCTTGGCCACCGCGTCGCGCCGCAGCTTGACCACGATGCGCATGCCGACCCGGTCGGAGGACTGGTCCTCGATATCGGAGATGCCGGCGATCTTGCCGTCCTTGTGCTGCTCGGCGATCGAGGCGATCAGGTTGTCCGGGTTGACCTGGAACGGCAGCTGGTTGATGACGATCTGGGTGCCGCCGCGGGTGTCCTCCTCGATCTCGACGACGCCGCGCATGCGGATCGACCCGCGACCGGTGGTGTACGCGTCGTGGATGCCCTGGCCGCCGACGATCAGTCCGTGCGTGGGGAAGTCGGGTCCCTTGACCCGCTCCATCACCGCGGCGAGGGTCGATTCCTCGTCGGCCTGGTGGTTGTCGAGGATCCAGTAGATCGCCTCGGCGACCTCGCGCAGGTTGTGCGGCGGCACATTGGTGGCCATGCCGACGGCGATACCGCCGGAACCGTTCACCAACAGGTTGGGGATACGGCTGGGGAGAACCCGCGGCTCGAGGGTGCGACCGTCGTAGTTCGGGGTGAAATCGACGGTCTCCTCGTCGATATCCCGCAGCATCTCCATCGCCAACGGCGTCAGCCGGCATTCGGTATAGCGCATCGCGGCGGCGCCGTCGTTGCCGGGCGAACCGAAGTTGCCCTGGCCGTCGATCAGCGGATAGCGCATCGACCACGGTTGGGCCAGCCGCACCAGGGCGTCGTAGATCGCCGAGTCGCCGTGGGGGTGATAGTTACCCATCGTCTCGGACACCGGCCGCGCCGCCTTGACGTAGCCGCGGTCGGGCCGGAAACCGTTGTCGTACATCGCGTACAGGATGCGGCGGTGGACCGGCTTCAGACCGTCACGGACCTCCGGCAGGGCGCGTCCGACGATGACGCTCATCGCGTAGTCGATATAGCTCGACTGCATTTCCTGCTGGATGTCGACCGGCTCGATCCGGTCTCCGCCCGAGGCGGGAACGTCCCCGTCCGGAGGCAGCGTGGTGTCTGTCATCGAATGGTCACTTTCTCACGAGAAGTGTTGCGACGGTGGTCGAACGGGCATCGGCGACCGGCGGATACCGGTCGCCGCGCAGCCGAGCGATCACACATCGAGGAAGCGAACGTCCTTGGCGTTGCGGGTGATGAACGAGCGGCGCGCCTCGACGTCCTCGCCCATCAGGATCGAGAACAACTCGTCGGCAGCCGCGGCGTCGTCCAGGGTCACCAGCCGCAGCACGCGGACCGCGGGATCCATGGTGGTCTCCCACAGTTCCTTGGCGTTCATCTCGCCGAGGCCCTTGTACCGCTGGATGCCGTCGTCCTTGTTGATCTTCTTGCCCGCGGCCAGGCCCGCCTCGAGCATGCCGTCGCGCTCGCGATCGGAATAGGCGAACTCCGGGGCCGCACCCTTCTGCCACTTGAGCTTGTAGAGCGGCGGCTGTGCGAGATAGACGTGGCCGTGCTCGACCAGCGGGCGCATGAAACGGAACAACAGGGTCAGCAGCAGCGTCGAGATGTGCTGGCCGTCCACGTCGGCGTCGGCCATCAACACGATCTTGTGATAGCGCAGCTTCGAGATGTCGAACTCGTCGTGGATGCCGGTACCGAAGGCGGTGATGATCGACTGAACCTCGGTGTTCTTGAGGACGCGGTCGATGCGGGCCTTCTCGACGTTGATGATCTTTCCGCGCAGCGGCAGGATCGCCTGGAACATCGAGTCGCGACCGGACTTGGCGGAGCCGCCGGCGGAGTCGCCCTCGACGATGTAGACCTCGCACTTCTCGGGGTCCTTGGAGCGGCAGTCGGCGAGCTTGCCGGGCAGGCCGCCGAGGTCGGTGGCCGACTTGCGACGGACCAACTCGCGAGCGCGGCGGGCGGCCAGGCGGGCCTGCGCCGAGGCGGCGGCCTTGTTGACGATCACCTTCGCGTCGGCGGGGTTCGCGTCGAACCAGTGCGCGAGGTGCTCATTGCAGGCGCGCTGCACGAACGACTTGACCTCGGTATTGCCCAGCTTGGTCTTGGTCTGTCCCTCGAACTGCGGCTCGGCGACCTTCACGGAGATCACCGCGGCGAGACCCTCGCGAATATCGTCGCCGGACAGCTCGCCGTCCTTGTCCCTGATCAGCTTCTTTTCCTTGGCGTACTTCTTGACCACCGAGGTCAGCGCGGCGCGGAAGCCCTCCTCGTGGGTACCGCCCTCGTGGGTGTTGATCGTATTGGCGAAGGTGTGCACCGATTCGGCGTAGCTGGCGTTCCACTGCATGGCCACCTCGACCTCGTGGCCGGTGCCCTTGGCGGTGAAGTCGACGACCGAGTTGTGGATCGGGGTCTTGAGCCGGTTGATGTGCTTGACGTAGTCGACCAGGCCGCCCGGGTAGTGATAGGTGCGGGTCTTGACCTTCGGCGTCGCCGCGGCGACCCGCTCCTCGTCCTCGTTCATCGGCTTGTCGGCGGTATCGGCGACGTCCTCGTCGACCACCTCGGCGGGGGTGACCCGCTCATCGGTGAGCATGATCGTCAGACCCTTGTTGAGGAAGGCCATCTCCTGCAACCGGCGCGCGACGGTCTCGAAGTTGTAGGTCGTCGTCTCGAAAATGGTGTCGTCGGCCCAGAACCGCGTCGTGGTGCCGGTCTTGTCGGTGGCCGCCCCGCGAACCAACTCGCCGGGCTCGCTGTTGAGATACGTCTGCGTCCAGTTGTAGCCGTCGCGCTGGATGTCGACCTCGAGTCGCCGCGACAGCGCGTTGACCACCGAGATACCGACACCGTGCAGACCGCCGGAGACCGCATAGGAATCGGAGTCGAACTTGCCGCCGGCGTGCAGGACGGTCAGCACGACCTCGACGGTGGGCCGCTTCTCCTTCGGGTGCATCTCCACCGGAATGCCGCGGCCGTCGTCGACGACCTGGACACCGCCGTCGGCGAGCAGGGTGACCTCGACCTTGGTGGCATATCCCGCCATCGCCTCGTCGACCGAGTTGTCGACGACCTCCCAGATCAGGTGGTGCAGGCCCCGCTCACCGGTCGATCCGATATACATGCCGGGCCGCTTGCGGACCGCTTCGAGGCCCTCGAGCACCGTGATGGAGGATGCGTCGTACGACGGCTTGCCGGAGGCGTTGTTGTCCGATTCTTGGGCAGCCACTGTCGGTTGGTTCTCCTTACGAACAGGGATCACGCGGTATCGACCACCGGACACATCCCGTCGCGCGTCGGGGCGCGTCGAGCGGGTTACGACCGGATGGTGCTCCCGGTTCGACTCGAACCGGACACTCGTCACACAGTCTACTTGTTGGTAGGGGACAAGTGGTGAGGTGCTGCCCGAAATACCGTCTGAAATCGCCCCTGACGAACTTTCAGGAACTGCGCCATGTCCGATTGTGGGGAGATCAGGCCACGTTCGTTGTGAACGGAACCACGCGCGGACGGCCCGAAGCGGGTCAGCCGTAGGTGTCGCGCGGCCCGCGGCCGGAGATATGCCGATTGCCCTTGCGCCAGCTCGGCGCCTTGGGACCGGTGATCCGCAGGCTCGTGACCACGCCGGGTCCGACGGCCGCGACGATCTTGGCCAGGATCTGCGCCTGCATCAGCCGCAACTGCGTCGCCCACGCGGTCGACTCGGCCGCGATGGCCAGCACCCCGTCGGTCAACGCGGTCGGTTCGGCGTGATCGGCGATCTCGGGACCGACGACGGTCGGCCAACTGCCGAGCACCACGCCCTCCGCGACCTGCTGCGACCATCCGCGCGAGCGGATCAGCGAGGCGGCCAGCGACTTGAGCGATTGGGGATCGCGCGAATCCGGTCCGGAGCCGGACCACCCGCGCCGGGTACGGGTGCGACCGGGTTTCGGCGCGGACGCTCGACCCTGACCAACCGCCTTTCCGGAGGCCAATGCCGCAGCGCGCGCCTGCTCGAGGGCGCGGCGGGCGATGTCGACGCCGTGCAAGTGGGAGCCGTCGTCGGCGAACGTCGGCCGGTCGTCGTCACCGGCGGCGTCGGGTTCGCCCGACGGCTCGGCGGGTTCGCGGTCGACCATCACCCCATCGTAGGCACTCGGGCGCATCCGCATACGCCGTGCCGGTTTTCGGATGCGTGCCACCGAATCGGCGACGGGAGGATCATGGCGGATATGGGACAACTGGTTCTGGTGACCGGCGGTTCGGGATTCATCGCCGGGCACTGCATTCTGCGCCTGCTCGAGCGCGGATATCGGGTGCGCACCACCGTCCGATCACTGCAGCGCGAGCCGGGTGTGCGTGCCGTGCTGCGCGACGCCGGGATGGCCGCGGACGCCTCGCTCGAATTCGTGGCCGCCGATCTGACCGACGACACCGGATGGTCGGCGGCGTTGGCCGACGTCTCGGCCGTGCTGCACGTCGCCTCCCCGGTGGCACCCGGCCACGTCGAGAACGAGGACGACCTGATCGGGCCCGCCCGCGAGGGGACGCTGCGGGTACTGCGCGCGGCCCGCGATGCCCGGGTGACGCGGGTGGTTCTGACCTCCGCCTTCCACGCCGTCGCCTGGGGGCATCCGCACGGGACGCACCGTTTCACCGAGGACGACTGGACGATCCTCGACGGTCCGGGGGTCGACGCCTATGCGAAGAGCAAGACCCTCGCCGAACGCGCGGCCTGGGATTTCGCCGCGATCGACGAGTCCCTCGAGCTGACGACGATGCTCCCGGTCGCCGTGATGGGACCGGTTCTGGGAAACAGTATTTCGGGGTCGAATCAGATCATCCGCTCGATGCTCGACGGGGATATGCCCGGCTTGCCGGACCTCTACATTCCGATCGTCGACGTCCGCGACGTCGCCGCGGCGCACGTCCTGGCGCTCGAAACACCCGAGGCCGTGGGACAACGATTCCTGCTGTCCGACGGTCCGCCGCTGTCGATGCGTCAGATCGGTGCCATCGTGCGCGAGCACCTCGGGTCCGCGGCGGCGTCGGTCCCGACGTTCACGCTGCCGCATGCCGTCGTCCGGCTCGGTGCCCGATTCTCGCCCCAATTGCGCGCGATCGCACCGGATCTCGGCCATGCCCGGTTGAGTTCTCATGCGAAGGCCGGCCGGGTACTCGGCTGGGAGCCGCGCCCGGCGCAGGATGCGATCGTCGCCGCCGCGCACAGCCTGGTCGCCAAGAATCTCGTCCGCAACCGGGACAACGTGCGACGCATGTAGGCACTCGCGCCGGGTGGGCATCCGGCCCGGTGATCAGCCGCCGGTCTCGGGTTCGGCCGGCTCCGGTGGGGCCTCCGCCGGCGCGCCGTCGGGCACCAGTTCCGAGATCCGCACCCCGTCCCGCTCGATCATGCGCACCCCGAAGCGGTGGGCCCGCAAGCGTTCGGGAACGTCGTCCGGCACCGCCGCGGTGATCAGTACCTGCTCGGCGCCGGCGGCGACCTCCGCGAGCGCGGCGCGGCGCGGACGATCGAGTTCGGCGAAGACGTCGTCGAGAATCAGCACCGGATCGCCGTCCTCGGCGCGCTGCAATTCGAAGACGGCCAGCCGCAACGACAGTGCCAGCGACCAGGATTCGCCGTGGCTGGCGAATCCCTTGGCCGGCCCGTCGCCGAGCACGATCTCGAGATCGTCGCGGTGCGGACCGACCAGGCAGACACCGCGATCGAGTTCCTTGCCGCGCATCTGCGCGAGCCGATCGAGCATCGCGGCCTCGATCACCTCCCGATCGCTCTCGTCCGCGGCCGCGTCGTCGGCGCCGGAACCGGCCACCCCGGGGCGGCCTGTTTCACGTGGAACGCGCAACGGATCGGTGATCTCCGCGGGCAACGACGGGGTCAGGGAGGTGACATAGCGGATCGACGCGGGCCGCGACTGCGGCGCGATCGTGGCATAGGCGTCGCCGAAATACGGTGCGAGAGCGTGTACTTCGGCGATCCTGGCCGCGATCAGGGTCGCTCCGACGCGGGCGAGCCGGTCGTCCCAGACGTCGAGGGTCGCCAGTACCTCGCCGCCGTCACCCCGCCGCATCGCCGCGCCGGCGGTCTTGAGCAGCGCGGCCCGCTGCCGCAGCACCTTGTCGTATTCGGCACGCACCGCCGCCCACCGGGGCCGGCGGGCGGTCATCGATTCGTCGACGAATCGACGTCGCTCGCCCGGGTCGCCCCGCACCAACGCGAGGTCCTCCGGGGCGAACAACACCGTGCGCAGGACCCCGAGAATCTCCGCGGGCCGCACGCTCGAGCCACCCAGCCGGGCCCGGTTGGGTCGGCCGCGATTGATCTGCGCCTCGATGGTCAGCTCGCGGCCGCCGTTGACGACCGCCGCCCGCACCGTCGCGGCATCGGCACCGATGCCGATCAGCGGTTGGTCGGACGACACCCGGTGCGAGGCAAGGGTCGACAGGTAGCCCAGGGCCTCGACGATATTGGTCTTGCCGTGCCCGTTGCGACCCTCGAAAACGGTGACCCCGGGGTCGAACTCGACCACCACGTCATCCCACGACCGGAAGTCGCGGAGCGCGGCAGCGCGAACGAACACCCGTGGCCCGCCGCGGTCAGCTGTTCTCGTGGGTGCGCTTGACCGCGTGCCCGCCGAACTGGTTGCGCAACGCCGAGACCGCCTTCATGGTCGGCGAATCCTCCTGACGGGAGGCGAAGCGAGCGAAGAGAGCCGCCGAGATCACCGAGGCGGGCACCGAATGCCGGATCGCCTCCTCGACGGTCCAGCGGCCTTCGCCCGAATCGGCGGTGTACCCGGAGATGTCCTCGAGACCCGGGTGCTCCTCGAGCGCTTCGACCAGCAGATCGAGCAGCCAGGAGCGCACGACGGTGCCCTTGGTCCACGCCTTGAGCACACCGTGCACGTTCTCGACCAGTGGCTCGGCTTCCAGCAGCTCGTACCCCTCGCCGTAGGCGTGCATCAGGCCGTACTCGATGCCGTTGTGCACCATCTTCGCGTAGTGACCGGCGCCGACCGGACCGGCGTGCACGAAGCCGTCGGCCCGATCCCCTTCCGGGCGCAGCGCGTCGAAGATCGGCATCGCCCGCTCGACGTCGACGTCCGAGCCGCCGACCATCAGTCCGTAGCCGTTCTTCAGACCCCAGATTCCGCCGGAGACACCGGCGTCGATGTACTTGATGCCCTTCTTGTCCAGCAGGACGGCATTGAGTTCGTCGTCGGTGAAGCGGGAGTTGCCACCGTCGATCACCAGATCGCCCGGCTCGAGGACCTCGCCGAGGGAGGCGACGGTATCGCGGGTGATCTGCCCCGACGGGACCATCACCCACACGATGCGCGGCGCCGGCAGCGCGGCGACCAGGTCGGCGAGCGATGCAACGTCGGATACCTCGGGCCGCGGATCGAATCCGACGACCGTCAGGCCATGCTCCCGGAGGCGTTCACGCATGTTGAAGCCCATTTTGCCCAGCCCGATGAGACCGAGTTCCATTGCGACAATTCCTCTCCGCGGTCGATGCGCGGATCAGCCCGGCAGGCGGACCGGCATCAGAAGGTAGACGTATGCGCTCAACGGCGCCGGGTAGGTCCCGGACTCAGTTGCCGCAGGCTCATCCTCCCGTGCCGGGCGCAATACCGCAGGCCGACTGGGTGTCGTGAAACCAAATTCCACTTTGTCGGAATGCAACGCTCCGAGGCCGTCGCTGAGGTAACCGGGGTTGAAGGCGATGGTCAGCGGTTCGCCGTAGTAGGTGGCCTCGAGGACCTCCTCCGCCCGTCCGGCGTCGTCGCCGCCCGCGGAGAGCACCACCGAATCGGCGCCGAACTCGAGCCGCACCTGGGCGCCGCGGTCGGCGACCAGTGCGACGCGCTTGATCGCCTCGATCAACGGGGCGGTCTGCACGAACGCGACCGAGGTGTGCTCGGCGGGCAGCAGCTGCCGGAACTTCGGGAATTCGGCATCGAGCAGGCGGGTGGTGGTGCGCCGACCGCTGCCGACGATGCCCAGCAGGCCCTCGCCACCGATCCGATCGCCGGCGCCGAGCGCGAGCTCGACGTCGGTGTCGCCGGTGGAGCCGATCGTGCGGGCGGACTCGGAGAGCGTCTTGGCCGGCACGAGGACCGCGGCGGTCGCATCGCTGTCGGTCTTCCATTCGAGCTCGCGGACCGCCAGGCGGAAGCGATCGGTCGCGGCCAGGACCACCGACGTGCCCTCGATCTCGACCCGGATGCCGGTCAGCATCGGCAGGGTGTCGTCCTTACCGGCCGCCACCGAGACCTGTCCGATCGCCTCGGCGAAGACGTCGACCGGGATCGAGCCGGTGCGCTGGGGAACCTCGGGCAGCTGCGGGTAGTCCTCGACCGGCATCGTCGGCAGGGAGAACTTCGCTGCGCCGCAGGTGATCTGGACACGATTGCCGTCGACGGCGACGTCGACCGGCTTGTTCGGCAGCGCGCGGGTGATGTCGGCGAGCAGTCGACCGGAGACCAGGACCGAGCCGGATCCGGCGATCTCGGCGGGCACCTTCACGCGGGCGGAGACCTCGTAGTCGAAGCCCGAGATGGTCAGCCCGTCCTCATCGGCCTCGAGCAGCACACCACCGAGCACCGGCACGGACGGGCGCTGCGGGAGGCTGCGCGCGACCCATGCGACCGAATCGGCGAAGTCCTCACGCGGAACCCGGAATTTCACACCGCCAAGGTCCATAGCGATCGTGATTCCCTCCGGTCGATCGGGCAGAGCTTCGGTAGGGGAACACCGTAGCGCCTGACGCCTCGGCGTCCCGACCGGGGGCCGTTCGATCCGAGGCCCCGATGGCGGTGTCCTCGATGTCATTCGGGTCGGTGTGCGCGTGGATCGTTCGGCGAATCTCCTTGTCCACACACCTGCTTTGAAAGAGCTTCTCTGAAGAGATAACCCAGTATCAGTAATAGGTCCTGTGGAGACTGTGGACAGCTGCCGTCGTCGCAGGTGGGGCGGGAGAGTCCGATGTGGACGCAGCCCGGGGAGGACCGAGTTGTTCACCGCCGGCCCGGGGATCGACGATCGTTGGTCATGTGGAGTTCACCGGTTCTCCCCGGGCTCACACGGTTGTCCACAGCGTTTTCCACAGATGTGCATGTCTACAGTTCACCTTGACCCTCGGACTGTGAACAACCGGCCGAAACGCCTTCGACCAGCACAAATAAGCGACGGCCCACCCGAGGGGATGGACCGCCGCGTGAACGATGCGGGATGACGGCGCCGCCGCCGAGGGGATCGACCGACCGATCCGCTCCGGCAAACGCCGAGGTCAGCGCTTGGAACGCTGCTTGATACGGGCTGTGAGTTCCTGCACGTGGGCGTACACCTTGTGACGTTCGGTCATCTCCTTGCGGATCTTCTTGTCCGCATACATGACCGTGGTGTGGTCGCGACCGAAGGTCTGGCCGATCTTGGGCAGGGAGAGATCGGTGAGCTCGCGGCACAGGTACATCGCGATCTGACGGGCCTGCGCGATCGGTCGGGCCTTGCCGGGCCCACAGAGCTCGTCGATCGACGTGCCGAAGTATTCGGCGGTCACGGCCATGATCGTGGCCGCACTGATCTCCAGGGTGCTCGAGTCGGGGATCAGATCGCGCAGCACGACCTCGGCGAGGGTGGTGTCCAGTGTCTGCCCGTTGAGCGAGGCGAACGCGGTGACGCGGATCAGGGCGCCCTCGAGCTCACGGATATTGCGTTCGATACGACTGGCGATCAGCTCGAGCACATCGTGCGGGACGTCCAGGCGGTCGATCTTCGCCTTCTTGCTCAGGATCGCGATGCGGGTTTCCAGTTCCGGCGGCTGAACGTCGGTGATCAGCCCCCACTCGAACCGGGTGCGCAGCCGCTCCTCGAGCGTTGCGAGCTGCTTCGGTGGCCGATCGGACGAGACGACGATCTGCTTGTTCGCGTTGTGGAGGGTATTGAAGGTGTGGAAGAACTCCTCCTGGATACCTTCCTTGCCCTCGATGAACTGGATGTCGTCGACCAGCAGCACATCGGTCTCGCGGTAACGGCGCTTGAAGGCGACCTTGCGGTCGTCGCGCAGCGAGTTGATGAAGTCGTTGGTGAATTCCTCGGTCGAGACGTACTTCACCCGCATGCCCGGGAAGAGGCGTTTCGCATAGTGACCGGTCGCGTGCAGCAGATGTGTCTTGCCCAGACCGGATGCGCCCCACACGAACAACGGGTTGTAGGCGCGGGCGGGAGCCTCGGCGATCGCGACCGCGGCGGCATGTGCGAAGCGGTTCGAGGCACCGATGACGAAGGTTTCGAAGGTATAGCGCGCGTTGAGATTCGCCTGGGCCGGCTGGTCACCGGTGGCCGCGAAGGCGACCGGCTGCAGGTTGGGTCGGTGGTCCGAGCCGCGGCCGTAGGTATCGCGATCGTCCTCGAACTCCTCGGGCTCACCGTGGCCGGAGACCTCGGAGTCGCCCGGTTCGGCGGCGGCGGTGGTCAACACCCGACGTCGATAGACCGGATTGCTCGGGGTGTCGGGAAGATCATCGGTTTCGGGACGCGGTTCGACCGCTGCCTGCGGCGATGCCAATCGCACGCCGAGGCCTTCCACCCCCTGACCGAGGTGCCGACCGAGCGCGCCGAGGATCGGTTCGCGCAATCCGCGCTCGACCGCCTCCTGGACGAAGACCGAGGGAACCGAGAGCAACGCGAAACCCTGGGTGAACGTCAGCGGCTGGACCAGGGCCAACCAGGCCTTCTGGCCGCGCGTGAGCGGATCACCGGGATGGGAGTCGGAGACGAGTTCGGCGACGACATCGGGCCAGACGCGGGACAGAACACTGGGGTCGTCGGTCACAGGTCGTTACTCCAGGAGTCCGGTCCGGCGGGTCGGCCTCGCCGACCGGCGTGCCGGTGGCCGGCAGTCGGGGACGATGTCGGGAAGTGCACGAGCCGGACCATACCGCTCGTTGTTCCACATAGGTATCCACAGGTGTGGATAGACCACTCACAGGTTCTTCCACACGTGTGATAGCGGGAATCGTGTCGGTCCCTCGATCGGTGGGACCGGGGCAGGCGCGGACACGGAATTCCCCCCGCATACGTCGTGCCCGAATGTGTCGCTCCGGTTGAGTGACTTCCGGTTGAAGAGACGACAAATTCACTCCCTGGCCCAGTTAACAACTCGAGGGCGGAGCCGTGCAAGGCCGGGCACCTAATTACACCCCTGTTATCTGTTGACCAGCGGTTTGACCGACCCGGCATCCGATCAGTAGTCTGGTTCGGTCGCCGTTGTGCTGCCGCGCGCCATCGAGTCCCTCGAGGCAATGCCAGGCATGTCGGCTTTGCGAATGGGCTGACCACAGCCCACCACAAGCAACCAATGTTGTGCCGCGCGCATCCGTGCGCGCCGTATTTGAGGGAGAGTCGACCGTGGCCAAGGGCAAGCGGACGTTTCAGCCGAACAACCGCCGCCGGGCGCGTGTACACGGATTCCGGCTGCGCATGCGCACTCGGGCCGGCCGCGCGATCGTCGCCGCTCGTCGCCGCAAGGGACGCGATTCCCTCACCGCCTGATTCGGCCGTTCGGAGGCCGCCGGTGCTACCCGCGCAGAACCGACTCCACAATTCCCGCGAGTTCGGTGCTGTCGTGCGGCGCCGTCGCGGCATCGGACGTGATGACGTCGTCGTCTATCTGAGGCAGACGACCGATTCCGGTAGTGAACGCACAGCCCCTTCGGGTGTCGAGGGTGGGCGCGAACCCGCGGTGGATACCGCTCCGCGGTTCGGCTTCATCGTCGCGAAGTCCGTCGGGTCCTCGGTGGATCGTCACCGAGTGACTCGGCGGCTTCGTCATGTCTGCCGCAGCTTGATTTCGGAACTTCCGGACAACGTCGACATCGTGATCCGCGCCCTCCCCGGCGCGTCGAGCGCGACCTCGGCTGTCCTGGACCGACAGATTCGATCCGCTTTGACGCGACTGCGCGTTCTGTCCGTACCGAGCACTCCGGTCGGCAGGACCGGCGAGCGATCGGTAGGACCGGTAGTCACACGATGAGCTCCTTGCCAACACGGATGTTGGTCGCGGTGATCGATATCTATCGCGCGTACATCTCCCCCACCAGAATGCCGACCTGTCGTTTCACTCCCACGTGCAGCGAATACGCGGTGACGGCTCTGCAGGAGCGGGGATTGATCGTGGGCGTCGGGCTCAGCGTGGTCCGGTTGCTCAAGTGCGCGCCCTGGCATCCCGGAGGATGGGATCCGGTGCCGCCGCGGCATCCGCATACTGTGCATGACGACGTTTCCGAGGGAGTGCAATAGACGGTGTTGGATTTCATCTATTACCCCGTGTCCTGGATCCTATGGGTCTGGCACCGGGTATTCGGCTTCGTGCTCGGTCCCGACAACGGGTTCGCCTGGGCCCTGTCGGTGATCTTCCTCGTGTTCACCCTGCGACTGCTGCTCTACAAGCCGTTCGTGAAGCAGGTGCGGACCACGCGGCAGATGCAGGAGCTGCAGCCGCAGATCAAGGAACTGCAGAAGAAGTACAAGAACGATCGCCAGCGACAGGCGGTCGAGATGCAGAAGCTGCAGCGCGAGCACGGCTTCAATCCGTTGATGGGCTGTCTGCCCGTGCTCGCCCAGGCGCCGGTCTTCCTCGGTCTCTACCACGTGCTGCGGTCGTTCAACCGAACCGCCGAGGGCATGGGCCAGCTCGGTCTGAGCCCCGAACGCAACCGCGAACTGCCGAACTACGCCTTCAGCGTGGAAGACGTCAACTCGTTCCTGGATGCCCGTATCTTCGGTGCCCCGATCTCCGCGATGATCTCGATGCCCGAGCATGTGATGCAGGGCTTCGTGAACGAGGCGGCCGGGCTGGGAATGCCCTCCCGATGGGCGATCATCGCCGTGTCGGTCCCGCTGATGATCATCGCCTCGATCGCCACTCACTTCAATGCTCGCGCCTCGGTCCAGCGCCAGACGGACGTGATGAAGGCCAACCCGCAGACGCAGATGATGAACCGGCTGTCGCTGTGGGTCTTCCCGCTCGGCGTGCTCGCCTTCGGTGCGTTCCTCCCCATCGCGATCCTGCTGTACTGGGTCGCCAACAACGTCTGGACCTACGGACAGCAGCATCTGGTCTTCGGCCGCATGGAGAGAGAAGAGGCCGAGAAGAAGCGCGTCGCCCTGGAGAAGAAGGCGAGCAACGCTCCCAAACCGGGGGCGAGGCCGAAGAAGCGGAACGCTTCCGCTCGACAGAACGATCGGGCGAACGACTCGGCGGCCTCCGAGACGACCGATGCTTCCGATTCCGATACGACGGACTCGACCACTGCGACCGAATCGACCAATGGCAGCCGACCGAAGGGCTCGGGTACGAACGGTTCCCCGGACTCCGCTCGCGCGGCGTCGGGCCGTACGGTGGCCGGCTCCGGATCGACTCGACCGAAGAAGTCGGCGTCCGGTAACGCCGGACGCAATCGACGCAGCGGCTCGCGCAAGCGGCGTTGATCGCAGCGCCACACCGGACGGCGCTGACGGGTCCGGTAATTCATACATCGGTGTAGGAACGGCGAACGGAGACGATCTCGTGGGCGTGGAGACGGACGAGCACACGGCGGAGACGGCGGCGGACAGCGCTGCCGTCGGGGGCGCGGATGCGGTTGACGCCACGGCGGCGGACGCGGCGGTGAGCGACACCGCGGGCGACGCGGCCGCCGACGACGCGGCGGCGGAAGGGACCGGGGCGGACGCGGCGTCCTCGGTCGGAGGGTCGGCGGACGATGTGGACGATCTCGTCGAAGAGGGCGAGATCGCCGGCGATTACCTCGAGCAGTTGCTGGACGTGCTGGACTACGATGGCGACATCGATCTCGATGTCGAGGGCGACCGCGCGGTGGTCAGCATCGACGGCGGCAAGGATCTGAGCCGTCTGGTGGGTCGCCGGGGCGAGGTCCTCGACGCGCTCCAGGAGCTGACGCGACTCGCCGTCCAGCAGTCGACCGGCGAGCGGAGCCGGCTGATGCTGGACGTCGCCGGATGGCGTGCGGGCAAGCGGACGGAGCTGGCGAAGCTCGGTCGTTCCGCTGCCGAGCGCGTGGCGGGATCCGGGCAGCGCGAGGAGCTCGAGCCGATGACCCCGTTCGAGCGCAAGATCATCCACGACGCGATCGCGACGATCGACGGGGTGACCAGCGAGAGCGAGGGTGTCGAACCCAAGCGCTTCGTGGTGATCCTTCCCGCATGAGTTTCACGTGAAACATCGCTCCGTGGAGGAGATCGCCCGGGAGGTGTTCGGCGACCGGTTCCCGCTCGCCGAACGCTACCGGGAACTCCTCGCTACCGAAGGAACGACCAGAGGGCTGATCGGCCCACGCGAGGCCGATCGCCTCTGGGAGCGGCACATCCTCAACAGTGCCGTCGTACAGGAACTGATTCCGCCGGACGCGGCGGTGGTGGACATCGGCTCGGGTGCCGGTCTGCCGGGGATCCCGTTGGCACTGGCCCGACCGGATCTGAGCGTCACCCTCGTTGAACCGCTCGCCCGCCGCACGGTCTTCCTCGAAGCCGTGGCCGCGGAGCTCGAGCCGTCGATCCGCGTCGTGCGCGGTCGGGCCGAGGCGCCCGATGTCCGCAAGAAAGCCGGCAATTGCGATGTCGTTGTCTCGCGCGCGGTCGCTCCCCTGGCCAAGCTCAGCGGGTGGTCACTCCCCCTGTTGCGGGCCGGCGGCGAGATGCTGGCCATGAAGGGATCCTCCGCCGCAGAGGAAATCGAGCGCGACCGTGCCGAGATCACGCGAATCGGTGGACGTGACCTATCGATCCTGTCCTGCGGTTCGGGTTTGTTGGACCCGCCGACTATTGTTGTTCGAGCAGTGCGCGGTGCGCGCGGGGTGTCGGCTCCCAAGAAGTGAGGCCCGCGCTCCGGCTGCATTCACGTCCAAGTGCAAGGAGTGCCCAGATGCCGCATGAGCCTCTCGCCGATGTTTCACGTGAAACGGATCCGGCGAGTACGCCCACGGAAACTGCGATCGGAAGTCTCGGGGCAACCTTTCCCAATCCGGAGGAGGACACCCCCATCGCAGCCGCAGCCCAACGAGCCAGCCAAGTTTTGCACCGCGAGGGTCCGCAGATCCCGAAGCCCATCAACCGCCGCATCCTGACGATCGCCAATCAGAAGGGCGGCGTCGGCAAGACCACCACCGCGGTCAATCTCGCCGCTGCGCTCGCGATCCAGGGACTGACGGTGTTGGTTGTCGATCTCGATCCCCAGGGCAATGCCAGCACGGCGCTCGGTATCGACCACCAGTCCGGCACGACGTCGACCTACGAGATCCTGCTCGGCGACGTTCCGATCGGTGAGGCGATACAGCAGTGCCCGGCCCACGAGAAGCTGTACTGCATCCCGGCGACGATCGACCTCGCCGGCGCCGAGATCGAACTGGTCTCGCTCGTCGCCCGTGAGACGCGTCTGAAGACTGCGTTGTCGGACGAGGTACTCGACGCCTACGGGATCGACTTCGTCCTCGTCGACTGTCCCCCGTCGCTCGGACTGCTCACCGTGAACGCGCTTGTTGCCGGCGACGAAGTCCTGATCCCCATCCAGTGCGAGTACTACGCTCTCGAGGGCGTGGGGCAGCTGCTGCGCAATATCGATCTCGTGCAGTCGCATCTCAACCCGCGCCTGCACGTCTCCTCGGTCATCCTCACGATGTACGACGGCCGGACCAAGCTGGCCGATCAGGTCGCCGAGGAGGTGCGTCGGCACTTCGGTGACATCGTCTTGCGGGCGGTCATCCCCCGCAGCGTGAAGGTGTCCGAAGCGCCGGGCTACGGCCAGACGGTGCTGGACTACGACCCCGGCTCGCGCGGTGCGCTGAGCTACCTCGACGCGGGTCGCGAGCTTGCCGCTCGCAGCGCGCACCTCACGACGAACGGTGACGCTCATGGGTGACCAGTCCCGACGTGGCGGCCTCGGCCGCGGCCTGGCCGCGTTGATTCCCACCGCTCCGCCGGCCGCCGCAGCGGTTCCACGTGAAACCACCGCCCCCGCGCCGAATGCGACGTCGGGCGCCGCCCCGGCCGCCTCCGGGCCGTCCCCGGCGGTTCCCACCGACAAGCCGGCCCTGGCCGTCGTCGGCAGCGAGAGCGTCACCGCGGACGTTGTCGAGGATGGCTTCGCCGATGCCGGCGCGGTCTATCGGGAGATCGATCCGTCGTTGATCGACCCGAATCCGCGCCAGCCGCGTCAGGTCTTCGACGAGGACGCGTTGGCCGAGTTGGTGCATTCGGTTCGTGAGTTCGGACTGATGCAGCCGATCGTCGTTCGGGATACCGGCAACGGGCGCTACCAACTGGTCATGGGTGAACGTCGCTGGCGTGCGGTCCAGCAGGCGGAGCTCGCGACGATCTCCGCGATCGTCCGCGAAACCGCGGACGACAACCTGCTGCGGGATGCCCTGCTCGAGAACATCCACCGCGTGCAGCTCAATCCTCTCGAAGAGGCGGCGGCGTACCAACAGCTTCTCGAGGAGTTCGGCGTCACCCACGACGAACTGGCGACACGAATCGGTCGCTCTCGACCGGTGGTGACCAACATGATCCGCCTCCTGAAGCTGCCGATCGCGGTGCAACGGCGGGTCGCCGCCGGTGTGCTGTCGGCCGGTCACGCCCGCGCGCTGCTGGCCCTCGACGCCGGCGCCGACGCTCAGGAAGCGCTCGCCGCCCGCGTGGTTGCCGAAGGGATGTCGGTCCGGGCCACCGAGGAAGCGGTGCTGCTGGCCAATCGGAGCGACGATTCCTCCCCCGGGCCGGTCGCCAAACGCAAGCCGATCCAGATGCCGGGGCTGCAGGATGTGGCAGAACGCCTCTCCGACTCGTTCGATACCCGCGTGACGGTCAGCCTGGGCAAGCGCAAGGGCAAGATCGTGGTGGAGTTCGGATCGGTCGAGGACCTCGAGCGTATCGTGGAAATTATGGAACGAACGGCTCCGTCGGAGGCCTAACCTTGGGCTACGGGCGTAATTCGTCACTGTGACAGAATCCGATTACGCTCTCGAAATCTGTTGGTAGACAAAAGTTTCCGCAATCCATGCGGAATCACTGATACCGACGCCGCCGAGACGGCCGCGGTGGCCTATTGTTGATGGGGAATGATCGGCGGGGGCCGACGTCGATTCGTGTGGACCGGGGTTTGGGAGGCGAGACGGGACATTGTCGACCATCGTCTCTCCGGTAACCCTGCAGAGTTTCGAAGCGCTGCCCCCACACGAACGCCGGTGCACCTTCTGGACCATGGACCCCTCCGCGATCGAAACGTCGGGGCGTTTGAGTGATCCGGAATTCGAAAAGGAAGCCTGGCTGTCGATCCTGCTCCTCGAGTGGGGTACCTGCGGCCAGATCGCCACCGACAAGGGTGAGACCCTCGGTGCCGCCATGTACGCCCCGCCCGGCGACGTTCCGCGATCGCGCACCTTCCCGACATCGCCGGTCAGTCCGGATGCGGTTCTGTTGACCAGCATGTGGGTACGCGATGGCTCCCCGGGTCGCATCGAAGATCTCCGCGCGATGCTGATGCGCGCGGTTGTCGCCGATCTGGTCAACCGCGGTGTGCGTGCCATCGAGTCCTTCGGCATCCGTCACAACGACGATGATCTGCCGCAGCGCCACGCCACGGACGAGTGCACCGAAAGCACCTGCATGATCGACGCCGACTTCCTGGAGAAGGCCGGCTTCGAAGTGGTGGCCGAGCATCGTCGCTTTCCCCGCCTGCGGCTCGAGCTCGACCGCGACCACGGCTGGAAGCAGGACGTCGAGGCCGCCCTGGAAAGTCTGCTCGCGGCAGCGGTTCTGACGATGTCCTCCGCCACCGAGAATCAAAAGTCGCTCGCACACTGCTGACTCGGCTTTCGTCGATATCAGGCCACCGGCGACGGTTGTGCCGCGTGAAACAATCAGCGACCCCGGGCGGTGAAGCAGTGCCGGGACGCGTCCATGTCTCGAGGAGGGCCGGAAAGAGCGGTTCTGTCCGTTCTCATCTGATCTGAAACACAGCCGCCTCGTCTGCTCCCGCGTCCACCCAGCGGCTGCCAAAGACGCCCGGGGATGCAGACACGGCCGAGTCGCTGATGCTGCCGGCCACGTCACCGTGTGGCCGCACGTCCTGTACCCGACAATTTCGCGCATGGATCATCGGGCCTTTCCGAGCGAATTTTCGTAGCGTCGATTGCGTTGGGAAGGTGAGTATGGAGCGACTGAACGAAGCGATGGCGCTCGTCGAGCGGCAGCTGGAAGGCGAGGTCGACGTGCGTCGGGCAAGCCGGATCGCGTTGATGTCGGAGCACCACTTCAGGCGAATGTTCTCTGCGCTGGCAGGGATTTCACTCTCGGAGTACGTGCGGCGCCGTCGTATGACCATTGCCGCAGCATCCGTTGTCTCGGGTGCAGAGCCGCTGCAGGACATCGCGGTGCGCTTCGGTTACGGATCAGCCGACGCGTTCTCGCGCGCATTCCGGAATGTGCACGGAGTCGGTCCCGAACGCGCACGTCGTCCCGGCGTGGTTCTTCGGTCGCAGCCCAGGCTCATCTTCACCATCACGATCGAAGGGAGCACGACGATGGAATACCGCATTGTCGAGAAGAATGAGTTCACACTGGCGGGATTGCGGACTCGCATACCGCTGATCTACGAGGGGGTCAACCCGACCGCTGCGCACTTCGTAGAGCAGATCGACGAAGAGCAGTGGGCGCGGATCGCTGATCTCTCCGACCAGGAACCGGTTGGTGTCCTCAGTGTGCACAACGCAATTTCAGAGTCGCGCACGGAGGGGACCGAACTCGACTACTACGTCGCTGCCGCGACGAACAAGTCCGTTGCAGACGGCTTCGATACGCTTACGGTGCCGGCGTCTTCATGGCTTGTTTTGGAGTCGAGTGGTGCATTCCCTGTGGCGCTGCAGGAACTGTGGCCGAAAGCGTTTCGAGAATGGTTCCCCGCCAATCCGTATCAAAGCATTCCCGGCCCAGAGATGGTCGTGACGGAGTACACCGACGACGAGCAGACCCATGGTCGGTATGAGCTCTGGCTCCCCGTCGAAAAGGTGGCGGACGTCTACATCACCGCAGGCGTGTCGGGCACATGATGACGGCCATCGGGAAACGACCGCACCGGCTCACAGTCGACATCGAACCGGATCCCATGAGCCAACTCCAACGGAGGGACGCGAGGTCCCATCCGCATCGGCGACCTCAAACACCGCATCGCACCAGCCTGTATCAGATCAAATGAGAATGCTCCACATCAGATGAGAACTGACAGGTTCGATGGATATATGCGGGCGGGGTGCCGCCGGGTGGATCAGGCGGAGCGACCCGCAGCCAACTCCTCGGCGAGCAACTCGGCGAAGGTATAGGTGCCGGTGGGCTGATCGTCCTGGCCGAGGAGATACAACCGCTTGACCGCCACCAGGATCGAGTGGGCGAGAACATCGCGGTAGTGCGGATCGGTAAGGATCGCAGCATCTTCGGGGTTCGTGGTGTACCCCAGGTCGACCTGAACGGTGGGCATCCTGGTCAGCCGCAACAGATCCCAGGTCCGGCCGTGCGTGCGGCAGTCCTGAAGCGGTGTACGAGCGACGATTTCGCGCTGAATGTAGCCGGCGAGGACCTGCCCGATCAGCGACTCCGAACGATGACTGTTGCCGTAGTGGAAGCTCGCGACACCATGGGCCGCCGCCGTCGAATGCCGGGCGCAGCGCAACGAGATCGTCAGGTCGGCACCGATCGAGTTCGCGATCTCGGCGCGATCGCTCTCGCGGGGATCCGCGGCGCGCGAGCGCGACAGATGCGTCTCCATACCGGTGGCGGCCATCCGGCCCTCGAGCCGGCTGGCGACGTCCCAGAGGATGAACTCCTCGGTGATCGGTCCGGAGTCGGTTTCGATGATCGGGCCGGTGTCGTCTCCGCCGAGGCCCGGGTCGATGACGATGCGCTTACCGGTCAGCTGCGGACCGGCACTGCGCACGAGTTCCTCTTCGCTCATCGCGTGGGGCGAGCCGCCGGTGACGTGCGATCCGAGCAGATCGAGCGAACGGATGGTCGCCGGACCGCAGATGCCGTCGGAGGACAGCCCGATCTCGTACTGGAAGGCGCACAGGGCCGAGTGGGTATCGGGTCCGAAGTAGCCGTCGACGCGACCGATGTAGAAGCCGAGTTCCTGCAGGCGCGACTGCAACATGCCCACGTCGTCGCCGAACATCGGCGCCGACAGCTGATAGCACAGGGTGCGGGCGCCGAGGCGGTACGACGCCTCCTTGAGCGCGCGATAGGTCGTCGGTCCGACGATCCCGTCGACCAGGAGTCCGCGCTGCTGCTGGAAGGCACGAACAGCGCGGTCGAGGTCGGCGTCGAAGAGGGTGTCCGCAGCGATCAGGACGCCCTCTTCGGACCGTCGTGGCTCACCGCCGCCTTCGGGCTCGAGTATCCCGAGAGACTCCACTGCCGCCTTGACCTCGGCGACGATCGCCCCTCGATCACCGATCCGAAGTCGATTCATTCGCGATCCCTTTCACCGAACCCCCCCGGGACACCGGGTGTCAGTTTGCCCCGCAATCATACGGAGTCTAGGACAGCAGACGTCCCGATACCCACAAGGGTGGCGCGGTCGACAGCGGGAATGTCCAGCGTGTGACGGGCGTCAGCCCAGTTCGGGCTCGATTTCGCGTAGGAGAGCGGCCTTGCTCTTGGCGCCGACGATGTGCTTGACCGGCTGGCCACCGCGGAAGAGAACCAGGGTCGGCAGACCCAGGATCTTGTAGGTGCTCATCGCCTCCGGGTTGGCATCCGCGTCGAGCTTCGCGACGACCATGCGGTGCGAGTTGTCCCGGGCGACCTCCTCGAGGACCGGTGCGAGCATCTTGCAGGGACCGCACCAATCCGCCCAGAAGTCGACCAGGACGGGCTTGTCGTTGGCCAGGACGTCCGCCTCGAAGGAGGCGTCGGTCACGGTGACGGTGGTGGCGCCGGCCTCGGTGCTGTCGGACATGGGGTTCCTCCCGGTGATCGTGATGTGCGAGGCGTACCGCCGCACGTGCGGCGGTACGTCGTGGTGGACCGTCAGCCGGCGGTGGCGACGCTCTGTTCGGCGTGGTGATGCTGGTTCTCCAGCCACCGCTGGGCGTCGAGGGCGGCCGCGCAACCGGTACCGGCGGCGGTGATCGCCTGCCGGTACGTGTGGTCGACCAGGTCACCTGCGGCGAAGACACCCGGCACCGAGGTCGCGGTGGAGGGGGCCTGGACGCGCACGTAGCCCTCGTCGTCGGTCTCGACCTGTCCGACGACCAGGTTGCTGCGCGGGGTATGTCCGGCGGCCACGAACAGGCCGGTCACTTCGAGCGAGGAGCTCTTGCCGGTCTTGGTGTTGCGCAACGACAGCGAGGTCACCGACGGATCGCCGTGCACCTCGGTGACCACGGTGTCGGTCAGGAAGGAGATCTTCGGGTTCGCCCGTGCCCGGTCGAGCATGATCGGCGAGGCGCGGAACTCGTCGCGGCGGTGAATGATAGTCACCGTCTCCCCGAACTTGGTGAGGAACAGCGCCTCCTCCATGGCGGAGTCGCCGCCGCCGACCACCGCGATGTGCTGGTTGCGGAAGAAGAAGCCGTCACAGGTGGCGCAGGCGGAGACGCCGCGGCCGAGCAGCCGCTCCTCGCCGGGAACGCCGAGGTAGCGGGGGGCGGCGCCCATCGCCAGGATGATCGAATGCGCCCGGTGCACCTCGCCGCCGACGGTGACCTCCTTGACCTCGCCGGTCAGGTCGATCGCGTCGACATCCTCGGTGCGCAGGTCCGCGCCGAAGCGCTGCGCCTGCTCGCGCATGCCTTCCATCAGGTCCGGGCCCATGATGCCCTCGCGGAAGCCCGGGAAGTTCTCCACCTCGGTGGTCGTCATCAGCGATCCGCCGAACTGGGTGCCCTCGAAGACCACCGGTGCGAGATCCGCCCGCGCCGCGTAGATCGCCGCCGTATATCCGGAAGGTCCGGATCCGACGATGATCAGATCGTGAATCTTTGAGGTGGTCATGACACCCTTTCGGGGAGACTCCGAGCCGGGGCCGGAGGCGGATACGAGCAACAACCTACTCAACAACAGGGTAGATGCGGGTTGTTCCCGTTCGCTTCCCGAGTGCGTCGGAGGTCCGCCGTCGGCGCCGTGATCAGCCGATATCGGTGCGGCTGAGCAGAGCGGGAACGCCGGGACCGCAGTCCGAGCCCACCACCAGGGCGGTCATCAGGGCCGGATCGGCGTTCGGCAGGACGAACAATGTGCCGGCGGTATCGCCCAGGGTGACCTCCCGCGAGCCCAGAACGGGCGTATCGGCGCTCACGCCGTTGGCGACGAGGCATTGCTCGCGAGCGGCGGGGTCGGCGAAGCGCCCCTCGATCGGGCGGCCCAGGCTCCCGGCGATCAGGGCGGCGGTGACGGTGTCACCGGTGGCCGAGTCGGACGGCGCGCCCGAATCCGACGACCTGCCGGAGTCCGATGGAGAGTCCGGGTCCGATGGAGAGGCGACCGACGCACCGGGATCGCTCGACGAGTCGTCGGCGAACAGTCCGGCAGCCACCGGCACGGCGATCGCCACGGCGGCGACCGCGGCTGCCGCCGCCAGTAGCCCCCGCCCGCGCGTCGAGAGCGCCGAGAGGCCCCTGCGGGGTCCCGCTGTGGGTGCGGCCGGCTCGAAGGCGGGAGCGGCCGCGTCGTGATCGCGGGCCCGGGACAGATAGGCGAGGGTCTGGTCGAGCCGGTCGGCGACCGCGTCGGGGATCGGCTCGGACAGCGCGTGGTCGCGGTCGTGGCCGGCGATCACGCGACCGACGGCATCGAGGGCGTCCCCGGTCGCCTCCCGGTCGGAAGCGGACTCGCGGACGGAGGCGCCCGCGGCACGACGGATGTCATCGGTCACGGCGGACGGCACCTCCCTTCGATCGGAGCGGTCGATACCGCCGGGCAGACGGTACTCGCGAGGCGACGCCGACGACCCCGGGACGTGCTCGATGACTCCCAGTTGTGATCGGACGATCATCGGGACACGGCTCGAGCAGGCGCGGGGCCGGACGGTGTTCGGCCTACACCTCGTTCGACGGACCGGACCTACTCCAGGTTCCCGGACGGACGTAGATATCCCAACTGCTGGGCGAGCCGCAGCCGGCCACGGGCGCATCGACTCTTGATCGTCCCCTCGGGGACCCCGAGCATCCGGGCGGTCTCCGAGACCGAGAAGCCGTGCATATCGACCGCCACGATCGCCGCCCGCTGATCGAGTGGCAGCTCGCGCAGGGCGTGTTCGACCGCCATGGTCGTCTCGGCGGCGGCGATCCGATCGCGCGGCTCGATCGGTTCCTGGTGTTCCCCCTCGCCCAGCGGGATCGCCGGGCGGCTGCGATTGCGGCGGATCCGATCGAGGCAGGCGTTGACCACGATGCGATGCAGCCAGCTGCGGACCGCCGCGTCGTGCCGGAAACCCGACGCCATCCGATGCGCGGACAGCAGGGCCTCCTGCAGGCAGTCGGCGGCGTCCTCGGTGGTGGCGCTGGTGCGTCGGGCGATCACCCACAGATGCGCCTGGTGGCGACGGATCAGGATCCCGAAGGCGTCGGGATCGCCGGCGACGTGTGCCGCGATCAGCTCGTGGTCGGATCGGGCGTCGCCGTCGCCGTCGACACCGGTCGCGGGCTCGCGCAGCCCACCCGGACTGCCGAATCCACCCGGACTGCCCAAGCCGGCCGGCGGCTCCGGTCTGCCCACCCCCGGTGCGACGTCCGGACCGGTCCCCACCGCCGCGACGGACACATCACCCGGTGATGTGCGCGCCCCCCCGGCGCCCCCCCTGTTTGTACGCACACGCGGATGGTAGACGATTTGTACCATTGCCGAACGGGAGTGGTCTCCGAATCACCCCAAACAAAAAGCGGACCGAATGACCAGTCGCTGGTCGATTCAGCCCGCACAGGTGGTGGTACGTCAGGTTCCGGAAAGTCCCAAATCGCTGATGGTGCTCTGGTTTCGGCCGTCCGCGGTCGACAGTCGGGTGATCCACACGAGGACGTGGTCGGTGGGCCCGTTGCTCTGGAGGGGGATGGTCGTCACCCCCTCACCCAGGGTGGCCGACCCGATTTGTGTCGTCTCATCCAGGGTGGGGTCGGCGGACGGGGCCGCTCGGATCGATACCTGCGTGCCCGGACTCGGCGAGGAGATCCAGGCCTCGGTGGGCGTCCGGTTGCCGTCGAGCGTGAGCATCAGGCCCACGCCCTCCTTCAGTGCCGGGAACTGCTGAAAGTAGCTGTCGGTCGCCCACACCGTCGCCGGGTTGTTGTCCAGGACGTTGGTCGCGTCGGCGGCGCGGTCCGGGGTGCCCTCCGGGGAGAACACCGCCGCGCCCGTGACGGTGACCGGTGACGACTCGGCGGCGCTCGGCTCCGCCGGAGGAGTCGTCTCGGCGGTGGTCAAGCCGATGTCCTGCTCGGTCAGCGGCTCACTGGAACCGCCACCCGCGAGCGCGGTGGCCAGCCACCAGCCGAGCAGGCCGAGGATCAGCACGGTCGCGATACCCAGTCCGACCATAGCGACCAGCGTGCGATTGGAGGTCGGTCGGCGATCGCTGCCGTCCTGTGGTTCGGCGAGGGCGTGGCCGGTCGAACCCGGTGCGCGCTGTCCGAGTCGCAGCGCGGGCATCAGGTCGGTCTGGACGTTGATCACCGACGCCTGGTCGAGGATGTGGGCCACGGTGGCGGCGGTACGGATACCGCTGTCCTGGTCGAGGGCGCGCACCGCAACCGCGGAGATCTCGAAGGGGACCTCCGGGCGGATCGCGCGCGGCTCGAGGACCGTGCCGTCCCGATTGCGCGCCGCCGCCCGCATGCCGCCGACCGGTCGCCCGGTGGGTCGCGGATTGCGGTCGGTGGGGGTCGGATCGCCGAGCGGCCAACGCGCGACCATCAGCGCGTAGAGCATCGCGCCGAGCCCGCGGACGTCGGCGGCGGAATCGGCGTCGCCGAGGGTTGCCGGGAAGGCGAGCACCGCGTCGCCGTTGGTGCTGATGCGGATGCGGTCGGGGTGGTCGATCGACAGCGCGCTGCCCGCCCGATGCGCTTCCTCGGCGGCCGAGGCGAGCGCCTTGATCGCGTTGGCGGCGCCGGTCGGCGAGGGGACGGTGTCGGCCATCTCGCGCAGCGACCGGCCACGGGTCCATTCCGCGACGACGATGCCGCCGGAGCTGGCGCGCACGACGTCGAGGACGCGGGCCAGGCCGGGCGAGTTGATCTTGCCGAGGCGCAGGGTGCGCGACAGGATCGCCTGCGGCCCGTGCGGATCGTTGGGATCGTTGCCGCGCTGCTGCTCGGAATCGACGAAGGTCAGCGCGACCTCGCGATCGAGCTTGACGTCCATCGCCTGCCAGAACCGCAGGCCGCGGGCGCCGCCGTGCGAGGCGAGCAGCCGGTAGCGGCCACCGGCGACCGAGGCGCCGGGGATCAGCTGAGGGGCGCGGGGACGCGCCGAGCCGGAACGGCCGCGCGGCTCGTCGGCCGCGCGGGTGACGACGGTGCGCTCGTCGCCGGTCGGCGGAGCCGGCGGACCGGACGGAGGCGTCGCGGAGGGAGCCGGGACGGCGTCGCTCGGCTTGGGCGCGGCGGGAGCGGGGTTCGCGCCGCGGGCCGCGTTCGGCGCCTGCGGGCGTTCGGCGGGGATACCCGGACGACCGGTGGGCGCCGGGCCGGCGGGCGGCGGGGTCACCGGGGTGGCCGGCGCCGCGACGGGACGCTGGACGCGCGTCGTGCCGGCGTCGATGCCACCGTTTGCGCCATTGCCGTTGGCCGGCGTCGGGCGCGGCGCCTGATCGGCGCGCGCCGCATCGGCCGTCGGCTCCTTCTTGACCACGGACGGCCGCAATGTCGCGGTGGTGCGGTCCTCGGAGTTGGTGGAGACAGCGCCCGATCGAGCTTCCGAACGGTCCGCGTCCGTGGACGGCCGACCTCCGGAGGCGTTGTCCTCGGTCACTGCTTCTCCTTCGTTCCAATCCGGCGCAATCCGCGCAGGGGACGGCTGATCGCCGTCGAGACCTTCCGCCGGAATCCGCCCCGCACCAGGGTACGGGACGCTCCCGGCCCCGGTCCCGGCGTGCGGAGCCGCCTCGCGCTTTCCCACTCGAACGATTGGTAGAACCTCTGTCACGGCGGACATCGGATCCATCGGCGGAGCCACCCGCGGGGTGTTGTCCGGGGGCGCTGCGTCGCCGAGCTCCCGCAGTCCGAGCCGACGTTCCACGGCGACGGTCAGAGCCATCACATCCGGAAGTCGGGCAGCCCGGAGCAGGCCGACCGTTGCTGCAACCATTATCAGCCCGCAGACGGCGGGCCGTAGCAATAGACCGATACCGTTATCGAGCCGTTCCAAGCCGAGGAAGCGATCGACCAGGATCGTCAGGGCCAGCGCCAGCAAGGATCCGCCCACGACCACCACCGATGTGCGGGTGACGCCGGTCAGCGGCATGCCGGCCAGCGTGCGCCGAATCAGCAACCAGCCCACGACCGCTCCGGCCATGTGTGCGACGCCGTTCGCGGCACCGAGCAATAGGACGACCTGCTCGGGGGTGCTGGCGAGCTGCGGGGCGAGCAGGGACAGCACGATCTTGACCGCGGTGATCCCGAGGATGATCCACGTCGCCGACCAGGCCTGTTCCCGGGCGTAGAAGACTCGCAGGTAGACCATGACCAGCGCGTACGGGATCAGGGTGAAGGCCGACCAGCTGATCGCCATGCCGAGGCGGTCGGCGTTGCCGGCGCCGAAGTTGCCGTAGCCGTACAGCGCGACGCCGACCATGGGGCCGGCGTAGGTCAGGAAGACGATGATCGGCACCAGCGACAGGACCGTCAACCGCAGGGCGGTCGACAGGTCGTCGACGACGCCGGGGGTGTCGTCGTCGGCCGCGTTGCGGCTCAATCGAGGCATGATCGCGGTGAGAATTGTCACCCCGAGCACGCCGTACGGCAGCTGCAACAGGATCCAGGCCTGCTGATAGATGATCGGTCCGGACGCGTCGTAGTGTCCTGCGACCCGAAGCGCGACGGTCAGTCCGGCCTGGCTGATCAACACGTAGAGCACGACGGCCACCGCGCTGCCGGCGAACGCCTTGAGGCGGTCGTCGATGCCCCACAGCGGCTTGAGGCTGAAGCCCTCCCGGCGCAGGGCGGGAAGCATCGAGGCGGCCTGCACGACAACGCCGAAGGTGACCCCGAGCCCCAGGGTCAGCAGCTTCGGGTCGCTCATCCGCAGCGGATCGAGGGTCAGCTCGCCCGGCGTGACCAGGTAGACCCCGAGGACGACCAGGACGACCAGGTTGTTCAGGACCGGCGCCCAGGCCGCGGGTTTGAAGTTCTGCCGGCTGTTGAGGATCGCCATGAACAGCGCGGACATCCCGTAGAACAGGATCGCCGGCAGCAGCAGATAGATCAATGCCTTGGTGAGGGTGCCGTCGACCTGGCCGTCCTCGGCCACGAATATTCGGGTGAGGATCGGCGCCATCAGGATGGCGGTCAGCGTCGCCAGGCCCAGGGTGACCATCGCCATCGTGAACAGCCGGCGCACGAAGTCGTGCCCGCCGTCGGGATCCTCCTTCTCCGAGCGCACCAGGGCCGGGATGACGATCGCGGTCAGCACGGCGCCGAGGATCGCCTCGGCGATCATGTTCGGGATCGTGTTGGCGATGGCGAACGACGACGCGATCGCACCACCGAGCACGGTCACCAGCAGGACCTGCTTGACGAACCCGGTGATGCGACTGACCAGCGTGGCCAGCGCGATCGAACCGGTCGCGGCGAGCAGGCGACTGCCGGCGGCGCCCGCGGGTGCGGGGTCGTCGCGGATCTCGCTCGCCGGGTCGTCGGGATCGATCGGCTCCGGGGGGGCGGCCGGCGGCGCGGTCGGCGGGGGAATCACCCGGGCGGTGGCGGACGGTACCGCCGCCGGGGGGAGCGGATCGGACGAAGCGACGGCCGGCGTCGGACCGGGCGGTGTCGGACCGGGCGGTGCCGGTGGAACCACCCGATCGACGGGCGCCGCGGGGACCGGGCGAGCCTGGCCGGGGCGCCCACCGGTGCGCCGGGTCGGCGCCTCGACCGTCCGCAGCACCCGGGTCGGCGCCTCGGCGAGCTCGGAACGAGGCACCTGCGGCATCGGACCGCTGAGTCCGGGAGCCGGGCGACGATGCCTGCGGACCCACGGCCGACGGGTGGGTACGGACAGATTCCGCTCCCACGGTGCGACGGGAGCGGGCGTCGTGAGGCCGGTCATGTGCGATCCGCCGGGTCGGGGGTGCCGCGGAAGCGATGCCACAGCCGTCGTCCCACCAGCAGCAACAGGACACCGCCCGCCAGGACGGTGATCACGGTGAAGGCGGTCCCGTAATTGCTCGACCGCACGGTCACCGTGCTCGCCTGGCCCAGTGGCGTTCCGCTGGGGGTGGTGACCGCGACCTCGACCTGCAGGCTGCGGGAGTCCGCTATCTGCACCGGCACCTGGAGCGAGCGGCTACCACGGGCCGGCAGCTGCTGGAGGCCGATATCGCCCACGGTGATGCCGTCCGGCGTTTCGAAGCGCAGCGCCACCACGATCGGCACCGGCAGATCGTTGCGGGCGACCAGCAGCATCGGCGACTGTTCGGAGGCGAGGGTGAACACCCCGCCGGGGGCGACGACCGAGACCGAATCGACGATCGTGCCCAACTCGGCGTCGACCGCGTCGATGCGGCGGTCCCCCTCGGTGGCGTCGGTACCGTCGGCTCCCGCCCGGCCGGCCAGCGCCCGCACCAGGTCCTCCCAGAGCGGGGCCACGAACTGGTCCGGCGTCGGCGGAACCTGGGTATCGGAGGTCAACGCGGCCCGCAGGTCGGTGATGCGCGAGCCGATCTGCGCCACGCGGCGAATGTCCGCGTCGACGCCCCCGGCCTCGTCGGTCGCCGTACCCCCGTCGGTGGCCGTACCCCCGTCGGCTGTGGTGCCCCCGTCGGTCGGCGAACCGCTGCCGGTCGCCGCGGCGGAACCGCCATCGGTCGAGTCCGACCCGTCGGTGCCGGTCGTCGAGGGGGTCGTGGCCGCCGCCAGAGCGTCGTCGAGGGATCGGGGGGCCATCCGAGCGGATGTGAACTGCGCGGTGACAGCGCCGAGCACCGCGGCGGCACCGCTGCGGTCGGCCTCCCAGATCTGCGGAGGCGCGATCACCAGCTGCGGGTCGGGGTTCGCGGCGAAGATATGCCAGTACGTCGCGGCTGTCGCGGACTGAATCCGCGCCGCGAGGGATTCCGGCGTGACATCGGTGGACGAGTCCGCCGGAGCCAACGGAATCACACCCATATCGGCCAGTGTGGTCGAAAGAACGCGATCGTACGAGGCGATCCGTCCGGTAGCGGTGCCGACGGTGTCGGTTCCGGCGACCACCAGGCCGGCATCCGGGCGTTCCGAGGCCACCGCCGCCAGCCCCGCGGCGTCGAGCGAGCCGTCGGTCGGCCAGACGACATCACTGCTGCTGACGTTGAGCTCGGAGTTGATCACGTCGACCGGGGTACGCAGCGCACTGGCCAGCAATTCCGGGTTTCCGGCGGCGGCGACCCGGTTCAGATCGGTCTGCCCGAACGGCAGCGCGATCACACAGCGGCCGGCCGCCAGCGTTCGCAGCCGGTCGAGCCAACTGCTCGCCGACGCGGCGCCCACGCCGGCGACCGTGCTCGAGTCGGGGTTGTCGGGCTCGGTCAGAACGCGGTAGCCGCGGGTCATATTGACCACCGTGACCAGCAGGTCCGGGTCGATCGCCAGGCAGACCGAATCGGCCAGGGGCGTCGCCGCGCCGCGTCGGCTCTCGGCGTCGAGGGCATCGGACAGCGCGCCGACCAGGTCGTCGAGGCGTCCGCCCGAGGCCAGGGAGCCGGCCAGCGAATCGTTGGTCAGGGTGACCTCGTCGGTGGTACCCGGCACGCCGCCGACCAGCGCGGCGGGCGCGGCCAACGGCCACAACAGGGTCGTCGGCATCGGTCCGACCGACTGTTGGGCGCCGAAGGGCGTCGAGATGACCGGCAGCAGGAAACGCGAATCGTCCAATCGGGCGGGTCCACCGAAGTCGGGGGTGCCGTTGACGTTGACCAGCAACGGGTACATCCCGGTGGTCGTGATCGCCAGTGAGCCGTTTGTCGACACGCCGGTCGGATCGGCGAACAGCGGCAGGGCCAGGGTGAACGTCGAGCTCTCCCCCGGCATCAGGGTCTGCGAGATGTCGATGAAGGGGCCGACGGTGTCGAAGGCGGCCTGATCGCGCAGCAGGCTCGAGCGCAGTTCGTCGGTCGAGTTCAGGCTCGGACCGCGCTGCAGCCGCACCGAGATATCGCTGACCCGTCGATCCCCGACATTGCTGACCGTGCCCGTGACCGACACCCGGTTGTTGGTGGTCGAGCCGATTGTCGGGGTGATCGAGTCGATCGACAGGTCGAGGAATCGGGTGGTGGCCGAGCCGTCCGGCTGCGCGCCCACCGGCGCCGCGGCGGTGACCATCGTCAACGCCGACCAGCTCAGCACCATCGCGAGGGCAAGCAGCATCGCCGGCAGGGCCGACAACGGGTACGCGAGGCGGGACCGACGTGTCATTCGGGAGCGGGGGCCGTTTCCGGTCCGCGTTCCATCCGTTCGATCAGTTCGCCGGCCAGACCGGCGAGACGGCGTTCGTCGGCGTAGGCCAGTCGCCGGTCGAGTTCGTCGAGCGGGACCCAGGCGACCTCGGTGACCTCGACATCCTCGTCGGACAGTTCGCCGCCGGTGCGCCGCATCAGATAGTGATGCACCGTCTTGTGGATACGCCGACCCTCGGTGACGAACCAGTAGTCGATACTGCCGAGCGAGGCGAGGACCGTCCCCTCGATGCCGGTCTCCTCGCGCACCTCGCGCATCGCGGTCTGCTCCGGGGTCTCACCGGACTCGATATGTCCCTTGGGCAGCGACCACAGCAGCCGACCACGACGATCGGTGCGACCGATCAGGGCGACCCGCAGGTTGTCCCGCGGCCCGTCGAGACCCGCGACGACCAGGCCGCCGGCCGAGGTCTCGCGCACCGTGCGCAGGTGGGGTTTGTCGGCCGAACGCGCCTTGCGCCGCCGCTGCGTGGAGCGGCCACTCGGGGCATCGTCGGAACCGGACACGAATCGATAATAGGACGAGATGATCAGCCGACCGGTCGGCCAGGCGCGTGAGCACACCACTTCGGGGCGGCGTCCGCGGTCGATGGCGAACCTCGGCCGGTGATCGGTGAGCGGGATACCGACGGCGGCGGTGCGGCGGCGGCCGGTAGGCTGCGGCAACGTGTTCGACTCGTCCGTTTCCGCCGGTCGCCGGGAGAGACTGCTCGCCGCCGCGGAGGTCACCCTGCGAACGTACTCGCCGGTGCTCACCCCACTCGGCGCGCGGTTCGCCGAACGCGGCCACCGTCTCTATCTGGTCGGCGGCTCGGTGCGCGACGCCCTGCTGGGCCGGATGGGTACCGATCTCGATTTCACCACCGATGCTCGTCCGGAGCAGGTCCAGAGCCTGTTGTCCGGGTGGGCGGACCATCGGTGGGATACCGGGATCGAGTTCGGCACGATCAGTGCGGTCAAGGACGACCTGCAGATCGAGATCACCACGTTCCGCTCCGATACCTACGACGGGACGAGCCGCAACCCGGCCGTCGTCTACGGCGATTCCCTCGAGGGCGATCTGGTGCGGCGCGACTTCACCATCAACGCGATGGCGGTCGGCATCGCCGCGGACGGCGCTCTCGACTTCATCGATCCGCTCGACGGCATATCCGCGCTCATCGCCGGAATCATCGACACGCCGGCGGCACCCGAACAGTCGTTCGGTGACGATCCGCTGCGGATGCTGCGCGCTGTGCGTTTCGTCTCCCAGCTCGGCTTCGCCCTCGCCCCCCGGGTCGAGGCGGCGATCACCACGATGGTCGCCGATATCGACCGCATCACCCCGGAGCGGGTGCGCACCGAACTGGACAAGCTGATCCTCGGCGAACATCCGGTCGAGGCGATCGACCTGATGTGCACCACCGGTCTGGCGCAGCGCATCATGCCGGAGATTCCGGCGATGTCGCTCGAGATCGACGAGCACCACCAGCACAAGGACGTCTACCGGCATTCGCTGACCGTGCTGCGGCAGGCGATCGACCTGGAGGACAACGCCGGCGGCGCCGTACCCGGCCCGGACCTGGTGCTGCGGTGGGCGGCGCTGCTGCACGACATCGGCAAGCCGGCGACCAAGCGGGCCGAACCGCACGGCGGCGTCAGCTTCCATCACCACGAGGTGGTGGGCGCCAAGATGGTGCGCAAGCGACTGCGGGCCCTGCGCTATCCGAAGCGCACCATCGAGGACATCGGTCAGCTGGTCTTTCTGCACCTGCGGTTCCACGGCTACGGCGAAGGCGCGTGGACCGATTCGGCGGTCCGCCGCTACGCCACCGACGCCGGAGATCTGCTGCCGCGGCTGCACAAGTTGGTGCGCGCGGACTGTACGACGCGCAATCGGCGCCGAGCCGCCGCGCTGCAGGCGACCTACGACGACCTCGAGCGGCGGATCGACGAGATCCGCCAGGCCGAGGATCTCGCCCGGGTGCGACCGGACCTCGACGGCAACGCGATCATGACGCTGCTCGATCTGCGGCCGGGTCCCGACGTCGGCCGAGCGTGGCGATACCTCAAGGAGTTGCGTCTCGATCGCGGTCCACTGACCCGCGATGAGGCCGAGGACGCACTGCGCGAATGGTGGGCCGGCGAGCAGGCATCCGGGGAATCCGCCGAAGGGTAGTGGCCCGCGCGGCTGCTCGGTCGAACGCCGACCCGAAATTCCGGCCGGCGAAATAGTCGCCGGCCGAGGCGGTTTCCCCGTTCGCGCCGCCCGGGTGGGCGCGCCGGCGCAGCTGCGGGAATAATCACCGCCGTGCCGCAGCGAACCGTATCCAGCAAGATCTCCCTCGAGGTCACCGAGACCGCCGACCTCGTCTTTTCCGTGGCGGTGGCCGCGACCAATGCGGTCGTCTCGGAATCGTTGTCGATTGTCGTGGGCGGCGTCGAACAGCAGGTCGAGGAGATCCCCGGGCCGGTGGGTACCCGGCTGCATCGGGTCCCGGCCGCGGCGGTCGGCTCGCTGCAGTTGACATACTCGGCCACGGTCGACGAGGCACCCGCCCCCTCTCCGGTCACCGAACTCGATTCGATCGAATTCCTGCGTCCCAGTCGGTACTGCGACTCCGATCGTCTGGCGTCGCTCTCGAATGCGCTCTTCGGGAGCTACGGCGGCGAGGAGTTGGTGCGGCGCACCACCCAGTGGGTCCTCGACAACATCACCTACGCGCCGGGCAGCACCGGCCCGGTCGACGGCGCGCTCGAGGCGTACCTGCATCGGCAGGGGGTCTGCCGGGACAGCTCGCACCTGCTGATCACCTTCCTGCGCGCCTGCGGACTACCCGCCCGGTTGGTGTCCTGCTACGCACCCGGCTTGGTGCCCATGGACTTCCACGCCCTGACCGAGGTGCTGCTCGACGGCGCCTGGTACGTCCTCGACGGCACCGGACTGGCGCCCCGACCGGCGCTGGTGCGCATCGCGACCGGCCGGGACGCGGCGGACTCGGCGTTCCTGACCGTGCAGAGCGGCCGGGCGGATATGGGCCTGATGGAGGTCAACGCCGTCGTCGACGGGACGCTTCCCGGGGACGACGGAATGTCGCTCGTGCAGGTGCGCTGACCGCTCAGGGGTCGGCGTCGACCGACTGCAGGATGATGTCGAGCTGGCCGGCGAATCGCTGATCCGCGGGCCGAAAGATCAACCGGCCCAGTTCGATTGCCAACGGATGGTCGGGGCCGATCGCGCGGTCGCGGGCGGCGATCGAGTAGCGTTCCGATCCGGATTGGGATCGTTCCTGTTCCTCGATGACGAAACCGGTGACGAATGCGTTCACCAGATCGAACATGTCGACGATCCGATCGAGCGGGATCCCGCGCGCGAGAAGTCGAGTCGGCCAGATCTCCTGATCCCGTAACGGTGTCGGGTCGACCAGGCGGGTCCCACTGAATGTGCGGGCTCCGTCGCGGTGGCGGAGGTAGTGCCCGCGCAGGTCGATCGCATAGCGGCGCAGCACCTCCCCGAACGTCAGATGCTCCGGTAGGGCCAGCAGGTCGGCGGTCACCCGAAGCGCGATCTCGGTGCCCATCAGATCGAGCAATTCCTGCTTGGACGACAGATGCCAGTACAGCGCGGGCGCCTTGACGTCGAGTCGCGTCGCCAATGCGCGCACCGTCAGTCCGTCGATGCCCACCTCGTCGAGCAGGTCGAAGGCCGCGTCGACGATCACCCGCTTGGTCAAGCCCGCCACCCTTGACACCTTAACACCGTTAAGCGCATCCTCGGAGGAGGCAATTTAACAACGTTAAGGAGATGCGATGAAGGCAGTACAAGTCGAGGGAAGGGACATTCCGCCGGTCGAGTCCGAGATCCCGGAGCCCCGGACGGGACCCGGATATCGGATCGTCGAATTGGTCGGTGCCGGCGTGCACGTCGTGGTGCGGTCGATCGCCTCCGGTCGGCATTACACCGCCGACGGGGTGTGGCCACTGGTCCCCGGCGTGGACGCCGTCGCCCGCACCGCGGACGGCTCCCTGATCTACACCGGTCGCGCCGGCGATCCCGGTGGCACGATGGCGCAGCGCTTCGCCGCTCCGGAGCGGTTCGCGATCCCGGTGCCGACCGGCGGAGATCCGTTGGCGGTCGCCGCGGGGGTCAATCCGGCGATGTCGTCCTGGATCCCGCTGGGCGAGCGCGTCGAGAACCTCGGGGACGTCGGACTCGGGACGGTGGTGGTCCTGGGAGCCACGGGGACCGCAGGGCGTATCGCGGTGGGAAATGCTGCCCTGCTCGGTGCCGACACGGTGGTCGCGGTGGGCCGCAACGGCGCCCGTCTCGACGCCCTGGCCGTGCCCGAGGGGACGAGACTGCGGATCGTACGGCTGACCGAGGAACCCGACACGGACGCCGCGGCCCTGGCCGACGCGATCGGCGACGTCCAGCCGACCACGGTGCTCGACTACGTGTGGGGGCCGACCGCCGAGGCGATGTTCGAAGCGCTCGGCAGGCGGCCGGTCGGCGACGGTGTCACCGAAACACGGTATATCGAGATCGGGTCGATGGGCGGCCCGAGCGCGGTCCTGCCCGCCGCCCTGTTGCGCAGCCGCCGGATCAGCGTGGTCGGCAGCGGGATCGGAAGCGCTTCTCCGGCAGCGTTGTTGCGACTGCTGCCCGATCTCGTGGAACGCATCGCGGACGGCAGTATCGCCGTCAGCTACGCGGCGTTCCCGATGGCCCGGGTCGAACAAGCCTGGGCGGCCGCACAATCCGATCCGGAGCGTCGAGTGGTGATCGTGCCGGACTGAGGTCAGTCGAGTTCTTCGGGCTCCGGCACCGACCCCGAGCCCTCGGCTTCGTCGCGGTCGGCCCATTCGAGCAGCTCGAACGGATCGAAGACCGCCTCGTCGATACCGGCGTGCAGGTCGCCCAGCCGCGCGAAGCGTTCCGGGATCGTGGCGAGGGTGAAGTCGGCCGGATGGCAGTCGGCCACCTCGTCCCAGGTCACCGGGGCCGAGGCCCGCGCATCCGGGGTACCGCGCAGCGAATAGGCGGCCGCGATCGTGTGGTCGCGGGCATTCTGATTGAAGTCGACGAAGACCTTGGCCGGATCGCGGTCCTTGCGCCACCAGGTCGTGGTCGCGTCCTGCGGGATGCGCCGCTCGACCTCGCGGGCGAACGCCAGCGCGGCGCGGCGCACGTCGGTGAAGCCGTGGGTCGGCGGGATGCGCACGTAGATGTGCATGCCGGAGCCCCCGGTGGTCTTCGGCCAGCCGACCGCACCGAGATCGTCGAGCACCTCGCGGGCGACGAGCGCCACCCGACGCACGGTATCGAAGTCGCAGGCCTCGCCCGGATCGAGGTCGATACGCCATTCGTCCGGGGCCTCGACGTTGGCCCGGCGGCTGTTCCACGGATGGAATTCGACCGTCGACATCTGTACCGCCCAGATCACCGAACCGAGCTCGGTGACACACAATTCGTCGGCGGTCCGGTGGTAGCGAGGGAAATAGATCCGAGCGGTCTGTACCCACTCCGGGGCGCCGCGCGGCAGCCGCTTCTGGTGCACCTTCTCCCCGGTGATCCCGGTGGGAAACCGGTGCAGCATGCACGGGCGCTCCCGCAGGGCACGCACGATGCCGTCGCCGACCGACAGGTAATAGTTGGCCACATCGAGCTTGGTGTAGCCGTGCTCGGGAAAGTAGACCCGATCCGGGCTGGACAGCCGGACCGTCCGGTCGCCGACGGCCAGCTCGGTCGCGGACGTCGTGGCCATGGTCACCCCCCTGCTGGTAGGTAGCACCGGTGAATCGGGCCGGCTCAGCGACGGGCGAGCACCTCGTCGACCCATTCCGGCACCAGCATGCCGGCCGGACCGCGCCGCGACTCCCCGAAGTTGTCGGATCCCTCACTGCGCTCGAGATTGATCTCCAACGTGCGCGCGCCGGTCGCACCGGCAAACGACACGAAGCCGGCCGCCGGATAGACCGCGCCCGAGGTGCCGATCGAGACGAACTCGTCGCACATCAACAGCGCGTGCTGGATGTACTCCATGTCGTACGGCACCTCGCCGAACCAGACGACGTCCGGGCGCAGGGTATGCCGACCGCAGACCGGGCACGGCGGATGTGGGGCGAGATCGCCGTCCCACGGGCTCTGTTGGCCGCAGCTGGTGCACAGCGCCGAGCGCAATTGGCCGTGCATGTGCACCACCGACTGCGATCCCGCCCGTTCGTGCAGATCGTCGATGTTCTGCGTGACGATCACCAGGCCGTCGTCGTAGGCCGCTTCCAACTGGGCGAGCGCGTAGTGCGCCGGATTGGGCTCCACGTCGGCCAGCAGCCGTCGTCGGGTGTCGTAGAAGCTCTGCACGAGATCGGGATTCGCGGCGAACGCCTCCGGGGTGGCGACGTCGGCGACCGCGTGGCCCTCCCACAGACCGCCGGCGTCCCGGAAGGTCGGCACCCCGCTCTCGGCGGAGATCCCCGCCCCGGTGAGTACGACGATCACGGCCGATCTCGCCGAGCGTCGACGGCCGCGAGCCGGTCGGATGTACGGATGCCGGTGGGTGCAGTTCCTGGGGACCTCATGGTTGCTTCATCGTGGCATGCTCGCCGCCGGCTCGAGCGGCGGGTGTCAACGCCGTTGAACCGCGACGACGGCGGCGGCCGCCGCGTAGAGGATCGCCCCGAAGACAAGCAGCGCGAACGCGCCCACGGCACCGACCAGTGCGGCCGCTCCGGCGATCGCAACGACGAAGATCGCGTTGAAGACGGTGTCCTGCAGCGAGAACAGTCGCCCGCGCAGGTCGTCGTCCGCGGTGAGCTGGACCGCCGCGTCGCCGCAGAGCTTGATGGACTGCCCGGCGAATCCGATCACCGCCGCCCCGACCGGAAGCACGTTCACTTCCAGTGGGGCGACCAGCAGCCCTTGTCCGACCGCGGCGATCGTCAGGGCGATCGGCAGACAGGCGGCGGCGCCGATCCGACGCAGCGCCGCCGGGATCACCACTGCGGCCGGCAACATCCCGGCGGCGGTCGCCCCGGCGATCACGCCGAATCCGGAGAGCCCGCCGAGGGCGAGCGATGCCGACTCCCGCAGATGCAGGACGACCGCCAAAGTGGTGATGCCGAAGACCGCGCGGTGGGTGCCGAGGGCGAGGAACGCCGTGCGCAGCGGCCGGGACCGCCGGATCTCGCCCATCGCGGCGAGCCCGCCGATCACCAACTCGCGCACCGTCTCTCGTGCCGCTCCGGCGGTCCCGGATCCGTTGGCTTCCGAGCCGCCGGCACCGACCGGTCCGCCCGTCGACGAGGTGGGACCGAGGGGTCCACCGGCGAGCGGTGTCCCGCCGAGCCGATCGGCGGGGAAGCCGGCCAGGATGGCCGCGGCCAGCAGCGGTGCGATCACCGCGGTCGCCACCACCTCCGCCGAACCGTCACCGATCCCCCACCACAGCGACAGCCCGACCGCCGCTCCGGCGCCGAGCGCGGTGACCCCCGCACCGATCGTGACCAGCGCCGCGTTGAAGGTCACTACCCGCTCGGGCGGCACCAGATTCGGCAGCGCCGCCGAGACGCCGGCCGCGGCGAAACGGGAGACCCCCGCCGTCATCAGGGCCACGACCAGCACCGAGGTCGTCGGGGCATCGGCCAACAGGGCCGCGGCGGCCACCGCGTAGAGCCCGGCCCGCAGCACGGTGGCGACCAGCAGAGCCCGCTTGCGCGGCCCCCGATCGAGGGTGGTGCCGATGAACGGACCGAGCACGGAGTACGGCAGCAGCAGCACCGCGAAGCCGACGGCGATCTCCAGCGGGCCGGCCGCGCGATGCGGGTCGAACAGGATCGCGCCGCCGAGTGCGGCCTGGAACATGCCGTCCCCGAACTGGCCGATCAGCTTCGCCCCGGCCAGCCGCGCGGGCAGTCCGCGGATCACGAGCGGTCGGCGATCGGCCGCGGCACCGACTCCCGACGGGCGCCCGCGGTGACGCTCGAATCACGTTCCGATATCGAATCGCGATCCAATCCCGACACTGTGTCGTATCCCGTGCGGCGCATCCGGTTCGACACATCCCGATTGTGCAACAGGACGGTCCCTCGGGCTCCGCACGGGGGGTACGGCGGTGCAATGATGATCGCGTGGGATACGCCGAGGAACCGGACTGGTACGCCGAGCCGTACGCGGCCCGAGCCGATGCGCGGGTGCTGCCGGGCAGCCTATTGGTCTCCTCGGTCGATCTGACCGAACCGGCCTTCCGCCGCACGGTCGTCTATGTCATTGAGCACAACAGCACCGGGACTCTCGGCGTCGTCCTCAATCGCCCGAGCGATATGCAGGTCCGCTCGGTCCTGCCCGCCTGGGGATCGCTGGCCGCCCGACCGGGCTCGCTGTTCATCGGCGGGCCGGTCAAACGCGACTCGGCGTTGTGTTTGGCGACGGTTCGGTACGGCCAATCCGCCGACGGGATCGAGGGCGTACGCCAGGTCAACGGTCGGGTGGTGATGATCGATTTGGACTCGAACCCGGAGGCGGTCGAGTCCCGCGTGGACGGCGTCCGGGTATTTGCCGGTTATGCCGGCTGGAGCCCCGGACAGCTCGCCGGCGAATTGGCGCGCGACGACTGGCTGGTTGTGCCGGCGCTGCCGTCCGACGTTCTGGGCCCGAGTCGCAGCGATCTGTGGGCTGCGGTTCTGCGTCGTCAACCGCTGCCCACCGCGATGCTCGCGACGCATCCGATCGAGGTCGAGCGCAACTGACCGCTTCGGCTGTTTCGTCCCACATCGGGTGTTAGCATCCGCCCGTAAGTGCGCCGGCCGGATGACATTTCGGTCAGATCCGTGGGGCGACATCCGAACAGTTAGGACGTTCATGAAGCGATCCATCCTGGCACGCAGCGCCCTCGCGGCGGTGGCGGCGGCAGGCATCGTCGCGGCCGCGGGATGCAGTAGCGATACCAACGACGCGGTCTCCCAGGCCACCGAGTCGGCCGCCGCGATCGTGTCGTCGGCCGCCGAGGCCGCCCAGTCCGCAGCCTCGAATGCGTCGGAGGCCGCGCAATCCGCGGCCACGAGCGCCTCGGAGGCCGCGCAGTCGGCCGCGTCCAATGCCTCCGAGGCCGCGCAGTCGGCCGCCTCGAATGCGTCGGAAGCCGCCGGTTCCGCCGTCGCCGATGCGAGCGCGGCGATCGGCGACACTATCGACGCCACCCTGCCGGACGGCACCCGGGCGCGGATCAGCACCGCCGCTTCGCAGCTCTACGAGCGGATCGGCGGCGCGAGCAGCTCGCTGGGCGCGGTCGAGGGATCGACCGAGCAGGTCGGGGACGGCACCGTCACCCCGTTCGAGGGCGGCAATATCTACACCTCGAGCGCCGGCTCGTTCGTCGTCCAGGGCGAGATCCTGCGCGTCTACGAGGAGAACGGCGGCCCGGAGGGCGCGCTGGGCTACCCGACCGCGGACGAGGCGACCATCGCCGACGGGTGGGAGTCGGCCTTCCAGAACGGCACGATCACCTGGACCGGCACCGACGGGAACTTCACCGCGAACGTCACCACCAACTGATCGTCACCGGACAACGAACCGCCCGTGGGGTGCGCCGGTCGCACTCCACGGGCGGTTTCGTGTGGGTGGGTCAGGCCTGTTCGGGGCGGGCGGGTTCGCAGGTCGACTGCAGGGCGCAGGATCCGCACGACCCCGAGCAACCGTCCGCCTCGGCGTCGTCGAGTTCCTTCTGCCGGCCGAGCGCCTCGGCCACCCGGACGCCGACCTGGCCGCCGGCGATGATCACGACCACCGCGGTCAGGATCGCGAGCGTGGTGAGCCCCCACGCGGTGGGCCCGCCGAAGGCGATCGCCGGGACCGCCGCGATCGCGAACAGGGCTGCTCCGCCGAGCAGGGCCGGGGCCGCCGCGCGGTTGGCGGCAGTGAAGATCTCCGGGGTGCGGAAGGTGGCGGGGGTGCGCACCCCCACCCACCGATTGGGTCGCAGCTTGCCCGTCACGGCCAGCATTCCGATAACCGCCACGACGGCGGCGACAACCAAGCAGACGGCGGCTACGACAGTCACCCGAATAGAATACGGAAGGCGATTCTCGGACCGAATACTCGCCTCGTAGATGCGGAAAGCCGCCGTCTACCCTGGATGGGTGACTCAGCAGGACGTTTCCCGGTCGGAGAGCCCCGCCCCGGCGAGTGGTGATACCGAGGCGCAGCCGACCCTCGGTACCGAGGCGCAGCCGACGCATCGGTACGACGCGGCGCTCGCTTCGCGTGTCGAGCAGCAGTGGCAGGCCTACTGGCGGGACAACGGCACCTTCTTCGCGCCGAACCCCGTCGGCGATCTCGCCGGTCCGACCGGCGACCGGAAGCTCTTCGTCCAGGACATGTTCCCGTACCCGTCCGGCGCCGGCCTGCACGTCGGCCACCCGCTCGGCTACATCGGCACCGACGTCTACGCCCGCTACCACCGGATGACCGGTGCGAGCGTCCTGCATGCGCTGGGCTACGACGCGTTCGGCCTGCCCGCCGAGCAGTACGCGGTGCAGACCGGTACGCATCCGCGGATCACCACCGAGGCGAATATCGCCAATATGCGCCGCCAGCTGGGTCGCCTCGGCCTGGGCCACGACGCGCGCCGCTCGTTTGCGACCACCGATGTCGACTACTACCGCTGGACGCAGTGGATCTTCCTGCAGATCTTCAACTCCTGGTACGACGTCGACGCCGACAAGGCGCGGCCGATCGCCGAGCTCGAGGCGCAGTTCGCCGCCGGCACCCGGCCGACCCCGGACGGGCGTGCCTGGGAGACGCTGACCGCGGGTGAACGCGCCGACATCGTCGACGACCACCGCCTGGTCTACCTGTCGAATTCGCTGGTCAACTGGTGCCCCGGGCTGGGCACCGTGCTGGCGAACGAGGAGGTCACCGCCGACGGGCGCAGCGAGCGCGGCAACTTCCCGGTCTTCCGCCGCAATCTGCCGCAGTGGATGATGCGGATCACCGCCTACGCCGACCGGCTGATCGACGACCTGGAATTCCTGGACTGGCCGGACAGCATCAAGCTCGCCCAGCGCAACTGGATCGGCCGCTCCCGCGGCGCCGAGGTCTCCTTCGCTGCCGGCGACGCGACGATCGACGTCTTCACCACCCGCCCGGACACCCTCTACGGCGCGACCTACATGGTGCTGGCGCCCGAGCACGAGTTGGTCGACGCGCTGACCGCATCGCAGTGGCCGGACGGGGTGGACTCCCGGTGGACCGGCGGGCACCCCGATCCGAAGACCGCGGTCGCCGCCTACCGCGCCGCGATCGCGGCGAAGTCCGACCTCGAGCGCCAGGAGAACAAGGAGAAGACCGGCGTCTTCACCGGCGCGTTCGCCCGCAATCCGGTCAACGGCGAGCAGGTACCGATCTTCATCGCCGACTACGTGCTGCTCGGCTACGGCACCGGCGCGATCATGGCGGTCCCGGCGCACGACCAGCGCGACTGGGAATTTGCCACCACCTTCGGGTTGCCGATCCGCCAGGTGGTCTCCGGTGGGCCGATCGACGAGCAGGCGTGGTCCGGCGACGGACCGCTGGTCAACTCCGGTGAGCTGGACGGCCTGGACGTGGCTGCGGCCAAGGACACGATCATTGCGCGACTGGAGTCCGAGGGTGCCGGGCGCGGTCGGGTGCAGTACAAGCTGCGCGACTGGCTCTTCGCGCGCCAGCGCTACTGGGGTGAGCCGTTCCCGGTGGTCTACGACGAGGACGGCCGCGCCCATGCGCTGCCGGAGTCGATGTTGCCGGTCGAGCTGCCGGAGGTCGAGGACTACAAGCCGGTGTCCTTCGACCCGGACGACGCCGATTCGCAGCCGTCTCCCCCGCTGAACAAGGCGACCGACTGGATCGAGGTCGAACTCGATCTGGGCGACGGGGTGAAGAAGTACCGGCGCGATGCGAACGTCATGCCCAACTGGGCGGGTAGCTCCTGGTACGAGCTGCGCTACGTCGACCCGCACAACTCCGAGGAGTTCTGCGACCCGGAGAACGAGCGATTCTGGATGGGCCCGCGGCCGCAGCTGCACGGTCCGAAGGATCCGGGCGGTGTCGACCTCTACGTCGGCGGCCAGGAGCATGCGGTGCTGCATCTGCTGTACTCGCGGTTCTGGCACAAGGTGCTCTTCGACCTCGGCTACGTCAGCTCCTACGAGCCGTACCGAAAGCTGTTCAACCAGGGCTACATTCAGGCCTACGCCTATACCGACGAGCGCGGTGTCTACGTGCCGGCCGAAGAGGTCGTCGAACGCGACGGCGGCTGGTATTTCGGCGATCAGCCGGTGAACCGTGAATACGGCAAAATGGGTAAGTCCCTGCGTAATTCGGTGACCCCGGACGAGATCTTCGACGATTACGGTGCCGACACCCTGCGCGTCTACGAGATGTCGATGGGGCCGTTGGACCAGTCGCGGGCGTGGTCGACCAAGGACGTCATCGGCATGTTCCGCTTCCTGCAACGGGTGTGGCGCCTGGTGGTCGACGAGCAGACCGGCGCTGTGCGGGTGATCGAGGACGAGCCGAGCGACGAGACGCGGGCGGTCCTGCACCGCACGATCGCCGGGGTGCACGAGGACTACGAGGCGCTGCGCACCAACACCGCGGTGGCCAAGCTGATCGAGCTGACCAACCATCTGACGAAGTTCTACCCGGACGGTGCGCCGCGCGAGGCGGTCGAGGGCGTGGTGCTGATGCTGGCGCCGGTCGCCCCGCACCTGACCGAGGACCTGTGGAACCGGTTGGGACACACCGACTCCCTGGCCCACGGCCCCTTCCCTGTCGCCGATGAGAGGTGGCTGGTCGAGGACACCGTCGAGTACCCGATTCAGGTCAACGGCAAGGTGCGCAGCCGCATCACCGTCGCCGCGGACGCCGCCCCGAAGCTGGTCGAGGCGGCAGCCCTGGCGGACGCCCGGATCGTGGAGCTGTTGGGCGGCAACGATCCTCGCAAGGTGATCGTGATCCCCGGTCGGATGGTCAACGTCGTTCTGTGACGGCAAGCCGGTTGGTCGGTAGCCGTGCGACCATTTCCGGGTGCGTATTTCTCGGTCTCGATCGCCTTTGCGAATAGTAGTTTCATTGGTGGTCCCGGTCTTGGTCGCGGTGGGCTGCAGCGCGGTTTCCGACCCGCAGGAATCCGGTCCTACGTCGCAGTCGCCGAATGTATCGACCACCTCGGCTGCGACCACCGGTGTGCACATCGACGCAGCGGATTACTCCTTGACCGTCACTCCGGAACAGGGTGCTCGGGACCATCTGCCACAGGTGTCCGAGGTTCCCGCGCCGCCGGCTCCCGATCAGGACTACCTCGAATTCGTCCCGCGGGCGGTGGAGATCGAGTACCAAGATGGATCGCAGCCGGACCGTCCCTTGGCACTGCGATTCGACATGAGCGCCGATCCCGACTTTGCCGCGACCGGGGAATTGGTGCCGGCGGTCGTCGCGGTGTCCGACGATATCGGCGAGCCCGAGATCCTGCGCTCGCAGTGGGATCCGGATACCCGCATCCTGACCGCCACGACGTCCCACCTCAGTACCTTTGTGCCGAGTCTGATCGACCCGATGAAGGTTCTGCGCCGCGCCTGGACGGCTACTTTGGGGTTCCTCGAGCAAGCGTATCCGCGGCCGGACTGCGTCGGTGAGGCGGCGACGGTCGGTACGATCACCTATACCCTCGATCCTCCTTCCGTTCCGGCAACATGGCCCTGCATACGATCCGACAACGGTGCCATCGTTATCGACCTTCACTCGAACTCGCCGAACGGGTACCGGGTGTCCTCGACTCCGAATGCTGCCGAGCAGGTCGCGCAGTCGGAGGGCAGCGTTGCCGGAGCTATGGACACCGTGCTCTACGAGAACGTCTTTACCAGCGCCGACGGAAGCGGGACCTACCTGACTCCCGGGGGCACGACCACGTTGACCTACGATCCGAAGCGGCCACCACAACGTGTGACGCTGGGTATCGACGCCGGAATGAACCTGATTCGTTCCGGAATCGTCGGACTGCAGGTTCTCAATCCGACGTCGAAGCTCCTCGACATACCCGGTGTCGTCACTTGTGTGCACACGTTGGCGGAGCAGTCGCAATACCGGGACGACCCGACCGGGGCGGCGTACGGGAACCTGAGCGCCGGGCTGGCGGAGTGCATCGACGTGGCAAGCCAGAACCTGAGCCTGAAGCCCGAGACCCCGCAAGAGGTCGCGAATGCCTCGACGGTCGCGTTGATATCCCTCGTCCCCGACCTCCTGTCCAACCTCTTCGCGAATATCCGTGGCGGGGCTTCCGGGTTGACAGGCGAGAGCGTCCAAACTCTCGAGATCCGCACTAGCCAGGACAGTCCGGTCGACAGTGCCGGGGCGATGCTCGAGTTATCCGTGTTGCGCACAGCCAGCGGTTTCGGATACCCCACCGGGCCCAATAGTTTTCGAGTGTCCGACACTTCCAAGCACGACGGACGGTATTACGCGGACATCAACTTCGAGTGGACGATCAATAGGCCCGCAGGCAGTGATCTCGGCTATTGCCGCGGCCACGTGCAAATTGTTAACGGTGCGGGGGCGGAAATAGCGCAGTGGGATGAGGCGGACTTCAACGCCTGCCACGGTGGCGGCGGATGGAGCACGAACACGGAGATCTCCGATGCCGGCACCTACACGGTCAATGCCCAAGTAGAGATGGAGCGTGGCCCGACATTGACAGGGAGCCAACAATTTACGGTCGACTACTGACCGAGGCTTCGAAAATGTCGGCAAGGCAGGTGAGAGGCGGGAAAAAGCCGCACTTCCCGACAACGCCGAGGTCGATGAAGATCCGTTCGAAGGCTCGGAACAGGTCGGCCGAGCCGTACAGCACCTGTTCGGCGGCTCCGTTCGGTTGGGCGCCGGCGACGCCGGCCCCCACGAGACTTGTGGAGGTTACCGTCCCGACTCCGATGAGGGCAGCGGCCGCTATGCCGGCGACTCGTTGCTTCGTGTGTACGCGCATGTCGTCGTCCTTTCTCGGTCGATTCCGAGTCGACCGGACTGATGGGGAGTACCTACCGGCAGACGCTCGAGAACACAGGACAGCCTGGGGTGGTGATGCCGAGAAGGACACCGATCGCGTCCACGACGGACAGGCCCATCTCGAACGATCCGCGCTCCAGGTTCGCCGAGCCGGTGAGGAGCCGAGATGTGCCATCGTTGAGGATCTCTGCAGATCCCGTCGGTTGTGCGCCGGCGACTCCGGCTCCAGCGAGGCCGATAGAGGTCACCGTTCCGACGCCGACGAGGGCGGCCGCCGCTATGCCGGCGACTCGTTGCTTCGTGTGCACGCGCATCCTGTCATCCTTTCGTAGCCGGCTCCGGGACGTCGTTCTCGAAGCCCGATGCGCACACTACATACCGACTGCTCCATTTCTTGGTCTCATAGTTCCGCAAGACGCCAATGCCGCGGTAGCAGGGCGCCATCGAAGATGTCGGGAGATTCACCGACTCCGGTTGTGCTACTGAGTGTTTCCCGGATCACTTGTCGCTTCCGACCATGCTGCTATCCGGGTCCGAGATGGAGCGCTTCCGCGCGTTCACGGCGGTTGAGCTGCCGGCGCCATCGGCGATTCCTCGGGGTGGTGGTAGCTGTTCGTGCGGGGTCTACGGTTCGGGTCGAGGTGATGCGGCGGTGTCCAACGGGTGCGTCCGCCGGGGCTTTTCGTGGTTCGCCACCGGTGGGGGCCTCGCCCGGCGAGTTGATGATGGGTGGGGCAGACCAGGGTGAGGTTGGTGATGTCGGTGGTGCCGCCGTCGGCCCATTCGCGCAGGTGGTGGACGTCGGACATGGAGGCGGGCATCGAGCAGCCGGGGAAGGTGCAGCCGCGGTCGGTCGCGCACAGGAGTAGTCGTTGGTCGGCGGTGGCGAGTCGTTTCGCTCGGCCGAGGTAGAGCGGGCGGCCGTCGTGGTCGTCGAAGATCGCCAGGTAGTGCCGGGAGTGTCCGGCCATGGTGATCAGGTCGCGGATCGGCAGGAGTGATCCGCCGGCGGTCGTGGCTACACCGGTGTGTTCCTGCAGGTCCCGAATGGTGGCGGTGGCGATGATCGTCACGGGGACGCCGCGGTGGGATCCGAGCCGGCCGGAGGCCAAAGCCTCCCGGCAGAGTGCGGCGAAGGCGTCGTGGCAGCGTTGCGTCGGGGTTCGTCGGTCCCTCCGCGCGGCGTCCGGATCAGGGACACCGTTGAGCGTCGACGCCGTGTCGTCGGGGTTGCACATGCCGGGTGCGGCGAGTTTCGCGAAGATCGTTTCGAGGTAGGCGCCGACTTCGGGGGTGACGCAGAACGATCCGGTGCGCATCTTGTCCACACCCTGTGCGCCCATCCGGAAGGAGCGTTTGCGGGCCCGGTCCTGTTCGGTGAATTCCCCATCGGGGTTGAGGTGTGCGGCGATGCGTTTCGCATTCGCTTTCACCTCATCTGGCCGCATGGTCAGCGACAGGGTCGCGAGGTGTTTCTCGGCGTTGTCGCGTTGCTGGTGGTCCACGGCGGCGGGTAGGTGGTGGAAGAACTCGCGGATCACGGTGACGTGCTCGCGCCCGATCAGGCCGCGTTGTTCGGCTGCGGCGGTGTGCTCCAACACCGGTGGCAGGTCTTCGCCGGTGAACGACAGCCGTGGTGTGAGGTCGGCGGTGTGGTCGAGTCGGTGCCCGACTTGCCCGGGTGTCAGGCGTAGCCGGTTGGCGATCACCGTCTTGATGCGTTCGCCACCGAACGCTTCGGGTCCGGCTTCGGCGAGCCGGGCCAAGGGGAGACATTGGGCGGCGAAGGCGAGACGGGTGAGCTTTTCGTACCGGTCGACCAGGTGCAGCCACTCGTGTTCGGTGATCCGGTCGAGCGATCCGGAGGCGAGCACGCCGAGGCAGCGTTCGATGGTGTCGAACTCCTCGTCGATCTCCCCGATATCCATGGCCCGAACGATAGTCGACACCACCGACAGGTTTCGTCGAGTGACCGCGTGCGGCAACGCAATTCGATGAGCTGGCTCGGATTGTCGCGAAGATGTCAATCACGTTATCCACAGTTCCACCCGAGAATCCGGGTTATCAACAGGAGAACATGGGGTTGCACGGGTCAGCCCTGATCGTCGAGTCGGCCCACTTACGCCCCACACGGAAGGACCGCACGAACCGCACGACGACAGCGCTCACGATTCATGGTGTAAGGCAGGGCTGTCGGCGACCTTCAGCCAGATGACTCCGCCGATGATCACCGCGAGCCAGAACGCTCGAAGTGGTCCGAGCGTCTCGTCGAAGAAGATCGGACCCAGCAGTGCTGCGCCGACCGCCCCGATACCCGCCCAGACCGCATATCCGATGCCGACATCGATCGCCTTCAGGGCCACGCTGAGGGCATAGAGGGTGAGTAGGAAGAAGATGATCGCGGACAACGACCAGCCGAGGACGGTGAAGCCCCGGCTGCCGTTGACGCTGAGGGCATAGCCGATCTCGAACAGTCCCGCGAGTACGAGCACCAGCCAGGGCCCGGTCTTCGATGCAGGGGATGTCGAGTTGTCGATGATGGGGTCCGTCTCGCCGTTGGTCATGATGAGCGTCCTTCCGTCCCGAATTGTGACGCGGTTTGATTTCCGACGGAGGTGCTCAGGCCGCACCGCTGAGCTGCAAACCGACAACGGCACCGATCACGATTGCGATACCGAGGGCCTTCCTCCAGTCCAGGCGCTGGCCGAGGAAGAGGGCACCGACGATGACGATGCCAACCCCGGCGATGCTGGTCCAGAGGGCATATCCGACACCGACATCGAAGGTGAGCAGGGCCAGACTCAGGAAGAATGTCGCGATAGCTCCGCTGATCAACGTCGCGATCGTCCATCCGAAGTTGGTGAAGCCGGCGGCCTTGCCGGCGGAGATCCCAACGGCAATTTCACAGATCACGGCGATCGCGAGGTAGAGCCAACTCATGGTGGTTCCTTTCGGTGCGCGATTGGTGCTCGGGTGGGTTCGAACCCCGATCGGAGGTGCAGCGGTGGGTAACCATGACGCCTCTACGTGCATGTGCATGCAGTATCGATGTCGTGGGTAGAGGCTCGAACGGCGTGGTCGCCCGTCAGATCGAGTCGATCAGTGCGGTCAGGATTCGTCTGATATCTACGTCTTCGCCACCCGGTTGCGGGCCGTCCGCGGCGATCAGAAGTTCGTGCGCCTTGGAGGAATATGCTTCCCGGATTCTGTCCACCGTCTCGAGACCGGCATCGGTGATGACCGCGTATACACCTCGACCGTCATCCGGACACGTGTCCCGGAAGGCCAGCCCCTTGTCCTCCATGCGGCCGACCAGGCGGGTACAGGAACTCTGATTCAGTCCGACTCGCGTCGCCAGGTCGTTGATGCGCAGCTCGCGTTTCGGTGTGCGACTCAACAGCATTGCGGCACGAAACTCGGTCATGCCGATCCCGTACGTGCTCTGCATCCACTTGCTCAGACCGCTTTCCACGGCCGCCACCGCGGCCACCGCCCGGGACCAGGTGTCTCCGATACTGTCGGCGTGGGCCGAGGGTTCGGAAACCAGATCCATGTGCATGCATATAAAACTACCGCGACGGCCCACTCTTTGGGAACCCCGTACGTGGGTCACCTCGGGGAAGCGTCGCCCGCCTCAGTAGTACACGCAGATCGGTACGGGGCTCGGACAATCCGGTACGCCGAGTGCGGCGAAGAAGGCCCGAAGGGGATCGGGATATCTCGGGGCGATCGGCCCGCGGGGAATGATGATCGACGACCCGCTCGGCTGCGCCGCCGCACTGCCGACGCCCGGAAGGACGACTGTCGCCAGCCCGATCAGCATGACGACGACGATGCGCACAACGTGATTCCGAGCGCTCATATCTCGTTCCTCCTGCTGCGACGTTGGTTCCGGCGTCACCTCAGTCGGGCACACAGATGCCTTCGAATCGCGGGCACGGAGGTACGCCGAACGCGCGGAGCAAGGCCCGGAAACCGGCGCCCAGCACGTCAACGGAGCCTTCCGACAACGTCCCCTCCGGTACCGCGAAGGCCGAACCGGTCGTCTGGGCGCCGGAGACGCCCGCGCCGGCGAGGCCGGACGCGACGATCGTGGCGAGTCCAATTCCCCCTGCCGCGATCATCGCAACTACCCGCTGTCGAATGCCCATGCGCCCTACCTCCGTCGGTGAGAGGTTGTAACTTCCGCTCGACTGTGCGGATCAGGCTACTGCTCGGTCTGTCCGGTGCCGGCCGATCGATCGGCGCAGGTGAGCCGTCCTACGTGATGTGCCCACCGGCGTTGCGGACGATCGACCCCATCACCGACGGAAATCCGCGAGCGATCGATGCGCCGATCAGGCGTCCCCAGATCCCGGCCAGCGGACCCTCGAAGACCAGCCGATGGGTCATCGCGTACCCGGTGTCGTCTATGGGCGTCAGTTCGTGCTCGAAGGACATCGTCGCCCCCGGAAAGGACGAGCGGAAGTCGAGCGCGGAGGGTTGGTCGGCGCGGGTCACCGTCAGCGCCGAGCGGGGTCCGCGGCGGGGCTGGGCCCACCCACTCACGCCCGCTGCCGCCGGCACTTCGAGGAAGGCCGCGCGGGTATCGGGATCATCCTGCGGCCAGAGATCCGGAGTGGACCATCGGTGCCAAATGGCATCCGGATCAGCGGAGATGTTCAGTTTTGTCTCGGACTGCCAGATGGACATGGCTCCAAGAGTAGGCTCGCCATCCGACAAGGCATCGAGGTTTCGGAACGGCTATCGACCGCCCGCGGATGAAGCCATCCATCAACTCGGACATATCTCGCGGCGTCGGTTGAGCAGGTACATCCGCGCCGGTTCCGACGTACACAGCGCGATCGCTCGATCGAGGGCATCGAGCGCCTCGTCGACGCGCCCGGCTTGCACGAGCGCCTCCGCCCGTACGGCGTACCAGGGCTGATAGTCGGTCTCGGCCCCTGCCACGGCATCGAGCAGGACCAGTGCGGCGTCGCCACCGCTGGTGCGCAGAACCACGCCCGCCAGCGCGACCCGGCTGCCGATGGTCGGCGCCACCCGCAGGAGGGCCCGGTGCAATGTCTCGAGCGCACCCCAGTCGACACGTCCGGTCCGCCGCCGATCGGTGTGTACCGCCTGGATGGCGGCCTCGAGCTGGAAGCGCCCCGGCGCCGCCGCAACCGCCCGACGCAAGGCATCTTCGCCGCGGGCGATCGACGATGAATCCCAATCGTCCGGGTCCTGTTGATCCAGTGGAAGATACGGCGCCCCGGCGGGCCGCTCCCGCGACCGGGAGAGCGTGATCAGCGCGAGCAGGCTCCATGCCTCCGGCTCGTCAACCAACAAATGTGCGAGCACTCCGGCCAGATACTCCGCCTCGCCGCCGAGCGCGCGCACCGCCGGATCGTCGGACCCGGCGGCCAGAGTGAAACAGCCGTACACGGCATCCAATACCGCCGCCAGACGCTCCGGCACCGCGGAACGATCCGGCACCACAAAGGGCACCCGCAACTGCTTGATCCGCCTCTTCGCCCGCACCAACCGCTGCGCCATTGCCGCCGGCGACACCACGTACAGTCGGGCGAGGTCGACGGCTTCGAAACCGAGCACCATCTGCAGCATCAACGGCGCGCGCGCCGCCGCGTCGATCGCCGGATGCGCACAGGCGAACAACAATTCGAGGCGCCGATCCGGGATCGCCTCGGGATCATCGTCGACAAACGCCACGGCGCTCACCTCCTGCGCATCGTCGAGCGGGCGGCTGGTCCGGTGGGCGGCGGACTTCCACCCGTCCTTGAGCCGATTGCGTGCCACCGCGAGCAGCCACCCCTCCGGGCTGTCGGGCACCCCGGTATCGGGCCAGGTCCGCAGGGCGCGCTCGAACGCATCGGCCAGCGCGTCCTCGGCGGCGGCGAGGTCGCCCGCCTGTGCCGCGAGCACGGCGACGAGGCGACCATAGGACGCGCGGGCGGTACGTATCGCGGCCGCCCGCGCCTGCGGTGCGTAATCGATGGGTACATCCGAGCCGCCGGTGCGACCGGGACTGGCGGCGGTCATCCGTTCGGCTGCCACACACCCTCGACGGTGTGGACCGCGCCCGGCCGGATCTCGACCGCACCGTTCCACTCCAGGGCGGGGACCTCGCCGGCCCAGCGAATCGCCTCGTCCAGGTCGGCGACATCGACGACGAAGGTCCCGCCGAGCTGTTCCTTGGTATCGGCGAACGGGCCGTCCTGAATCTGCAGCGAGCCGTCCTTCTTGCGCAGGGTGGTCGTCATGTCCGAGAACTGCAACACCTCGGCCGACAACAGAACCCCCGCCTGCTGCAGGGTCGCGGCGTACGCGGACATGGCGGCCTGCCCCTGCGCGGCGACCTCGGGTGTCAGTTCACCCTCGGCCGGTTCGCCGTAGTGCAGCAAGAATGTGTAGCGCATGATGTCTCCTCGGTCGGTCTGCGAGTCGGTCACCACAGGAACGATCTCGCCGCCGTGCGATCGACATTCCCAGTAGAACTCTTTCGACCGTTGACGATGACCCGAACCCGGAGCTACCGTTATTCAACCAACTGGTTTAGGAGAGGTTATGACGCTGACCGACCTGTCCGCGGCCGACCGCCACCGGGCGATCGCCGCGGAATTCTCCGAGATGGCACACGGGATCACCGACTGGTCGGCCCCGGCGCCGGTCGACGGGTGGACCGCCCGCGACGTGGTCACCCATCTCACCGAATGGTTCCCCGCCTTCCTCGCCGGCGGCGGGATCGACCTGGCCGTGAGCCCGGAGGCCGCTGAAGCCGAGGACCCGGCGGACGCCTGGGACCGACACGCCGCCGCGGTGCAGGCGCTGTTGGAGAGCCCGGCCGCCGCCGAACCGTTCACCCACCCGATGATCCCGGCGCAACCGCTCGCGAACACGATCGATTCCTTCTATACCGCCGACGTGTTCATGCACACCTGGGACCTCGCGCGCGCCGGAAGCCTCCCGGTCGCGCTGGACCCCGACTTCTGCGCGCGGCTGCTCGACGGCATGACCGGCATGGAGGACGTCCTGCGCGGCTCCGGCCAGTACGGGCCCGCCGTCCCGGTGGCCGCCGACGCCGACCCCCAGACCCGGATGGTCGGCTTCATCGGCCGCGATCCGAACTGGGAGCCGGCGGTGCGATCAGCTCGCTGACCCGGCGTACTTGTCGACCAACGACCACAGCCGCTCGAGCTGGTAGCGCGAGGTTTCGTCGGCGGTCTCGTCCTCGGCGAAGACGTTCGAGCAGATGATCGCGTCCTCCCGCTCGAGGAATCCGGATGCTCCCAGGGCGGCGAACAGCTCGTCCCAGTCGACGTCACCGGCCCCGATGCGCAGATGCTGGTGCACCCGAACGGCATTGCCCGGCGGGTTGGTGATGTACCTCAGCCCGTGCGAGCGGCGGTGATCGAAGCTGTCCGCCGCGTAGACGGACCCGAGCCGGTCGCCGAGCTGCGGGATCAGCGACATCGCCCGGTCGCCGTAGTGGAAGGTGTGACTGCCGACGTAGACGAAACCGACGGCGGCCGAGTCGAGTCCGCGCAGGATGCGCCACGCCTCGAGCCCGTCCTCGACGAAGTCGTCGGGGTGCGGATCGAAGTTGACCGTGACCGCCTCCCGCTCGAGGATCGGCAGCAGCCTCTCCATCGAGCGGAAGAACCCGGCCTCGGACTCCTCGGCCCGCTCCGGGCGCCCGGAGAACTCGGTATTGATCACCGGGGCCTCCAGGTCGACGGCCAGTTGGATGATCCGGGTGAAGTTGCGCACCGCGGCCTCGCGGGGCAACTCCTCCGGCCACGAGATCCGTTGCACCGGAAGCAGCGAACTGATCCCGACCCCGGTCGACGCGGAACGCCGGCGCACCCGATCGAGGTAGGCCCGGTCGACCCTCGGATGAGAGAAGAACGGCACGAAGTCCGGGTGCGGTGTCAGCTGGATCCACTCGTACCCCGCGGCCGCCGCGACATCGAAGAAGTCGAGGAAATCATGGGTCGAGTGATACGGCGTCGGATCGAGGGCAATGCGTACCACGATCAACCTCCTTCGAAGGGGCCGGCGGGATCTACCGGGTTAGGACGTGATGTCGGCGTAAAAGGCGGGCACGGGCGGCAATTCGACCTCGACGGGTCCGGAGCTCTCCAGCGCCTTGACCCCGGCGCGGCAGGCGACGGCGACCTTGTAGCCGTCCCACGCCGACGGCCCGGCGATCGCGCCGACCTTGGCGGCGTCGACCCAGGCCTGCACCTGACGGTCGTAGGCGACGGCAAATCGGGTGGTGAAGTCGGCGTGTTCGCCGATGCGGAAGGTGCCGTCCTGCCACAGCTGCAGGCCCGACGGCTGACCGATCCGCGCGACGCCCTGCTCGAAGACCGCCTCGGTGGTCACCTGGTAGCCGAACTGGATCGACACGTTCATCTCGACGTCGACCAGCACGCCGTTATCGAGTTCCATCACCACCAGGATCGGCTCGCGCAGCCGCTCCGAAGTCAGCGAATTGCGCTTGGGGTACTTGACTTCCACGCTGCGGATCGAGCCGCCCGCCAGCCACGGCACCACATCGAACTCGTGCACCACCGAGTCGGTGATCAGCATCGACTGCGCGTACGAATCCGGCACGGCGGCGTTGCGGTGGGCGGCGTGGATCAGCAACAAGTCACCGGCGGAACCGCCGGCGATCAGCGCGCGCAACTGCGCGTACTCGGGGTCGAAGCGGCGCATGAAGCCCACCTGGATCAGCGGGCGCCCGGCCCGCTGCTCGGCCTCCAGGACCTCCCAGGACGTCTCCGGATCCTGGGTCAACGGCTTCTCGCAGAGGATCGGCAGGCCCGCGGCCAACGCCGGCAACAGCACCGGCTGGTGGAAGCGGCCCGGGGTGGCGATCAGCACCGCGTCGACGGTCCCGGCGTCGAGGGCATCCTCGAGGCGTTCGTAGCCGACGGCACCCGGCGCGTTGACGAGGGCGGCGTCCCGGCGGCCCGCGTCGGGTTCGACGACGGCGCCGACCGAGGCGCCGGTGATCGTGTGGGTGATGCGCTTGATGTGGTCGGCGCCCATCGCGCCCGCACCGACGACGGCGATGCGCAGATCCGAAGTGGTCATGATGAGAGTTCCTTGTGTACGGCCGAAAGACGGTGGGTGATCAGCGGTTACGGGTCATCGGGTGGCAGCTGAAGATGTGCTGCCGGGTGCGGGTGGCGATGCCGACGGGCAGATCGATATCGCAACCGGGCATGTCCTGCTCGACGATCGCGAAGATCTCCGTGTCGATCTTGTTGACCGCGTCGATGATCGGGGCGAAGTCGGGCTCACCCGCCGGCGGCTCGACCATGATCTCGGCCGCACAGTCTGCGAAGGCGACATCGTTCTTGAGCACCTCGAAGCGCAGTTCCGGATCGATCTGCTTGAGGTGCAGGTAGCCGATGCGCTCGGGGAACTTCTCGATCAGCGCGACATTGCTGCCGCCGTAGTACGCGTAGTGGCCGGTGTCGAGGCAGAGGTTCACGTAGCGCGGATCGGTCTGCTCGAGCAGCCGTTCCACCTCGCGCTTGGTGCCGATATGCGAGTCGGCGTGCGAGTGGAACTGCTGGTGCACACCGTATTGTTCCAACAGTGCCTTGCCGAGGCGGTCGTGCCCGGCGGCGAGCTTGGTCCACTGCTCGTCGGTCAGGGTGCGCGATTCGAGGGTTTCGCCTGTCGCGTCCGAGCGCCACAGGTCGGGCAGGACGACCATATGCTCGGCGCCCATCGCCGCGACGAGCGTCGCGACCTTGACGGCCTGATCCCAGGCCCGCTGCCACTGGTCGTCACCCTTGTGGAATCCGGTGAACACGGTGCCGCCGGCCAACTTCAGGTCGCGCTTGGCCAATTCGTCCGACAACTGCTCCGGGTCGGTGGGCAGGTAGCCGTAGGGGCCCAGCTCGATGTAGGTGTAGCCGGACTCGGCGACCTCGTCGAGGAACCGCTCCCACGGGGTCTGACGCGGATGGTCGGGGAACCACACGCCCCACGAGTCGGGGGCGGTGCCGATGCGCAGACCGGAGGTGTGCGCCCCGGAGCTGGAATCGGAGCCGGCGGCGGTGTCGGTGAGGGTGTTGGTCATGGTGTCTTCCCGGAGAGTTGGTGTGTCGGAAGGTCTGTGGACGGGTAGCCGAGCAGCGGGCGTTGCAGCTTCTGCTGGGCGACGTACTCGGCGCGGGCGAGGCGGGTCGATTCGACCGTGGAGATCTCCGCGACCGGTACGTCCCACCACCCGTTGCCCTCGGGGGCGTAGACGAACGGGTCGCTGTGCAGGTGGATGACCGTCGGTCCGTCGGCGGCCTTCGCGGTGGCGATCGCGGCGGTCAGCTCGGTCAGGGCGTCGGCCGTCGGGATGATGTCGATGACGTCGACGCCGTAGCTGCGGGCATTGGCGGCCAGGTCGACCGGCAGGAAGTCGCCGCGCTCGAAATCGGCGTGGGCCGGATCGCCGTCCGGCGACTGGGCGTACCGGTAGCGGGTGCCGAACCGTTGCGAACCAACCGATTCCGACAGATGCCCGATCGAGGCGTAGCCGTGGTTCTGGATGATGATCACGATCAGCTTGATCCGCTCGGCCACCGCGGTGACCAGCTCGGTGTGCAACATCAGGTACGAGCCGTCGCCGACCATCACCACCACGTCGCGGTCGTCCCCGTCGGCCTCGAGACCACGCTTGACGCCCAGGCCGCCCGCGATCTCGTATCCCATGCAGGAGAACGCGTATTCGACATGGTAGCCCAGTGGATCGCGGACCCGCCACAGCTTCTGCAGGTCGCCGGGCAGCGAACCGGCCGCCTGGATGATCACGTCGCGCGGGGCCATCGCCGCGTTGACCGCACCGATGATCTCCGGCTGACCGGGCAACCAGTCCGGCCGGGTCGCGTCGACCGTCGGCACAAACGCCGCGTCGACCTCGGCGTCCCAGCGGGCCTTCACCTCGGTGATCCGAGCGGCGTAGTCGGCGTCGACCCGCAGATCCGCCAACTCCTCGGTCAGGGCGAGCAGCGTCTCGCGGGCGTCGGCGATCACCGGCAACTGCGAGCCGTGCTTGTACGCGTCGAAGGCGGCGACGTTGACGTTGACGAACCGAACACCGCTGTCCTGGAAGGCGGTCCGGCTGGCGGTGGTGAAATCGCTGTAGCGGGTGCCGATCCCGATCACCACATCCGCGTGCTCGGCTATCGCGTTGGCGGCGGCCGAGCCGGTCGCGCCGACGCCGCCGAGGTTCTGCGGGTGATCCCACACCAGCGCACCGCCACCGGCCTGGGTGGTGCCCACCGGGATGCCGGTCGCCTCGACCAGCGCGGCCAGCTCGTTCTCGGCACCCGAGTAGATGACCCCACCACCGGCGACGATCAGCGGTCGCTTCGCCGCGCGGATCGCGTCCACCGCCCGGGCGAGCGGACCCCGCTCGGGCAGCGGGCGGCGTACATGCCACTCGCGGTCGGCCAGGAATTCGACCGGCACATCGATCAGCTCGGCCTGCACATCCTCCGGCAGGGCGATGGTCACCGCACCGGTCTCGGCCGGATCGGTCAGTACCCGCAGGGCCGCCAGCGCGATCGAGAACAGCTGCTCGGGCCGCTGCACACGATCGAAGAACCGCGACAGCGGGCGGAACGCGTCGGACACCTGAATGCCGATGTCGTGCGGATGCTCGAGCTGCTGCAGGACCGGGTCGGCGACGCGCGTGGCGAAGGTGTCGGACACCAGCAGCAGGGCGGGCAGCCGGTTCGAGGTCGCCAACGCGGCACCGGTCAACATGTTCGCCGCACCCGGGCCGACCGAGGCGGCGCACGCGTAGGTCCCGCGCCGACGGTGCACCCGGGCGTAGCCGACGGCCTGGTGCACCATCGCCTGCTCGTTGCGGGCCTGGTGGAACGGCATCAGACCGCGCTGCGATTCGTTGACCTGCAACAACGCCTGCCCGATGCCGGCGACGTTGCCGTGGCCGAAGATGCCGAAGGTGCCGGCGATCGTGCGTTCGCGATGGTCGCCGTCGACGGTCCACTGGTGGGCCAGGAACTCGACGAGCGCCTGGGCGACGGTCATCCGCACGGTACTTGTCTGTGGTGTCACAGCGAACCTCCCCGGGTCGCTTCGTAGGGCAGTCGGGAATCGGGATCGGTGGTCGCCCAGGTCTCGCGCAACCAGGCCTGGGCGGGGTCGTCGCTGATCAGCCAGATCCGTTCCGGATCGGGGCCGGCCATGACGTTGAGGTAGTAGAGGTCGTACTCGGGGGCGGCCATCGCCGGCCCGTGGTAGCCGTAGGGCACCAGGGCGATGTCCCCGGTGCGCACCAGGGCGTTGGTATCGATCTCGCCGGCCGCCGAGGAGTAGGTCACGAAGCTGCCGAACGCGTCGGCGTTCGAAGGGATCTCGACCGACGCGTCGATCGAGCGGGACGGGGCCGCCTCGAAGTAGTAGATCTCCTCGAGGCGAGCCTCGTGCCCGGCGATGTGTTCGTCGTGCTTGTGCGCGGGGTGGCTCGACCAGTTGCCGCCCGGAGTGATCACCTCGCAGACGATCAGCGCGGCGGCGTCGAGCGCACCCGGGGTGCCGAAGTTGTGCACCTGCCGGGTATCGCGGCCGGCGCCACGCACCTCGACCGGCACGTCGGCCGCGGCGATATACGCCGAGGGCTTGCGCACGGTGGTCGGCGCCTCGGCGACCGCGACCCGGCTGCCGGATCCGCTGATGGACAAGGATTGTCCCGCACCGACGTAGAGCACATCGGTGGGGCCGTCGAAGACCGAGTCACGGCCGATCAGCTTGGTGGAGTGGTCCTCGTGGTCGACGACGCAACCGCCGGACAGCGGAATCACGATCCGCTCGACGTCGCCGGCGGGCAGGTCGAGGGGGTCGTCGTCGAGGACCGCCACCCGGATGCCGGTGTGGCTCCATCCGGGCAGCGTGGCGTCGACCACCGACTCCCATCCGTCGCGGGCCAGCGCCCCACGCGGGTGGAACCACTCGTTTGTTACTGCGGCCATGACTCGATCGTTTCCTCGGGTAGGTGCGTATGTCAGTCGTTTTGCGGAAAGCCGAGATTGATCCCGCCGTGCGAGGGATCGAGCCAGCGGCTGGTGATCGCCTTGAGCTGGGTGAAGAACTTGACGCCCTCGGCGCCGTGCGCCTTGGTGTCGCCGAACATCGACGCCTTCCAGCCGCCGAAGCTGAAGGTGGCCACCGGCACCGGGATCGGCACGTTGATGCCGATCATTCCGACCTTGATGTCCCTGCCGAAGCGGCGTGCGGCGCCGCCGTCGTTGGTGAAGATCGCGGTGCCGTTGCCGAAGGCACCGTTGTTGATCAGCGCGACGCCCTCCTCGTAGGAGTTCACCCGCACCACCGACAGGACCGGTCCGAAGATCTCCTCGGTGTAGACGCGGGAGGTGGTCGGCACGTTGTCGATCAGGGTGGGGCCGAGCCAGAAGCCCTCCGCCGCACCGTCGGGCTGCACATCGCGGCCGTCGACGACCACCGTGGCGCCGTCGGCGATGGCGACATCGATATAGGAGGCGACCTTGTCGCGGTGCGCGCCGGTGACCAGCGGACCCATGTCCGGGTCGCGACGGCCGTCGCCGGTGCGCAGGGGCGCCATCCGCTCGGAGATCTTGGCGATCAGGTCGTCGGCGACCGGTTCGACCGCCACGACCACCGAGATCGCCATGCAGCGCTCACCGGCCGACCCGAAGCCGGCGTTGATCGCGGCGTCGGCGGTCAGGTCGAGGTCGGCGTCCGGCAGCACCAGCATGTGGTTCTTCGCCCCGCCGAGCGCCTGGACCCGCTTGCCGTACTTGGCGCCGGTCTCGTAGACGTACTGCGCGATCGGGGTGGAGCCGACAAAGGAGATCGCCTCGATGTCCGGGTGGGTCAGCAGCCCGTCGACGGCTTCCTTGTCCCCGTTGAGCACGGTGAACACCCCGTCCGGCAGCCCGGCCTCGGCCCACAGCTGCGCCATCCAGATCGCGGCCGAGGGGTCCTTCTCGCTGGGCTTGAGCACCACGGCGTTGCCGGCGGCGATCGCGATGGGGAAGAACCAGGCCGGCACCATCGCGGGGAAGTTGAACGGGCTGATGATCGCGACGACGCCGAGCGGCTGGCGGGTCGAGTAGACGTCGATGCCGGTGGAGACCTGCTCGCTGTACTCACCCTTGAGGTGATGGGCCAGGCCACAGGCGAATTCGACGACCTCCTGGCCGCGGCTGATCTCGCCGAGCGCGTCGGACAGGACCTTGCCGTGTTCGCTGGTGATGATTTGTGCGAGCTCACCCTTGCGGGCGTCGAGCAGTTCGCGGAACGTGAACAGGATCGCCTGGCGGCGGGCCAGGGACATACCGCCCCAGCTCTCCTGGGCGGCCTTGGCGGAGGCGACGGCGGCGTCGATCTCGTCGCGGTTGGCCAGCGCCACCTTCTTGGTGACGATGCCGAGCGCGGGATCGAAGACGTCGGCGGTGCGGCCGCTCGCGGACGGGTACTCGGCGCCGTCGATCCAGTGCCCGACGACGGGCAGGTCGGTCTCGGTGGCGGGCGGGGCGAGGGTGGTCTCGGTCATCTTGATGTCTCTCGTATGTCGCAGGGGCGGTGCGGGTCTCAGGAGCCGTGCACGAGGTTCGCGGCCTCGTCGACGGCGTGGGCGACGTCTCCGTCACCGGGGTAGAGCAGGGTGCGGCCGACGACCAGGCCGTGCACGCCGGGCAGGGCGAGGGCGGCCTTCCAGGAGGCGTAGACCGATTCCGGGTCGCCGCTGGGATCGCCGCCGAGCAGCAGGGTCGGCAGCGTCGTCGAGCGCATGACGCGTTCCATGTCGTCGACGACGGGCAGCTTGAGCCAGGTGTACGACGAGGTGGCGCCGAGGCCGGCGGCGATCGAGATCGAGTTGATCACCGCGTCCGCGGACAGGTCGTTGACCACCTTGTTGGCGTCGTTGCGCCCACTCATGAAGGGTTCCAACATGATCGGCACCTTCGCCGCGGCGCAGGCGTCGACCGCCTTCGCGGTGGCCTCCAACGTCGTGACCGTCGCCGGATCGGCGAGGTCGACGCGGACGAGGACCTTGGCGAAGTCGAGTCCGTCGCGGGTGAGGGCGTCGGCGTCGTAGGCGGTGTACCGGTCGTCCATCTCGAAGGTCGAGCCGCGCAGGCCGCCGCGGTTCATCGACCCGACCACGACCTTGTCGTCCAGCAGGCCGAGCAGGGCGAGGTCCTCGACGATGTCCGGGGTGCCCAGGACGCCGTCGACACCGGGCCGAGCAAGCGCGGTGGCCAGGCGTTGTAGCAGGTCGTAACGGTCGGCCATCGCCATCGGGTCCGACCCGACGCCCAGGGCGCCGCGGGCGGGGTGGTCGGCGGCGACGATCATCAGCCGGCCGTCGTCACGGACCAGGGGGCGACGGATGCGGTCGGCCAGCGCGGCACGAATGTCGTCGGGCCCGCCCTGGCGGGTGGTCCGCAGCTGGGCGAAGGCTTCGGGGCTGATGGGGCCGGGCTGACTGAGGGGGCTGATTTCAGGCATGGACGGGGTCCCGATTCTCGATGATGGCCTCCACCTCGGCGGTGGTCGGCATGGCGGTGGAGCATTCCCGACGGGAGGCGACGATGGCCCCGGCGATATTGGCGAAGCGCAGGATGCGTTCGATCGGCCAACCGGCGAGCAGGCCGTGGCAGACGGCGCCGCCGAAGCTGTCGCCGGCGCCGAGTCCGTTGACGACGTCCACGACATGCGGTGGCACTTCGACGCGTTCGTCGCGGGTCTTGGCCAGCACCCCGCGCGGACCCTGCTTGACGACGGCGAGTTCGACGCCGCGGTCGAGCAGGGCGTCGGCGGCGCGCTCGGGATCGGTCTCCCCGACCGCGATCTCGCATTCCTCGCGATTGCCGATCGCGACGGTGACGTGTTCGAGCGCCTCGGCGACCGCGGTGGTCGCCTCCTGCGCGGACGACCAGAACATCGGCCGGTAGTCGAGGTCGAGGACCGTCAGCGGGGCGCGGCCGCCGCCCCGGGCGTTGCTGCGGGCCCGCCACGCGTCGTAGTGGGTGGCGCGGCTCGGCTCGCGGGACAGGCCCGTGACCGTGGCCCAGTAGATCCGGGCGGCGCCGATGGCGTCGAGGTCGAGGTCGGCGGTGCGCAGAGTCAGGTCCGGAGCGATCGGATCGCGGTAGAAGTACAGCGGGAAGTCGTCGGGCGGGAAGATCTCGCAGAAGGTGACCGGGGTGTTGAGGTCGGGGGCGGTGCCGACCCACCGGTCGTCGACGCCGAGGCGGCGCAGTTCGTTGTGCGCGTAGCGGCCGAAGGGGTCGTTGCCGGTCGCGGTGATCACCGCGGTCGTGCGGCCGTGGCGGGCGGCGGCGACCGCGACGTTGGTGGCGCTGCCGCCGAGGAACTTGCCGAAGGTCGAGACGTCCTCGAGGCCGACACCGTCCTGCAGCGGGTAGATGTCCACGCCGATGCGACCGATGGTGATCACGTCGAACGGGTCGGACGGCTGCGCCGGGGAGCTGTTTGTCATCGGGGAATCTTTCTCCGAGGGAGCGTTCGGGACGTGACGCCGGTAACAATCACGACTTTGTCCTGTCAATCTAGCTGCGGGGCGTGACGTTTGTCTATGCCGATTTACCTGGGAGTTTGATGTGCAGACGGTCCGGGATGGCTCGGATCGTCGGATTCGTCTCGAGAATTTGTCCGGACAACCGGAGATTATGGAGCCGGGCTGGACATGGTTTCGTATGTCAGATACGCCCGTCATGACTTAGCATGTGCCTGGTGAGCACATCGGAGATCGACGTCGAACTCGATCGCCTGAGCCCGGTTCCGCTGTACTTCCAATTGGCGCAGGCCATGGAGAAGGCGATCGTCGGCGGAGAACTCAAGCCCGGGGATCGGATCGAGAACGAGATCGATCTGGCCAAGCGGCTCAACATGTCGCGCCCCACCGCTCGCCAGGGCATTCAGGCGCTGGTCGACAAGGGTCTGCTGGTCCGCAAGCGCGGCGTCGGCACGCAGGTGGTCCGCAACGAGGTGCACCGGTCGGTCGAGTTGACCAGCCTCTTCGACGACCTGGTGGCCTCCGGCCGCACGCCGACGACCGAGGTGCTCGACTACCGCCTCGGCACCCCCGACGAGGATGTCGCCGACGAGTTGGGCATCGACCGTGATGCGCCGGTGGTCTCGATCCGCCGACTGCGCCGCGCCGACGACGAACCGATCGCCATCCTGACCAATCACATCCCCGCCGACCACGCGCCCGCCCCGGACGAACTGCGTCAAAAGGGCCTCTACCAGTGCTTCCGCAATCGCGGGCTCACCATCCAGATGGCCCGCCAGCGGATCGGCGCGCGGCTCGCCCACGGCGACGAGGCGGGCCTGCTCGGCGAGGAACCCGGCGAGGCGGTGTTGACGATGCAGCGCGTCGCGTTCAACGAGATGGGCCAGGCGATCGAGTTGGGCCGGCACGTCTACCGCGCCTCGCTCTACTTCTTCGACGTCTCCGTCCACAGCCGCTGATCGTCCGCCGCACCCGACCGCCGCCGGTCCTTCCCGGCGGACGGTGACGGTCCCAGGTGGACCGCTCCAAAGTGGCCCTTGCCACAGCATCGTTCGCTTGCGAGTATTCATGTCATGACAACCATTCATCCGGTCAATCGGATGCGGGCGAGCGATTGTCGGCTCGACGACTTCGTGGCGACCCTCGAGCCGGGCCACGCGACCTATCCGCACGCGGCTCGGACCGAGTCCGGCGTGGTCATCTACGACGCGGATGCCGTGCGGGCGGTCGCCGTCGATCCCGAACGCCGTGACGACCTGCGCGACGAACTGGTGAGCGCCCTCCTGGACGGGCCCGGCATCGTCGTCTTCTCCGGGGCCTTCGGTGCGTCCGAACGCCTCGACGACAGCACCGCAACGTTCACCGCGATGGTCGCCGAGCAGCGCGCGGCCGGCGACGGCGGTGGGGACCACTTCGCCGCGCCCGGCGCGAACGACCGGATCTGGAATGCGCTGCAGAAGCTCGCCCTGCGCGTTCCGGACCTGTTTGCCGACTACTACGCCAACGACATCCTCGCCCTCATCAGTGAGGCCTGGCTCGGCCCGATGTACCAGGTGACCTCGGCGATCAACGTGGTCAACCCCGGTGGGCAGGCGCAGCAGCCGCACCGCGACTACCACCTCGGCTTCATGTCGCCGGACTCCGCGGCCCGCTTCCCCGCCCATACCCACCGGGTCTCCCCGGCGCTGACCCTGCAGGGCGCGATCGCCCAGGTCGACATGCCGCTCGAGTCCGGCCCGACGATGTACCTGCCCTATTCGCAGCGCTACGAGCGCGGCTACCTGGCGTTCAACCTGCCCGAGTTCCGCGACTACTTCGCCGAGCACCACGTGCAACTGCCGCTTCGGGCCGGCGACGCGGTCTTCTTCAACCCCGCGCTGTTTCACGCGGCCGGCACCAATCGGTCGACCTCGATCCGTCGCATGGCCAACCTCCTGCAGGTGTCCTCGGCGTTCGGTCGGGCGATGGAATCGGTGGACCGTTCGGCGATGCTGCGGGCGCTCTACCCGACTCTCGCCGCGCGGCTGCGGACCGGGGACCGCCGCGGAGTCGACAACGTGATCGCGGCCGCCGCCGAGGGTTACGCCTTTCCGTCGAACCTCGACACCGATCCCCCTCTGGTGGGTATGCACGGCGAGACCCAGGCGGAACTGACCCACCGGGCGTTGGCCACCGGCCTCGACGCCGCCGACTTCGCGGCGCAGCTGTCCGCACTCGACGAAAGGCATCGCGCATGAACATCTCCCTCGACAACAGGGTGGTCCTGGTCAGCGGCGGCACCCAGGGGGTGGGCGCGGCGGTGGTCCGCGCCGCCGCCGAGGCGGGAGCGTCGGTCGCCTTCACCGGTCGGCGCGCCCATCAGGGCGAGGCGCTGGAGAAGGAGTTGGCCGCCGAGGGCGCCGACGTCGCCTTCTTCGTGGCCGATGTCGCCACCGCCGACGCCGCGATCGGTTCGGTCACCGCGACTGTCGACCGCTTCGGCCGCATCGACGGACTGGTCAACGCCGCGGCCGCGACATCCCGTGGCACCCTGCTCGATACGACACTCGAACTGCTCGATACCCATTTCGCGGTCAACCTGCGCGCGCCGTTCTTCACCATGCAGGCCGCGGTCGCCGACATGAAAAGCCGTGGGGCGCCGGGCAGCATCGTCAACATCATCTCGCTGTCCGAGCACGGCGGGCAGCCCTACCTGGCTCCCTACGTCGCGTCCAAGGCCGGCCTGGCCGGGCTGACTCGCAATGTCGCCCACGCCCACCGGTTCGATCGGATCCGGATCAATGGGCTCAACATCGGTTGGACCCAGACCGAGGGGGAAGCGCAGGTACAGAAGAAGTTTCACGACGCCGACGACAACTGGGTCGAGCATGCCGTCGCCGCCCTGCCGATGGGCCGGCTCGGCCAGCCGGACGAGATCGCCCGCATGGTGGTATTCCTGCTGTCGGAGGACAGCGGCATCGTCACCGGGTCGGTGATCGATTGGGACCAGCAGGTGGTGGGTGCATATGACTAATACTCGTTGGGCCCGGGCCTCGTGGTGACGCTGCGCGCGGTCTTCCGCCGACAGACCAGCCCGGGTTTCAGCCGGCCGCTGGCGCTGCTGGTAGCGGGCGCGCTGTTCATGGAAAACCTCGACGGCACGATCCTGCAGACCGCGGCGCCGTCAATCGCCGCCGACTTCGGCATCACCCCGTCATCGGTCGGCGTCACGATGGTGACCTACCTGCTCGCGGTCGCCGTCGTGGTGCCGGCCAGCGGGTGGATCGCCGACCGGCTGGGCACCCGACGGGTCTTCCTCTGGGCGCTCGCCGGCTTCACCGTCACCTCCCTGCTCTGCGCGTTGGCGCCCAACCTGCTGTGGCTATGCATCTTTCGCACCCTCCAGGGGATCTGCGGGGCGTTGATGATCCCGATCGGGCGGCTCGCCGTGTTGCGCGCGATCCGCCCGACCGACCTGCTCGCCGCGATGGCCTATCTGACGTGGCCGTCGCTGGTGGCGCCGGTGGTCGCCCCGTTCCTCGGCGGTCTGTTGTCCGACACCGTCGGCTGGCGCTGGATCTTCGGGGTCAACATCCCCATCGGCATCATCCTGGCGATCATCGGGCTGCGGGTGATCCCGAAGGTGGACACCACCACGCGGACACCGTTGGACTGGCGGGGATTTGCACTGGTCGCCGGCGCCGTCGTCTGCGTGACCGGCGGCGTCGAGTTGATGGCCGGCGGGCGGTGGCCGATCGTGGTGGCCCTCCTGATCGCCTCGGTGCTGATGACGTGGGCCGCGGTGCGAGTGATGCGGTCGATGGAGCACCCGCTGTTCGATGTGGACGTCATGCGCATCCGCACGTTTCGGTCCGGCAGCATCGGCGGCAGCGTCTACCGGATGGTGATCACCGCGGCGCCGTTCCTGTTCGCGCTGCTGCTGCAGTCCGGCTTCGGCTGGAGCGCCGCGACGGCGGGCGCGATCATCACCGCGGTCTTCGTGGGGAACCTGGTGATCAAACCGGTGACCACGCCGATCATCCGGGCCCTCGGTTTCCGGCGCACGCTGATCCTGTCCACCTTCGCCGGTGCGCTGTTGCTCGCCGCCTTCGTCGCGGTCACCCCGGATGTGCCGGTGGTGGTGATCGTGGTGTTGTTGGTGCTCAGCGGGGTCTTTCGGTCGATCGGTTTCAGCGCCTACAACACCCTGCAGTTCGCCGACGTCGGGGAACGCGACCTGGTCGCCGCGAACACCCTGTCGTCGACCCTGCAGCAGGTCGCCACCGCCCTGGGGATCGCCGTCGCCGCGCTCGCGGTGCGGATCGGGGTGGGCATCGTCGGTCCCGACGGCGACCTCGCCTACCGCCTGGCCTTCGGCCTGGTCGCCGCGCTCATGCTGATCCCCCTGATCGGCGCCCTGCGTCTACCGTCGGACGCCGGAGCGACCGCGACTGTGCGGTACCGCGCCGCCGCGGAGTCGTCCGACGCGACCTGACGGGCCGGGCAGTCGGGCGGGGTTTGCGTTGTCCGGGCTAACTTGTGGCTGCGGCGGGTTCGCACACTATCCGGTCCCATCCGATCTACAGGTTCGCGACCAGGTGGTGCGCCCGGCCGTGGGTCCCACGGACGATCAATCTGTGTGGCGTTGCCGCCCTTTGGCTTCCGTGTTCGATGCGTCGCCGATGGCAGGCGTACAGCTCACGGCCAACAGCAGGAACCCCACCAAGAGTCGAGTCCGGTTATCCACACTCGAAGATGCTGCTGGTTGGCGAGCCTCCCTTTGGGCCGTCTCGATATCTCGTAGCTTTATCGGCATGGTTGCGCACCCGGTCTTGGCGGAGGCATACCGGAGGACTCGCGGACCGGTGGCGTATTTGGATGAGTCGTACGAGCTGGGCCTCGAGGGTCGCCGACGGTTCTACGTCTTCACTGCGGTTGTTGTGCACCGCCGCAACGATATTGAACCGCTACAGAAGGGGCTCCGTGAGCGTGCTGAGACCGACTACTGGCACACCACCGAGGCGTTGCAGGACGAGTCCGGTCGGCGGCGTGCCAGGGAGTTGCTGAGGTACCTGGCCGACGGTGATGAACTGTGCGTGATCGCGTTCCATGCTCCGGTGCTGGACAACGACCCCGATGGGGAGCAGACGCGGCTGGCTTGTTATCGCGATCTGGTTGGTCGGCTCGCCAGTGGCGTTGACGGTCGATGTGATCCGGTTGGGTTGGTGGTGTTGGAGCAGCGTTCCCCGCAGCGTCATGCCAACCTGGACCGTAAGAACCACTCGACGTTGATCAAGGAGGGTTGGATCCCGCAGGCGATGCGTCAAGTGTTGGTGTCGCCGAGGCAAGAGCGGTTGTTGTGGCTACCCGATCTGGTGTGCTCGGCATTTCGGCGGACTGTCACCCACCACGACGGCAGCTACTTTGCCCTCGTCGAGGACCAGACGTATGTGATCAAATTACCGACCGCGTAGCCGTGAAACGGAGCAGCCCCCGGCTGCCGTAGCCGAACTCCGGGGGCCAGGCCGGTTATCGAAGCTCGTAGAGCTTGGAACGCCGACGCCTTGCTCGTACCTAGATCATACCCGTAGGGGGACAGCTCGTGTCCAGTGCGACATTGTGCCCAGCCAAGTCGCGCTGCGAGTCCGTGAACAACTGAGGTGGGATCAGTTCGGGCCCGGTGGGCGCGGCCATGACGGCGCTCTTGGTGTACGGCATCGCTGTCGATGAATCGGATCTACCTCTCCTCCGCGGAGGCCCGGAGGGTGGTGTGTCGAACCGTCAGTGTCGGCGGGAGGATGACGGTCACCGGCTCGCCGGCGTCACCTCCCATCCGGTCGGCGAGCAGTTTGCCGGTCTCGACCCCGACGTCGAAGCTGCGGTCGTTGACGGTGGTCAGGCCGATCAATCGCGACGCCGCGAGGGAGGTGTCGTCGTAGCCGACGATCGACAGGGCCCCCGGCACGTCGCGGCCGAGTTCGCGGGCGGCGGCCAGGGCCCCGACGGCCATGACGTCGTTGGCCGCGAAAATGGCAGTGACGTCGGGATTTTCGGTCAGCAAGGCCAGGGCGCCGGAGTAGCCGGCTTCGTCGATCGCCGGACCGTCCCACGACGTCGCGATCACGCGTGCCCCCAGGGTGGGGGCGTACTCCTCGAAGGCGGCGCGCCTGATCCGGGCCGCGCCGCTGCCCACGCTCAGGTGCCCCAGCCGGGTGTGCCCGAGCCCGACCAGGTGATCTGCGACCAGGCGGGCGCCCGCCGCATCGTCGTTGGCCACCGCGTCGAACCGGGCCGCCAGGCCGGTGTCGGGCACTTCGCGGGTACCGGCGACCACGATCGGCGGTAGCCCCTGCGCGGTCAGCGCGCGCGGCGGGTCCATGCCGACGACCATGCCGTCCACCCGCATCGACAGGAACGACTCGACCGGGTCCTCCGCCTGATCGGCCGTGGCGACGTCGACCACCGACAGCCGGTACCCCTGCGGTCCGAGGGCGGCGTGCAGGCCCCGCACCAAGTCGACGAACCACAGGTTGGTGTAGTCGTCGATCAGCACGCCGACGAGCTTCGTCCGCCTTGCCGCCAGGTTCGCGGCCGCCCGACTGGGCCGGTAGCCGAGCTGCGCGATCGCCGCCTCGACCGCCTGCCGCGACTGGTCGCCGACTCGGGGCGAGCCCTGCAACACCAGCGAGACCAGGGACTTCGACACCCCGGCCGCCTCGGCGACGTCGTAGATGGTCGGGCGTTTGGACGACACGCTGCAGACCTCCGATTCCCCGCCGATTCACCAACAGCTATTGACAGGACATATTGCCATCGCGGACCATGATGACACGCGTTGGAGCGCTCCAACTCACATTTCGGAGTCGAGCGGTGACGCGTTCCCGCATACCCCAGCGTTCGGACATCACAGATCTGGAGACCCCTCCCATGACACCCACCAGCCTCGGCGTCGCGGTGATCGGCGCGGGCATGGCCGGCAAGGCGCACGCCGCCGGATACCGCTCCGCCTCCGCCGTCTTCGGCGACACCCTGCCGCCCATCCGCCTGGTCTCGATCGCGGACGCCTACGAACCGCTCGCCACCGACGTCGCCCGGCGCTTCGGCTACGACCGGTACGACACGTCCTGGCAGGCGATCGCCGCAGCCGACGACATCGACGTCGTCAGCGTCGTCGTCGCCAACGCGCTGCACCGCGAGATCGTCGAGGCGCTGCTCGCGGCGGGCAAGCACGTGCTGTGCGAGAAGCCGCTGGCCGGCACCATCCAGGACGCCCGCGCGATGGTCGACGCCGCCGCATCGTCGGAGGCGCTCGGCCGCATCGGCCTGACCTACCTGCGCTCGCCCGGCATTGCCTTCCTCGGTGACCTGGTGCGCAGCGGGCGTCTCGGGAAGCTGATCAACTTCGACGGCGCCTACTGGGCCGACTACGCCTCCGACCCGAACGGCCCGATCAGCTGGCGGTTCACCGGCGCCCCCGGTACCGGCGCGCTCGCCGACGTCGGCAGCCACCTGTCCTATATCGCCGAATTGTTCGGTGGCCCCATCGCTTCGGTGCGCGGCGGCACGCTGCACACCGCGTTCACCACCCGGCCCAAGCCGCTGGGACGGGTGATCGGCCACGAGCACGGCGCGGTCAGCGACGAGCGCGCCGCCGTCGAGAACGACGATGTCGCCGGGTTCTTCGCCGAGTTCGCCGGCGGCGGCACCGGGTCGTTGCAGGTTTCGCGGGTCGCGGCGGGCCACGCCAATACCCTGAAGTTCGAGGTCTTCTGTGAGCGCGGCTCGGCCTCCTTCGACTTCCGAAACCCCGGCCAGGTGCAGGTCAGCCTGCTCGACCACGATCGAACCGGCGGCGAGCACGACATCGCCGGCACCCGCACCGTGACGCTCGGCCCGGCACATCCGTACTGGTCCGGCGGCCTGGCGATGGATGCCCCCGGCGTCGGCATCGGCCAGAACGAGGGCTTCGTCTTCCAGGCCCGCGCCTTCCTCGAGGAGGTCGCCGGGGTGCCGGAATCGCTGTCCCTGCCGCGCAATGCCGACTTCGCCGAGGGCCTGCACAACATGCTGCTGCTCGACGCCGCCGCCCAATCCGCCGCCGCCGGCGGCTCCCGCATCACCCTCCCGGCCGCGGCTCCCGTCCCCGCCTGAGCCTGTCCGCCCGAGCACCACCTACGTACCCGCGAAGGAACGTCATGTCCAAGATCCTCGGCGTCTACACCGCCGTCCTGCACGACCGCCCGCTCGACGCCGCCCTCGACGAGATCGCCGCCCTGGGCCTCAATGCGGCCGAGATCAACTCCGGCGGATTCCTCCCGCCGACGCATATCCCGAACATCGACGACATCATCGCCAGCCCGGATGCCGCCGCCGAGTACCTGGGCATCTTCGCGGACAAGGGGATCACCCTGGCTGGGCTGAACGTCAACGGAAATCCGTTGCACCCCAACCCGATCATCGGCGAGAATCACGCCGAGGACCTGCGCCGCTCGATCCGCGTGGCCGCCGCCCTCGGGCAGAAGAGAGTGGTCACCATGTCCGGTCTACCCGGCGGCGAACCCGGGGCCACCCGCCCCAATTGGGCGGTCAACGCCTGGAATTCGGGCGCCAGCGACATCCTCGACTACCAGTGGGACGAGGTCGTGGTGCCGTTCTGGAAGGAGATCGCCGCGCTCGCGCAGGAGCACGACGTCAAGGTTGCCATCGAACTGCACCCGCAGAACGTGGTCTTCAATCCGCCGACGCTGCTGCGGCTGATCGAGCGGGTCGGCACCGACTACGTCGGCGCGGAACTCGATCCGAGCCACCTGTTCTGGCAGTGGATGGACCCGATCGCGGCCGTCGACTACCTCGGTGACCGGGTCTTCCACGCCGCCGCCAAGGACGTCCGCATCAACGACAACGCCAAGATCTACGGCGTGCTCGACGCGCGCTTCCGCCGCCTCGCGCCCACCGAGGACCGCCTGAACATCGGCGGCGACGAGTGGGTCAACGAGTGGCCCAAGGACTCCGCCTGGGACTTCGTGGCGCTCGGCCGCGGTCACGATGTGGCGTTCTGGGCCGATTTCCTGCGCGCGCTCTACCGCGTCGACGAAAACATGGCCGTCAACATCGAACACGAGGACGTCTCCCTCGGCCGCATCGAGGGGCTGCGGGTCGCGGCGGACGTGCTGCTCGAGGCGGAGCGGCAGGTGAACGCCGACATCGCGGTCTGACCGGGGCGCTCGGTGCCCGGATACTTTGTCAGCACGAGAACATCCGGCGAGCCGCCAACCTGTTGTGGGTTGGCGGCTCGCTGTTGTTTCGCTACCCCCGATCTGCAGCGATAGCAAATGTCCGGTCAATAGATCATTAGATCTTACGGAACTATGTACAAACTTCGGAAACCATGTTGTGATGTAACCCACGTCACTGATGGCATCCGGGGTCCGGTCACCGAAGGGAACAGAACAATGTCGTCGCTCTCACCCACCGAGTCTGCTGATCGAACACCGCTGCCACCGTTGAGACCGGGGCCGCACCAGCGCAGACTCGACCTGGTCACCGTGGTCGCAACGTTCGGCGGCCTGCTGTTCGGTTACGACACCGGCGTGATCAACGGCGCGCTCGAACCGATGAAGGCGCAGCTCGGCCTGAACTCGGTCGGTGAGGGCCTGGTGACCAGCACGCTGCTGATCGGCGCGGCAATCGGCGCCCTGGTGTGCGGTCGCCTCGCCGACATGATCGGCCGCAAGCGCATGATCACCATCCTGGCCGTCATCTTCTTCGTGGGCACCTTCGCGGCGGTCTTCGCCCCGAACCTGGCGGTGATGCTCCCCGCTCGCGTCATCCTCGGTCTCGCGGTCGGCGGGGCATCGGTTACCGTTCCGGTTTACCTGGCCGAACTGGCGCCGACCGAACGCCGTGGAACCCTCAGCGGGCGAAACGAATTGGCGATCGTCATCGGACAGATGCTCGCGTTCATCGTCAACGCGATCCTGGCTACCCTCTGGGGCCACCACGACGATGTGTGGCGCTACATGCTCGCCGTCTGCGCCATCCCCGCGGTCTTCCTGTTCCTCGGCATGATGCGGATGCCCGAATCCCCGCGCTGGTTGATCTCCAAGGGCCGCGACACGGATGCCTTGGCCGTTTTGATGCAGGTCCGCAGTGAGGATCGTGCCCGTGCCGAGATGGCCGAAGTCGAGGAACTCGCCGAAGAGGAGGCGGTGTCGAATACCGGCGGCTGGTACGACCTGGCCATCCCGTGGGTGCGCCGCATCATGATCGCCGCCATCGGCCTGGCTATCGCCCAGCAGATCACCGGCATCAACTCCGTGATGTACTACGGCACCGAACTTCTCAAGACCGCCGGATTCGATTCCCAGTCGGCGATCATCGCGAACGTCGCCTCCGGTGTGGCGGCGGTGGTCGGCTCCGCGATCTGCATCTTCTTCCTGATCGACCGCATCCCGCGGCGCACGATCATCCTGGCCGGGCTCACGGCCACCACCACCTGCCACGGCCTGATCGTCATCGCCGCCTCGGTCCTGCCCGACGGCATCGGCAAGGCATGGGCGATCCTCGCGCTGGTTGTCGCCTTCGTCTTCAGCATGCAGACCGCGCTCAATGTCCCGGTCTGGGTCTGCTTGTCCGAACTGTTCCCGCTGCGACTGCGCGGTTTCGGTATGGGCTTGAGCGTCCTGGTCCTCTGGGTCACCAATGCGATCGTCGCCTTCAGCTTCCCCATCATGATCTCGATTACCGGGATCACCGGATCGTTCCTGGTGTTCTTCGTCCTCGGCCTGATCTTCCTGGCCTTCCTCTACAAGATGCTCCCGAATACCAGCGGCCGTTCGCTGGAGGAGCTCGAAGAGTCCTTCGCCGCAGGCGATTTCCGCTGATCCCAGAAAGCTGAGGAATCCGACATGACCATCATCGTCGCCGTACCGGACAGCCCGGAGGGTCTGCTGGCACTCTCGACCGCCGTCGAGGAGGCCAAGGTCTTCCACACCGACCTCGTCGCGGTCAACCTCGCACTGCACAAGATCGACACCGCGGCCCTCGACCCCGCCGTACCGGTCACCGTCGTCGAACGCCACGGTCGGCACGATCGCGACCCGGTCGAGGCGGTGCTCGACGAGGTCCGCGACCGGAAGGCCAGCCGCCTGGTCGTCGGCGTCAAGCGCCGCTCGCCCGTCGGCAAGGCCGTCGTCGGCAGCGTCAGCCAGCGCCTGCTGCTCAACTCGCCGGTCCCGGTCCTGGCAGTCAAGGTGGACGACGAATAGGCAAGCCCGACACGTCGATCGCGACGGGACCCCGATGGATTCCGGGGTCCCGTCGCCGCAGTTCGGGGCACTATTGAGGGCATCACCCCGCGGACCTGTGAGGATCATGCAATGACAATCATCGCTGCCGTGCCGGACAGCCCGGAGGGCATCTGGGCGCTGTCCGCCGGTGTCCGCGAGGCGAAGATCCTCGGTACCGACCTCGTCGTGGTCAACCTCGGATTGCGCGCCCTCGACATCGGCGGGCTCGATCAGTCGGTCGCGGTCACCGTCGTCGACCGCACCGGCCGCGACGATCGCGACCCGGTCGACGCGGTGCTCGACGAGATCCGCGACCGGAAGGCCACCCGACTGGTCATCGGCGTCAAGCGGCGTTCGGCCGTCGGCAAGGCGCTGCTCGGCAGTGTCAGCCAGAGCCTGTTGCTCAACTCGCCGGTCCCGGTGCTCGCGGTGAAGGTGGCCGACGGCGACGAATAGGGGCCCCGAAAATCCGGCGGCCGCCCGGGACGTTTCGGGCATACTCGACGGTGTGGCAGTCGACGCAGAGCAGCCCGATGGCATTTCCGAAACGTCCGAACCCTCCGGCGAGGTGTTCATCCTGTGCATCGTGTACGGGGAGGACGGCTTTCGCCTCTTCGCGCGCGCCGCGGAGCTGTTGAAGCGATCGAACGGCAAGCTGCACACGATCGTGCTCGATCCGCGATCGGAGGACTACGACTACGACCGGCAGGTCGAGGACCAGATCTACGGGCGGTTGGCGAAGTCGATCGGCGCCGAAATCTCCTACGTCCGTGAGCCGATCAGCCACCTGGTGCACATCGTTCGGGATCGGGCGGAGGCGGTCGGGGCGACCCAGGTGATCATCGGCCAGCGCGCCGAGGGGCCGATCAGTCGGCTGTTCGGCTGGTCGCTCGCCGACGAGCTGTTGCACCTCGTTCCGAACGCCGATCTGCACATCGTGCCGTTCGGTCGGTCGGTCGACCCCGAGGACTGGGACTACGACCCGGCGATTCCGGCCTGGTTGGTCGAGACGGAGCCGGGCGTGCGCGAGTTGGTCTTCTCCGAACCGGAACACGGCACCTTCGTCACCGGTCTCTTCGCCCGGGAGAACGCGACCGACTTCGACCACGGCGTCTTCCTGCACGAGAGCGACGACGAATTCCACGAGTTGCCGATTCACGACGGCCGGGTGGTCTGATCCGGAGGTTCCGCCCGGAAAGTCGGCGTTGTGAACAATGTGCATTGTCGTCGACTACAACACGACACATCTCACATACGCGAGGGCTCGCGGAGGTCTAGCCTTGGACTCCGTGGCGGTCCAAACGAAGGCCACACAGCCCTCTCTCGTGACCGGGGTCCGCGGGACCCGTACGACGATCGCGTTGAAGTTGCTGATGGCCACAAGCGGCATCGTGTTCATTCTGTTCGTGCTCGCGCATATGTACGGCAATCTCAAAGCCTTTGCGGGGCATGAAGCTTTCAACGACTACGCCCACCATCTCCGTGAGATCGGTGAGCCTATCCTTCCCTACGGCGGCGCGCTGTGGATCCTGCGGACGGTGCTGCTGGTCTCGCTGGTAGCCCACGTGACCAGCGCGATTGTGCTGTGGCGCCGCCGCGCTCGGGCGCGCCCGGTGGCGTACGTCGTCAAACGCAATGTGGGGTCGTCGTTCTCCTCGCGCACGATGCGCTGGGGTGGGCTGACGCTGCTGCTGTTCATCATCTGGCATCTGCTGAACTTCACCGTCCCGAAGATCAACGTCACCGGTGGTCCGATCGACGATCCGTACGTTCTGCTGGTCGAGTCCTTCCAGACCTGGTGGCTCACCGTGATCTACCTGGTCGCGATGGTCGCGCTCGGGCTACATCTGCACCACGGCACCTGGAGTTCACTCCAGACCCTCGGGTGGACCGGCAGCGCGGGTGCGCGGCGTCGCGCCAAGGTGGCCGGCTGGGTGGTCGCGATCGTGATCGCCGGCGGCTTCTCGCTGGTTCCGTTGGCCGTCCTGTTCGGGATCGTCTCCGTCTGAATTCTTTTTTCGTGTACCGACTTCTTCCGCGTACGAGGAGCTGCGATGGCATCGACGCTGGACCCCTCGGGGTTGAAACCGACCAATGAGCTGTCCGTGCAGCGCTCCGACGATGCACGCGGCTACTACCAGCCCGGCGACAAGATCGCCGACCAGCGCGCCCCGAAGGGGCCGATCGCCGACCGCTGGCCGACGCACGTTTTCGACAACCGCCTGGTCAATCCGTCGAACCGGCGCAAACTGAGCATCATCATCGTCGGCACCGGTCTGGCCGGGGCTTCGGCCGCGGCGACCCTCGGCGAGGCCGGCTACCACGTGCAGACCTTCTGTTACCAGGACTCGCCGCGGCGGGCGCACTCGATCGCCGCGCAGGGCGGCATCAACGCGGCGAAGAACTACAAGGGCGACGGCGACTCGACCTACCGGCTGTTCTACGACACCGTCAAGGGCGGCGACTACCGCTCCCGCGAGTCGAACGTCTACCGGTTGGCCGAGGTCAGCGCCAACATCATCGACCAATGTGTCGCTCAGGGAGTGCCCTTCGCCCGCGACTACGGCGGCCTGCTCGACACCCGCTCCTTCGGCGGCGTCCAGGTCTCCCGCACCTTCTACGCCCGCGGTCAGACCGGCCAGCAGCTGCTGCTCGGCGCCTACTCCGCGATGGAACGGCAGGTCGCCGACGGCACCGTCGAGTCGTTCACCCGCCACGACGTGCTCGACCTGATCATCGTCGACGGCAAGGCCCGCGGCATCGTCGCCCGCAATATGGTCACCGGAGAGATCGAAACCCACCTGGCCGACGCGGTCGTCCTGGCGACCGGCGGCTACGGCAACGTCTTCTTCCTGTCGACAAATGCGATGGGCTCCAACGTCACCGCCGCCTGGCGCGCCTACCGGCGCGGCGCGTTCATGGCCAACCCGGCGTTCACCCAGATCCACCCGACGTGCATCCCCGTCTCCGGCGACCACCAGTCGAAGCTGACGCTGATGAGCGAGTCGCTGCGCAACGACGGCCGCATCTGGGTGCCCAAGAAGCGCGAGGACGCCGAGAAGGACCCGCGCGATATCCCCGAGTCCGACCGCGACTACTACCTCGAGCGGATCTACCCGTCGTTCGGCAATCTGGTGCCCCGCGATATCGCCTCCCGGCAGGCCAAGTACGTCTGTGACGAGGGGCGCGGGGTCGGCCCGAAGGTCGGCGACTTCCGCCGCGGGGTCTACCTCGACTTCGCCGATGCGATGAAACGCCTGGGCCGCAAGGCGATCGAGGAGAAGTACGACAACCTCTTCGACATGTACCACCGCATCACCGGCGAGGACCCCTACGAGGTGCCGATGCGGATCTACCCGGCGGTGCACTACGTGATGGGCGGGCTGTGGGTCGACTACGACCTGCGCTCCAATATCGACGGCCTCTTCGTCGCCGGGGAGGCAAACTTCTCCGACCACGGCGCGAACCGCCTCGGCGCCTCCGCGCTGATGCAGGGCCTCGCCGATGGATACTTCGTGCTGCCCAACACCATTCGCGACTACCTCGCCGACGGACCGTTTCCGAAGGTCGCGCCCGACAACCCGGCGGTGGTCGAGGCGCGACAGTACGTCGAGGACCGGATCAACACCCTGCTGACCATCGACGGCACCCGGTCGGCGGACAGCTTCCACAAGGAACTCGGCCACATCATGTGGGAGTACTGCGGTATGGAACGCACCGAGGAGGGGCTGCGCAAGGCGATCGACCTGATCCGCACGCTGCGGCACGAGTTCTGGACCGATGTGCGGGTTCTCGGCACCGCGGACAGCCTCAACCAGAGCCTCGAGAAGGCCGGCCGGGTCGCCGACTTCATCGACCTCGGCGAGCTGATGTGCATCGACGCGCTCAACCGGCGCGAGTCCTGCGGCGGACACTTCCGGGCGGAGTCGCAGACCGAGGACGGCGAGGCGCTGCGCCACGACGACGAATTCGCCTACGTCGCGGCCTGGGAGTACGGCGGCGAAGGCCCGGACGGCCCCGCCCTGCCGACCCTGCACAAGGAAGACCTGATCTACACGGCCATCGAGATGAAGCAGCGGAGCTACACGTGAAATTCACCCTTCGGATCTGGCGCCAACCCGACGCGAACGCCCCCGGCGCGATCGAGGTCTTCGAACTCGACGACATCACCGAGGACATGAGCTTCCTCGAGATGCTCGACGTGCTCAACGAGCGGCTCAACGGGGAGGGGGTCGACCCGGTCGCCTTCGACTCCGACTGCCGCGAGGGCATCTGCGGGACGTGCAGCCTGATGATCAACGGGCAACCGCACGGGCCGGAGACCACGACGAGTTGCCAGCTGCATATGCGTTCGTTCCACGACGGCGACTCGATCACCATCGAACCGTGGCGGGCGGCGGCGTTCCCGATCCTCAAGGACCTGTGCTGTGACCGTAGCGCCTTCGACCGCATCATCGAGTCCGGCGGGTTCATCTCGGTCAACACCGGTTCCGCGCCGGAGGCCAACGCCGCACCGGTCGACCACCCGGACGCGACCCGCGCCTTCGACTTCGCCACCTGCATTGGCTGCGGCGCCTGCGTCGCCGCCTGCCCGAACGGTTCGGCCTCGCTCTTCGTCGGGGCGAAGGTCAGCCAATTGGGGCTACTGCCGCAGGGGCAACCGGAACGCCCGACCCGGGTGGTCGGGATGGTCGCGCAGGCCGACCACGAGGGCTTCGGGAGCTGCACCAACATCGGCGAGTGCGCCTCCGCCTGCCCAAAGGAGATCCCGCTGGACGTGATATCGCTGCTCAACAAGGACATGCGCTGGTCGATCACCCGCTGGGGCAACCCGATCGGGCGGTGATCCGACAAACCCGACCCGGCAAGCCCCGATCCGACAGGCCCCGATCCAGCAGCGCTGTGCCCTACTCTGGGCGCGGTGGATCTCCGGTTCTGGACCCGTGCGTCGGACTCCCCGTGGATCGACAACGTCTGGACATGTACGAGTGACGATGTCGCCGATATGACGTCGGTCGCCGGTGAGACCTGGGGTCTGGTGTTCTGGCAGCAGGGCGGTGCCGGTTTCGCGGCCGTCACCGGCCCGGAGAGCCGTACCGGGACGGCGCCGGTACCGGAGGGCGCGGCGTTTGTCGGCATCGAGTTCGCCCTGGGCACGTCTCTGCGGATCGCGTCCACTCCGGCGCTGGTGGACGGCGGGATCACGTTGCCCGACACCACAACCCGAGGATTCCGGCTCGACGGGCGTTGGTGGGAGACGCCGGGGGCCGACGACGCCGAGGCCCTGGTGTCTCGTCTCGTCGCTCAGGGGGTGATCGAGCGGGATCCGGTGGTCGCGGACATCCTCGCGGGGCGGCCGGTCGGATTGACGGACCGGTCCTTCGAGCGCCGGTTCCGCGCCGCGACCGGGCTGACGCGCGGTGGTGTGCGCCAGATCGTTCGTGCCCGGACGGCCGCCGTGGACCTGATGAACGGTGACGACGTCGCCCGCGTCGTCGACCGGCACGGCTTCTACGACGAGCCGCACCTGGCCCGCGCCCTCCGGCGCTTCGTTGGACGTACCGCGAGCGCGCTGCGGGACGGCCGTGGCGGGGCGATCGCCCTCGACCCGGGGCCCGTGCGGGATTCGGATCAGCGCACGACGTCGTACACCAGTTTGACCACGCCATTGGAGTACGCCGCACAATCGCGCAGGTGAAGGCTCGTGCGACCGGGTTCGGTGAGGTCGAAGGCCCGCTTTCCCGCGCCCAGCAGGAACGGGAACATCAACAGGTTGTAGCGGTCGATCAGACCGGCGCCGCCGAGGCGTCGGCCCAGTTCGGCGCTGCCGTGGATGAAGATGGTCCCGCCATCCTGCTCCTTGAGCGCGGCGACGTCCGCGGTCGATCGCAGAATTGTTGTCGGTCCCCAGCCGTCGACGAGGACGTCGTCGGTGAGCGTCTCGGAGACCACGTACTTCGGCAGATCCTTGTAGGCCGCGTGATCCTCCGATGCCGGCCATACGCTCGCGAAAGCCTGGTAGCTGCGGCGGCCGAACATCAGGGCGGTGGTGTCCCCGAGTTCCTCACCCTTGAGGGAGTAGGCCTCCGGGACGAACTCGGTGTCGAAGACCCAACCGCCGCCGGGATGGCCCTCGACGGTACCGCCGGGTGAGTCGACGACGCCGTCGAGCGTGATGAATCCGGTGTAAACGATCTCGCGTGCCACAGTGCGCTCCTCGATGCGGGTGGGTCTGCTTCGTCCGTGGGCGTGGCCGTCGCCCGAACGAACACTAGGGGCTGGGCCCGGCGCCCGTCTTGGACGGAACCGACATCGGTTCGAGTGCCGTCGGGGTCCGTCGGCTCATCCGATCCGCGGCCCAGTCGGCGCATTTCCCGGTGCGTTTACCAGTGCCAGGCGTCCCCGCCGACATTGCGGATCACCCGCTGGAGCACCGTGATCGTCGTGGCGTATTCGTCGTCCGAGATCCCGAGGCGGCGTTCCGCGTCCAGGTCTTGTTGGGCCTGCGCGGCGGCGCGGAAGCGTTCGCGGCCGGCATCGGTGGCGACCACCAAGTCACCGTCGCGACGCACCCAGTGTTTGTCGGCGGCGGTGTCGATCGCCTCGCGGATGACGGTGTCCGACTCGTTTGGGCCGATGATCGCGACCATGTCGTCCCGCGACATCCCGTCGGGGTGCAGCGACAGTTGGTGCAGCACCCACCATTGCGGCTGACTGACCCCGAGCTCGGCGAGTCTGCCGCGGGTGCGCCTGCGGATGGCGTCACCGGCCCGCGCCGTCCAGAAGCCGATCGGTTGCTGAAGGGGTGGCTGCATGTCCGGGCGTGTACTCGTCATCGGCCCACGGTAAAAGCTCATGCGCACTTCAGGTCAACAGCGCTTCAGGTCAACAGGGCCCCCGCCGATTCCGTCTAGCGGACAGCCCGTTCCACCAGATCGGTCAGCGCCTCGACGACCTCGGCCGGGCGTTCCAGATGCGGCGAGTGGCCGACACCGGCGAGGGCGAGCTCGGTGACGACCCCACCCTTGTCGGTGTAGCTGTTCAGCACCGACCGGGTCTGGCTGATCATCGGCTGGGAAGGCGCGACCCCGTCACCCGGCCAACCGGGGATGATGCCGACCCGGCCGAGGGTGTTCAGGTCGAAGTAGGAGTCGTCCGACACGATCGCGTCCGCGTCCCCGTGAATCCAGAGCACCGGCGGTTTGCCGTCGATGTCGACGATGCCGGTCAGGTCGCAGTACTTCGGGGCCATCGTGTTGAGCACGCCGCGGGCGCCGGCGGCGAAGGCCGGCCAGTTCGCCGAAGCCGCGGCGTCGCCGGGGTAGTTGTCCGGTCCGGTGACGGTGCTGAGCATCGATTCGACCCAGACGTCCTCGTTCGGGTCGACGTGGCCCGCGGCCACATAGGAGGCGCGAAAGACGCTGCGCGGCGAGGTCGGTGCGTCGGCGGTGAGGTCCTTGGCGGCCAGCCGCGCGACGAAGTCCGGGTTGGCGCCGCCCGCCCCGGTGCCGGCGTCGTCGTCGGTGAGCCGGCGGCCGTCCGATGCGGTACCGCCGAAGCCGTAGGGCGAGACCGGGGCGATCAGCGCGAGCCCCGCGACCAGGTCCGGCCGATCGAGCAGGGTCTGCATCACCACGCCGCCGCCCATGCTCCAGCCGACGAGCACCGCGCGGGTGATCTCGAGGGCATCGAGGGTGGCCGCCACATCGTCGGCGAAGTCGCGCAGCCCGCGCGACGCGTCGACCGGGGCGACCTCGGTGTCGCCGAAGCCGCGCAGATCGATCGCATAGCTCGGGCCCGCGAGGGCGAGCATCGTCGGTTGCCAGAACAGTGCGGAGGACACATTGCCGTGCACAAACACCACGGGAGTCGCTTCCGCGGAAGGAGTTTCGCGAACCAGGACGTTGACGTCGAGACCGGGGGTGGCGACGGTCCGGGCGGCGATGCCCGGGAACAGGGTGCTCACGCGTTCACCGTAGCGTGGTTGGGCGCCGTCGATCAGGTCTCGCCGAAACCGTCCTCGATGGCCGCCGCGATGGCCGCGACCGGCGTCATTCGTGCGGGGTCCGGCGGGGCGACGGTTCTAGAGGAGCGAGGCCTCTCCGGCTCGGGTGATCACCTCGACGCGGTTGCGGGCGCCGAGTTTGTGCATGGCGGACTGCAGGTAGGTCTTCACCGTATTGCGGGTCACCGACATCTCGACGGCGATTTCCGGGTTGGTACGACCGGTGGCGACCAGGCGGATCACCTCGTACTCGCGGCGGGTCAGGTGGTATTCGGCAAGCCGATCGCGCAGCGTCAGATCCGGCCGGGTCCCGAGCCTCGGGTCGAAGACCCGGCGACCGGCCACCACCTCGCGCAGGGCCGCCGGCAGATCGGCCGTCGCGGAGTCCTTGACCAGGCAGCCGTCGATTCCCGCCTCGAGCACCGGCTGCAGCAGGGTGTGCTGGGGGTGGGCGGTGAAGACGATGATCTTCGGTTCGGGTCGCCGCGTCCGCAGGGCGCGCACCAATTCGGCCGGATCGGTGTCGGGCATCCGCAGGTCGAGCAGCACGACGTCGATCGGTGCGACCGCCGTGGACACCCACCGCACCGCCTCGGCGCCGGTACAGGCCGTCGCCACGACCTCCAGGTCGGGATGCGGATCGAGCAACAACCGGACCCCGGCGGTGACGATCGGGTGGTCGTCGACCACCAGGACGCGGATCGGCTGGTCGGCACTATCCGCCGTCGTCGCACGATTCGTCGCACCCACGCCGCTCATTGTGATGGAGGGGATGGTCGGGCGGGGGTGCTTTCGACCGGTCGAGGGGGCGGTTGGTCGATCGGCATCCAGATGCGGACGGTCGTGCCGTCCTGGTCGCCGACCACCGAGAACCGGCCGCCGAGACGTTCGACGCGTTCGGCGCTCTGCACCACACCCAAACCGTCGCGTGCCTTCCGTTCGTCGCCGGCGCCGATGCCGATACCGTCGTCGCACACCGCGATCCGGATGCCGCCGTCGCCGACCCCGATCGATACGACCACCGAGCCGGCCGCGGCGTGCTTCTCGACGTTGAGCAACGCTTCGCGCGTCACGGCCACCACGGCCCGGGCGCGTGCGTCGTCGAGTGCGGGCAGCTCGGACAACAGGACCAACCGTGCCGGGGTGCCGCTGCGCGCTGCGAACGCCTCCAGGTCGGACCGCAGCGTGACCGGCAGGTCGAGGTGCGGTTCCGCCCCGTGCAGGGCGCTGAGCGACTCGCGCAGGGTCGCCGACGCCCGATCCAATTGCGCTTCGATGCTGCGCAGACGTTCGATCAGCACCGCGGAGTCCTGCCCCATCGGGTCGAGCCCGTCGCAGTCGCCCAGGGCGTTGCGGATTTGGACGCCGATGGTGAACAGCGAGGCGCCCAGGTTGTCGTGCAGTTCGTCGGCCATCCGTCGACGCTCCGCGCGCAGCGCGACCTCGGTCTGCGCCCGTGCCCGTTCCGCGATGTGCAGCCGCGTGGCGGCGACGGTTCCGAGTGTCTCCACTTCACGGACCACCCGGTCCCCGAATTCCGCCGGCTCGCGCATCGCGCCCCACACCACACCGACCACGGCACCCGCGTGCAGCATCGGCACGGCGAATGTCCCACGGATGCCCTCCGCGAGGACCGGCCCGTCGAAATCGTGAGTGATCGTGCGGGACGCGCCGTAGTCGGGGATGCGCACCGGGGCACGTTCGGCCATCGCCCGCCCACCGAGGCCCAGACCGGACCGGATGCGCAAGCCGATCAGATGCGGTCCGAGCAGCCCGTTCGCCGATCGGATCACGATCAGGTCCTCCGCCTCGACCGGCGCGGCGAAACCGCATTCGACGCCGGCCACCGCCAACACCCGTCGATTGAGGTCCTCGAGGGCGACGCGCCGGTCGAGCAGCGCGAAGGTCTCGTGGTATTCCCCGGCCAGCTCCGCGAGCAGATGGGCGGATTCGCGCGCCTCGTCCCGCACTCGTCGTTGCCCGCGCTGCATCGCCATCACCTTCTCGTTTCGGTCGGCTCGCCACCGAACGTCGGTGGGTACCCCCAGCGGCGAATCTGCGCGCGCTGCCTGTGGCGGGAATCCCTCTCCGAATGGGGGTATGACGGCCGACACATTCGAGGGACGGTCGGTGCGAGCCGACACGCATCCCGGCGATGCCGCGTCACCGACCTCGAAGGATCGAGCCGACCATGCAGATTCCGCTGACCACGGGTGATTTCCTGATCCGGGCTCTGCGTACCCGCCCCGATGATGTGGCCCTGACCGACGTGCCCGGCGAGCTCGGCAGCCCGACATGGCGGGAGCTCGCTTCCCGGGTTGCCACGATTGTGGCCGGGCTCGACGCCGCCGGCCTCGAGCGCGGGTCCCGGATTGCGGTGGTGTCACCCAATCGGGGGCGTTTCCTGGAGCTTCTGTACGCGGTGCCGTCGAGCGGGCGGGTCCTGGTGCCGGTCAACCCGAGGCTCGGAGCACGGGAGATCGAACACATCGTGGTCGACAGCGGTGCGAAGGTGGTCTTCGTCGATCCCGCGGTCGACGCCCTGTCGGATAGCCTGCCTGCCCGGGTGATTCCGCTCGGACCGAGGTCGGACGCCTTTCTCGGGCTCGGCCGCCCGATCGAGGCTACCGAGGAATCGCTGCGATTCCGGCAGGACGAGAACGCGACCGCGACGCTCAACTACACCTCCGGCACGACGTCGGCGCCGAAGGGTGTCGCCTTGACGCATCGGAACATCTGGCTCTCGGCGACCACCCTGGGCCTGCACATCGGGCTCCGGGAAAGCGACGTCTACCTGCACACTCTGCCGCTTTTCCACGTCAACGGCTGGGAGATGCCCTACATCACGGCGGGCCTGGGCGTGCACAACGTGATGATCGGTGCGATCCGGGGCGGAGCGATCCTCGACCTGATCCGCGACCACGGCGTCACGGTGCTGTGCTGCGCTCCGACCGTGCTGTCGACCGTCCTCGCCGCGCTGCCCGACCGCACCGACGCAGACATTCCGGGCGCAGGGATCCCGGGCGCGGGCCGCCTGCGGGTGGTCTGCGCGGGCGCACCCCCACCGAGCACGCTGATCGAGCGGGTCGAGACCGAGCTGGGCTGGGAGTTCATCCAGGTCTTCGGTCTGACCGAGACCGCCCCGATGGCGACGATCAACCGGGTGCCCGCCGAAGCAGGTCACGGGCCGCGCCGGCGGGCGGAGATTCTGGGTCGCCAGGGGTACCCGTTTCTCGGCACCGACATCGCCGTCGACCCCGACGGTCAGGTTCTGGTGCGCAGCAATCACGTGATGGCCGGCTACCACCACCGGCCGGAGGAATCCGCCCGCGTACTCGCGGACGACTGGTTCCGAACCGGAGATGCCGGATTCATCGACGACGACGGGCGGCTGCGGGTGACCGACCGCATCAAGGACGTGATCGTCACCGGCGGGGAGAATGTCTCCTCGATTGAGGTCGAGGAATGCCTGACCGCCCACCCCGCCGTCCGCGATGTCGCGGTGACCAGCCGGCCCGACATCACCTGGGGGAAGCGGTCACCGCCTTCGTCGTCCGCGAACCGGGCCGACCGGTCGGCGAGGCGGAGCTGATCGCCTGGGCCCGTCAACGCCTGGCGCATTTCAAGGCTCCGAGCCGCATCGATTTCCTGGCCGAGATCCCGCGTACGGCCACCGGCAAGGCCCGCAAGAATGTTCTGCGGGAACAACTGCGTGCCTCCCCGACTGTCGAGGGAGCGCCGGGCGTCACGAGCGAAGGAGCGAGATGACCATCCCCGACACCACATCCGGGATTCTGATCGAAGCCGAGGAGTTCGACGACTTCGGCGGGTGGGTTCTCGACTCGCAGTTCGAACACGAGATGGGCTCGCCCTATCTACTGGCACACGGGCTCGGCGAACCGGTTGCCGACGCCGGCACCACGATCGACGTCGACCAACCCGGCAGCTACCGGGTGTGGGTACGCGCCAAGGACTGGGTGCCGGGCCACCATCCCGGCCGGTTCACCCTGACGATCGGTGACACCACCCTCGACACCGAATTCGGTGCCAACGATCGGGACTGGTCCTGGCAGGACGCCGGCGTGGTCGACCTGCCCGGCGGTGCGACCAGCCTGGTGCTGCACGATCTGACCGGCTTCGACGGGCGGTGCGACGCGATCTACCTCGGTCGCGACGACACCGCGCCGGTCGACGGCGCGGACGAGGCGGCCCGTTCCTGGCGGCGGAAGTTGCGCGGACTGCCCGAGGAACCGGTCGAGGCCGGCGCCTTCGACGTCATCGTCGTCGGCGGTGGTGTTACCGGCGCGGCGGCGACCCTGACCGCGGCCCGGCTGGGTTGTCGGGTCGCGCTGGTGCATGCGCGGCCGTACCTGGGCGGAAACGCCAGCGTCGAAATCGGCTTGAGTCCGCGCGGAGAACGCGGGCCGACCGTCGACGAACTGTCCGACCGCAGCCCCGACGGGGATCTGGTCGCGATCTCGGTACTGCGCGCCGAACCGACCGCCACTGTGCTGCTCGAGCACACCGTTTATCACGTGGTGATGGACGGCGACCGCATCGCCGCCGTCGATGCCCGCGATGCGCGGTCCGGTCGGGAGGTCCGGCTGCGGGCTCCGCTGTTCATCGACTGCACCGGTACCGCGCTGCTCGGATTGCAGGCCGGCGCACAGACCCTCTTCGGGCAGGAGGCGCGCGGCGACTTCGACGAGGGATTGGCCCCGGAGCAGGGCGACGAGATGCACCACGGCAATACGGTCTTCTTCCGTACCCGGATGGCGGACGAACCGGTCCCGTTCCCGGAGGTGCCCTGGGCGATCGAGGTCGCCAAGAACTACTCCAACCTCAGCGGCCAACTGGATCGGCCCGGCATCGAGAACGGCATCGGGCCGGTGGTTATCGACCCGGACGAGACGCCGGACCCGACGATTCGGCGGCGCTGAAGTTCCCCGCCACCCACTTCTGGGAGTACGGCCAGTGGCTCGACCCGTACACCAGCGGTGAACTGGTCCGCGACCACCTGCTGCGCGCGATCTACGGCACGTTCTCCAACGTCAAGCGCATGGAGCCGGAGCAGTACGCCAACCTGCGCTTCGACTGGGTGGCGTTCGTGGCCGCGCAGGGCGAGTACCGCCGCTACGTGGGCGACTACATCCTGACCGAGAACGATGTGCGCACCCATCGGCGGTTCCCCGACGCCGTCGTGCGCAATTCCGGGGCATTCTGCCTGCACTATCCCGGCGATCCGACCTACGACTTCCGGTTGAAGAACTGGGTCTGGGATGTGCGCGACGAGCGGCCTTACGACATCCCGTTCCGCTGTCTGTACTCGGTGAACGTGCCCAACCTGATGATGGCCGGCAAGCACATCAGCGTCACCCACGTCGCCGGCTCGAATACCAAGTTCATGGGCAACGGCGGTCAGCACGCGATCGCCACCGCAGCGGCCGCCTACCTGTGCGGCAAGTACGACACCGACCCGCGCGGCATCCAGCGCGACCACCTCGACGAACTGCGGGCGACGGTCAGCGACTTCATCGACCCGATCGGCGAACCCACCGCCGAGGAGTGAGCGGAGTTATCCACAGGAGTTATCCACACTGTGGGTAACTCACATCGATGTAATTCGGCGGCCGAATCGATCTGCCTGCCGTTCCGAAGGACATCCTGCACGGAGTTCTCTCGCGGACCCCGCGCTTTCAGCGTTTTCTCAGGACCGGCTCGGAAGACTCGGGCAGGTCGGGCATATTGCTCGTCCGCCGTCGGAAGCCGGGCGATGACGGCCGTGGTGATGACGGGGTGGGGCTGTCGGCCCCACGCCGGGCCGTCGAGCAGCCGTCCCCTCGGGTTCTCGAGGATCGTGTCGCTCGGCGTCCCGAACCTTCCGTAAGACACCGTCCCACAGCTCATTCGAGGAATTCATGAACACCATCAACGGCTTGCCCGCCCATCCGCTCCTGGTTCACCTGGCCGTCGTTGTCATCCCCCTGGCCGCGATCATCGCCGTACTCGCCGTCTTCTGGCCGGCCGCTCGGCGGTGGTTGGGGCCCGCGACGCCGCTGGTCGCACTGCTCGCATTGGTGGTCACACCGCTGACGACGTCGGCCGGTGAAGCCCTGGAGAAGCGGACGCGGCCCAACCCCGCGTTGGAGACCCACGTAAACCTCGGCGACCAGATGATCTATTGGGTCGCTCCGCTCTTTGTGCTCGCCACCTTGATGTGGGCACTGCACACGCCGCTGCTTCGGCGCTACTCCGCCACCATCCCGGCAGGAGCGTCACGGGTCGCGTCGGTGGTCCTCGGAGTGCTCACCGTGATCGTGTCGATCGGGGCGATCGTGTGGGTCTACCGGATCGGTGACAGCGGCGCGCAGTCGGTGTGGTCGCACTGAGCGCTGCGACGAAGCCGAGTTATCCACAGGGCAGTCCACAGAATGTGGGTAACTTACATCGATGTGATTTGCCGGGCGGTCGGCGCCGGATCGGATACGTCGTCGATCAGACGGGTCACCAGGTCGACGAAGTCCGCCGTCGTGGCCGGCAGGCACTCGACATCGGTGCCCGCGCGCACCAGGTAGCGCCCGTCGTCGACCACATCGATCCAGCTCAGAACTTGTGCCGCGCCGTCGCGGTGGTCGTCTTCCCGACGTATCAGCAGATGTCCGGTGCCGTCGCGGCGACTGTGCAGCAGTCGTCGAAGCCGCTGCGCGTCGGGGATGAGGAATGGGTCGTACAGAAACGACGTCGGGGTTGATGCCCGCAACTCGGCCGCCCCGGCGGTCACCGCGGGCGGCCTGCCGGGTGCGCGGGCGGGGAGGACGGAAACCAACGTGTCGGCCAATGCGCCGACGCCGGCGGTGCGCAGCTGGATCGCCCCGCCGGTCGACGGGTCGGGCCCGGGTTCCTGGCTGACGACCACCGCGGTGACCGCGTCCGCCGCGGCGAGGACGCGGACCGGGCCGTCGACGTCGCCGTAGACCTCCACCCGCACGGTGGGGTGCGCCAACGCCCGCAGCGCGCCCTCGAAATCGTCACGTGTCGGGGTCTGCCGCCACCAGTTGGTCAGTGCCACCTCCTGCGCGCGGCGGTCCTCGACGGTTCGGGCGGTCGGCTGCACGCGCAGCGGCGGCGGAAACGTGTCGTGTCCCGTGGTCGCCCAGGCGAGGGCGAAGTGGTCCGGCGAGAGCGCCCAGATCACGATTCCTCTTTCCATTCGCCGAGGACGGGGGTGACCGTCGCGGGGATCTCGCCGATCAGTTCGTTGCGGTTCTCCGGATCGACCAGGTAGGACGCGGCGCGATGCTCCGCGTCGTCTCCACCGGCGCCGCGACTGGCGGGCATCATTCCCATCGGCATGTACCCGGGTCGGGTGCCGACGCCACCGCCGCCTGCCACGCCGCCACCACCGATCACGCCCGGGCCCGCACCGGCGACACCGCCGAGCCCGCCGCCCGCACCCGGCCGACCCGCGCCGCTTCCCCCGGCGCCGCCACCGGTACTTCCGCCGCGACCACCCCCGGCCGAACCGGCCCCCGCCGAGCCACCGGGGACACCGAATCCGCCGACCCCCGATCCGGAGGAGGCCGCCGGACGGGTCGAGCCCACCCCGGCGCCCGCCGGGGGCACGCCCGCCGCGCCGCCCGGCTGGTTTGCGCCCGCACCCTGCGGAGATGTCGACCCGGAGCCCGGAGCGGTGGAGCCGTTCGCGGCGGATCCCGCGGGCCCACCGGCATCGCCCGCGGCAGCCGCCGACGTATCCGCGGGCGTTCCCGTTCCCGTGCCACCGCCGAAGCCGCCCGGGCCGAGCGCCGAACCGCCCGCACCCGAGCCGGTACCGGCCCCCGTCGCCGCGCCCCCACCCGCAGCGCCACCCGCTCCGCCGCCCGACCCGGAGGTCGGCGAACCGAACGCCGGCACCGCGTCGCCGGTCGGCCGCAACTGCGGGGTATAGATCGAGTTCAACAGTTCGATCGCCTGACGCCGCTGCTCCTCGGCCCGCTGCTCCGCCGCCGCGTAGGCGGTGACCGGGGAGCCGAGGACATCCATCGGCAGGGGAACCGGCTGGGCGGGCGGCGGCATGGTCGACTTCAACGCCTCGGCGGCGGTGGTCGCCTGGTTCATCCGCATGCCGACCGACTGCATGACCGAGCCGGTGTCGATCGCACCCTGATTGATCCGGCCGACCATGGCGCGCACCTCATCGGCCGCGCCGCCCTTCCAGTTGTGATCCAGCTCGGCGATCGCCGCGAGCATCAGGCCGGTGGACGACTGCTTGACGCTGGTCCCCGCGTCGATCCACAAGCCGGCGGCCTGCGACATGGACCCCGGCTGCAGCGCCTGGACCAGGTCGTACATCTGCTGGTGGGAGTACCCGTCGAAGGCTTCGAGCGTGTTCGCGTAGTTCGGGTCCGTGCCGCCGCCCAGCTGGGACTCGAGGCTCTGCCGGTTGCCCGCGATGTACGCGGTCTGCTCGGCGACCCGGTCGATGTCCGCCGCGTAGGGCGAGCTGCCGATCCCGAACGGGAGATGGTCGAAGACGTCGCTTCCGGTCGCGCCGGATTCGTTTTCGGGGGCCATATCAGTTTCCGTCCTCTATCAGCGGCTCGATCGCCTCGGCCATGTCCACGATTCCGTCGCAGGCGTGCATATTCGGGTCGGCGCCGTAGTCACCGCCACGTCGGGGAAAGGTATCGACGATGACCGCCCCGAAATTCGTGCGCATGAGCAGGGCACAGGAATCGTCGGTAATCGCGTTCGGGACGTACAGCGCCTCACGGCCGTTGACGTCCATCGGTTCGGCGGGCACCGACAAGGGGATGTCGTCCCACGGCGTGTTCTGCGCGATGAACCCGACGCCGCGTTCGCCATTCATGATGTTGCACGCCACGATGTCCTCGTCGCCGATGCTCGAGTCGTTGCGTTCTTTTCGGCCTGGGTCGAAACCGAATTGCAGGAACACCGCATCGGAGATGGCGACGCAGGGATCGAAGCCGACTGCCGGCAGCGCCGACACGGTGGAGGTTGGTCCGGTAGTCGTTGCTTCGGACGTCGCCGCCGGCGCGGGTGGGAGGGCGGAGTCCCCGGTGGTGCACGCGGTCGTTGCCACCGCGATCCCTACCGCTCCGATCAGGGCGAGACGACTGCTCACCGCGCCACCTCGTCGCCGATGGACGCTATGGATGACGCGTTGACGGTGTCGGCGGAGGCGTAGTTCGCCCCCGCGACCCGGACCGCCGACGCATGGCGCCGTGTCGTTTCCGCCTGCCGGTGTAGGTGCTCGATCGCGAGTCGGCACTTGTTCCGGAAACCGGAGTCGAGTTCCTGTGCCGAGGGAAAGCCGGCAAATCCGGTCGAAAATCCCTCGTTGCGCAGCCGGGCCGCGATCGCGTCCAGGTTGTCGGCGTGCGTGTCGAAAGCTCGAGCGATGCGTTCGGCGGCGCCGGGCTCGATGCGAAGCACATCGCCGTCGGCCATCGACTCCCCCTCCCGAAGTGATCCCACCGGTTTGGACGCAGCCGCCGCGGGTTCGGTTCCCGTGTTCGGTGTCCGATTCTGTGCTGTCACCGTGGTCGGAGCGTTCAGTTGCGGGAGCGTTCAGTTGCCGTCCTGGATCAGCGGTTCGATCGCCTCGGCCATGTCCACGATTCCGTCGCAGGCGTGCATATTCGGGTCGGCGTTGCCGCCGCGGAGCGGGAAGGTGTCGACGATGACGGCGCCGAAGTCCGTGCGCATGAGCAGTGAGCAGGAGTCGTCGCCGAGGCTGTCGGGCACGAACATCGATTCTCGTCCGTTCACGGTGATCGATTCCGGTGTGGCCTGATAAGGAATCGCATCCCATGGAGTGTTCTGCGCGATGACGCCCACCGATCGGTCGACGCCGAAGGTATTGCAGGCCACGATCCGCTGGTTGCCGATGTCTCCCTCGTCGCGGGTCCATCGCTGGGGGTCGAGCCCCAATCGGACCAGCAAGGCGTTGTCGATGGCCGTGCAGGGATCGAACGAAATCGCCGGCAACCCGGATGCGTCGAGCTCGGACGATGTCGGTCCGTTCGCTGTCGTTGTGGCGACTACGGACCCGTCCGCCGGTGACAGGTCGATCGAGCTTTCGGCGCCCGCGCACGCCCCACAGGACATGGCGATCACGACCATGCCGGCGAGGGAAGTGGTTTTCACTGTCCGGTACTCGAATCAGGCGCGGCTCCGGCGGCGTGAATATTCGCGGAGTTCACATCCTCCACGTGGTTGTAGGCCGCACCTGCCCGCCGAATGGTGGCGGCCGCATCGTTGGCGACGATGATCTGCTGCTGGAGGTGTTCCACCGCCAGTCGAGCCTTGTCCGCGAATCCGGCGTCCAGTTCCATCGCCGACGGAAACCCGGCAAACCCGGTCACGTGGCCGCGGTTGCGGAGTGATCGCAGAGCCGTTGCAAGGTTCTCGGCGTGCAGGTCGAGCGCCCGAGCGATCCGTTCCGCCGCCCCCGGTTCGATGCGAAGTACGTCGCCGTCACCCATCGATCCCCTCCCATCGGTCCCTGAGTGATTGGACGCGGTGAGGGAGGATTCGGTTCCGAGCGGGTGTCGGTCAGGCCGGGGTGCGCAGAATCTTCTCCATCGACTTGCCCTTGGCCAGCTCATCGATCAGCTTGTCGAGGTAGCGGATCTTCTGCATCAACGGATCTTCGACGTTCTCCACCCGAATCCCACACACCACACCGGTGATCAGCGACGCCGACGGGTTGAGGTGCGCCGCCTCGAAGAAGTCCTCGAAGGTTGTCTCCTCGGCCAGATGCTTGTCCAGCGCCGCCTGGTCGAAGCCGGTGAGCCAGCGGATGATCTCGTCCACCTCGTCGCGGGAGCGACCCTTCCGCTCGGCCTTCGTCACGTAGTGGGGGTGGACCGAGGCCACGCTGACGGTGAAGATCCTGCTCACCGGGCCAACGGTACGTGGCTGTTGCCGGGAGGGTAATGGGGATGACGTGGTGGGGCTCGCGCCATGGTGAAGATCGGGTAACAACCGGAGGCGACAACGGGCGCGAAGGTCCCGCTCACTTGGCCGAGGTAGGGTCGCGCACGTCGGCGAGCAGACGCCATCCGAACCACGGCGGAATGTCGTCGTGTTTGACGGTGGTCTGTTCCACCCGGAACCTCGGCGAGTTCCAGCCGGCGACGGCATCGGACACCCGGCGGCTGTTGTCCGCGGTCCCTTCGCCCGGACGGTAGAGCACACGCAGGACGCCGCCCCGATTGCGTCGACTTCGCGCCCATGCGATCAGCGGCCGCGGGTCGGTGTACAACGCGTCGAAGGTGTACACCTCGTCGGGATCGGTGTGTTCGAGGATCCGCATCAGGGCTGCGCCGCCGCCGGAGTGTGCGGTCAGAATCAGTCGGCGTCGGGCGGCCGTCCGCCCGGTCTGCGCTCCGAAGATCCTCAACGATTCGTCGATCAGCCGTTGCAGGGCATGCGGCTCCACCAGCGCCGGGAAGGTATAGCGCGCCGTCTTCTTGCCGATCGGGGCATGGTTGCCGCGAGGAAGAACCATCAAGGTGGGCGCGGTGCGGGTCACCGCGGTGGGATTCTTCGGATCGGCGAAGTCGAGCCCACTGACCGGGAGCTTGTCGCGCACGATGTTCATCCGGCCCTCGCGCCCCGACCAGCCGTGCAGGTGGACTACCACGTCGACCGTTGTCGCCTGCGCGGCGGCGCTGTTCTTCGGTGCGGCGTTCCACTTCAAGACGAGGTCGGGTGGGCTGCCGGCGTGCCCGCGCAACATCGGAAGGTGGTCGACGACGTATACCGAGGCAGGCGCGGCCGACCCGGACGCGCGCACCGGAGCGCCGCTCTGTGGTGCCGGCGGCGTCGAGGCGGGTGTCCCGTCGACCCGGATGACGGCGAAGTACTGCGCCTGGTTGCCGTCGGTTCGCAGCAGGCCATCCGGTCCGGTGCGCAGTGTCTTGGCGTCGACGTTCTGCCGAACATTTCCGCCGATCACTCGTATCCGGCCGGGATGGACCGCAGTAACGATGTCGCAGTGCGTCGCCCGGCGCTGCCGGTCCCCGATGGTGTCGTAGGTGGCCCCGCTGCCGCTGCGGGACTTGCACACCAGGTCGCCGACCCGCGGCGCCACCTCACCGACGCGAAACGCTCGGAAGGGGTTGGTGGTGTTCCCCGACAATCGATTACGGCGAGCAGCACGAATATAGGTCTGGTGGGCGGTGGAATAGGCGAAGGACGGGCCCGCTCCGGCCCGCCTCATCACCCACGACACGAAGACCGCGCTCCACGGATGGGCACCCTGCCACTGTGTACTGCGCAAGCGGTCGGCGGCGACGGTGATTCCGACCCCGGTGCGGTAGTACTCCTGGAGGATGGGGGTTGCGGCGGTGTCGGTTTCGACCAGTCGAACGCCCCCTCCCGGATGCCATCGCCGGTACTCGGCCTCCGCGATGTGGGCGACGGCAGCCGACAACGAGGTACCCGCCGGCGGGTGTGCGACGAGCTCGGGAGCGGGCCGCTCCTCGGTGATACTCATGGCGGGCAATCCCCTTCCGAAGGTGTGCTACTGCTCATGACGGATGCGCGCGTAGCCGGAGTAGCAGGACAGAATCGACTGCGGATCGAGTTGTAGACGACCGATCGTCGCGTTGAAGGTACGCATCAGCACCCCGGTGGAACTGTCGCCGACCAGTTGCTGTTCGAAGTTGAAGATATTGCGGCCGATGGTGTCGTCCAGCTGCTCCAGCGCCCTGGCCAGCTCGTCCGGGGTACGTGAGGCGGCGGCGATCGACCGGATCTGCGGCCGGGCATGCACGGTGGTTGCCTTGACCATCAGGTCGAACTGGGCGGTGGACATAGCCGGCCATCCCGCGCTCCCCGGAAATGCGCGCAGCGCGTCGTAGGAGAAGTAGCCGTCGGCGGTTCGGGAGGCCTGCAACTTGCCGATCAGGCACGTCAACCGGCGTTTCGGTCCGGGGCGGGCGACCCGCGCGAGCGCCCGGTTCGCACGGTCGAGGATGTGGTCGAAGGTTTGTTGCCGTTCGGGCGGCAACGGCGTGCTCACCCACACGATGTGGATGCGCCGGTTCTGGCGCCGATCGTCCTCGTTGCGGGGATTGCGAACGCTGGGCCGTCGGGTGCCGAAGGCCGCGCTCTGTACGGAGAACCGTTTCAGTGCGGCGGCAGGCAGCCCGGTGGCCAGGGCGCGTCGATGAACTTCGTCGACGAGGAAGTTGCGTGCACTGATCGCCCGATCGATGCTGACCTGTTGTTCGAAATCGCGTCCCTTGGTGTCGAAGTCCGCGAAACCCTCGACAACAACGCTGATGTGGTGGTGTGCGAGCAGCGCTCCCACGATCGCGTTGGCCACGGCCCGGATCTCGGTGACCTGATCCGGCCGCAGATCGGTGACCTTGGTGGCATACCTCGGGTAGTCGGCCACAACGATCGTGCCGGGCAGTGTCGTCCCGGCGACGTCGGGGATCTCCCGGGGCCAGTCGGCGTGCCGGTAGGACTGCTCGTAACTCGGTCCCGCTTCTTCGAATCCCGACGCTGCTGTGCCCCAGTCGGACTCGTCGAGATTCTCCTGCCCGTCGAATGTCTCCCCGTAGGCCGGCTCGCTCTCGAATTCGGGCTCGGTCTCTTCGAGCCCGGCCACACCGAAATCCGCGGGATACTCCTCGGCCGTCGGTCCTGCATCCCGGGAGAACTGCTCCGCCTCGTCGGTCAATTCGCTATCGCTATATTCGTTGTCGTCATATTCATAGTCGGCGGCAAGATCGGCTGCCGAATATGGAGCTTCCCAGTCTAATTCGCCGGCATCCGCAGTCTCCGAATCGTAGTTCTCCGACGCCCACTGTTCGCCGACTATCGTGTCCGGCAGCTCCCAGTCGGAACCGGTAGGGGCCTCGGGTGCCACGGCGAATATGGGGTGGTCCGACGTTGTCATGTCTGTAACCTCCTGGTGGCTGCGTGATCGTCGATCAGCGGCCGACGTGCACGGGATGGCCGTTGGTAGACGGATCGGCGATCGGTGCGGCAGTGGGACGCACGAGCAGCCGGGTGGGCTGGGCACTGCGTGGTGACGACTGGCCGCGCCGCTGGGTTACCGCCAGATCCTTGACCGTTTCGCCGGTCGCGGACTGCCACAAATCGATGGTGCGGTTCATCGTCTTGGCGATCTGATCGGTGGCCGGCGGCGTGATGTTGTGCAGCTTGAAGAGCAGCTCCGCAGCGGTCGGGTCGTCGAACAGGCCCAGTTCTATCGACCACAGCACCGGGGAGAGCAGGTCGGCCAATTCGAATAGTTCTCGGGTCTGACGTGAGGGTTCGATCCCGACACGCCGCCCGATGGCGGTGAGCCGATCGGCGGGATTGCCGGAGCCGGCGCCGGCGGTCGCGCTGAGGTCCACGACGACCGCCGAGTCGGTTTCGACCGTCAGGTGGAACCAGTTCATCATGCAGACATATCCGAATTCCTCCCGTGAGAGGAGGCCGCCGCGGCGGCGCAGCCGGAGCATCTCGCCGATCGTCTGGCACAAGAAGGCGACGTAACTGATGTCGGTGGGGTTCTGCCCGGAGCTGTTCTTCTCGTTCTCGATCCCGAGCCAGACCTGCCGGAGCAACTCGTTCCACAGCTCGAGGAAGCGGGTATTGCTCGCCGGGCCGGCCCCGAGTTTCCAGGGCTGTCCGTCGACACCGGCGGCCGGATGGGGCAGATCGAGTCCGAACATCCGCCAGTAGGCATTGCGTCGGTTCACGCGGGCATCCGGACGCAGTGCGCTGGTGGGACTTGCGATCCGGAACAGGGGCGGGTCCCGGAAGAAGATGTCCTCGGTTCCGCGCAACCATGCCGTTGTCGCTATCGTCGGTGTCGGCAGACTCTCACCGGTTACGTACCGGCGGACCACCTCGGACATGATTTCGATGATTCCGGTGCTCTCGACCAGATACGCGTAGAACATGTGATCCCAGGCCTGGGAGGTGCCGGTGCCCAAGGCAGGTCCGCCGGTGTTGTAGCCCAACGGAAGTGGAAGATTGGGGTTCGCCGACGGGGTGTTGACGCCGGAGCTGAGCAGGGTGCGCAGCGGATCCGGCAGCTTGGTCATCGCGATGGTGTCGGGATTTCCGAGGGGAACCGACGAGGACCCGGGGATGATCGCCGGAACGACGGCACCCCATGTGGTTACACCCCCTGTCGCCCACACTTCCTCGAGCCAGCGGCTGAGTTGCTCGGGATGGAATGTGAAGACCGCGTCCGCCTCCGACAGCAGTGTCTTGCCCTTGAGGAGGGCCGCCAACTTGCGAAACATCTCTCACCTTCCGTCGCGTGAGAATCGAGTTATTGATAGGTGACAAAGCTGACGAGGATGGGTTGGCCGTCATTTCGTGATGAGTCCTCATCGGTGAAGACGTCATTCCAGATCGTCACCGCGACGGCGTGTGGATCGATCAGGTCGATCGTCCGTTCGTCGCTCCCCGAAGTCGGGATATTCTCGGTCTGTCTCGCGCCGGACAGATACGTAATGAGCAGAGCACGACCGCCTTTCGCGCGAACCGCGGAGGGCCTGTAGCTGATCTTTCCTCTGCCGGTTCGGGTGTTGACTTCCGACACGGTGAAAGGCAGGATCTGCGTCGCTTTCCCATTCACGGTGTCGTTGCTGCCCAAGGCATACCGAAGCTCGGAGAACAACGACGTGGACAGCAGCGCGCGCGGGGAGGTCGCCGGCTGCTGCCGGTTGTCGTCGAGGTCGGTCCTCCGCAGGCCTTCGATGATGGCGTTGGCTACCTCCGCTGCAAACTCCTGCAGATTCCGTACCGGTACCGATGGGGGTGTACTCGACTCGATGGCCATCTGATTTCTCCCTACTCCTATGCGGCGATCGAGCGATCGCCACCGACGCGCCGCAGCCACGTCTCCATCTCGATGGGTGCCGTCTTGTTGTCCAGCCCGCGCAGCGCCGTGAGGGCCAGAATTCGCATCGGTTCCTGCCGTTGCAGAAAGCTCGAGGTGTACAGCGACGCCCCCGCACGTTCGGCGAGGCGGGTCAATTCGGCCGGGGCCGCGCGGCGCGGGTCGGCCAGCGTCGCGAGTGCGGCGCCGTGAAAGGCATTCATCGGCAGGCGTGTACAGGTATCGACGATCGCCGGTAGCAGGGGAAGACTGGCGCGGATGACCGCGGCGGCGTGCGAGGACGCCCGATCCGCCGGATACCGTGTCAACCATCGTTCTCCCAGTTCATCCCAAGGGCCCGGGCCGAACCATGAGCGGCACAACGCCACGTTGAACAGCACGCGCACCATCGCGATCGGATGGGGATCGCCGATCGGCATGCGGAAGACGGCGCGCGGCGGCCCGTCGACGACGCTGGCCAGGGCGGGTACCGGCGCGTATCCGAGGAGGGCGAAGGCGTAGACATCGGCGGCGACCTCACCTGCCCAGCTGTGCCAGGCCTCCGCCGCGAGACCGCTGTGCGTTTCGAGAGTCGATCGCAGCGCGGCCGCCAGTTCCGGCGCCCAGCCGGTCATATGCGCCACCTGGTGCCCGGTTTCGTGTATCAACGACGTCGGCTCCCACAGGTGGTAACGCGTGATCTTGATCGCGGCGGCCGGTGACAGCGAGGCATCCCATAGCCGGGCGCCCGCCCGCAGGATCGACGCCCCCAGCCCCTTGTCGAGATAGGTGAGCACCGGCGGTGAGTCGATGCCGAGCGGTCGCAGCACCACGTCCATGCTGTAGACGGCGAGGGTGTCCAGACCGCGCAGGACGGCGGCCAGCCGCGGATTGGTTCGGGTGTTGACCGCGTCGCTGTAGAAGTCGACCATCGCCTCGGCGCGGGTATAGCGGCGTCGCAGATCCAGCAGTTCGGACCGAGCTCGGGCGAGGTCGGCCATGGTCTGCGCGGCCACCAGCGCGAACAGCAGGCGATCGGCCTGCGCGGTCAGCCGGTTGGCCTGACCGATCAGGCTCGCGCGCACGCTGCGCCCGAGGTAGGTCTCCAATTCCTTCCACGCCGAGGCGGACGCCCCGACGTCGAGGTCGCCCAGCGCCGCGCAGGCCCGCCGCCAATGCCGCGCCTCGCCGCCGAGGGCCGCTGCTTCGGTGCCGAAGGTGATGGTCATCGAAGCATCCCGGGCGACACCGAGACCGTGGGTGCGGGCACCTGGGTGGGGCCGGCGCCGACGCCGTCGAAGGTGACCGTGATTGTCACACCGTCGGCGGGATCGGCGACGGCGGCGGCAAATTGGGCACCGCTGTGAGTGAGGAAGGTGGTGATCCCGGTTCGTGTCGCGGCGGTGATCGCGGTACCGATCCGCGCGGCCGCGGTCGCATCGGTCACCGTCGACGAACCGACCAGGCGGCGGGCGATGCGATACGGCAGGCGCGGCAGTGCGACCTGCCACAGGGCGAGCAGGACACCGGGCAGATCGCGCTGTCCCGACGGCGCAGCGCGTTGCAGGCGGGCCTGCAGTGCCCGAGCCTGTCGCTCGGACAATCGGACGAAGATGCGCATCCTGTTGGTCTGCGGATCCCAGTGCACGCTGACCAATCGCCGCGGTCGGCGGACCCGACGGGCCGGCAACCGGGCCGAGCGGATGCGGAAGAAGCGCTGGCCGGGTCCCGGCCGGAACCCGCCCGCTCGCACTCCGGTCGTCCGGCCGCGGCCCAGGGCGGGCTCACCGAGCAGTAACCCGGCGGTGCGCTTGGTCAGCGGTTGGTACTCCTCCGCGGCGGCGTGTTCGTCGGCCGGCAGGGTCTCGTCGCGGGTGAAATGGCCGGGCAGGGTGCCGGGCAGGGTTTCGTAGAGATCCACCTCGGCCTGTACCGGCCACTGTGTGACACCCCGATCGAGCAGGTACGACTCGAGGGTGCCGCCGTCCGACCACCCGACCGCCCGGGCGGTCTGCCGGGAGACCGGAACCACGAATACTCTGGTGTACCTGCGGAATCGGTACCGCGGTCGGCTCGACCGCGGCATCATCACCCATAGTCCGCCCTCCTCGGCCGTCTCGCGCTCCGGTAGGTCCGCGCGTAGCAACCGGTCGGGTAGATAGGCCGCGGCCGACTCCGCGAAGGCCTGTGCGACGGCGGCGCCCACCTGTAGGGGATCGGCGAGGGCGGCCTCGTCGAGTTGGTCGACCACCCGCAGCACGGTGCTCTCGACCGCCGAGGCCAGCGCCTCACCGGCGATTCCGCCGTCCGGGCCGGCTGCGCTTTCGAGACCCAGCGCCGAGAAGCCGACGTTGACCGCCGCTTTGGCGATCATCCGGGAAGGCTCCCGGCCGACCGCGCGAGTGATGGTCGCGGCGGCGGTCGGGCCGATCATATTCTTGATCAGCGAGGCCAAAGGACCGGCGATCAGGTTGATCAGCTTCTCCCTGGCGCCGGTGACCGTAAGGCCCAGCTTCAACAGCGGCCGGATGGCCAGCACCGCGGGGATGAACTGTTCGATCTCGGCGACCGGCGGCTGCGAGCCGGTGTACTCGCTCAGCTGTGTGGCGAGCCGGACGCGGGCATCATCGAGTTCGGACTCGAGGTTCTGCGCCTGCTCCGGCTCGTACGAGTCGGTGGTTTCGTCGGCGGTCGGACTTTCGGAATCGCCTGCGAGATAGAGCGAGAGCAACCGGTTGTCGAACTCGTGCGCCATCTGCGCGGCCAACCCCATCTCGTCGGAGGTCGCCTCGTCGGATTCGTCGTCGGCGGCTTCACCGACGCCGAGGCGCTTCAGTATCAGCGGAAGTACCGGTCGAATCGGCGCCGGAAGAACCCGGGACAGCGGTGCCATCAGCTTCGAGACCACCCCCTTCAGGAGGGTCAGGCCGACATTCTTCAGCTTCTCGAGCAGCGGACCCAGCAGATGCCGGCCGATCGATTCGACACCGCTCCTGATGGTCTGCAGGCCGCTCTTGGCCGCATCGACGACTCCCTTGATCGGGTTCTTCGCAAACGTCACCGCCTGTGCGATTTTCCGTTTGACGAAGCTCTTCGCCTTTCCCAGAAGCCTGCCGAGGAAGTTGTCGAAGGCCTCCGAATCGAACGCGGCCGGAGAGTCCAGCGAGTCGAGCAGTTCGTCGAGTTCGTTTTCGACCAGGCCGCTCAGGTCCGCGCCTTCGAGCCCGGCGCCGAGGCCGTCCACCGCTCGCTGCCATTCCGCTGCCAGCGGGGCGATCCACTGCTCCACCGCCTCGCGGGCCTCGGCCTCCGAAGCCGGCGCCGACCACTGCTGTGCATCGGAAAGCAGAAGAGCAGCACCGTCGTTGAGCAATTGTTCCAGGGCTTCGTCGAAGTCCTCGTCGTGGATGGACTCGAGGAAGTCGGCGGATTCGGCGGCGACCGGGTCCGTTTCGCCGGCGATGTCCTCGCCGAAGGGCGACTCGGTGGCGTGGAAGCCGTCGAACGGCGGCGCCTCGGTGTCGTCCGCCGCCGCGCGCTCCTCGCCGACGGACTGCGTCAGGTAGGACAGCCCCGCGAACGGGGACGTCGAGGTTTCGGTGTCGCCGCGAGACCCGGCATGAGACTCGATTGTCACGATGTGCACCTCCGCGGAACGGGCATTGACGTCAGTGTTCGCGAGGGTGATGTACCGCAGCGTCAACGTCCCGTATCACCTGTCGTATCGGAATCGGATGGTGCAGAGCGTGGTTCCGGTTCGATCAGTTCGGAAAGGACGCTCGCGATCTGTCGACATGCGGCGTCGATATCGGCGAACACCCAGCCGTTCGTGGCATTGCCGTCGTCGGCGACGAGCACCCGAATGACGATCCGATGCGAGTCCCGCCACGCCCGCACGACGACCATTCGATGGATATCAGTGGTCACGGCAACGACGCTGACAGCCGGCCGTCAACGCCGTGTTGCCGCCGAGCGCTCGGGATTGACGGATCGTTGACGATGCCTCAGCGGCGGACACGGATGCTGTGACGATCCGGTTCGACGCCGGGAACCGCGAGGGGTTCGGATGCCCACAGCACAGTTTTCGACGATCTCCTCGGGTGCCGACCATCCGTCGGTTGTCCTGTTGGGTGGCTTCGGAGTGCGTGTCGGACAGCGAATGGTGGTTCTGCCCAAGCACTCGCGCCGAGTGCTGGCCTATCTGTGCCTGGACAAGACGGCCGAGGCCGATTGCGACCGCGGCGTCCTCGCCGAACGTCTCTGGCCGGACTCGTCCTGTGAGCGATCCCGCGCCTGCTTGCGTACCGCGTTGTGGCGTATCCGGCGGGAATGCCCCGATCTGATTCGCTGCGAAAGCGACCGGGTGATGGTCGCCGACGACGTGGCGATCGACGTGCATCGCTACCGACGGCAGGCGGAGCTGTTGCTGGCCGAGCTGGAGGATCGGCCGCGTGAGCGTGCCCACTTGATGGCCCGTTCCGGCGAGCTGCTGCCGGGATGGGACGAGACCTGGCTGCTGCTTGCTCGGGAACAGCTGCGCCAGTTGCGACTTCATGCACTGGAGAGGTCGGGGCGGTGGTTGGCCGGTCATGGACGCTTTCCGGAGGCGATCGACGTGATGTTGATCGTCGTGACTGAGGAGCCGTTGCGGGAGACCGCGCAGGCCACGCTGATCGAGGCACATCTGCGTGAGGGCAATGTCATCGAGGCACGCAGGCAGTTCGGACGGTTCGCTCAGTTGCTGTGGTCCGAACTCGGACTGCGCCCGTCAGCCGAATTGTCCGGGCGGGTGAGCGCCGTTTCCCCACAGGGCGTTTCCGCTGTGGACCTGCACTACCGGGTGCGGCGGTAGGGCCGGCGACGAGGCCGAAAGCCGGTGTGATGGCGGCGCGGCACCGTCGAAGCCGTAGACGAATCGATGGAACACATCGACCAGCGCCCCCTCACCGGTCGTGCGCACCAGGAAGGCTTCGAGGGTGGCCGTCGTGGCGGTCGCCCCCCGGTAGACATTGAAGAACTCGCCCATTACCTCGATGAGCCGTCCCGGTCCGATCAGCGCGGCGATACCTCGGAAGACCCGGCTTCCCGCCACATACGAAAGCGGCGATGTGGTGCGCTGGAAGGGTTGGCGCGAGCACAGCTCGATCGGGTCCGACCGAAAGTCGAGCGGTTCCGGTCCTTCGCCCAGTTCCAGATAGCGAGTGAACGCCTCGTCCCACCAGCCGTCCGCCGCGGTTGCCGGCATGACCCCGCGAGCGAACCAGGAATGGATGACCTCGTGCGGCAGAGCGGCTATCGACGTCGTGGTCGCGTGGGCATATTCCATCCCGCCGGCAGCTCCGTGGAAGAAGCAGGTGAATGCGTCACCGATGAACGTGCCGAATCGGCGTTCCTGCTCGGCGAGCACGGCCGAGATCCGCTCGATACCTGCCGTCAGGACCTCGGGCCGCGATACCGGCTTGGCGGCGGTGACGATCACGGGCCGACGCGATATCGGAAGCCGGACCGTCGCCGCGGCCACCTCGACGGTGTCGGCGGCGTGTACCTCCAGCAACGGTGAAAGGGTGGTGAACCACGAGGGGAACCGGATCGACCAGTGATTCACGGCGCGGACGATCGCCCGGCCGTTGGTGATGGCCGTGTGGTGTACCGGAGTGCCGGTGATGTGGAGATTCAGGGTGAACCGAAACTGGTCGAACGGCAGATTCGACGGGAACCACATCTCCAGGTAGCGACCCGCGTAGAGGTCCGCCATACCGAACGACCAGTGCAGCCGCGGACCGGTCCAGGAGACCCTCGGCGGGTAGGCCCCCGACAGGTCGGACATCGGCTTGTCCAGGCGATAGACCACTCGAAGGTGGTGGACCGAGTCGGCCGAATGCCGCCGCCGGACAACCCGTACCCCATCCGCGAAGCCACCTACCGGTTCGTGGGCGACGGCCGACGGATCCACCGGCACCCCGTCGATCCAGCAGCGGTCGATCCTCTGACGCAGATCGAAGAACGGTGAGCCCGTGGTCGGGCCCACCCGGTAGATCATGGTCGAGTCGACATGCACCCGCGCCGACCGCGCTCGGGCCCACACCGATGCGTGCAGGTCGATGATGTGGACCGGCACGACCAGCATGCCCCCGCATCGGGTCGGCGGCGGTGCATCGGCGAACGGATCGACAAACATCTCGCCGAGCAGGATGTGTGAGCCGCGTAGCCGTCGGCGTCAATCCTCTCGGATCATCACAGTTAGCGGCTCGACACGACCGCCGCCGGGGGCAGCCCGCGGACCAGCAGAGCGATCTCCCCGGACGGGCGAATCCCCAGTTCGTCCCAGAGCTTCCGAGCGAACGCGGCGTAGTGCCGATAGGCCTCCGCCGGGTGACCGGCGCGCAGATGCGCGTCGATCAGGACCGCCTGTGCCGATTCCCGCAGCGGCTCCTCATCGACCACCCGCAGGATCGTGTCGATCGCTTCCGGGTACCGGCCCGACGCGCACAGCGTGTGCGCGGACTGTTCGAGAGCGTGCAGGCCCAGCAGGCGCAATTGTTCGCGGGCCAGTATGAGCCAGTCCTCGTCCCACCCCGGTAGGAGATCGACCGGAATGTGCAGATGGGGCGGGGCGCCGATTCGCTCCGTATCCAAGCGGTCGATTGCCATGCTGTCGACGTTCGGGTCCGCCGCGAGGATCCGTTCCGCGCGCCGGCGGAAGTCGTGCACATCGACTCGAACCCGGTCGGCCAATGCGACGCGATCCGCCTCGCCGGTCAGCAGGTTGCCCCCGACCGAACGAATTCGCCAGATGGCGGTGCGCAGGCTGGCGCGCGATCGATCCGGTGTCGCGTCCGCCCACAACCGCTCGGCGAGCACCCCCCGATCGGTATCGGGCTCCACCATCTTCCTCAACGACAGGTAGGCCAGCACCCGCCGAGCGTGCATGGGCAGCGCCACTTTTGTACCTTCGATGCGCAGAGTGAATCCTCCGAAAAGAACCAACTCCGCCGAATCACCCATGCGACCGCCCCCAAACGGTTGAGGTGCGAAAAGCCCCGACGTCTCGCGGCTATCCGCAGTATCGTCCGTTCTCCGCACATAAACACGAGTAGTCCGCTATGTGAGATTTCGGAGGGCGCACCTACCGCATGAGCGCCGATCCCGGAGGCGGCCGCCCGCGAACCTGTCCGGCCACGAGCGGGACGTACACGGGTCGGGGTATATGTGGGGTATGACCTCACCGGCCGAGATTCGCGGTAGCGGTCGGATGACCTCGATCGCCGCTCGCTACCTGGCCCGAATCGGTGCGGCCGCCCCCGAGCGAGCCGACCTCGAGTCCCTCGCGGCCCTGCTGACCGCGCATACCCGCACGATCCCCTTCGAGAACCTGACCAGCTTCACCGGACACCCCGTCGACCTCGACCGCGACGCCGTGTTCGACAAATTGCTCGACCGGAACCGTGGCGGCTACTGCTTCGAGCACGCGACCCTGAGCAGCGCGGCCCTGTCCGACCTGGGTTTCGACACCGAACCCGTCCTCGCCCGGGTGTACCTCGGCGACCAGTCCCGGGCGCCGATACGCTCGCACAACGCCACCGTCGTGCGCCTCGCCGGGAGTCGATACCTCTACGACCCCGGCTTCGGCGGCACCTCGCCGATCGCCCCGCTGGTGCTGGACGGCGGACCGCAGCCCCAGCAGACACCGGACGGCGTCTACCGCATCGTCGATCGGCAGACCGCCGGCATTCCGGAACACCTCGGCCCCGACGTGCGCTGGATGCTGCAGTTGTACCTGCGCGACACCTGGACGAACCAGTACGGAATCACCACCGGAGCGGTGGTGCCGGCGGACGTTGAGGCGCTGAACTGGTATACCTCCACCTCGCCGGAGTCCGCCTTCACCACCCACCTCATGGCGACGGTGGTCGGACCCGACAGTCGGGTCACATTGGCCGGCCGGGTGCTGCGGCATCGGGGATCGACCGGAACGGTGGAGCGGTCCCTCGAGACCGAAGCGGAGTTCGACACCGCCCTGCGGGTGGACCTCGGGCTGTCCGATATCGACAAGGAGCAGGTGGCGGCAGCGTGGGTCGCGCTGGGCCGTTCGTGGATCTGCGTGAGCGGCGCGTCATCGACATAATCTCCTCGGCGTTGCTGTGAGGAAGACGTACGCACACGTACCGGGAGTCGACGTGTTCCACTTCATCTCGACCTGGAGATTGCCCGCGCCGCCGGAACGGGTGTGGCGGGAGATGGCGGACGTGGAGAGCTGGCCCCGATGGTGGCCGGGCTGCACCGAGTCGACCGTGATCAGCGCCGGATCGCCCGACGGGCTCGGCCGACACGGTCGGCTGGTCGTCCGCAGCCCGTTGGGCTTCGCCCTGCGGTTCGAGATGGAGATCGTGATGGCCCGGCGGCCTCACGAGGCGCGGGTGCGCGTGGGTGGTGACCTGGTGGGCAGCGGCAACTGGCGGATGCGCGACGTGGATTCGGGTGCGTTAGCGGACATCGGTTGGGATGTCGACATCGCGCATCCCGGTCTTCGTCTCGCTTCGGTGCCGCTGCGGCGCCCGATGATCTGGGCGCACTACCGGGTGATGGGCGCGGGGGAACGCGGACTGGCCACCCGCCTGCACGTCGGCTGAGCCCTCCCGGAGTCAGCCGGATCTGTCCCGCCATCGGCGGTGCTCGTCGCCGGGCGGGTGACGGTCGATCCAGTCCGCGGTACCGGCCGCGACCGCACGGTGGACCGATCGGGCGAGGCGCGCTCCCCAACGGGATCGCGGGCCGCCGTAGTCCTCCGTCGCCTTCCCGCCTGCCGGGCAGACGATGCACACCGCGTCGGACGACGTTCCGGTTCCGGGGACGTCGGCCTCCATCAGCGCCTGGGTCTTGGCCTCGGTCGCGGTGACGACCGCGTTGACCAGCGCCGCATCCGACAGTGGCACCGGCAGGCGCACCAGCAGGTTGATCGTGCCCGGCATCGGCCACCAGTCGATCTCGTCGGGCGCCGCCGCGGGCACCGGAAGCCCGAGTCCGACGGTGGCGACGGTCGACACCCCGTTGTCGCTCGAGGTCGTCCACCGGTCGACGCGGGCGGCGGTGAGCATGCCGACCCCCGGGCCGGTCAGTTCGAGACGATCGGCCACCTCGCGCAGGTGGGCTATCGGGTCGTCGCGGTGATAGTCCCGATCGACCTGCACATTTGCCCACCACCGCGGCGCGCCGATGCCGCCGCCGAGGACTGCGGTCGAAATCGCGCGATGGGCGTCGGGCAGCCGACACCACAGCACCGGACCCCGACTACCGGAAACTCCCCGAACCGTGGTCAGTTCGGGGAGTTGTGGGATATCCGGCGCGTTCACCCGAACAGTGTCACCGAAGGATCGGTGTCACCGGTCGAGCAGGGGCACCGGCGAATCAGTGGGCGGTCTGGCCGGCGTCCACCACGGATACCGAACCGGTGGTGAACGATGCGAGGTCGCTCGCCAGGAAGAGCACCGTTCCGGCGATCTCCTCCGGCTGCGCCGCGCGGTGCAGCACGTTGGTCGACGCCACGGTCTCCCAGATGTCGGAGTCCTGCTTCCACACCTCGGTCATCGGCGTCTCCACCAGGCCGGGCGCCACGGCATTGATCCGGATGCCCGCGGAACCGTGACCCCTCTTCTCCGTGGCTCACATATCGTTGACTACGCAACTATCCGGCTCAACGGTGGAGTCGGTGCGGGTATTCCGCACCGGGACCGATATTCCGCACCGGGTGGAGGTGTACGCCTCCCGCGTCGGTGACCACGCGGACCGAGGCGCCGTAGTGCGTGCGCAGGTTCTCCTCGGTCAGCACCTCGTCGGCCCGCCCGGTCGCCGCGACGGTGCCGCGATCGAGCAGCACCAGGCGCTGCGCGTACTGCCCGGCCAGGACCAGGTCGTGCAGGGTGCTCAGGACGGTGAGCCCCTCGCTGCGGCGCAGCTCGTCGACCAGTTCGAGCAGTGTCTGGGCGTGCCCGAGGTCGAGCGCCGAGGTCGGTTCGTCCAGGACGATCAGCCGGGGCCGTTGGGCGAGCACGCGGGCGAGCACCGCGCGTTGGCTCTCGCCGCCGGACAGGGTGCGCAGCGACCGATCGGCCAGCGTGCCGAGGTCGAGCAGGTCGATAGCGCGTTCGACCTCCCGACGATCGGCGACCTTCGGGCCGGTGAGCAGCGAACTGTGTGCGGTCCGCCCGAGCAGGACGTAGTCGGCGACCGAGATCCCGTCCGGCAGGACCGGTCGCTGCGGGGCGTAGCCGATCAGCCGGGCGCGCTGCCGGGCGGACAGCGCGGCGACGTCGAGCCCGTCGACGGTGATCGATCCGGTGTGGGCGACGGTCGCGACGATCGCCCGCAGCAGGGTCGATTTGCCCGCCCCGTTGGGGCCGATCACCGCCGTCCAGCCGCCCGTCGGCACGTCGAGGCTCACCCCGTCGAGAATCGTCGATCGGCCGATCCGCACCCCGACGTCGCGCACCCGCAGCAACGGCTCCCCGACCGCCACCACGCCGCTCACGTGGAACTCCCACCGAAGCGCAGCAGCGCCGCGAAGAACGGCGCCCCCACAAACGCGGTGATCACCCCGATCGGCAGCTCCGCCGGCGCCAGCAGTGTGCGGGCCAGCAGATCCGCCAACACCAGGAAAGCGCCGCCGGCCAGCAGCGATACCGGCAACACCAGGCGATACGAGTATCCGGCCAGGCGGCGCACGATATGCGGGATCACCAAGCCCACGAAGCCGATCAGACCGCTGACCGCCACCGCCGCCGCCGTCCCCAAGGACGCCGCGCAGAGCACCACGAAGCGCACCGTTCCCGGCCGCATCCCCAGGGTGCGGGCCTCCTCGTCGCCGACCGCCAGCACGTCGAGTGCCCGCCCGGCCGCCAGCATGACCACCGTCGATACCGCCATATACGGCAGCACCAGCCGCACCTCGCTCCACCCGGCCGTGCCGAGCTGACCGAGGATCCACGAGTACACCTGCTGCAGGGTGTCCGCCCGCGCCTGCTGGATCGCGGTCTGCACCGCGGTCAGGAACGCCGAGACCGCGACCCCGGCCAGCAGCAACGTCGCCGCTCCCCCGCCGTGCCGGGCGGCCACCGTCCCCAGGGCATAGGACATGCCGACCCCCGCGAGCGCGCCGAGGAATGCCGCCCCGGGCAGGTGCAGCGGCCCGTCGAGCCCCAACGGATCGGTCGCGATCACCAGCGTCGCGCCCACCCCGGCCCCCGCCGCCGCCCCCAGCAGATAGGGATCGGCGAGCGGATTGCGGAAAACGCCCTGGTAGGACGCGCCGGCGAGGGCCAGCATGCCGCCGACCATCGCCGCGAGCACCACCCGCGGTACCCGCAGGTCGGTCAACAATGTGGCGTTGGTGCCGGTCAGCGGGGTGCCGACCGACCAGCCGAGCCGGTCGACGAGGGTCGCGAGGACGGCGTCGACCGGCAGCGCGACCGCCCCGATGACCACTCCGGCGAGCATGGCGACGAGCAGGATCGCAGCGGCGACCGGGATCGCCAGGTAGTGACGGGCGCGCCGTACGGGCCCGATGACGACGTTCAGTTCAGTTCGCCGAGCCGATCGGACAGTTCGACGGCGAAGTCGGCTATCCGCGGACCCCAGCGGGACGCGATGTCGTCGTTGGCCGCGATCACGGTGCCGTTGACCACCGCCGGCAGATCGGCGAACCCGGGGCGTTCGGCCACGGTCTGCGGGCTCTGATCGCAGCACACGGTGTCGGCCAGGACGATGACGTCCGGCGCGGCCGAAATGATGTACTCGGCCGACAGTTGCGGGTATCCGCCGTCCGCGATCACGGCGGGCGCGTCGTCGGCGATGTTGATCAACCCGAAGCGCTTGTAGAGGTCGCCGATAAAGGTGTCGCTGGTCAGGCTGTAGAACGACGGGTCGAGTTCGTGGTAGACCGTGCGGTCGCTCGCCGTGGACGCCGCGGAGATCACCGCCGCGTCGATGCGATCGCGCATGTCGTCGGAGACCTTCTGCGCGTCGTCCTCGTGCCCGGTGATGCGGCCGACCGTCACCACCTGGTCGTAGGCGCCCTCGAGATCCTCGGGCGCCCCGAGGATCAGCACCGGGATGCGCAGCACGTCGAGGGCGTCGACCAGGCCGTTGGCGTCGTCGGTGGCCAGCACCAGATCGGGTTGATAGGCGCTGATCGCCTCCGCGTTCGGCTGATACGCCGACAGGTCGGTGCGCGGCGCTTCCTGCGGGTAATTCGAGCCGCTGTCGACCGCGATGACCTGCGGTCCGGCGCCGACCGCGAAGACCGTTTCCGTGAGCGACGGGCCGAGGACCACGATCCGCTCGGGGGTATTGCCGATGGTGACCGAGCCGTTGTCCCCACGGATGGTGACCGGGAAGCCGGGGTCGGGTGCGACGGTCGGCGTCGTCGTCTGCGCCAGCGGGCCGGTCGCGCCGCTCGAATCGCAGGCGGCGATCAGGATCAGTACGACGGCGGCGACGATCAGCCGAATCGGCCCGCGTCCGCGGCCGGTACCTCGCGGGTGTCGGAACATCGGTCCTCCCTCGGTCGAGGCTTTCGCGTCCTGGTCCCGAGCCACGGTACGTCCCGATGGGCGGGGGCCGGACCTCGAACACGGGATTCCGAGCATGCGAAACCGCTGTCAACAAATTATTGACACGATGATGGTGTCAAGGTTTCATTGACACATGCCTCAGGAGTCGAGTGTCACCGATCGGTACGTCCGCTACGAGCGGGCGTCCCTGCGGATCGCGGCCGTGGTCGTGCTGGTCTCCAGCGTCACCCTGATCCTCGCCGCGTTGTCCTTCGACAGCTTCTTCAAGGGATTCATCCAGGGCGCTGCCGGTGTGCTCGCCCTGATCGCCATCTCGTTGGCGATCCCGGCGATCCACCGTCGGATCATTCCGATGGACGCGATGCTCCGCCAGCCGTCGGAGATTCGGCGCCGCGAGGCCGGCATCGGGCTCGGGGTTGTCACGGTCGGCCTGGTCGTCAGCGTCTTGGCCTACCTGCGGGTTCCCGCGATGAGCGGGTTCGGCGGGGCGATGCTGGCGCTCGGCGCCCTCGCGGTGGTCGGGGCGGGAATCATCGTGCTGGCCGTGGTTCCCGCCGACGGCGGTGAGCAGCCGGCGCCGATCGAGGACGAGCAGATGTGGTTGCCGAGCAGGGACGGCGATGTCTGACCGGTCGATGGCTGCCGCGAACGCGCCGGTAGAGAGCTCCGACACCACGGCGGTCCCGGATGCCGCCGACGCGCTCGCCCGCTCGGTTCTCGGCGGGATCACCGATCCGACCCCCGAAGACCACCTGGTGCTGGTCGGTCGCGCCGCCGCCGCCGAGCAGCACGCCAAGGCATTGCTGCAGGAGACGATCAACAGTGCCCGCGCGGCCGGCCACAGCTGGGCGACGATCGGCCAGGTCCTCGGCCTGACCAGGCAAGCGGTCCAACAGCGCTTCGGTGGGCCCGCGGCGGCGGCCACCGGCGAGGAGCGCTGGCTCGGCCCCGTCACCGCCTTCGACGAGATGCCCGAACTCGAGGCGGCCGGTCGGCTGGGGTGGCACACCATCGGCGTCGGGATGCTCAAACACCGCATGGTGCGCACCGACACCCAGTGGGAGCACCGCCGCTATCTGTGGCCCGCGCCCGCCGGACTGCTGGAGAAGGACGGCTGGCGGATCGGTTCGCGCGCCTTCCCCTGGGTCTACCTGATCCGGGACACCGGCCGACCGGTGCCGCTCACCGACCACACCTGACCCCGGCACAGTGATTGACACCACATCATCCGAGTCGGGAGTATCGAGGGATGGTCGACGCCGCCCTACCGAATGATGTGCTGGATGTGCTGATCGTGGGGGCCGGTATCTCCGGGATCGACGCCGCCTGCCGCTTCCGCGAACTGCTGCCCGATGTGTCGATCGCCGTGCTCGAGCGGCGCGAACGGGTCGGCGGCACGTGGGATCTGTTCCGCTATCCGGGCATTCGATCCGACTCCGACATCTTCACCCTGTCGTTCCCGTTCCGCCCCTGGCGTGGGGAACGATCGCTGGTCGACGGCGACGAGATCCGCGACTACCTGGTCGACACCGTCCGCGAGCGTGGCGTCGACCGGTACATCGAGTTCTCCACCGAGGTGCTCGGCGCGTCGTGGTCGTCCGCCGACCAGGTGTGGACGGTGCGCACCGTCGTCGGGCCGGATCGGGTCGAGCGGACCCGCACCGCGCGATTCGTGTACTTCTGCAGCGGCTACTACAGCTATGCCGAGCCGTATACCCCCGACTTCCCGGGGGTCGACGACTTCGCCGGCACGCTGGTGCACCCCCAGCACTGGCCGGAGGATCTCGACCTCGCCGGCAAGCGGGTGGTCGTGATCGGCAGTGGGGCGACGGCGATCTCGCTGGCACCCGGCGCGGCGAACGCCGGTGCGGCGGTGACGATCCTGCAGCGCACCCCGTCGTACATCTTCTCGGTCGGTCGGGTGGATGCAGTGGCCAACGTCCTGCGCCGGGTGCTGCCGCCTGCCACCGCGCATCGGGTGATCCGCAACAAGAACATCGTGCGCCTGTGGGGCCTGTACGCGATGGCCCGCCACTTCCCTGCTCCGACCAAACAACTCATCCGACGACGTGCCACCCGGCTGCTCGGCAATCAGGTGGTCGACGACCACTTCACCCCGCCGTACAACCCGTGGGACCAGCGGGTCTGCGCCATCCCGGACAACGATCTGTACGAGGACATCCGCGAGGGTCGGATCGCGATGGTGACCGATCGGATCGAATCGTTTGTGCCGGAGGGGATCCGCCTGGCGTCCGGGCGGGTGCTACCCGCGGATGTGGTGGTCACCGCCACCGGGCTTACCCTGCAGATGCTCGGCGGCGCACGGCTGACGGTGGACGGCGTACCGATCGACCCGGGCCGCACGGTGATCTACCAGGGCGCCCTGCTCAGCGGGGTGCCGAACCTGGCGATCTGCGTCGGGTACATCAACTCGTCGTGGACGCTGCGCGCCGACGCCACCGCCCGCTTCGTCTGTCGGCTCGTCGAGCGCATGCGCCGCACCGGCGCCGGATCGGTCACCCCGACCCTCGACGGCGAGGTGCCCGCGGATGCGCCGCCGATGTTCGGGCTCGCGGCCGGTTATATCGCCCGCTCCGGGCACCTGCTGCCGCGCAGTACGGGCGCTTATCCCTGGACGATGACCCACAATCCGCTGGTCGACGTCCGGCAGGCCGACCGCAGCGACCTGACCGAGGGGTTGCACTACGAACCGTTGCGTTCCGTGACGCCGGCCGACCCGGTCGAGTCGCCGTCGGTGGCGGCACCACGGAGCTGATCCCGCACACCCTCGCCGCAGCGTCGGGTGGGCCGGTCCGCGCGGCTACTCGTCGCGGATGGCGATCGACCGGGCGGCGAGGCGAACCAGGCCGTCCGGCGCGGAGCGTAGTCGTACGACCACGTTCTGCCAGGACGATTCCCAACCGTTCGCGCCCGCGGCCGCCTTCGCGAAGGTCAATCCCAGCAATGGTCCGGCGGGCGCGGCGGCGGCGAGCAACTCCTCCACCAGGGCGGCCAGGGGTTCCTCCGGAACGCGCGGCGCGTTTTCCTCGAGTCGACTCGTGAAGATCTCGCTGATATGGGAGTGCCAGGCCCAGACCGGGTCCGCGGTTGCCCGCACCAATCGATCGATTGCCGCCCGGTCCGTGGTGGGATCGTCCGGGATCGCCGCCTGCGCCAACTCGACCACCCGATCGGCCCAGCCGTCCTGTCCGGCCAGCAGGTCCGCCAGGGCGCCCGCCGAAGCGTGGCCGGCGGGCGGGTTGGCGCGGGCATTCCATACGACGGCCCAGATGAGATGCGACAGTCGTTGGCGGGCAGGCAGATCCCGATTCTCGTCGACGGTGGTGTCCACCCGGTCGAGCAGTGCCGCCGCCGCGTCGAGCACCGGATCGACCTCCTCGAGCAGCCCGCCGGATGCCACCAGGGCGTCGATCACCTCCCGCCATCCCAAGGTGGTCGACAGATTGGTCAACCGATCCACCAATGCCGCAACGATGGTCCGGTCGAAGGGCACCCACTCGACCACCGCATCGAGGTCACGGTCGAGTGTTTCCACGCGTGCGACGTAGGTGCGGATCAGTCCGGCGAATCGGCCGCGCCAACGACCGGGAATCCGTTCGGCGGACAGGTCGAGCAGCGCTTCCGATACCGACGGCTCTGCCGCGCCGGCGTCCTCGAGAATCAGCCAGGCCCGCTCGTCGTCGATCAACTTCGGGAGGGCGCCGATGATCGCGCGCCGCACATCCCGGTGCACCCCGGGCCGCTGCCAGACCTCGAGGATCAGCGCGGGGGCGTCGGGCACCCGATGCAGCGCCAGTAGCCGCACCGCCTCCTTGATCGCGGTGACCTTGTGGCCCACCAGTGCCGGCCGCAAGGCGTCGGCCAGGTGCGACGGGCGAACGAAACGGGCGGAGCGGTCCGCGGCGTAGGCGGCGACCCGGGCATGGTCGGTGTCCACCCGTGCCATCAGATCGGGCAGCACCCTGGCCGGGTGATCGGTATGCGCGAGGGCGGCCAACGCCGCCTCGACCACCGCCACCTCGGTCGAATTCAGCAGAGCGCGCAACGATTCGACGGTGCCCGGTACCTCGCCGAGCATCCGTATCGCCGCGACCCGCTCCCGCAGGCTGGGCGTACTCGAGCCGATCAGCTGCTCCAACCGCTCGGCGTAGGCCCGCCATTGGCGCCTCGACCACAGCGCCACCGCCGCCCGCGGCACCAACGGAACGAGGCGGCTGCGTTTCGACTGGTACCGGCCGGACAGGGACTTCGTCAGCATGTCGCCGACCAGATCGGTGCGCCGGAAGGCGATCGCCGTCAGCACCGACTGCACCGCGACCGTCGACCGGTCCGCGCGATACAGCTGTTCCACCCGGGTATCCCTGGTCTGTGGGGGTGCCAGCCACAGGTCGATCGCCTGGCGCGCCACATGGTCCGGTTTCGCCGAGCACGCCTCGCCCAATACCTTCTGCAGGTCGTCCAGGTGCCAGGCGCGCCGACGCAAGCCCGCGGCCACCGCCAGGGCGATGCGGTACTCACCCCGCCGCGCGTCGACCCCGATTCGCTCGCGCAGGGCGGCGAATACCTCACGCTCGGCGCCGCGCGGTAGATCGCGATCGAGCCCGTACAACGAGAGGGTTGGTGACTCGTTTCCCAGCAGGTCCAGCCCGGACAGCCCCGCGGCGAGCAGATCCGGTTTGCCGTCCCGGGCGCCGGAGCGCAGCATCGCGACTGCCAATCGGGCCGCGACGTATCGGGTCCGGACCGAACGATCCCGGGACTCGAGGGCGTCGGTGATCAACCGGAGCAGCTGCGCGGCGTGCCGGTCGTCGAACCGTCGGTCCGGGACCGACGCGAGGCGGTCGAGCACCTCGCCGCGCACCGGATCCTGTTCGTTGCGGACGCGTCCGAGCGCGCCGAGCAGCCCGTCGAGCACCTCGGGGCCGCGGTTGACCGTCGCGCAGGTGATCAGTTCGCTGTAGCCGAGCGCACGATCGATGGCATCCGACCGGCGGGTCCACTCCCGGAGTCGATCGTGGCCCTGCGGCCACAGCAATCGCGCCACCACACCGAGCTGCAGGCGTTCGTCGGAGGCGACGACGGGCAACTCCAGCAACCGCTGGGCCTCGGCCTCGCGGTGCCACCGCGGCAAGAGATCCAGCAGGGACAACGACCACGGGGTCGGCGTCGTTTCGCCGGCCACCAGCGCCCGGTAGATCGGCAATCGGCGAGCCGGCGGGATCGCCCGCACCAGCGCCGGCGCGTCCTCGCGCCGAACACACGCAGCCAACCGAACCAGCCGGTCGTCCGGCAGCACGGTCAGCGCCCGCCAGGTCGACCGTCCGCCCGGAACATCGCCGGGTCGCCGCTGGGCGAGGTAGATCCCCAGCGCCGCCTCCGGATCGTGGCGGGCCAGCAGGGCCATCCGCGGCCTCAACGATCCCGGGATCGCGGTCACCGGTACCACCCGTCGCAACACCGCGAGGACCCGACCCGGACGATGCACCGCCGCCGCCGACAGGCCCGGGGCGACCTGTTCCAGCAGCACCGACCATCGGGCGCGCGGTAGCCGAACCAATTCGGTGTCGAGCCAATCGAGCAGAACATCGGGGTGCTCGCCGCCGATCGCCTGCCGGCCGACGACCGGCACATCCGGTTCGGCCAAGTGCGTCATCAACGTCTCGGCGTCACAGGCCGCAAGCAGCCTCCCGGCCTCATGATCACCGAAACGGGCACGCACCACCGGTATCAACGCATTCGCGAGCGGCCGTGCCCTACGCTGCCGCACCACCGTGTACAGCCGGGTGCGCACCGCCATCGGCAGATCCGGCACCAGATCGACCAACCACTGCTCGACGCGGCCGGCGTCTACTACCGCACCCAACGCCTGCGCGCGCACCGTCTCCGCGACGCTTTCGTCGAGCAGGCATCGCCGCGGATAGTCGCCATCACCCACCGTCCGGGCGATCAGCAGCGCCGCCTGCTGTCCGGCCCGCCCGCCGGCGTGCAGCCCGTCCAGCAACCGCTGCGTCGCCTCCCGGTTGGGCAGCGCCCGTCCGGCCCGGACGATATGCCGGCACCGCTGCGCGTGGGACAGCGGATCGACGTCGTCGAGCAGCGCACGGGCGGAGATGGCGGACATGGTGGTGCACGCTACCCGGGGTGCACATCCCCGCGGCGTCGCCACGTGGGCGGATCGACCGAGCCGATCAGCCGGCTGTGTGCTCCCACGCCGGCAATCGGCGGGTGATACGTCGCTCCCGGCCATTGAAACGTCCGGCCTGCCAACGGTTCCCGGTGGACGTCCAGGCCTCGGCAAGGATGCCCACCCAGGTACCTTCGGAGTCGATCAGGCAATGTTCGGCGGCATCGCCGGAGCAGATCGCCTCGACCACCTCGAGCGCGGGTGCGCGGCGCTCTCCCACCGTGTACTCGACGAGCAGCGCAAAGCACCACCCGGCCTCTATCCGTGCGGAGTCCTCGTCGACCCTATGGATCCGGATGCTGCCCACCCCGTCGTCGTCGCGCAACGGGACCCTCGACGAGAGGATCACCACGTCTTCCTCGACGTGAGTCTGCCCGTCGAATCGTGCGGCCACGCCGGCCAACTCGTGGACGAATCTCGACCATTCGCCCATCAGCCGGCGGGGCGGAAGACGGTCAACGCCCGGCGGTCGACCCGGATGTCGAGGCGGTCGGTGAACTCGCCGAGCTCACCGTCGCGGGCGACGCGGGTCGGCCCGCTGAGCACTTCGACGCTCAGGTCCGCCGCGCTCAGTTCGTGATAGCGCTTGTTGCGCGCCAGCTGGCCGGTCAGGAAGGCGCCGAGCACCGCCAGTCGCCCGATCGGCCCGCTCGCGTCGAGCATCCGCAGGTCGACCACCCCGTCGTCGAGCTGGTCGCGGAAGCTGGGGGCGAAACCCTGCGGCTGGTAGCGACCGTTGCCCAGGAAGAGCAGGTTGACCGTGCTGACGGTGTCATCGACGCGCACCCGCACATTCGAATGGCTGCGCAGGGTGCGCAGGGCGGCGAGTACGGCGGCCACCGGCTTGCCGACGCGATGTTCGAGGCGCTCGCGGATCGCGACGAACTCCGCGTACGGGCCGATGCTCGCGGTGTTGATGAAGAGCCGATCGTTGAGGTAGGCGGCGTCCACCCGGCCGGCGGTGCCCTCGCGGACCGCGGCGATCGCCACGTGCAGGGGGAAGACCCCGGCTTCCTTGGCGAAGTGGTTGAACGTTCCGGCCGGGAAGACCGCCAGCGGGATGTCGGCGGCGATCGCCGCGGCCGCCGCGGTGGCCACCGTGCCGTCACCACCGGCGACCCCGATCACCTCGGCGCGCGCCGCGACCTGCCGCATCACCTCGTCGATGTCGTCGTCCGCGGTGGTCTCGACCACCTCGATCTCGGGAAGGGCCTCCCGCAGCCGGTCGGCGACCTCGCCGCCGGTGCCGCTGTTCGCGTTGGGATTGACCACCACGACGACGCCGCGCCCGGTGGGACGCGGCTCGAGGCGCAGCGGCGCGTGATGCTGGGCGACTCGGGTGGGCGGCGCGGCCGGCGGCACGATGCGGGCGCCGAACGACGCGATCGCGCTGCCGAGCAGCCACCCGGCGATCACATCGGACGGGTAATGGGCGCCGGTCGCGACCCGGGAGAAGGCGACCAGCCCGGCGAGGGTGGTCAGCGGGGCGACCGGGACCGGCAGTTCGGTGCCGACAGCGGTGGCGAAGGCGGCAGCGCTGGCGGCGTGGCCGCTGGGGAAGCTGGACGACGTCGGGACGCGGCGCGCCTTGCGAAAGGCCGGGATCACCGTGACCGGCGGCCGTTCGCGACGGATGAGCCGTTTGGCGATCTGGTTGGTGATCGCGCTGGTCACCGCGACGGTGACCACCCCGCGCAGGGCGGCCCGCCGGGCGCGCCGACTGTTGGTCGCCCCCAGTCCGGCGGCGATCAGCACCCACAGCTTGCTGTGGTCGGCGGCATTGGTCAGCCGGGGCATCACCGCGTCCATCAACGGGCTGCGGGTGCAGGCGACCGCGGTGAACACCGCGGCATCGAGATCGTCGATGCTGTGGACGGCTTCGTTGACGATGTCCCGCATGGCGGCTTCCGTTCCCCCTCGATGGATGCGCAGAGCGCGCGGTGTGATCCCCGGGCCCGGTACGACCGCCGGCCCCGGATCGACGACTCAGCGGGGTCGCAGCACGACCTCGACCGGATGCGCGTCCGCCGGCGTATCGACAGCGGCGCGTACCGCCCCGGCGACGGTGTCGGCCGACATGAACTCGTCGGCGCGATAGTCGCGGTCCTCGAACGCCACCACCTCGCGCTGCATGTCGGTGTCGATGCGACCGGGGAAGATCGACGTCACCCGGATGTCGGGTTCCTCGGCGCGCAGGGCGTCGGCGAATCCGCGCAGCGCGAACTTCGACGCGGCATAGGACGACCAGTTGGGGTGGGCGAAGAGCCCGGCCCGCGAATTGATGATCACCACGTGCCCACCGGCGCGTCGCAGCGCCGGCAACGCCAGGCGGGTCAGCTCGGCCACCGCGATCACGTTGACCTCGAAGGTCTTCCGCCAGGCGGCGGCGTCGGTCTGCGCGACCGGCCCCAGTTCGATCACCCCGGCGTTGTGCACCAGCACGTCGAGCCGGTCGATGTCGGCGAGCGCGCCGGCGACCGCGGCAGCGTCGGTCACATCGACCACCCAGGGGGCGGCGTCGGGCAGGTCCTTGGCCACCGTGGCGGCGTCCTGCGCCGACCGGCCGCCGACCAGCACGTGATGGTCGGTGCCCAGACTCCGGGCGATCGCGGCGCCGAGGCCCCGGGTGGCCCCGGTGATCAGGGCCGTCGGTCGGGCCCTGTCGGATTCGCTGTTCACGACCGTCAGCCTACGACGCGCCGGCATACTGCAGAACGTCCGTAACGGCGGGTACCGCGCCGACGGGCAGGACCGGGACCCGACCCGAGGGGGAGCATCGATGCCGCTGATCACGGCCGAGGCATTGGCCGACCGGCTCGCCGCCGGGTCACCGACCCGCGTTCTCGATGTGCGCTGGACCCTCGCCGCCCCGGACGGGCGCGAGGACTACCTGGCCGGGCACATCCCCGGCGCCGTCTACGTCGACCTGGAAACCGAATTGGCCGACCACTCGGTGCCCGGGCGGGGCCGCCATCCACTGCCGGCGGTCGCCGATCTGCAGGACGCGGTGCGCCGGTGGGGAATCAACACCGGTGACACCGTCGTGGTCTACGACAACTGGAACGCCGCCGGTTCCGCTCGCGCCTGGTGGCTGCTCACCGCGGTCGGGGTACCCGATGTCCGCATCCTCGACGGAGGCCTCGCCGCCTGGACATCGGCGGGCGGCGTACTCGAATCCGACTCGCCCGCAGTGTCGGCCGGGGATCTCACCCTGGCCGTCACCGAACCTGAGTTCGGGACGATGCCCACCCTGACTCCGGAACAGGTTGCCGCGCTGGGTGATTCCGGCATTCTTCTGGACGCTCGTCCCCCGCAACGCTATTCCGGAGCCGAGGAGACGGTCGACCCGGTCGCCGGGCACGTCCCGGGGGCCCGCAATCTGCCGTCGACCCGGGTGCTCGACGCCGACGGTCGCTTCCTGCCGCCGGAGGCGCTGCGCGAGGTATTCGACGAGATCGGCGCGCAATCGGAGATACCGGTGGGCGCGTACTGCGGATCAGGTATCACCGCGGCGGTCCTCGCCGCCGCGGGCGACACGATCGGCCGCCCGGTCGCGCTGTTTCCCGGCTCCTGGTCGGAGTGGATCACCGACCCGCAGCGACCGATCGCCCGCTGAG
>NZ_BCRN01000002.1 GCF_001552615.1 Millisia brevis NBRC 105863
CTCAGGCATCCCGGACGATGTTTCGGTCCTGTGCCCAAGCCGCGAGAACCGAATCGAAGAGTCTGCTGCCTCGAAGCCTGAGTTCTGACTCAATGCGGACGATCGAGAGTGAGCTGTCGTTCGTGGAAATCGAAATGTCTGACGGGATATCGGTACAGCTCACCAATGGTCATGTAATCGGTGAAGAACGGGTCCCAGCGCACCGGGAAGAACATTCCCCGTCCCAACGCCTGCTCCGATTCGCGTTGCAGTCGGCGGCTCAGCGCACCGATGACCCGGTCGGCTTTCGTGCCCATCCGGTTCCGGTCAAACACCAGGGCTGCAGCGCATGAACCGTAGTAATTCACCACGTCAAAAGGCCGCGTACCGGCATCGAGGACCTGGGCGAATCGACGCTCCACTCCGGCGGGCAGCCGGCTGACCATCCGCACCAAGGGCAGCAGCGCCGCCACCACCATGTACCCGAAGACCATGTGGAACAACAGTTGCTCGTTGGTCCACCGCGTCCCCGCCGATCGACTCCGCAACGAGGTGTCGGAAGCGTCGGCGAGGAGCCGGTGCAGATGCACACGGGTGCGTTCGAGCTCGCCGGCGATAGCGACCCTGTCCACCCGCTCGGAATGGCCCATGATCCACCACCTGTCCAGGGAGCCGACGGCACTCGATGGCCGTCGATACCAGACTTCCCCCTCCCGGGCGGCCTCCACAACTGCCGGCCGAATTCAGTCTCATGTCGCGAATCGATATAGCGCCCCCGTCGACCCTCGGATGCCACGTCGGACGTACCTGCCGCAGTGGCGCGGCGCGGATCGCCGTGTCGTGACCGCCGGACGGCTGGCGTAACAGCAGCAGCGCGGGATGACGTGCGCCGCTCAGAGATCGAACAGCGAGAATTGGTCCTTCTGTGCTCGAGTCTCGGAGTCGGCGAGGTATCGGTCGGCCATGGCCCGGGCGACGGTTTCGTCGCAGCCGAGCTCGGCGGCGACTTCACTCCAGTCGTGTCCGTTGTGCTGGAGTTGCCACGCCAGCTGGTGCAACTGTTCGTCCATGTCCATCAGCGCCGCTCCCGCGGTCGTGTCGGCCGGAACCCGTTCGACGACGCGGGTTCTCATTGAGACAGATGGTAAACGCGGATGCGGGCATGCGGCGGCAGACATGCCGCCCACCGTCTCGAATCGGCGACGGATCGCACGAGAGATAGGTAAACCCGCCCCCGAGGGGACGGGCGGTGTGCCGTCCATGGTGTCACCGTTTCCGTGAACATCTATGGACGCAGCGCCGGTCAGGGACGGATAGGCAGTGCGCGGCGGGACCGGGCGGCGGCGACCACACGATCGGCGACCCGGCCGGCGTCGCGGCCGACCCCGCGCAACGACGCCGACGACAGGCTGCGCTGCCATTCGAGACCGACATACCCCAGCCCCAGATGAGTGGTGGAGAGACCCTGCCGGTGCCGGGGCCGGCCCGTCTCGTCGAGAGCGCCGAGACCGGTCAGATAGGGCAGGTGCGGGCGATAACCGGTACCCAACAGCACGGTGTCGGCGGTGGTGGCGGCGCCGTCGGGCCAGAACACCCGGCGGTCGTCGAGGCCGGTGAACAGCGGCCGCGGCTGCGGGTTGCCGCTGGCCAGGGCACGCCGGTAGCGGCCGGTATCGAGGACCTGCTGGGTCGGCGACGCAGGCAGCCACGGCCCCAAGGGGGCGCGGTCGACTCCGGTGACCGTGAGCCAGAAGTGCACATCACGGCCGAAGATCCGCTGCGGCAGGAACTTCGGCGGTCGGCGGCTGGCCAGAGTCACAGTAGCGACCTCGGCGAGTTCGGTGGCGATCTGCACCGCCGAGTTACCGGCACCGACCACCACCACGTTCTGGCCCGTGAGTGCAGCGGGGTCGCGGTAGTCGCCGGTGTGCAGCACCGTGCCGCCGAACGTGTCCAGCCCCGGCAGCGGTGGGATATTCGGGGACCCGAGATAGCCGGTGGCCGCGATCAGAATCGGCGCGGTGACACTGCCGCCGACAGCGGTGTGGGCGGTGTAGACGCCCCGCTCGCAGGTGACGGTCTCGACGCGGGAGCCGGTCACAATGTCGACGTCGAGTCCGGCGGCGTAGCGGCGCAGATACTCGATCACCTCGTCGCGCCGCGGATAGCGGTCCGGGGCGCCCGGAAACGCCAGGCCGGGCAGGGCACTGTATTTCGCCGGGGAGAACAGGGTCAGGCTGTCGTAGTAGTGCGGCCAGGCCCCGACCGGCTCGTCGCCGGCTTCGAGCAGCCCGGTGCGCAGGCCGCGAGCAGACAGAGCGTAGGCGGCGGCGAGGCCGGACTGGCCACCGCCGACGACGAGAGCGTCATAGTCGGTCATGGTGTTCCTTCGACAGTGTCGGTGGGGGTCAGCCGCGGCACGGACGCGATCGCCAGGAGTGCGGCGAGCGCGGCGACGACCGCGAGCACGAGGTAGGCGGTGGCGTAGCTGCCGGTCGCGCCGGCCAGGGCGGTTCCCGCCCACGGCGCCAACGCCATGACCAGGACGATCGGGGCGGACATCAGCCCGCCGAGGCGCCCGTAGTGGGTCGAGCCCCACCGGTCGGTGATGGCGGTGGCCTGGATCAAGGTGAACAATCCGCGCACCAGTCCCGCGCCGATCGCCGCGCCGATCAACGCCGCGGCCGTGGTCACCGCCCCGAGCAGCGCGGTGGTTGCCGCGGTGCCGGCCAGGATCACCACGATGCGGCTGCGGACGCTGGTACGGGCGACCAGGGTCAGATAGCCGAGGCGGCCGAGGACCTGTCCGGCGCCGCCGAGCCCGAGCGTCACCGCCGCCACCGACGGGGAGAAGCCCTGTTCGAGCAGCAACGGCACCAGATTGAAGACCCCGGCGAAGGCGGTGAACGCACCGAGAGCCAACGCGCCCACCAGTGCGAGGAACGCGGGGCTGCGGGCGATCTCCCGGTGCCCCAGGGCCGCGCCGTTCGCCGGTGGGGTCGCGGCGGGCCAGGATCCGCATAGTCCCCACCAGTGTCCGGGGATGGTGATCGCGGCGAGGATCGCCGCGAGGATCAGGTAGGTGGTGCGCCAGTCCGACTGCTGATCCACTGCGGAGGTCAACGGGGCGAAGATGGTGCTGGCCAGGCCCGCGGCGAGGGTCAGGATCATCAGGGCGTGCACGGAGCGGTCGCCGTACCAGCGGGTCAGCGCGGCGAACGCCGGTGGGTAGAGCACCGCGCCCATCGCGGTGCCGGCCAGCAGCCACCCGGCGTAGAACACCGGCAGCGTGGGGGCGAGCGCGATCAGGACCAGCGCGGGGACGGCGAGGACCGAGCCGGCGGTCATGATCGTGCGCGGTCCGACCCGGTCGAGGATGCGCCCGACCGGGATACCCGCGAGCGCGGTGGCGAGCTGACCGAGCGAGAACGCCGCGGTGATCGACGTGGGCGACCAGCCGGTATCGGCGGAGATCGAGACCGACAGGACCGGGAACGCGTAGTACAGGATGCCCCAGCTGGTGATCTCGGTCAGGCACAGCACCGCCAGCACCCGCCGCAGCCCGGCGCCGGTGAGAGCGCCGGGCTGCGGGCGGGTCGACGTGTCGGTCACCGGCGTTATCCGCCGGTGCGGGAGAGGGTGACCAACTGCGGCTCGGGCGCACCGCAGCACCCACCGGCCGCGGCCTCGGTGGCGGTGTCGGCGGCGGGGTCGTCGAACACTCCGGCGCCGCCGCACACCCCGGTCTCGGGCAGGGTCAGCTCGACGCGGGCGGCGGCATCGTGGTCGCCGGCCAGGGCGGCGGCGATGCTGCGGACCTGCTCGTAGCCGGTCATCGCCAGGAACGTCGGGGCCCGCCCGTAGCTCTTCATCCCGACCACATAGAAGCCGGGTTCGGGGTGGGTGAGCTCGGCGGCCCCGTGCGGGTAGACGGTGCCACAGGAGTGCACGTTCGGGTCGATCAGCGGGGCGAGTGCGGTCGGGGCCTGCAGCACCGGGTCGAGGTCGAGACGGATTTCCGAGAGCCACGACAGGTCCGGCCGGAAGCCGGTCGAGGCGATGACCTCGTCGACCGCCTCGAGGCGGGCGCCGGTATCGGACACCATGACGACCTGACCGTCGGTGGCGGGTTCGACGGCGGCGGTGCGGAACCCGGTGACCACGGTGAGCAGCCCGTCGTCGACGGCCTTCTTGGCGCGCAGTCCCAGGGCGCCGCGGGCGGGCAGCTGGTCGTCCTGGCCGCCGCCGAACGCGGCGCCGACCTCGCCGCGGCGCACCGCCCAGGTCAGGCGGGTGCCGGGGTCGGTGCGGGTGAGCTCTGCCAGCGCCACGATTGCGTTGAGTGCCGAGTGGCCGCTGCCGGCGATGACGGTGTGCCGTCCGGCGTAGCGGGTGCGCACCGCGTCGTCGTCCAGGTCGGGGACGCGGTAGGTGATCTTCTCGGCTGCGGCGCGTTCACCGAGGGCGGGCAGGCCTTCGCCGCCGAGCGGGTTGGGGGTGGCCCAGGTGCCGGAGGCGTCGAGGACGGCGCGGGCGAGCAGGCGGGTTTCGGTGCCGTCGCGGTGGCGGAGGTGCACCGACAGGGGTTCGGTGTCGCGGCCGGCGTCGACGATGCGGTCGCGGCCGCGGCGGGCGATGCCGACGACCTCGTGGTCGAGGCGGACTGCGTCGCCGAGGGCATCCGCCAGTGGGGTCAGGTACTGCCCGGTCCAGTCTTGGCCGGTGGGGTAGGCGTCGTCGTCGGGGGCCTTCCAGCCGGTGGTGTCGAGGAGGCGGCGGGCGGCGGGGTCGATCAGTTCGGCCCAGCGGGAGAAGGTGCGGACGCTGTGCCATTGCGTGATGGCGGCTCCGACGACGTCGCCGCGTTCGAGTACCAGCGGTTCGAGGCCGCGTTCGCGCAGGTGGGCGGCGGCGGCCAGGCCGATCGGTCCGGCTCCGACGACGACGATGGGCAACTCGCTCATGACAGATCCTTTCATCGATGGGTATCGATCTAAGCTGCTGTCAGAGTATCGATGGTCGTCGATGTATGCAACCATCGATGCTGATCGATACAGTGGGGGTATGACAGCACTCGGCTTACCGATCACGGTGACCCCCGGCGCGGAGGTGGACTTCGACGCCCTGAGCCCGCAGGATGCGGCCACCTACGCCGGATGGTTCGCCTGCCTGGCCGAACCCACGCGGGTGCGGCTGCTGCACCACGTCGCCGCCCATCCGTCCGGCATCACCGTCGGCGAGCTCGCCGACAGGCTCGGGATCGGCCAGCCCACCATCTCCCATCACGTCCGCAAACTCGCCGACGTCGGCTTCGTCATCACCGGCAAACAGGGCACCAGCACCGTGGTGCGGGTCAACCCGAGCTGCTGCAGCGACCTGCCCAGTGCTGCCGACGCGGTCATGGGGGTGCTCACCGCCCGCCCGTGCTGCCCCGAGGATGTCCCGGCCGATGTGGCCGTGCGCCCACTTGCGGGCGGTGACTGGGAGGCGGTGCGCCGCATCTACGCCGACGGCATCGCCACCGGCGCCGCGACGTTCACCACCGAAGTCCCCAGCCGCGACCACCTCGACAGCCAGTGGTTGCCCGAGCATCGCTGGGTCGCCGAGATCGACGCACAGGTCGTCGGCTGGGCAGCCTTGAGCCCGGTATCGAACCGCGAGTGCTATCGGGGGGTGGCCGAAAATTCGGTGTATGTCGGCGACGGCATGCGCGGGCGCGGCGTCGGCAAGGCCCTGCTGCGCACCCAGGTCATCGCCGCCGATCAGGGCGGATTGTGGACGCTGCAGACCTCGATTTTCCCGGAGAACCGGGCCAGCCTGGCGCTGCACCATTCGGCGGGTTTCCGCACCGTGGGTGTGCGCGAGCGCATCGGCCGGCTCGACGGCATCTGGCGCGACACCGTGCTGCTCGAACGCCGCTCCGAGGCCGTTCCCGCCACCGAGAACCAGTGAGAGTGACTCGGGTGGAGATGGACATCGAACTGCTGTACTTCGACGGCTGCCCGAACTGGGAGAAGGCCCGAGACCGCCTCGCCGAGGCGCTGGCAGCGACCGGCAACGCCGGTACCCCGATCCGGCTGCGCCGTATCGAGACCCCGGAGGCCGCCGAGCGCGTCGCCTTCCCCGGATCCCCGACCATCCGCATCGACGGGACCGATCCGTTCGGCCCCACCGAGGGCGTCGGATTGACCTGCCGCGTCTACCGCACCGCCGACGGGCTCGAGGGTGCCCCGAGCACCGCCGATCTGATCACCGTGTTGCGGCAGGCCGAACACCGGTAGACCTGGCATCGGCTTGACCTTCGAGTCGACTCGAGGGTTCACCGTCGCGGAGTGAGCATGCTCCTCCGGGGTCAGTTCAGCGGATAGAGCATCTGGGCGGTCGCGGCGTAGGCGGTGTCGAAGTCGACGGCCAGCACTGCCTCGACCGGCCCGAGCACCGCATGCTGCTCCCAACTCTGGCCGGTACGGCTGCGCCACGCCGCGCCGTCGGTGTCGATACCCCACAACGAGCCGTCCTGCGCCGCGGACAGCAACGCCAGCGGCGGGGCATCCGGCACCACCGTGAAGGTGCGCCCGCCGTCGGTGCTGTGCTGCAGCCCGGCAGCGGTGCTCGCCCACACCCCGGCATCGGTGACGGCGAGCGCGGCCGCAGCCACCGGCGCACCCGCGGTCCAACTGCTGCCACCGTCGGTGGAGATCAGCAATCCAGTGACACCGTCGAAACCCACCAGCAGCTCACCGTCTGTAGCAAGAGCGTGAAAATCCACCTCGCCGGTCAAGGATTTCGGCGTCCAGGTGCGGCCGCCGTCGGTGCTGTCGATCAGCCCCAACGGATTCGGCGCCGAACTCGACGGACCCGGATGCCCGGACGCGAACAGACGGTCGGTGCCCGGCGTCCCGGTCAGTCCCATGAAGTCGTCGTCGGAGTCACCGACGCGGGTGGTGCGCCCGTTCGCGGCGATCTCGACGAGACCGGTATGGGTACCGGCCAGCACCACACCGCCGGAATCGAGGTGCAGACCGTGCAGATGATCGAGGGCCGGTTCCAACGCGACGCCGGGCACCTCCGAGGCCACGGGGGACGAAGTCGAACCCGCTGATGCTGCGGGTTGCTCGCCGGTCGTGCAACCGGCAAGCACCGCCGCAGCAGCAACAGGCATCAGGACATGCGCCCACCGGCGCAGGGGAAAACTCGACATGAGAAGCAGGAACTCGTTTCGGATCGCTCGGGTGACCGGCTCAGGTGTGAGCCAGACGGGTGGGGTCGAGGTCGAGGCGGCGCAACAGTTGGGCGTTGAGCGCCACGACGATGGTCGAGACGGACATGAGAATCGCGGCGACCGCGGGAGAGATCGCGACGCCGGCGAACGCGAGCACACCCGCGGCCAAGGGAACGGCGATGATGTTGTAGCCGGTGGCCCACACCAGGTTCTGCCACATCTTTCGATAGCTGGCATGCGAGAGTTCGATGATCGACAGCACCGCCCGCGGATCGTTCGCTGCGAGCACGACCCCGGCGGATTCGATGGCCACATCGGTGCCGGCGCCGATCGCGACACCGACATCGGCGCGGGCCAGGGCAGGGGCGTCGTTGACGCCGTCGCCGACCATGGCGACCTTGTGGCCGCGGCTGTGCAGTTCGGTGACCTTGGCGTCCTTGTGCTCGGGCAGCACCTCGGCGAAGACTTCGTCGATCCCGAGGTCGGCGGCCACGGCGTCGGCGACCTGCCGGGCGTCGCCGGTGATCATGGCGACCTTGACCCCGCGGGCGTGCAGGGCGTCGATGGCCTGACGGGATTCCTCGCGGACGGCGTCTTCGAGCGCGATGGCCCCGAGGACGCGGTCCCCTTCGGCGAGGTGCAGCACCGACGCTCCGCGCGCCACCCACTCCTGGGTCACGGCGGTGACGTCGGCGGGCACCGACAACCGCAGATCGCTGAGCATGGCCGGGCCCCCGACTGTGATTTCGGTGCCGTCGACGAGGGCGCGCACCCCGCGGCCGGGCAGCGACCGGAAGTCGGTGGCGGCGATCCGCTCGCTGGCCGGCACCCGCTCGTCGGCGGCAGTGACGATGGCCCGGGCGACGGGGTGCTCGCTATCGGCTTCGACGGCCGCCGCCAGCGCGAGCAGGTGCTCGTCGGTGATCTGGTGGGCGGCGGCGACACCGGTGACCTGATGCCGGCCCTGGGTCAAGGTGCCGGTCTTGTCGAACAGGACCACATCGACGGTGCGCATGCGTTCGAGCGAGAGCCGGTCCTTGACCAGCACCCCCGATTTGGCGGCGCGTTCGGTGGAAATTGCGATCACCAGCGGAATCGCCAATCCGAGAGCATGGGGGCAGGCGATGACGAGCACGGTGACGGTGCGCACCACCGCTTCGTCGACGCTACCGACGAGCAGCGTCCAGACCGCGAAGGTGAGGATGCCGGCGATGGTGGCGAAGTAAAACAGGAACGCCGCGGCCTTGTCCGCCAGCGCCTGGGCACGGGACGAGGAGGCCTGCGCGTCGGCGACCATCCGCTGGATGCCGGCCAGGGCGGTGTTCTCGCCGACCGCGGTGATGCGCACCCGCAGGGCGCTGTCGGTCGCGACGGTGCCGGCGACCACCGTGTCACCCACTTCGCGAACCACGGTCTTGGATTCGCCGGTGATCATCGATTCGTCGACTTCGGCGCGGCCGTCGGTGACGGTGCCGTCGGCGGGCACCCGGGCTCCGGCGCGCACCAGCACCAGATCCCCGAGCGCCAGTTCCGACAAGGGCACGTCGGTGGTGCCGGTCTCGGCGATTTTCTCGGCGGTGTCCGGCAGCATCGCGGCGAGTGCGTCGAGGGCGCCGGAGGCGGAGCCGAGGGCACGCATTTCGAGCCAATGCCCGAGCAGCATGATCACGATCAGCAGGGCCAGTTCCCACCAGAAGTCCAGGTTGAACCCGCCGAGACCCAAGGTGGTGACCCAGGACGCGAGGAACGCGACGCTGATCGCCATGGCGATCAGCAGCATCATCCCGGGCCGGCGTGAGCGGAGTTCGGCCCAGCCTCCGGTGAGGAACGGCATGCCGCCGTAGACGAAGATCACCGTGCCCAGCACCGGGGGAATCCACATGGCGCCGGGGAAGTCCGGCATGGTGTAGCCGAGCAGGTCGGCGACCATGTGGCTGAAGAACACCACCGGTATCGCCAGCACCAGTGACGCCCAGAACCGGCGGCGGAACATCTCCCCATGTGCCCCGTGCCCGGCATGCCGATCGTGCCCACCATGACCGCCATGAGCGTCGTGCTCAGGGTGGGTGTCGTGACCGACATGGGCGAGGTGCTCGCCGTGCCCGACGTGCGCATCATGCTCGGCGAGTGGCGGGCCCTGGACATCGGCGCCGTGATCGCGGCGGGCGGGCGCCGGGTCCGGGTCCGGGTGGGGGTGTCCGTGCTGCGGGTGCGACATCGAAAGCCTCCTGGGATGGCGGGCGGGCCGAGAGGAACCGGGCGGGGCTTGGTTACAGGGTGGTCAGCAGCTCACGCATGGTCTCGATCTCCTGCTGCTGAGTGTCGACGATGGTGCGGGCCATCTCCACGGCGTCGGGGAACTGTCCGTCCTCGATCTCGGTCTGCGCCATGTCGACTGCGCCTTCGTGGTGGGCGATCATCTGCTCGAGGAACAGGCGAGCGGCGTCGGTACCCTGCGCATCGGACAGCGCCTGCATGTCCTCCTCGCTCATCATCCCCTCCATCTCCATCCCCCCCATGCCCTCGTCCATGTCCATGCCGGGCATGTCGTGGCCTGTCTCGGGCATCTCGGTGGGCTCACCCCACTGTTCGAGCCAGGACTCGAGCAGCGCGATCTCCGGGCCCTGAGCGGCCTTGATCTGCTCGGCCAGGGCGGTCACGTCCGCGGGAATGTCCTGCTTGGCCAGCAACATGTCGCTCATCTCGATCGCCTGACTGTGGTGCGGCAGCATCATCTGCGCGAACATCACGTCGGCGGCGTTGTGTGCCGCGGCCTCGTCGGCGGCGGTGGTGGTGGCCGAGGTCGTGGCCGGCGAGGTCGCGACGGTGGTGTCGGTCCCGGTATCGCTGCACGCAGCGGCGGCGAACACCACCGCCAGGGCGGTGGCGCCGACGGCGAGAATCTTCTTGTTGTTCATGGGAGGTGGTCCTTTCTCGAAACGGTCACTAGGACAGGAACAGTGAGAGCCGGCACCGACCGGGAACGGCCCGTCCGGTGCGGCCACTAGGCCAGGTAGGACACGGTGGTCATCATTCCCGCTTCCTGGTGATACGCGTTGTGGCAGTGCAGCGCCCACTGGCCCGGGTTGTCGGTGTCGAATTCGATCTCGACGGTGCGCATCGGCCCGATCGTGACGGTGTCTTTACGCAGGCCGGTGTCGGTGAGCGCGAAAGTGTGCCCGTGCAGGTGCATCGGGTGGAACATGTCGGACATGTTCCGCATCCGCATCCGCACCCGCTGCCCTTCGTTGACGTTCAGCGGCGGGATGTCGGGATGGGCGCGGCCATTGAGAGTCCACCGGTACGGCGACATGGTCCCGCCCATGTCCACGCTGTGATACACATCGTGCTCCTTCTCGGCCAGGCGCACATACTCCCGAGGTGCCAGGTCGGTGCCGAGCAGCACCTGCCGGTCCAGCTCGCCGGGCCTCGACTGGGCGGGCAGCGCGCCGGCAGCGGTACGCACCAGGGCCTGCCCGTGCCCGGTCTTACCTTCCGCCTGGGCGAACAACGGGAATACGCCATCGCCGAGAGTGACGAGCACGTCGACACGCTCACCCATCCCGAGCAGCAGCGCATCGGTATCCTGCGGCACGACGGGGAAGCCGTCGGTGTGGGTGACGGTCATCCGGTGCCCACCGAGCGCGACGCGGAAGGCGGTGTCCGCGCCGGCGTTGATGAACCTGATCCGTGCCCGCTGCCCGGGTCTCGCGGTGAACACCATCGGGTCTTCCGGTACACGCCCGCCGACCAGGAAAAGCGGATAGCTCACGTCCCCGGCGCCGCCGAGCAGCGGGGAGAGCATCGATTCCTCCCCCATATCCATACCGTCCATACCGCCCATGGCGCCGTGGTTCATCCCGCCCATCGGGGCGTCGCCACCCTCACCGGTGGCGCCGATGCCGAGGTCGCGGGCCACATCGTCGGGGGTGCGGCCGGTGCCGTCGAGCCAGTCGTCGAGCACCACGATCCAGTCGTGGTCGTAGTCGCCGGGCTCGTTCGGGTCGTCGATGATCAGGGCGCCGTACAGGCCGCGGTCGAGCTGCAGCCCGGAATGCGAATGATAGAAGTAGGCACCCGAATCCGGAACGGTGAACTCGTAATCGAACCGGGCCCCGGCCGCGATGGGATCCTGGGTCAGCCCGGGCACACCGTCCATGTCGTTGCTCAACGCCAGCCCGTGCCAGTGCACACTCGTCTGCGCCGGCAGCTGGTTGGCGACCTCCACCCGCAGCAGATCCCCGGCGCGGGCCCGGATCAGCGGACCGGGCAGAGTGTCGTCGTATCCCCAGGTCGAGACGATGCGCCCGCCCAGGTCCACCTGGACCGGACGCGGCGTCAACCGCGCCGAGACCACCTGCTGACCCGGGATGCGGCGTTGCTGTTCGAGACGGCGCACCGCAGTCGACGAGGCCTGCACGGGGGCGCCGGTCGGTGAGCCCGACCCGGAACACGCCATCAGGACTCCGGCCCCGGCAAGTATTGATCCGAGAAGGAAGGATCGACGGCCCAGCTCAGCCATGAACCTGCCCCTGCCGGTGCTCGACCGACGTGGTGTCGCCGGGGTGCATCAGCACCTGCCGACGGGCCACGAATTCATCGGAGTCGATGTCACCGCGAGCGAACCGCGCCTCGAGCAGCTGAAGCGGATCGGACTCCTCGAGGGTGCGGCCGGGCCCGTTCGCACGGTCGGTGCGGAACATCATGGCCACCAGGTAGAGCACCACCGCCCAGAACGCGAACATGCACACGGCCATGACGATCCATCCGGTCCAGGTCAGCTCTCCTGCCCAGCCCATCATGATCGCCTCCTTTCTCCGTTGGTGTCTCAAGCCTGACGCGTGTACCCCCTGATTCCTGTGGAGGTCGTATGAAGATTTGCTCAAGAAGCCCCACTGCGTCGTCGGCAGCGGTGTCCGCTGGTGAAGATGGACGCCATGGACTCCTCCGCTCGCACTCCCACCGCGACCAGCGATCCTGCGGCGCCGCCGCGCCCGTCGACCGGGTTGCGGGCGATGGTCGTCGAAGACGAAGCACCGTTGGCGAACCTGATCGGCTCGTATCTCGAACGCGACGGGTTCGAGACCGCGCTCACCGGCGACGGCACCGACGCCGTCGCCCTCGCCCGACAGGTCGACCCCGACGTCGTGGTCCTCGATCTCGGTTTGCCAGGACTCGATGGGGTCGAGGTGTGCCGGCAACTGCGGACGTTCTCCGACGCCTATGTCGTGATGCTCACCGCCCGCACCGAAGAAATCGACACCCTCATCGGGCTGTCCGTCGGCGCGGACGACTACATGAGTAAACCGTTCAGCCCCCGCGAATTGATGGCCCGCATCCAGGCCATGCTGCGCCGTCCCCGCGCCAGTACCGCCACACCCGGACCCGCCGAGACCGCCACCACCGATCTGATCCGACGCGCCGGGGACCTGGCCCTCGATGTCGACGGCCGGGACGTCACCGTTGCCGGGAGGCCGGTGGCCTTGACTCGCACCGAATTCGACGTCCTCGCTGCCCTGGCCCGCGATCCCGGTACCGTGCTCACCCGGGCCCAGCTGATCGAGGCGGTGTGGGGACCGAGCTGGACCGGCGACGAACACCTGGTCGACGTGCACATCGGTCATCTGCGCCGCAAACTCGGCGACGACGCCACCCGCGGCCGCTATGTGCGCACCGTCCGCGGGGTCGGCTACAAGATGGGCGCCGGACAATGACGGCCCGGCGCCCCCACCGCAGACGAGATTCAGCCGCATCGCCCCGGCAAGCGCTGGCGGGATCGAGTTTCGGTACCCGGCTCTTCCTCGCCCTGACCGTGGTGGTGATCGGCTGCGCCGCCAGTGCGTGGCTCGTCGCCTCCGCCCTCGCGCCCGGCATCTTCCACGATCACCTCGGCCAGGCCGGCATCGACCACAACTCCAGCCAGGCCGCGCACGTCGAAGAGGCGTTCGCCTGGGCAATCGTCCTTGCCTGGGGTCTGGCGGTCGCGGTCGCGGTGCTGCTGGCATTGGCGGTGAGCTGGTACGTCACCCGGCGTGTTCAACGCTCGTTGACCGCGGTGACCACCTCGACCGCCCGGATCGCCGGTGGCCGGTACGACACCCGCGTACCCAGCCCCGGTCTCGGCCGCGAATTCGACGAACTCGCCGTCACCGTCAACGAACTCGCTCGCCGCCTCGGCGCCACGGAAAGTACCCGTCGCCGGATGCTCGCCGACCTCGGCCACGAGATGCGCACCCCGATTGCGACCCTCGACTCTTATCTCGAAGCCCTCGACGACGGCGTCCGCACTCTCGACGACGACACTCGACACGTGTTGCGCGAGGCCACCCACCGGCTGGGGCGTCTCGCCCAGGACATCACCGCGGTCTCGCGCGCCGAAGAACACCTCACCCGCATCCGGCCGGTGCCCACCACCACCGGCGTCTTGGTCACCGCCGCGGTCGATGCGGTGCGCGAACGGTACGAGAGCAAAGGCGTCGACTTGCACAGCCGTCTCGACGATTCCATGGTCGTGTCGGTCGATCCCGATCGGCTCGGCCAGGTCCTGGGTAATCTGCTCGACAATGCCCTGCGTCACACCGCTTGTGGCGGCACGGTCACCGTCACCAGCAGACGAGCCGGCAACGATCGGGTGGAGGTCACGGTGGCAGACACCGGTGAGGGTATTGCTCCCGAGCACCTTGACCATCTCTTCGATCGCTTCTACCGTGCCGATACCGCCCGCGACCGCAGCCACGGCGGCAGCGGTATCGGCTTGACCATCACCCGTACCCTCGTCGAAGCCCACCACGGCCGCATCCGAGCACACAGTGACGGGCCGGGCCGTGGGGCACGCTTTACGATCGAACTGCCCGTCATTGCAGTCTGACCTCGGAGCCTGCTTCGGTGTTGCCGTATCCGGCACATCTCAATCCGTGGACTCACGACCTCCGAGCGCGGACCCTCGACTCGAGGGACTGAACGCCTCCGTCATGTTTGTTGTCATCGGCGCCCACCCCTGTCAGGCGTGGGCGCCGTCGGGAACGAGCTCGGCGATCAGCGCCTCCACCTTGGCTTTGATCTCGTCGCGGATCGGACGCACCGCCTCGACCCCTCGACCGGCTGGATCCTCGAGCACCCAATCCCGATACGAGGTGCCCGGAAACACCGGGCACGTGTCGCCGCACCCCATCGTGATCACCACATCGGAGGCCTGCACCGCATCGACGGTGAGAATCTTCGGGTTCTGCGCGGAAATGTCGATACCCACCTCGGCCATCGCCTCGACGGCGGCCGGGTTGACCTGCTCGGCCGGAGCAGAGCCTGCGGAGCGGACCTCGACCCGGTCGCCGACCAGCGCAGTGAGGAACCCCGCGGCCATCTGGGAACGGCCCGCGTTGTGCACACACACGAACAACACCGAGGGTGTGCGGTCGGTCGAGGAATCAGTGGTCATGAAAACAGACGTCCTTTCGAAGCGAATTCAGGCAGAAACGGTGTCGAGTTCCGCCAGCAAAGCCCGCACGCGAGTGTCGATATCGTCGCGGATGGTGCGCACCGTGCCCAGCGACTCGTCGTCCGGATCGATCAACGACCAGTCGAGGTAGCGCTTACCCGGATACACCGCGCACGCATCACCGCACCCCATGGTGATCACCACATCGGCGGCTGCCACCACATCGTCGGTCAGGGGTTTGGGATATTCGCCGCCGAGATCGAGCCCGATCTCGGCCATCGCCTCGACCACGACAGGATGAATCGCCGCCGCAGGAGCCGATCCGGCGGAGCGCACGTGCACCCGCCCGGCGCCGTGATGGGCCAGCAGTGCCGCGGCCATCTGCGAGCGTCCGCTGTTGCGCACGCACACGAACAGCACCTCCGGCACATCCTTCGGCACGGCGCCCTCGGCCTGCGCCAGAGCCGTGAGGCGTTCGCCCGCGAAGCGGGTGGCCAGCGAGGGCAGGTGAGTGTGGATCTTGGCGGTGCGCCGCAGCGCCGCATACGACTCGAACACCATCCGCTCGACGGTCTGCGCCGAGAACACCCCGGCATACTTCTCGGCGAGATGTTCGGCGCTGCGGTGCAGCACCGCCTGAGGCATCAGTAGTTCCGGCTGAGCAGCGTGCTGGGACATCGACATCTCCTGACGTGGGCGGTCCTTACGACACAGCGGGGGCAGACGAACGGGTGAAACGCTTCCGCAGAGCAAGCGAGACGTAGATCAGAGCAACAAGAACGGGCACCTCGATGAGCGGGCCCACCACCCCGGCCAACGCCTGACCGGAGGTGACCCCGAAGGTGCCGATCGCGACGGCGATGGCGAGCTCGAAGTTGTTTCCGGCGGCGGTGAACGCGAGCGTGGTGGTGCGCTCGTAACCGAGCCCGACCGCCGCACCGAACAGGAACCCGCCGCCCCACATGAGGATGAAGTACGCGAGCAGCGGCAACGCAATCCGCACCACGTCCCACGGCTGCGAGGTGATCTGCTCGCCCTGCAGCGCGAACAGGATCACGATCGTGAACAGCAGCCCGTAGAGCGCCCACGGACCGATCTTCGGCAGGAACGTCTCCTCGTACCACTCGCGGCCCTTGGCCTTCTCGCCGAAATGGCGGGTCAAGAAACCGGCGACGAGCGGGATACCGAGGAAGATCAGCACCGACTTGGCGATCTGCCACGGCGAGACATCGAGGGTGGTCTGTTCGAGACCGAGCCAGCCGGGCAGGACCGACAGGTAGAACCAGCCGAGCACCGCGAACATGATCACCTGGAACATCGAGTTGATCGCAACCAGTACGGCGGCGGCTTCGCGGTCGCCGCAGGCGAGGTCGTTCCAGATGATGACCATCGCGATGCAGCGAGCCAGGCCGACGATGATCAGGCCGGTGCGATACTCGGGCAGGTCGGGCAGCAGCAGCCAGGCGAGGGCGAACATCAATGCCGGGCCGAGCACCCAGTTGAGGATCAGCGAGGAGATCAGCAGCTTGCGATCGCCCGTGACGGTGTCGAGGCGGTCGTAGCGCACCTTCGCGAGCACCGGGTACATCATGATCAACAGACCGAGGGCGATCGGCAGGGAGATGTTGTCGATCTCGATGACGCTCAGTGCGTCGCCGAGCCCAGGTATGAGGCGGCCGAGCAGCAGACCGGCGACCATGGCGATGCCGATCCACACGGCCAGGAACCGGTCGAGGACCGACATCTTGCCGGCGACGGACCGGTGTTCGGTGGTGGTCACGAGACGATCTCCTGAAGGGCTTCGGTCGGGGCGCAGGTGCAGGTGCAGGCCGACCCTGGCAACACCCCGGATTCGGTGGCGAGCACCGCGGAGAGTTGCTCGAGGGCGGCGGGGATCACCCGGTAGTACACCCAGGTGCCGCGGCGCTCACAGTCGAGCAGTCCGGCTTCGCGCAGCACCTTGAGGTGATGTGAGATGGTCGGTTGCGACAGGTCGAAGGCGGGGCTGATGTCGCACACACAGCTCTCCCCGCCCTGGTGGCTGGCGATCATGCTGAGCATGCGCAGCCGCACCGGATCACCGAGCGCTTTGAACATGCGGGCCAGATCGCCGGCCCAATCGGAGGTGAGAGGCTCCCGTGCGAGCGGTGGGCAGCACGGCTCGGTCTCACTCGACAGCTGATTCGACATGCGTCTATATTGACTGTCATCAATTCAGTAGTCAATCCGAGAACCTCGGGAAGGACCACTCTCGTGCCCACTGCTTCGGTGCTGTTCGTGTGTGTCAAGAACGGCGGCAAATCCCAGATGGCTGCCGCCCTCATGCGTAAGACCACAGGCGACCGGATCGCTGTCCATTCCGCCGGCACCACGCCCGGATCGTCGCTGAACGCACTGTCGATGCAGGTCCTCGGCGAGGTCGGCGCCCCCATCGCAGGTGAGTATCCCAAGCCGATCGACCCGCAGCTCCTCACCGAAGTCGACCTGGTGGTCACCCTCGGCGGCGAAGCCCGCGTCGATGCGCCCGCCGGGGTACGCGTGGAGAACTGGGACACCGATGAGCCGTCCGAGCGCGGCATCGACGGCATCGAGCGGATGCGCCTGGTGCGCGATGACATCGCCGTCCGCGTCGAGGAGCTCGCTACCCGGCTGCTTTCCGACGCCGACGCCCGATAACCGAGTTCGTCCCGGAAACTCTGTTCGCCCTCGAGCACTGAAGGAATACCTGATACCTATGAGCACCATCGCAGTCTTCGAACCGGCCCTGTGCTGCAACACCGGCGTGTGCGGCGAGGACCTCGACCAGAACCTGGTCACCTTCACCGCCGACATGGCCGCGCTGACCGAGCAGGGCGCCGCCATCACCCGCCACAACCTGGCCAACGACCCGCTCGCGTTCGCCCACAACGAGACCGTCAAGAAATTCCTCGAACTCGCCGGATCGGACGGGCTGCCGCTCGTGCTCGTCGACGACGTCACCGTCGCTACCGGGCGCTACCCGACCCGCACCGAGCTCGCCACCTGGGCCGGCCTCGAGGTACCCGCGCCGCCGTCCGGGGTGACGATGCTCGGGCTCGCCGACGACAGCGACTCCTGCTGCACCCCGGGCGAGTCCACCTGCTGCTGACCATGTAGATCCGTATCCCGCCCGCCGATACCCGTCCGACGAGGAGTACCTGTTTTCATGGCTGCCGCCGACCTCACGTTCCTGACCGACCCGCCCCGGTTCGTGTTCTTCACCGGTAAAGGTGGGGTCGGTAAGACCTCCATCGCGTGCGCGTCGGCGGTGCGCCTGGCCCGGGCCGGAAAGAAGGTGCTGCTCGTCTCGACCGACCCCGCCTCCAATGTCGGGCAGGTCTTCGGTCTGAGCATCGGCAACACGATCACCGAGGTCCCCGCGGTGCCGGGGCTCTGCGCGCTCGAGATCGACCCCGAGGAGGCCGCCGCCGCCTACCGCGAACGGATCGTCGGCCCTGTCCGCGGACTGCTCCCGGAGGCGGAGATCGCCTCGATCACCGAACAGCTGTCCGGCTCGTGCACCACCGAAGTCGCCTCGTTCGACGAATTCACCTCGCTGCTTACCGATCCCGACGGCCGGGTCGCCGGGTTCGATCACGTGCTGTTCGACACCGCCCCCACCGGCCATACCATCCGGCTGCTGCAACTGCCCGGTAACTGGACCGAATTCCTCGACCACGGCAAGGGCGACGCGTCCTGCCTCGGACCGCTGGCCGGGCTCGACAAGCAGAAAGCCATGTACGCCGGCGCGGTCGAGGCGTTGTCAGACCCCGGCCGCACCCGCCTGGTGCTCGTGGCACGCGCGAACCGCGCCGCTCTGGCCGAGATCGCCCGCACCCACAGCGAACTCGCCGCGATCGGCATGACGAGACAGCATGTGGTCGTCAACGGCGTGCTGCCCGACCCGGCCGACGACACCGACCCGCTGGCTACCGCCGTGTACCAGCGTGAACAGGCCGCACTGGCGGGTCGCGGCGCCGCGATCGCCGCGCTGCCCACCGATCTGGTGGAACTCAAGCCGGTCAACATGGTCGGCCTCGACGCTTTGAGCACCCTGTTCGACACCACCACCACCACCACGGCAATGACCACCGGGACCGATCCGGGGCTTGCCGCGGTCGCCGAGGCCCCGTTAGCGGATCTGGTCGATGCGATCGAGGCCGACGGGCCCGGACTGGTGATGTGCATGGGCAAAGGCGGGGTCGGCAAAACCACTGTTGCCGCCGCGATCGCGGTGGCCCTGGCCTGCCGTGGCCACGATGTGCATCTGACCACCACCGACCCCGCCGCGCATCTGACCGAGACTCTCGCCGGGGAGCTCGATCACCTCGAGGTGTCCCGCATCGACCCTCATGAGGCGAGCGAGACCTACCGAGACCAGGTGCTGGCTACCAAGGGCGCCGGGCTCGATGAGGCCGGCCGCGCCACTCTCGCCGAGGACCTGCTCTCCCCGTGCACCGAGGAGGTCGCGGTGTTCCAGGCCTTTTCGAAGGTGATTCACGAATCACGCCGCAAGTTCGTCGTCGTCGATACCGCCCCCACCGGGCATACCCTGCTGTTGCTCGATGCGACCGGGTCGTATCACCGGGAGATCGCCCGGCAGATGGGCGATGGCGGGCGCTTCACCACCCCGCTGATGCGGCTGCAGGACCCGGCGCAGACCAAGATTGTGCTGGTCACTCTTGCCGAGACCACCCCGGTGCTCGAGGCGGCCGGTTTGCAGGATGATCTGCGGCGCGCTGGTATCGAGCCGTGGGGGTGGGTGGTCAACAATTCCCTGGCCGCGGCGGCGCCCACCGCGCCGCTGCTGCGGCAGCGAGCGGTTGCCGAACTCGAGCAGATCGACACGGTCCGGGACGAACTCGCCAATCGGTGTGCGGTGATTCCGCTGGCCGTCAGCGAACCGGTCGGAATCACCGCGTTGGGACAGCTGGCCGAACGGCATCCGGCACCGGTGCGTTGATCCGCCAGCACCGGGCCGGGTCGTCCACTCATGTCGTTCGTGTGAGACATGCCTGAAGCCACGATTCGGATCACGCTGTGCCAGTGAGGACGTCGGTCAGATCGGCGGGAATCGGCATGGGGGTCATCAACCCTGCAGCGACGCGGCCGGTGTTGCCTTCGGGGTAACCCCCGAGCGCGGAACCGGGGGCAGCAACCATGATCCGGATGATCTGCCCAAGGGCTTCGCGACGGTCGCGTTGACGCACCGCGAGACCGAGCATGGCGAGGTGATTGCGAGTGTGCGGCCACGGGTAGGGCTGCGACAGGATGTGCGCGCGTTCGAGATGGGTCCACCGCTCGGCTGCAGTGTGAGTGTGTCGAGCGGCGGTCATCTCCGCGGCATACCAGGCTCGGACAGTTGCAGGCATTGGACTCATGGAAGGCCCTTCAGGAAGAAAAGGATTCTCGTACCCCAGGATTCGACGCAGGTGCCGCCGATCCGGAGATTGTCAGGGGGCGAGCGCGTCCGGCGCGGACCCCGTTGGCGATCACGATGATCTCGGCGACCTCGTGAACCAGGACAACCGCCGCCAGGCCGAGTACCCCGAACAGCGCCAGCGGCATCAGGACGGTGATGATCGCCAGCGAGAGGCCGACGTTCTGCAACATGATCGTCCGTGACCGCCGGGCATGCTGCAGGGCTTGCGGCAGGTGCCGCAGGTCCTCACCCATCAAAGCGACGTCGGCGGTCTCGATGGCCACGTCGGTGCCCATCGCGCCCATCGCGATACCCAGGTCGGCGGTCGCCAAGGCGGGGGCGTCGTTGACGCCGTCGCCGACCATCGCCGTCGGCCGCGTCTTGCGGAGGGTGTGCACGATGCGGGCCTTGTCCTCCGGACGCAGGTCCGCGTGCACCTCGTCGATACCGACGTCGGCGGCCAACGCGCGTGCGGTGCGCTCGTTGTCGCCGGTGAGCATCGCCACGGTGTAACCGTCGCGGCGTAGCCCAGCAACCACGTCGCGGGCCTCGGGGCGCAGTTCGTCGCGCACCGAGATCGCCCCGATCAGGGTGCCGCCGCGTTCGATGAGCACCGCGGTGGCTCCGGCGTGCTGCATCCGCTCGATATCGGCGGCGAGGGGGCCGGGGTCGATCCACCCCGGCCGGCCCAGACGGGCGGGGGTGCCGTCGAGGTGTCCGGTCAGTCCGGCGCCGGGGACCGCGTCGACGTCCTCGGCTGGTGTGTAGTCGTCGACGGCGGCGAGGATCGCTGTGGCGAGGGGGTGTTCGCTGCGGGCCTCGAGTGCGGCGGCGACGTTCATGACGTCGGCGCGGGTGGCGTCGCCGGTGGTGGCGACGTCGATGACCTCGGGTCGGTTGCGGGTCAGGGTGCCGGTCTTGTCCAGCGCGACGGTGCGGATACGGCCCAACGCTTCGAGGGCGGCCCCGCCCTTGACCAGGACGCCGAGCTTGGAGGCGGCGCCGATCGCGGCGACCACGGTCACCGGGATCGCGATGGCCAGCGCACACGGGGACGCGGCGACCAGCACGACGAGGGCGCGTTCGATCCACACCAGCGGATCACCGAATACGCTGCCGATCGCGGCGATCAACGCCGCGGCAACCATCACTCCCGGCACCAGGGGCTTGGCGATCTTGTCGGCCAGACGCTGGGCCTCGCCCTTGCGGGATTGCTCGGCCTCCACGATTTTCACGATCTTGGCCAGCGAGTTGTCCTGCGCGCCGGCGGTGACCTCGACCTCGAGCACGCCGGTGCCGTTGATCGACCCGGCGAACACCTCGGAGCCCAGTCCGGCCTCGACCGGCACCGATTCCCCGGTGATCGCGGAGGTGTCCAGGGCGGTGCGCCCGGTGCGGATGGTGCCGTCGGTGGCGAGCCGCTCCCCGGGTTTGACGATCATGATCTCCCCGAGCCCCAACTCCGCGGGGGCGACGGTCTGTTCACGGCCGCCGCGCAGGACGGTGGCAGTGTCCGGCACCAGATTCAGCAGGGCGCGCAGGCCCCGTCGGGTGCGAGTGACCGCGTACTCTTCGAGACCCTCACTGATGGCGAACAGGAACGCGAGCATCGCGGCTTCGCCGACCTCGCCGAGCAGCACGGCGCCGACGGCAGCGATCGTCATCAGGGTCCCGACCCCGATCTTGCCGCGGGCCAGCCGCTTGAGGGTCGAGGGGACGAAGGTGTAGCCGGCGACGACCAGCGCCACCGCCTCGAAGCCCGTCCCGAGAGCGTCGGGCCCACCGGTGACGCGGACGATCAGGGCCGCAATCAGCAGGACACCCGCGGCGGCGGCCGCCCGGATCTCGGTGACCTGCCACCACTTGTCGGGCTCCTGGTCGTCTTCGCCCTCGACGCGGGGTTCGTCGGGGCCGCATCCGCAGGCGTCGCTCATGCCGTCACTCCCGTGTCGGTGTCGGTGCCGTAGTTCGGGCACAGCGCGACGGCGTTGCCCGTGGCGGCCAGGAGGGTTTCGGCCGAGGCCAGCAGGTCGAGCAGTTCCAGTCGGGCCAGCGAGTAGAACACCTGCCGGCCCTGCGGGCGGCCTTGCACCAGGCCGCAGTCCCGCAGGCATGCCACGTGCGCCGACACTGTCGATTGCGCCAATCCCAGCTCGCCGACCAGGTCCGCTACTCGGGATTCCCCGGCGGCGAGGCGGCGCACGATGGCCAGGCGGGTGCCGTCGGAGAGACTGTGGAACAACGCTGCTGCAGAGTCGAGACTTTCACCGAAGCAGGTCGTCGCTCGCTCATTCATCGTCATAAAACGATGATATTGAGGAAACATGATTAATCAAGCGGAGGGAGCGGGACAACGCGCGTTCTACTCCGCCAGTGCGGACTCCGACAACGGTCGCGAATGATGACGGCTGGCGGATTCTCGGACCGGCTCGTCACGACTCAAGGGACGTTCACAGACTGGCCGGCTGGCTCCCAGCCTGGAACGGCCAACGGGTCGCATGCCAGTTCTGCCTCGCGGGAGGATCGCCTTGCTCAGACTGTCCAGGCCGGTCGCCAGGTCCTCGCACGGGAGAGCCGATCGTGTCGACGAATCGACGGCACAGCTCGTCGAGCACCTCGGTGATGGGCATGTCGGTGGTGCCGTAGCGCAACTGTCGGCTCGGCTGAAGGTCGGCGAGGGCAGCGAACTCGATCAGATTCTGCTGGGCATGACACAGCTTCGCCGGTGCAGCGAGGACAGCAGCGTCACGCAGGTCGTATCGGCAGAACGGTCTCACACGCCCCGGGCGTTGCGGTTCGCGAGCATGGCGCTGCGGGCACTGCCACGGCGGGGCCAGAGCGCTCATCCACGCCGTTCCTGTCCACGGCACCTGACCGCAGCCTTCGCATGTCGACTGCAGATACACCTGGTGGCGTACACAGAGCGGCAGCAGCGGATTGGCCCAGCCTGCATGCCACCACGGATCGGGTTCGGCCAGGCATCGGGCACAGAAACGCGATCCTCCCCGGTCGGGCCGAATGTGGCGGTGGTGCACCAGGTACCGTGCCGCGGCGGCATCGATCGGCCGGCCCCACAGGGCGGCGCGCAGGTCACCGGCAGGGACACCGAGGTGAGCGGCGATCCACCGAGCGTGCAGGCTCAGGTGCTCGAGAACGAGGTGATATCCGGTCGGGCTCCGCGGCACACGGAGCTCGCGCAAAATCTGGATCGGGGTCAGTTGGTAGCGACAGCCGACGCGCATCAGCCAGCCCGGCAGATACTCGGCGGGATGTAGTTGCACGGTGATCGGCCACCGGTCGACTCTTATCGTGGCCATAGTGGTTCCCCAACCACTGAGCCGGCCAGGGCGGGACCAGCCGGTATCAGCCGGTGCGGGCGGCGGATTCGCTGGCATTGTCGACGGTCGCGGTCGTAATCAACTCAGCAGTGACGGCTTCGACGCCGGTGACGATCGCGAGATACGAGATCCGGTCGAGCAGATTCGTCAACGACGCGATCCGCCCCTGGGTGCGGCGGTGCAGCAGCCGAGCATGCTCGCACAGCATCCCGTCATGGCTGCCGGCGAGGGTGAGGTGTTCTTCGGCGGTGCGCAGCAGCGCGAGCCAGCCGCGCATCCCGGTGTCGGTGTCGATGCTGAACGGGGCAACCGGGCAGCGGGTGGCGCGGCGGCTGGTCTGGGCGTAGACGGTGTGCTCGCCGAGCAGGCCTTCGTCGAAGAAGCGTTTGGCGGTCAGATTCACCCCGACGTAAATGAAGGTAGCGGCCATGTCGTTGGCCAAACCCTTGAGATGGTTCGATACCTCCAGGCCGTTGCGGTGCCGGAAGTCGACGAAGTGCAGATCGTCGAGCACGATCAACCGGGTACCGCAGGAGGTGACACAGTCCACCGCCAAGGCCCCGAGTTTCGAGGTGGAGGCACGGTCCACGGCCGGATGGCCGTAGAACCGCAGGATCTGCTGATTGAGGCCTTTGAGGGTGACCCCGGCGCTGAGCGGGATGAACGCCACCGGCCACCGTTGATGCCCCTCCACGGTGAGGGGTCCGTCGCGGCGCAGAACTCGCCGGTGGACGTCGCGGGCATAGCGGGTGGCGATGGTGGTCTTGCCGAGGCCGGGTTCGGCGTCGATGACCACCGAGCCGCGCAGCTTGTCGCCGTCCCGATACGCCGAGGCCATCACCTGATCGCAGATCCCGTAGGCGGCGGCGAGTTGGCTGGTCTTGATCGTCGGCAGGTTCGCGTTCCACACCATCCGGGCTTCGTTGTAGTCCTCGAGCTCCTCCTGCGACAGTCGGGACATCGCGGTGCGGGAGAGGACCTCGAACGGTTCACGCGGTGGGGCGGTGACGAAGGCGTGCCAGCCCTGTTTGCGGGAGAGCTGGTAGCGGACAGTGCCATACGTTGCCAGCCAGGTGGCCCAGGGGTTCATTCGTCGAACACCTCGAACACGTCTTCGTCGGGATGCTCCGCGTAGTACCGGTCGAATACGTCGACGTCGTCGACCACCTCCAACCGTTGAGTTCGACTGGTGGCGAGTTCGTCGAGCAGCTCGGCGACGCCCGGCACGGACGCAGTGTCGCGTTCGTCGTCGATACCGGACTGCTGTCCTTCGGTTTCCGGATGCGGGCGGTGGGCACTGAGTCGGCGGGCCAGGGCGCGGTCGCGGCGTGTCGCGACGTCGTCTCGGCTCCACGCGAGCAGCAGATCCCGTACCGCGGCGGCGGGATCGAAGTGGCGATGCTCGCGCACGGCGATGCGTTTGGCGTAGTCGGCGGCGTCCCTGCTGAACGGCTGGTTCAGGCAAGCGCCGTGCTCCCACACCAACTGATGCCAACGGTGGCTGTCCGGGTCCTGGAACCAGGCGTGCCGGATGTCGTGATTGTCGACGAAGATCGGCCACTTGCCGGCGTGCACACCGCCATACGGCGAACGGGTGGTGCGATACAAGGTGAGCCCGGATCCGTCGTAACGCAGTCCGTCGACCTCGACGCCGTAGTGCTGGATCGTACGCCAACGCACATCGAGGAACTCATACGCCAGATCCGGATTCGCCGGCAACAGCAGACCACCCGATTTGGCGACCCCGATCTCGAACATCTCGCTCGGCGAAAACCCCACCCGCGGCAGTTCCGGCACGCACAGCCCGTCATGTCGGGTGTGGTGATAGACCCGGCCCACCCATTCCCGGATGATCTGCTCGAGTTCGCTGGCGTAGTAGAACGCGGCGTCTTCGACGTCTTTGCCCCGTGAGTACACGTCCGGGCCCTTGTAGGCGGGCAGGTGCTGTAGCAGTGATTCGCGCAGGGTGCGGAAGAAGCGTTCGACGGTGGGTTTGTCGGTGGGCTTGTGCGGGATCGCCGGCTGAACGGTGATACCCAGTCGGGCGCAGACTCCGATCACATGAGAGGACAGGTACTGCTTGCCGTGATCGACGACGATCGCCTCGGGCAGACATGCCGGTAGATCCCCGACGCGTCGCTGGGAGATCCCGTCCGGGGACTCGGTGCCGACGAGCAGGTTTCGCGGCACCCCGTGATACGGCCAGAGTTGATCCGCAGTCGGGTCGGTGTCGCGGGCGGGAGTGATGCACTGGTACAGCACATTCGCCACGTCCTGGGACCGCGTCGATAGCGGTGTCAGGCGCAGTCCGAGGATGCAGCGGGTGAACAGGTCCATCGCCACGGTCAACTCCACCCCAACCCAGCGCATGGTGACCGGTTCCATCGCGAACACATCCAGCGCGGTGGTATCGAGCACCACGTACTCCCCCGGACGGGTCGCGCGCAGTCGGCCGAGGACACCGCGGGGCCGGTCCGCCACCGACCGCCGGCCTTTCGCGCTACCGAACGCGTGCCGCCCCTTCGACAATGTCTTCACCCGCCGGTATGCCGTGCTCAGGGAGGGCAACGGCACCATGCCCGGCCCGAATTCTGCTTCCAGGTCCTTGGCAACGGCATCGATGACCGCGCCGATCGTCGGGGTCGAGACGGTGACGTACCTATCGAGCACCCGCACACATGCTGCGTCCCACCGGTGATCGACACTGGTGGCGTAGCGGCTACGGATCCGACTGTCCGTGAGTCCGGCAACTCCTGCCGCGCGGTATCCGGCGATCCAGCGGTACAGGGTGCGCACAGAGACGTGAAGTTCCGCCGCTCTGGTGGCCAACACCGATTCGAGTTCGGCGCCGGAGGTCGCAACCTCGGTCAGGATGCCGCGGACGTGTTCGGCTCGTGTTTCCAGTTCCTGAATCTGGGTTGCGGTCAGCGAGGAGAGCACTACGGCAGCAGGGTCAGCGGAGGCGGTGTCGTCCGGCGGTGAGATCGCTGTTCCCCGTGCCGCGATCTCGGTGACCGCGACACGCTGCATCCGCTCTCCGGACCGGAGGGTGACATCGTGTCCCTGCAGCGCCACGACTTCCCATGAGCAGCCGTCGAGCCAGACCTTGATTCCTGCACGTAGTTCGACGATGTTGGTCACGGCGTGCTCCTTACACCGGACACCTGCGACTGTCCGGACAGCGGCACCGTCAGGTCCACCGACCACAGACCGGACCACAGCTTCGCCAGCACCGCGATTCGCGAGCCGGGCCTGTTCACCGATGCGGCGAGGTCGTCGAGGGTCATCCCGGGCACTGCGACGCTGTCGAGTGCCCTCATCACCGCGGGGTCGATCCACTCGCTACGACGAGCGCCCCCGAGGATTCGGAGGTTCGCCAGCACTACTGGGTTTGCACCGGTCCACACTTCATACGACCAGCCCCGACTCGAACACAGTCGTTCGGTCCAGGCGAACACCTGCGCAACTGCGTCGCGACGGGCGAACTCGGCGGGTTTGACGTCGACGACCGTGAATCCGCCGTCTGTGCGTTGGAGCAGCAGATCGGGCGCATGCCGACGCATGGTCTTCCCGTCCGGGCCGCACAGCCACATCGGCTGTGCGGCGATCCGCACCACTTCCGGTGCGTAGTCCGCCAGCCACAACCGGTCCAGTTCGAGTCGGCTCTCGTAGAGGACGTGGCCACGGTTGGTGGCCGACCAGAACATCCCGGAATAGTGGCGCTGATGGGGGTGACTGCGGACTTTCCGTACCGGCAGGCCCAGGATCATCCGATAGGGATCTGCCGCAGCGAGGGTCGTCGCGACAGGATCACCTGATTCCTGCACGTACCTGACCTCAACCTCGCTGGTCCGGGGCACTTTTTCAGGGTCCCGCTACTGACACGAATTTGAGAAACCGACACGCCGCTGACAGGCGACTGACATGAAATTGAGAAACTGACACCGAATCCGAGAACCTACACCAGGTATGTCCGTACTCGAACGCCACCCGCGGCAATATCGACGTCACGGTCACCGTCGCCGACGACTGACCCGCGGACGCCGGATCGGGTCGGCTCCCCGCCGACGACGAGCGGTCCCGTTCGAAAACGAAGGGTCCGGACAGGTAGCGGGGCGGCTGTATGTCCGAAATGCACGTATTCGGCTACGCCGGCCACCCGACCGCGGTGATCGCACACTGATCTCGGATGCGCTTCCGATCGCGCATCTCGGGCCGCCGGGACGGCAGCGGATGTCATCGGGTGGTCACCCGATGTCGCCCGACGACCCGACGCCCGTGGCGGACCGTCGACCGCACCCGAGGGGTCGACGGGACGTCACGCGGCGTACGAGGCTCGACACCTGGGATCAGCCATGACATCACTCGCGAAATCCGCCGCCGCTGCCGCCTCCCTGGGCGCAGCACTTCTTCTCACCACACCCGCCACCGCCGGCGCGGTCGTCCAGAACGGCACCGCCACTCTGACGGCCGATGGCAACAACATCCGGGCCGACTTCACCGGGGTCAACACCTCCAGCGGTGCGGTACCGCAGTGCTGGATCCAGCAGATGACACCGTTCTTCGCCGAGAGCGACAAGGTGTTCGTCAACCCACTGGGGGCGGTGACCATCAACTGGGGTCGCACCAACGGAACGTTCTCGATGCAGGCGGTCTGCACCGACCCCGGCGGTCCCGGGGGCAATATCCGCGTCGTCGCTCCGCCGCGCGATATCACCCTGCCCACCGGCGCCGCGCCGGGAGGGACCACCCCCGCGCCGGCGGAACCCGGTGCGACGAAGCCGTTCTGGTGTGCCCTCGGCATCCCGACCGGTAGCGCCGGCTGCTGACGCAGCACCCGTCCGATCGAACAACGGACCCGCACGGTCGCCTCGACCGTGCGGGTTCCTTGTCGTTCGAGAATTCCCGCTCGAATGAGCGAAGAACGATCAGGCGGGCAGGACGCCGAGCAGCGCGTCGACCGCCTCGCCCATCCGACGCGGAGCCTCGGCATCGGGTCCGCCGGCCGCCAGGGCGTGGCGAGCCCAGGCGTCGACGGTGTCGAGGGCCGCAGGGGTGTCGAGATCGTCGGCGAGGTGTCGGCGCAGCCGCTCGATCGCCTCGTCGGCCGGTTGCGCGGACGGCAACGCGAACGCGGCGCGCCACAGCGCCAGCCGTTCGATCGCCTGCTCGAGAAGTGTGTCGGTCCATTCGCGGTTGGACCGGTAGTGGTCGGCGTAGAGCGCCAACCGAATCGCCGCGGGATCGACACCGCGGGCGGTCAATTGCGAGACCAGGACCAGATTGCCCAGGCTCTTGGACATCTTGGTGCCCTGGTAGCCGATCATGCCGGCGTGCACATAGTGCCGAGCGAAACGTCCACCGTCACTCGACGACTCGGCCGCCTCGGCGTGCGCGGCGGAGAACTCGTGATGCGGGAAGATCAGGTCCGAGCCACCACCCTGGATGTCGAACCCGAAGCCGAGCCGGTTGACCGCCATCGCCGAACACTCGATATGCCAGCCCGGCCTGCCGGCGCCGAAGGGGGCGGGCCAGGACGGCTCGCCCTCGCGGTGCGCCCGCCACAGCAGGGCGTCGAGCGGATCGCGCTTGCCCGGCCGGTCCGGGTCGCCGCCGCGCTCGGCGAAGAGGGTGTCCATCGTCGCCCGGTCGAAGCCGGATTCGTAGCCGAACTGCTCGGTGGCGTCGTACCGGTAGTAGACGTCCGGATACGCCGGATCGTCCACCACATAGGCCGCGCCGCCGGCGAGGAGCTTCTCGATGACCGCGACCACCTCGTCGATCGCATCGGTCGCCCCGACGTACTCGGCCGGCGGAACCACGCGCAGCGCCTCCATATCCGACCGGAACAGGTCGGTCTGCTGGTCGCCGAGGGTGCGCCAGTCGACGCCGTCGCGTTCGGCGCGCTCGAAGAGCGGATCGTCCACATCGGTGACGTTCTGCACGTAGGTCACCCGATGGCCCGCGTCACGCAGCACCCGGTTGATCACGTCGAACGTGACGTAGGTCGCCGCATGGCCGAGATGGGTGGCGTCGTACGGGGTGATGCCGCAGACGTACATGCCGGCGTCCGGGCCCGCCGCCACCGGGCGCACGGCGCGATCGGCACTGTCGTACAAGCGAAGTGCCGCCCCCGAGTCGACCGTCGCGGACTCCCCGGAGCGGGCGACGGTGGGGATTTCGACTTCGGACCAGGAGCGCATGGAATCCAATGTAGCGGTCAGAAGGCCGGCCACGGGATCGGCCGAGAGCTCGGTGGCAGCGGCATGACCGGCGTCTCCACCAGTTCCGAGGCCCGCATCCACAGGGCGGCGACCTCCGCCTCGGTGAGGTACTCGTCCAATTCCTCGCCGAGGCCGTTGTCGATCCGGTCCACCAGCCGTCGGATGTCCGCGACGGTCTCCGGGTCGATCGGGGTGCCGGCCCAGCCCCACAGGACCGTCCGCAGCTTGTTTCGGCTGTGCAGGGTCACCCCGTGATCGATGCCGAAGATCCGGCCGCTCGCATCCCGAAGGACGTGCCCGCCCTTGCGATCCGCGTTGTTGATCAGCACGTCGAAGACGGCCATCCGACGCAGTTCCGGCAGGTCGGCATGTACCAGAACGATAGGTCGGTCGTGCTGGTCCACAGCCTCCAGAATTGGAATCCAGCCGGCCGGAATCTCGCCGGCCGGGCACAGGTCGACCGGGTCGAGCTTCGGGCCCCCGGCATCGTCGGTGTCAGCAGTGTCGGCGGGGTCATCGGCGTCGTCGGGGGCGGCGGGGTCCTCGAGGTCGTCGGTGTCGATCCACCGCTGGACCATCCCCGGCCCGACCGGCCCGTCCCGCAGGATCGTCGGCGGCACGATCCCCCACCCCAGGGCCTCCGAGATGCGGTAGGCGGCGACTTCGCGTCCGGCCAGGGTGCCGTCGGGGAAATCCCACAGCGGCGCCTCGCCGCGCACCGGCTTGTAGACCGCCCGCAGCCCGTCACCACCGTCGACCTCGCACAGCAACGTGACATTGCTCGCGGTGTTCAGCCGTCCCAACGGGCGCAGCACACCGGACGCCAGCGCGGTGGGGATGTGCTCGCCGCCCGTGGGGTCGGGGGTACCGGACGCGAACGCCTCACTCACCGGCGTCGTCGTCGGGCTCATCGTCGGAATCGGATTCGAACGCGAAGGCGACCGCATCGCGTCGATATCCGTTCAAGCGGATGCACATATGCCCCTCGGGGGCGAGCGGTTCCCCGCACAGCGGGCAGGCGCGCCGGCCGGCGGCGACCACACGTTCGCTGCGGGTGGCGAATTCGCGGGCCTGAGCCGGTGTGAGGAAGACTCGCATGGCGTCGGGGCCCTCGTCGCCGTCGGCGAGGACGACCGATTCGTCGACCTCGGTTTCGGAGACCGCCAACAGTTCGACCACGACCGCCTGCGCGTCGGCATCCCACCCGAGGCCCATCGTGCCGACCCGGAATTCCGCGTCGATCGGCGCGACCAAGGGATCGGTATCGCCGACCTCCGGGCTCTGCGGCGGCACGTCGGTGCCGAACCGCCGGGCCACCTCGTCGAGCAGCTGATCGACGCGGTCGGCCAGGACCTGGACCTGCTGCTTTTCCAGGACGACGCTGATCACCCGGGCCCGGTGCACCGCCTGCAGATAGAACTCCCGATCCCCCGGTTCACCTACCGTCCCGGCCACGAAACGGTCGGGTGAGCGGAAGACATGTATGGCGCGGGCCACCTCGCACCTCCGAACCTCGGGTTGTGATTGGGCGACTGTTGTCAGATTAGTTGCCGACCGAGAGCGATGCTGCCTATCTCCCACCTCCGGGAACGGCGTCACCTTCCGGGACCTCCACCGCCGGCGCCGGCGGGTGCTCCGGCGGATCGGGCAATGTGGCGATATCGACTCCCGCCGGTGGTTTCTCCGGGGTCCGCAGCGCCGACGGCAACTCGCCACCCTGCAGGTTCATCCCCAGGACGAAGGGGCGCGTCGCGGTATAGCGCAGCACCGACATCGAGGCGGGATCGGCCACGATGCGCTGGAACGAGTCGAGGTGGGTGCCCAGGGCGTCGGCGATCAGCGCCTTGATGACGTCCCCGTGCGAGCAGGCCACCCAGACCGGTTCGCGTTCGAGCCGTTCGCGCAGTCGTGCGTCGATCTCGCGGACCGCGGCGACCGCCCGCGCCTGCACGGCGGCCAGACCCTCACCCTCGGGGAAGATCGCTGCGGACGGATGATCCTGGACCACCCGCCACAGCGGTTCCTTCACCAGTTCGCCGATCGTGCGGCCGGTCCACGATCCGTAGTCGACCTCGATCAGCCGTTCGTCGACTCCGACCTCGAGGCCGCGCTCGGCCGCGAGCGGCCCGACCGTCTGCTCGCAGCGCACCAGCGGGGAGCGCACGATCGCGTCGATCCGCACGTCGGCCAGCCGAGTCACCACGTCGCGAGCCTGGCCGCGGCCCCGCTCGTCCAGCTCGACACCGGCCGTTCGACCGGCCAATACGTGTCCGGTATTGGCGGTCGACCGACCGTGCCGCAGCAGGATCACCGTCATGCGTTCAGCCTAGCCGGCCGGAGGCCGGCGCCTGTTCGGCCCAGCCGGCCGCAGGCCCGGCACCTGTTCGGCCCAGCTTGCACCGGGTGTGGTCAGGTCGCCGCAACGGTGCCGGTCGCCAGCAGAATCATCACCGCGACGCCGACGATGATGCGGTAGCCGGCAAACCAGTACATCGAGTGGTTGGCGACGAACCGCAGCAGCCAGGCGATCGACGCGTAGCCCAATCCGAACGACACCAGGGTCGCCACCAGAAGTTGGGCGCCGGAGGCCTGCAACCCCGCACCCGACGGTTGGAAGGCGTCCGGGAGGGAGAACAGCCCCGATGCGGTGACCGCCGGGATCGCCAGCAGGAACGAAAATCGCACCGCCGCCTCGCGCTTGAGGCCGAGGAAGAGGCCGACCGAGGAGGTCGCGCCGGAGCGGGACACCCCCGGGATCAGCGCCAGGCACTGGCCGAGGCCCATCAGGATGCCGTCCTTGGCGGTCAGCTTCTCGATCGGGCGACGCTTGGAGCCGATCTTCTCCGCGGCGGCGATCACGATGGCGAAGACGATCAGCATCGTGGCGACCAGCCACAGGTTGCGGGCGCCGGTGCGGATCTCGTCGCGGAAGACGTAGCCGAGCAAGCCGATCGGGATCGTGGCGATGATCACATACCAGCCGATGCGGTAGTCCAGGTTGTCGCGCTGGTGCCGGTCGAACAGGCCGCGGAACCAGGCCATGACGATCCGCGCGATATCCCTGGCGAAGTAGAGCAGCACCGCCGCTTCGGTCCCCAATTGGGTGACCGCGGTGAAGGAGGCGCCCGCGTCCGAGCCGAAGAAGACCTCGGAGACGATCCGCAGATGCCCGGAGGACGACACCGGCAGGAACTCGGTCAGCCCCTGCGTCGCCCCCAACACGATCGCCTGCAACCAGGTCATCGATTCGTCCACCAACCGCCTCGCTTTCGAGTTCGAGATAGGGAAATGTCGCCGACGGCCACTATCGACCGCTCGGACATGCGGTCGGTCGCGGGCGGCCGTGCAGACGGTACCGGGTGCCGGCACCGTACGCTTCATCCGGGCAACATCGAGTGCCGCCGTCGCGATGACGTGCGGCCCGACCGGGACGGATGCGGCAGGGATGGACCGACGAGCGGTGGGCGGCAGCGGTCTTCGGGTCTCGACGATCGGACTCGGGACCGCCGACTGGGGCACCGTGATCGACGGTGACATCGCGGCGGCGCAGCTCGCGTCCTTCGTCGACGCGGGCGGAACTCTCGTCGACACCGCCGCGCACTACGGCCAGGGACGGGCCCAGCGCACGCTCGCGGAATTGATCGACGACGTCGTCCCCCGCGACCGGTTGGTGATCAGCGCCTCGGCCGGATGGCGACCGGCCCCGGCCGCCGCCGCGGACAACTCGCGTGCCGCGCTGTTGTCCGGGCTCGACGCGACGCTCGCCGAACTCGGTACCGATCATGTCGATCTGTGGAGTGTCGCGGGTCCCGATCCGACGATCGAGGACGAGGAGGTCGCCTCCGCCCTCGAGATCGCGGTGCGCTCCGGCCGGGCCCGCTACGTGGGCATCCGCGATCACGCCGGCTGGCAGCTGGCGACCGCGGTCGGCCACGCCGAGTCGATCGCCGGGCGTCCGGTCGCCGCCCAGACCCGATACTCGCTGCTCGATCGTCGCGCGGAGGCGGAGTTGCTGCCCGCGGCCGATCACCACCGGGTCGGGGTGTTGGCGGTGTCCCCGTTGGCCGCCGGCGTGTTGACCGGCAAGTACCGCAAGGGGATTCCGGCGGATTCGCGGGGCGCCGATCCGACGGCCGGACTATCGGTGCAGCCCTATCTGACCCGATTCGGATCGAACGTGGTCGAGGCGGTCGCCACCGCCGCCGACGGGCTGGGGACATCGCCGCTGGCGGTCGCCCTGGCCTGGGTGCGCGATCGACCGGGCGTGAGCAGCGTCATCGTCGGGCCGCGCGATATCGGCCAGCTGACCGGCATCCTCGCCGCCGACGACGTCTCCCTGCCGGCGGCGATCACGGCGGCCCTCGACGATGTCAGCCGGTGACCGCGGCGCGGTGACCACAGCAGCAGCGCCGGGCACGGACCCGGCACGGAAGAACAGCGACGTACGGGAAGAAGGAGGCCGAAGGGTGCACACACGGCGGCGAGGACCGGGAGCACGCGTTCTCGCACCGATTGCGATGGTGTTGGCGATCGTGACCGCGTGCGGGTCGTCGGGGACCACCGACACCACCGAGCAGGACACGACCGTCGCCGGGGACCTGGGTGTGGTCGCCGCCGATCCGGTCACCTCGCCCGCGCCGACCCGGTTGCCGGACGGCACCGTCGCCGAGGCACCCACGATCGTCGAGATGGTCGGCGACGAGGGCTCGGATCAGCTGGTGGCGCTGCTGAACGATCGCCGACAGCTGGCGGTGTACAACCGCGCCGACCCGACCACCCCGACCCGGGTGGTCAACGCCCCCGACTCGGCGCGGTCGATCTCCGCCGGCCCCAACGGCACGGTGCTGATCGTCACCGACGCCGGCGTCGACGTCCTCGACCCGGCGTCCGGCGCGCTGAGCACGATCGATCCCGACACCGACGCGACCCCGACCGCAGCGGCCGCCTGGGGTGACGGCTACGCGATCGGCACGGACGACGGCGCGGTGCACCTGATCAACGCGGACGGCAGCGCCGAACGGACGATCACCGGGCTCGGCGGTATCGATCGGATCCTCGCGCGCCCGGAGGCGGTCTCGGTGATCGACCGGGTGCAGTCGTCGGTGCGGTCGGTCGATCTCGACGACAACCGGGCCGGGCCGGCGTTGCGCGCGGGCGAAGGTGTGGGCACCGCGGTCGGCTCCGCGGACGGCACGATCGTCTCCACCGACGTGCGCGACGGGGAGCTGCTGGTCTTCACCGACGACCCCCTGGTGCTGCGGCAGCGCTTTCCGGTCCCGGACGGGCCGTTCGCGGTCGCCTACGATAGCGGGACGGGACTGGTATGGGTGACCGTGACCGGCCTCAACGAAGTGGTCGAGTGGGATATCTCCGAGGGCATTCCGGTGGAAAGCCGCAGATTCCGAACGGTGCAGCAGCCGAACTCGCTGGTCTTCGACCGGCAGTCGGGTGATCTGTTCGTCGGGTCCGCGGTAGGCGGCGGTCTGCAACGTATTCCGACGAGGAGCTGAGGGACGTGGTCTTCGAACGTCGACGAGCGGTTCCGGCCGGCTGGGAGACCCAGTCCGACGATTACGAGTACATTCCGCTGCGGCTGCCCCCCGACGTGACGCGGGTGACCGCGTCGATGCGGTTGGCGATCCAGGCGGAGTTCGGCGGCTGGGAGCTCTCCCGGGTGCGCCTCTACACCGACGGCAGCCGTCGCGTCCTGCTCCGTCGCCGCAAGCGCGGTGAGGCCGCCGGCCACGGTGATCTCGGCGGTACGGCGACCGCGGTGGGCGAGTAGATCATGATCTACGACGCGCTCTACGGCGCCCTGCTCAAGGTGATGTTCCTGATCGACCCCGAACGCATCCACCGGGTGGTGTTCGCGGTCCTGCGCGGGTCGGGGCGGTTCGGCCCCCCGGCCGCCGTGCTGGCCCGGGTGTTGACGGTGCGCGACCGGTCGCTGCGGGTGCGCGCCTTCGGTGTCGACTTCCCCAATCCGGTGGGCCTGGCGGCCGGCTTCGACAAGAACGCCGACGGGGTCGACACCTGGCGGGCGCTGGGCTTCGGTTTCGCCGAGGTCGGGACGGTCACCGCGGACGGTCAGCCCGGCAATCCGATGCCGCGGCTGTTCCGGCTGCCCGCCGACCGGGCGCTGATCAACCGGATGGGCTTCAACAACCACGGCGCCGGCCACGCGGCGAACAATCTGCGTCGTCGCCGCGGTGGTATCCCGATCGGCATCAACATCGGCAAGACCAAGGTGGTTCCGCTCGAGCAGGCGTCGGCGGACTACCTGTCGAGCACCACGTTGCTCTCCCCCCTCGCCGACTTCCTGGTCGTCAACGTCAGCTCCCCCAACACTCCGGGGCTGCGGGACCTGCAGGCGATCGAGTCGCTGCGGCCGCTGCTGACCACCGTGCGCGAGATGTCGTCGGCGCCGGTGCTGGTCAAGATCGCGCCGGATCTCAGCGATGCGGATGTCGACGCGATCGCCGATCTCGCCGTCGAACTCGACCTCGCGGGCATCGTCGCGACCAACACCACGATCGGCCGCGAGGGGTTGCGCACCCATCGGGCCGATGTCGAACGCATCGGCGCCGGGGGTCTGTCGGGCCCGCCGGTGGCGGCACGCTCCGTCGAGGTGCTGCGCCGGCTGCGCGCCCGCGTCGGCGACCGGCTGGTGCTGATTTCGGTCGGTGGGATCGAAACGCCCGAACAGGCCTGGGAGCGCATCACCGCCGGGGCGACGCTGGTCCAGGGCTACACCGGCTTCATCTACGGCGGCCCGTTCTGGATTCGACGGATCAACAAGGGGATCGCCGCGAAGCTGAAGCAGGGGGGCTTCGCGGATCTGGCCGCCGCGGTGGGCAGCGACGTCACCACCGCACGCGCCGACCGCACCGCCTGACCGACCGCACCGCCCGGCGGGCCGCGCACCGCCCGACCGGTGGCCCCGCCCGACCGGTGGCCCAGCCCGACGGGTGGGCCTCGCCCGGACCCCTGACATTTGTCACCCGCCGATCGTGACCGATCGCAGACCGGGTGAAGCGGACCGCGATCGATGCTGAGTCCATGACTCAGACAACCTCGTCCCGCGCGATCGGCGGCATCGCCCGGCCGATGGGGCGCGAGACCACACCGGCGGTCGAACTGGCCGACGTCGTCCAACGCTTCGGCGCCGTCACCGCCGTCGACCACCTGTCCCTGGTGCTGTGGCCCGGCGAGATCGTCGCCTTCCTCGGCCCCAACGGCGCCGGCAAGACCACGACGATCGACATGATCCTCGGACTGGCCCAACCGACCTCCGGCACCGTGCGCATCTTCGGCGACTCCGCCCGCCACGCGGTCGGCCTCGGCCGGGTCGCCGCGGTCATGCAGACCGGCGGGTTGCTCAAGGACCTGACCGTCGCCGAGACCGCCCGGTACATCGGCTCCCTCTTCCGCCCCTCCGTCGACCCGGCCGTGGTCCTCGAGCGCGCCGGCATCACCGATATCGCCGACCGCAAGGTCGGCTCCTACTCCGGCGGCCAGCAACAGCGGCTGCGTTTCGCGCTCGCCCTGCTCTCCGATCCGGACCTGCTGATCCTCGACGAGCCGACCACCGGCATGGACGTCGAGGGACGCCGCGATTTCTGGGCGGCGATCCGCGCCGACGCCGACCGCGGGCGCACCGTCCTGTTCGCCACCCACTACCTCGAGGAGGCCGACGCGATCGCCGACCGGATCGTGCTGATCGGCCACGGTCGGGTCATCGCCGACGGCACCCCGGCGCAGATCAAGGCGCTCGGCAGCGGCCGACAGGTCCGCGCCAATCTGCCCGGCGCCGACCGGTACGCGCTCGCCACCCTGCCGGGTGTCGACTCGGTGGAGGTCCACGGCGACACGGTGCTGCTGCACGGCGCGGACAGCGACGGTATCGCCCGTCACCTGCTCACCCGGACCGATGCCCGCGATCTCGAGATCACCGCCCACAACCTCGAGGACGCCTTCGTCGCCCTCACCTCCGATTCCGAAGGAAGTCGATCATGACCGCCGTCGTCGCCCCGCAGGTCCGGCGCCGCACCCCGCCGCTCGGCGGGCTCTCCGGCACGATCCTCGGCATCGAGATCCGCCGGGTCCTGCGCAATCCGCGGGTGATGCTCTTCGCCCTGGTCCTGCCCGCGGCGTTCTTCCTGATCTTCGGCACCGACAGCTCGTACCGCACCCAATCGGTCGGCACCGCCAACGTGACCTCCTATGTGATGGTGTCGATGGCGGTCTACGGCGCCCTGCTCGCCGCCACCAGCGGCGGCGCGATGGTCGCCACCGAGCGGGCCCTCGGCTGGAGTCGGCAACTGCGGCTGACTCCCCTGCGGCCGACCGCCTACGTGGCGATGAAGATCGCCGTCGCCATGGCGATCGGTCTGATGGCGGTCACGGTGGTGATGATCTGCGGAGAGATCTTCGGCGCCGACCTGTCGATCGGCCGCATGCTCGCCTGCGCGGCGATCGGCTGGCTGTGCAGTTCGGTCTTCGCCGCCTTCGGCCTGTTCATGGGCTACCTGCTGCCCAGCGAGAACGTCATGCAGATCCTGGGGCCGGCGATGGCGCTGCTGTCCTTCGCGGGCGGCCTATTCGTGCCGGTCGACTCCATGGGATCGGTCTTCGCGACGATCGCGCACTTCATGCCCACCTACGGGGTGGCGGTTCTGGCCCGCTACCCGATCGACTCGTCGCCGTCGTTGTGGCTCGCGCTGCTGAACGTCGTGGTGTGGGCGGCGATCTTCGTCGCGGGCGCCGCGTGGCGGATGAGCCGCGACACCCGCCGCGTGTGAGCGACCCGCTCGAACGGCCGTCGACGCCTGCCGGGAGCGGCGCCTACCGTGACTGATGTGTCCGATCGCACGCTCGAGGTCGACCCCGACCGCCGGGATCCGCCAGCCCGTCCGAGGTGGCGGATCCTGGCGATCGGCGCCTGGCTGCTCTTCCTGGCGTATCCGCTGACCGCGGTCCTGCGCTATCCGCAGCCTGCCGGTCGAATCCTCGGTCTGGTCCTGGTGGCCACCTTCGTCGCGACCTATCTGTACCTGCTGCTGCGGATTCGGTGGCGGGTCGGCCGCCCGCGGTTCCGGCCGCGGCGCGTGGTGCCGCTGTTGGTCGGCCTGGTCGTGATCACCGGCGCCCTCGTTCCGTTCGCCGGGCCCGACGCCTTGGTCTGCCTGGTGTTCATCACCGCCGCGGCCATGGCGACACTGCCGATCCGATTCGGCATCGCGGTGGCGGCGCTGATGCTGGCGGTCAGTTCCCTCGCCGCCTTGACCGTGCCCGGCTGGCAGGACCACAACGAGAGCCTCGCCGTCGTCCTGGCCGCGGCCTCGACCTTCGCCATGCGCCTGGCGATGCAACGTACCGATCGTCTGCTGGACGTCGAACGCGAACTCGGCCGCACCGCTCTCGACCAGGGCCTCGACCAGGAACGCGCCCGCATCGCCCGCGACCTGCACGACATCCTCGGCCATTCGCTCACCGTGATCTCGCTCAAGGCGCAGGTCGCCGACCGCACCTTCGACGACGACCCGCAGCGGGCCCGCGCGGAGATCCTCGAGATCGAGCGGCTCTCCCGCGATGCGCTCGCCGATGTGCGGGCCACCGCGCTCGGGGTGCGCGGTATCTCGCTGCCGGGCGAGATCGCCGAGGCCCGCGCCGCGCTGACCGCGGCCGGTATCGAACCGGATCTGCCGGGGGTCACCGACGAGGTCGACTCCCGCCACCGCGAACTGTTCGCCTGGACGATCCGCGAGGCGGTGACCAATGTGGTGCGTCATTCGCGGGCTCGCACCTGCACGGTCGAACTCGGCCGCCGCCGGGTCGCGATCATCGACGACGGTCTCGGCCCGCAGGCCCCGACCACCTCCGGTGATCCCTTCTCCGGACACGGCCTCGAAGGTCTGCGTCGGCGGGTGGAACGGGCCGGGGGCACGATGATGATCGGCCCGGGGCCCACCGGGAACGGCTTTGCGATCGAGGTGGAGGTACCCGGTGACCAACCGCTCGACTGACCCGATTCAGTCCGCCGCAGCGCCCGCCGAAGGATCTTCTGAACCGATACGGTTGCTGGTGGCGGACGACCAGGCCCTCGTCCGCGGCGCCCTGGTCGCCCTGCTGGAACTCGAACGGGATATCCGCGTGGTCGGCCAGGTCGGGCGCGGCGACGAGGTGGTCGACGCCGCCCTCGCCGAACGCCCGGATGTCGCGTTGCTCGACGTCGAGATGCCGGGTCTCGACGGGATCAGCGCCACCCGACTGCTGCACGAGCGGCTGCCCGAGTGCCGGGTGTTGATGGTCACGACGTTCGGTCGGCCCGGCTATCTGCGCAAGGCACTCGAGGCGGGCGCGTACGGGTTTGTCGTCAAGGACACACCGGCCCGCGAACTCGCCGACGCGGTACGCCGCGTCAGCCGCGGCCTGCGGGTGATCGATCCCAACCTCGCCGCGGACTCGATGGTCAGCGGCGCGTCCCCATTGACCGATCGGGAGACCGACGTCCTGCGCGCCGCCCGCGACGGGGGCACGGTCACCGATATCGCCAAGGCGCTCTTCCTCTCCGAGGGCACCGTGCGCAATCACCTGTCGAGCGCGATCGGCAAGACCTCCGCCCGCACCCGCGCCGAGGCGGTCCGCATCGCCCTGGATTCCGGCTGGTTGCTGCCCTGATTCCCGGCCGCCTAGACGTGACGCGGTCTCGGCCGACCGTCCCATACGGTCCGAACTCGGGACATCTCCGCCACCTCGTCGCCGATCCGCGGATCGATGCTCCGCAGGACGAACAACGCGTCCGCATGCCGCCGCCGGTGGTCGACCCGCAGCACCTGTTCATGGTGCGCGATGCGGTTGCGGACTCTGCGCAGTCGATCGAGTGCCGCGCTGATCAGGTAGCCCGCCGCAACCTCTGCGGGTAGCTGTCGGCGATGCTCCGCACTCCGATACGCGAAGTCCGCCATCATGTCCCCGACGAACGGAAAGGCGAGGCTCATCGCGTCCCGCCACAGATGCTCGCGAGCGGTGTACCCGGACTGCAGTCGTCTGCGGCCGTTCTCGGTCGGCGGATCACTCGGCAACAGATTGACCAGGTTGCCGAAGGTCAACTGGGCAACAAGATCGTCTTGGGTGACGACGTGATTCCGACGCGGATGCGGTCCGCCCTCCGGATCCGGAGTGGCGCGATTCCGCTGTGCGCGCACCGCATCGTGCTTCAGGCCCATCAGAACTCGGCTGCCGAGAATCCGCTCGAGTGGCACCGCCGGTTCGCGCAGCCAGTCGGGCTTTCGACACGCCGCCCCGTTCCACTCCCGCAGTTGCGAGTCGAGCACATTTCGCACCAGAACCTCGGTCTGGCACAGCACCTCGTACCAGGAGGAGCTGATCGTGACCTGCCAGATGTACAGGGCGCCGAGAGACGCCGTATCGGCAGGGGCGCCGCCGGCCATCTCGGCCCAGTAGTCGCGATACGGCTGCAGGCGCGCTGGGCGCAGGATCTCCACGAAGGCCGGTGTTACCGGCCGAGCATACGAACGGAAGACCACAGGCCCGGCCGACTCGGCCGGGCCTGTGGATAACTCTGTCTATCAACGACCGATCCTGTCGGCACGTTTTCCACCTGCAAGGCTAACAAACGAGGTGACCCGCAACAACGAAGCTGAAGGTCGCCATCCGCGCCTCAGCAGCGCACGATGGCCAGGAGTTCGTCGAGGTCGATCGCGTCGGCCTGGATGCGGGTGCCGAGATCGCCGGGGTGAACCTGGTCCGGGGAGGTACCGGGAGCCCACACCGAGGGGTTGGCCGGGTCGCGCACCGCGAGGTCGTAGTCGACCACCATGTCGAACAGGCCCGCGGTGCGAATGAAGTGGTTGACCTTCTCCCGCTCGGCCTGCGTCCCCGGCAGGGCGTACATGAAGGCGATATCGCGGGCGGCGCCGGTCGGGGTCAGGGTCGCGGCGATCACCCGGATGTCGCGGTCGCGGGCCTTGGCGACGATGTCCCGATAGGCGTCGATCACAGCGTCGGCCGGGGTACCGAAGGCGAGGTCGTTGAGACCGTGCAGCAGCAGGACCGCTCGGGTCCCCGGCACGTCGAGGGCATCGGCGACGATCCGGTCCCGGCCGGGGATACCGCCCCAGCCGACGCCGTGCGGACCGAAGCCGACCTGCGCCGGACCGTCGGTGACGAAGTTGAAGCTCAGTGTCCCCATCGTCACAACCACCCGATCGCCGCCCGGGACCTCGGCGAGCCGCCGCGTCAGGAAGTCCGGGGTCCGGGTCTCCGCGTCGACCGTGGTGGTGATCGGTTCGGTGAACGATTCGCCGAAGGCGACGAGCCCGGCGGTGCCGGCGCCGGCGACGGTATCGATCGCTGCCGCAAAGTAGTTCGACGTCGTCTGCTCGGTGAAGGCGGCGCCCGAGTCGGAATCGGCGGCGTCCCCGCTCCCGAAGGGTGTCAGATAGGAGGTGCGGTTGGCGTCCATGTGATGGGTCGGCGACACGACGATCGGGTCCGGGATGTGAAAGCTGATCGCGACCTTGTCGAAGGGGCGGATCGCGAAATCCACCGGATCCGAGACGATTTCCGCACCAGCGGGAACCGTGATGGTCGATTCTCCGCCGAAGGTGACCTGCCGCCGACTGCCGGGGACCAGGTCGCTACCGGCGAGTTGCGCACCGACATTGACCGAGGTGAATGTCAGCGGTGTGGTCCCCCAGGTATTGCTCAACGTCAGCCGGATGCGGTCGCCGGAGGTCTTGGGAGCGGCCAGCATCCGCAGGCTCTGGTTGCCGATCGGGCGGGGCGGCTTCAGCGGATAGGACTCGAAGTAGATCAGCCCCTGGCCGGCGTTGTCCTCCTGGGCAATACGTTGGGGGCCGCCCATATTCGATGACCATGCACGCACCCAGCCGGGGCGGTCGCAGGTCACCGAGTCCACCGGTTGACCGGTCGTGATCGGCTGGGCATGGGCCGTCGGCACGGTGGTCATACCGGCCGGCGTGACGAGGAGGGCGGTCAGCAGGATTGCGGGCAGTCGTCGCACCCGCGAGACGCTACCGAAACCGCTCCCGTGCGCCAGAGTACGAAAGTGACAATGCCCGTGCGGCTTCCGGCGAAGCGACCGGGACGGATCAGAACCCGTCCGTCGAGGTCGGCGCGGTGCGGAAGCGCCCCGGACTGGTCCCGACGAGAGTCCGAAATGTACGACTGAAGTGCGAGACATCACGAAAGCCCACCGACTGTGCGATATCCGCCACCGATAGGTCCGTTGAGACGAGATACCGCTTCGCGCGGTCGATCCGCATGCGGTGCAACAAGGCTCGCGGAGTGGTTCCGGCTCCGGCCAACAACTTCTGGACGTTGCGCAGCGACATCCCGCACCGGGCCGCGATCCCGGTGACGGTCAGGTCCGGGTCGTGCAGCAGTTCGTCGACCACCTGGCGGATCCGGTCGAGGTCCGCCGCACGATGACCGGTTCCTATCCCGGCCCGCACGGCGACCTCCGCGATGCCTGCCGCCACCATGTCGACCGCCGACATCGCGAAACTGGTCGTGGCCCCACTGCTCAGCCCGGCTCCCTCCGCGGCGAGATCGACCAACACCCGACCGGCGATCGCGGAGGCCCCCGGCCCCGGCCCGAAGGAGCGACCGGTCGCATGGTCGAGGTACGGCTCCGGGAGCCGACAGGTGAGCATCTCGCGGGGAATGTGCGCGACGACCTGCCGGAAGCAGGTGGGCGACCGGAAGACAAACGGCCGACTCAGGTCGAGCAGGGCAAACGCGCCCGTCCGCAGCACGGTCTCGCGGCCGGCCTGCTCGACCTCGACGTGGCCCGCGGTGATCAGGCAGAGCAGGTAATCGGCGCTCGCATCCGATCGGGCCATCGCCGCCGAGCGCACCACGGTCTGCTGCTCGGCTCGGATCGTGCTGATGTGCAGGTCGCCCAGCGGGCGGCCACCCCATTCGCCGTCGAATCGGTCGCTGGTGTGGGGCCAGGCGATGTCGGTCTCGCAGTAGAGCCGACCGAGAGTGCTCTGCCAGGCGGCACGTCCCTCGTTCAGGTCGAGTTGGTCGGTCCGCAACGAGACAACCGCGGGCTCACCGGACATCGCGCCGGGAGCCGCCGATATGGGCGCGTCGGACGCGATGCGCTCGCAGTCATCGAGTTGTTCGCGTTCGGCCATGTTGCGCCACACTCCCGGCTTCTAGTGTTGTGCGTCACAGGGACGCAACACAGGCCACGGTAACCCGCAGCCGGCTTCCCGGGGAAGTACCTTCATCGATTTCTTATGCGGCACACAAGGTTCGAGTCATTGGAACCGAGACGATCGGCCGCCACCCACCCATCTCCAGGAGGCATCATGACCGCGTCACCATTGACGGATCGGCAGACCGACACCGCCACCAACGACGTGCGCCCGATGACCGGCGACGAGTATCTCGAATCGCTGCGCGACGGCCGTGAGATCTACTTCCGCGGTGAACGAGTGACGGATGTGACCACACATCCGGCATTCCGGAATTCCGCGCGCTCGGTTGCCCGGATGTACGACAAGCTGCACGAACCCGAGGCGCGCGGCGTACTGTCCGTGGCCACCGACACGGGAAACGGAGGATTCACCCACCCCTTCTTCAAGACCGCGCACAGCGCCGATGATCTGCTGGCCGCGCGCGAGGCCATCGTCACGTGGCAGCGCGAGGTCTACGGATGGATGGGCCGCTCCCCCGACTACAAGGCGTCGTTCCTCGGAACCCTGGGCGCCAATGCGGATTTCTACGGCGACTACCGGCAGAACGCCCTCGATTGGTATCGCAAGGCCCAGGAGCGGGTGCTCTACCTCAACCACGCGATCGTCAATCCGCCGATCGATCGCGACAAGCCCGCCGACGAAACCGCCGACATCTGTGTACATGTCGTCGACGAGACCGACGCCGGACTGGTCGTCTCCGGCGCGAAGGTCGTCGCGACCGGCTCGGCGATCACCAATGCCAACTTCATCGCGCACTACGGATTGCCGTTGCGCAAGAAGGAGTACGGGCTGATCTTCACCGTTCCGATGGAGTCCCCCGGCCTGAAGCTGTTGTGCCGCACCTCGTACGAGATGAACGCCGCGGTGATGGGCACCCCCTTCGACTACCCGCTGTCGAGCCGCTTCGACGAGAACGACGCGATCATGGTCTTCGACCGCGTCCTCGTGCCGTGGGAGAACGTCTTCGCCTACGACGTCGAGACCACCAACAACTTCGTCATGCGCTCGGGCTTCCTGAACCGCTTCATGTTCCACGGCTGCGCCCGCCTGGCGGTCAAGCTCGACTTCATCGCCGGCTGCGTGCTCAAGGGCGTCGAGATGACCGGCTCCGCCGGCTTCCGCGGCGTGCAGATGCAGATCGGCGAGATCCTCAACTGGCGCGACGTGTTCTGGGGTCTGTCCGACGCGATGGCCAAGACGCCCGACGAGTGGGTGGGCGGCGCGGTGCAGCCGAATCTCAACTACGGGCTGGCCTACCGCACCTTCATGGGCGTCGGCTATCCGCGGGTCAAGGAGATCATCCAGCAGGTCCTCGGCAGCGGATTGATCTACCTCAACTCGCACGCCGACGACTGGAAGAACCCGGATATCGCCCCGTACCTCAACACCTACGTGCGCGGTTCCAACGGCATCCCCGCCATCGACCGCGTCCAGTTGCTGAAGCTGCTGTGGGATGCGGTGGGCACCGAGTTCGGCGGACGGCACGAGCTCTACGAGCGCAACTACGGCGGCGACCACGAAGCGGTGCGCTTCCAGACGTTGTTCGCCTACCAGGCCAGCGGCCAGGACACCGCGTTGAAGGGCTTCGCCGAGCAGTGCATGTCCGAGTACAACGTCGACGGCTGGACCCGGCCGGACCTGATCGGCAACGACGACCTGTCGATCGTGCGCCGATGAGCAGCGCAGCGACGCTCGCGCGGGCCGCCCGCGCGAGGGCGTGCGTCCACAGTCATCGAATGGTGCACCGACAGTCATGGTCGTCGGCCGCCGGCTCTCATAGTGTCCCGGATCACAGTCGTAATGGTGCGAATGGCGAGCGGGGTGATCACGGTGGACGCTGACGTCGATCCCGCCGATCTGGCCGCCACTCCCCTGCGGATGCGCAAGGCTCTCGGACGGTTCGCGAGCGGGGTCACGATCGTCACCACCGCCGAGAGCGAGTCCGAGGACAACGTGCACGGGATGACCGCCAACGCGTTCACCTCCGTCTCGCTCGATCCGCCGCTGGTGCTGGTCTCGATCTCGACCCGCGCGCGGATGGACACCAAGATCGCCGAGACCGGGCGCTACGGGGTGTCGATCCTCGCGGGTGATCAGGAGCCGCTGTCTCTGCACTTCGCCGGCGGGACGCAGCAGCCCGACCTGGTGCGCTTCGTCTGGCGTACCGGTGTCCCGCTGTTGGAGGGGGCGTTGGTCCACCTCGCCTGCACGGTGATCGACTCCCACCCCGCCGGGGACCACACACTGCACGTCGGCCGGGTCGACCAACTCTGGTACGACGACGGCCGTCCCCTGGTCTTCTACACCGGCAGCTTTCGCGCCCTGGAACTTCAGGGACGCGACGACGGATGGGGGTTCTGACCGATTTCGAGCATTTCCGGGGCGTTCCGATCAGCGGCACAAATCGCTGGACATCGTTGTGAGCACGGGCACATAGTGGCGTCGGCTCGAAGGTTTCTCACGCGGGAATCCTCCGCGGAAGGTGGGTAGTTTCATGGCGGCACTGCAAACGGTTCAGAAGCTCGGGCCGATCCTCGACCTGTTCACCGTGCGCAAGCCCGAATGGGGCGTATCCGAGGTCGCCGCGCAGGTCGGCGTCCCCCGCTCGAGCGCACACGCCCTGCTCTCCTCGTTGGTCGATATCGGTCTGCTGCAATGCAAATCGCGGGGTCGCTATCGGATCGGCTGGCGGGTCGTCGAGCTCAACGAAACCCTCAAGGACACCGTCGATGTCAAGTCCTGCGCCGCGCCGGTGCTGCAGGCGCTCTCCGAGCGATTCGGGGAGACAACCCATCTGGCGGTGCTCGAGCGCTATCGGGTCATGTACGTCGACAAGGTGATCGGCAACCACGTCGTCAACGTGACCGGTGCGCGGGTGGGATCACAGCTCGACGCGCACGCCAGCGCGGTCGGCAAGGTCCTGCTCGCGCACTGCACCCCGCGCGAGCTCGAGCGCAACATCACCGGCAAGCCACTGCGCCGGATGACCCCGGCCACGATCACCGACCCCGAGGTGCTGCGCCGGGAGCTGCGGGCCACGTTGCGCAACGGCTGCGCCGTCGACGCCGGCGAGACGGTCGCCGACGTTCAATGCGTCGCGGCGCCGATCCGCGACGAGATGGGCGTCGTGGTCGCCGCGGTCAGCATCACCGCGCCGGTCAACCGCTTCACCGCCGCCCAGCACGAGTTCCGGCGGGCGGTGATCGAGGCGGCGGCTGCGGTGACCAAAGCGATCGCCACGAGCACCGAGTGTCCCCGATCGTGTACCGCGATCGACCCGGCGCTCGCCGCGGTCGGCTGAGGTCAGCGGTGGTCGGCCAGGCGTCGGGTCAGCCCGAGGGTGGCGGTGCGCACCGCGGCGGCGGACAGTTCCAGATTGATCCGGTTGTGCCAGCCGGATACCGACAGACCGGCCACGACCTGGCCGTCGGCACCGAAGACGGTGCCGGCGGCGCAGGCGACACCCGGCATCGACTCCTCGAGGTCGTAGGCGATCCCGCGTTCGCGGATGCGTGCCAGCTCGGCGATCAGCCGACCCGGCGTGGTCATGGTCCGCTCGCTGAGCCGAGGCAGCCCGGCGACGAGCACCCGGTCGACCACATCGGCCGGCGAGTACGCCAGGATCGCCTTGCCGATGCCGGTCGCGTGCGCCGGCCAGCGGCTGCCGGTGCGGGTGGGCAACGGCGGCGCGTTCGGGCTGCGCACCACCTCGAGGTAGACCACCGATTCGCCGTCGAGGACCGCCAGGTGGCTGGTGTGGCCGGTGGCCTCCCGCAGATCGCTCATGAACGGTCGGGCGGCCTCCCGCAGATCGCGTTGGCGGGGCACCCGCTGACCGAGCTCGAACAGGCGCAGCGCCAGGACGTATCGGGTGCCGTCGCGTTCGAGCAGACCGTTGTCGCACAGCTCGGCGGCGACCCGGTAGGCGCTCGACTTCGAGATCCCGGTCCGGCGGGCCAATTCGGACACCCCGAGCGGGATATCGGAAGCGCCCAGGGCGGTCAGGATCCGGACGGCACGGGTGATCGAGCCGACCTCCGCTCCCCCGACGCCTTCACCCTCGTTTCGCTCACCGGCACGTTTTCCTTGCACGAGGGATCATCGTGCACCAGCCTCGGGAGGGACCGCAACGCCGATCGCGGTGTGCGGCCGTTCCCCTTCGAGAAAGTCGATGCGATCGCATGACCGACGACCACATCACCGAGTCCATACAGGCGGCAGCGGATACCCTGCTGGCCGCCTACCGCACCGGGACCCCGGTCGACCCGCTCACTCCCGGCTTTACCGACCCCGATCTGTCGACCGCGTACCGCATCGCGCTCGCCCAGGTGCAGGCGTGGGAGAAGGACGGCGACACGATCAAGGGGCACAAGGTGGGCCTGGCGTCGCGGGCGATACAGCGACAGATGGGTGTCGACCAGCCCGACTTCGGGCACCTGACCGCGTCGATGTTCCATCTCGAACATCAGCCGATCCCCGCCGCCACCTTCATCCAGCCGCGGATCGAGCCGGAGGTCGCCTTCGTCCTCGGTCGGCCGCTCACCGGCCCGGGCGTCACCGTCGCCGAGGCGGCGGCCGCGGTCGACTTCGTGCTGCCGGCTCTCGAGATCGTCGACTCCCGCATCCGCGACTGGAAGATCGGGATCTTCGACACCGTCGCGGACAACGCCTCCTCGGGCGGGGTGGTGCTCGGTAGCACCCCCACCCGCCTCGGCGACGTCGACCTGCGCCGCAGCGGCTGCAACCTCTACATCGACGGGGACCTGGTCGCAACCGGGGCCGGCGGCGCGGTCCTCGGCTCGCCGCTCAACGCCCTGGTGTGGCTGGCCAATACGGTCGGCCCACTCGGGGTGACCCTCGAACCCGGACACGTCGTGCTGCCCGGTTCGATGACCCGCGCCCATCCGATCGTGGCCGGCAATACGATCGTCGCCGAATTCGCCGGGCTCGGCAGCGTTACGGCCGTCCTGGGACAGGAGCAGCAATGACCGACATCACCACCCCGTCCTCCGACGAGCAGACGCCCAACCAACAGTCGTCGAACCAACAGTCGTCGAACCAACAGTGGTCGGCCGCCCGGGTGGCCGACATCCTGCTGACCGCCGAACGCACCCGCACCTCGCGGACGTCGATTCAGAAGGAGTGGCCCGACCTCACGCTCGACGTGGCCTACCTGGCGCAGGACATCGCCCTGGCCGATCGCCGCGCGCGCGGCGAGGTGGTCACCGGCGTCAAGCTCGGACTCACCTCGCGGGCCAAGCAGCAGCAGATGGGCGTCGACGAGCCGTCGGTCGCCTGGCTGACCGACACGATGGCGCTGCCCGCGGGTCTGCCGGTCCCCCGCAATCGGCTGATCCATCCGCGCGCGGAGCCGGAGATCGCGTTCGTCCTCGGGCGCCCATTGCGCGGTCCCGGCGTCACCGCGGCGTCCGCGCTGGCGGCGGTCGATCGGGTGTACGGGGCGATCGAGATCATCGACAGCCGCTATTCCGGATTCAAGTTCACCCTCGCGGATGCGGTGGCCGACAACAACTCCTCCGGCGTCTACATCACCGGTCCGATCAGCCGACGGGTGGAGGATCTCGATCTCGCCCTCGAGGCCTGCCTGCTCGAGGTCGACGGCGACATCGTCGACAGCGCCACCGGGGCGGCGGTGCTCGGCCACCCCGCCGAGGCGCTCGCCTTCGCCGCCAATACCCTCGGTGCCCGCGGGCACGGTCTGGAGGCGGGATGGACGGTTCTGACCGGCGGGATGACCGATGCGATTGCCGTGGCACCCGGCTCACGGGTGGCCGTACACTTCACGTCGTTGGGATCGATCACCGTCTCGGGAGGCTGAGAGCCATGCCGTTCATCGAAGCGACCATCGCCGAGGGCCGCACCCCGGAACAAGTCCGTGAGCTGCTGCACGAACTGACCCTCGCAGCCCACCGCACCCTCGGCTCACCGATCGCGAACATTCGTGTGGTGGTCCGTGAGGTGCCTGAAACCCATTGGTCGGCAGCCGATGTGACCATCGCGGAGCGGAAGGCCGCCGAGGCGAGGCAGAGCTGGAGCGACTGATTCTCCACGAACACCGGGGCCGGTCAATCGGTCCCGGTGTTCGCCGCGCGAAACTGCGCCGGACTCGCCGTGAAGCGGCGCCGAAATACCCGACTGAAATGGGACGCGTCCCGAAACCCCAGATGCACAGCGATTTCCGCGACGCTGCGCGGAGTCTGCAGCAGCATCGTGACCGCCCGATCCAGACGCCGCTGATAGAGCCAGGCGCGCGGCGTCGTCCCGGTCGACTCGAACAACTTGTGCACATAGCGCACCGACATCCCCAGCTGCGCTGCGACATCCGCGATCGCATATTCCGGGTCGGCCAGCCGATCGAGCATCGCACGCTGCACGAGCGCCAGGTCGGCCACGTGCGCTCGTTCGGTCGCGCTCAGCGGCGTCACCTGGTCGGTGACCGCGGCGACGACCAGATCGACCACGGCCGCCGCGATCGTCAGCGACGATCCCGCGGAATAGGAATCGTCGCGCCCGGCGATATCCACCAGCAGCCGTGACGCGATGCGCGCGGCCCCGCCGTCCGCCGAAATCAGCCGTCCGGGAACGGCATCGACCATAGCGGCGGACAATCGACCGTCGAGATGCGCCCGCGGTGTCCGTACGACCACCTGATGGAATTCGGTGATGCCGGCCACCGTGAAGGGCCGCGCGGTATCGACGATTCCGAAGGAACCCTTGTCGACGGTGATCGACCCCTCCCCCTGACTGATCGTCGCCGTACCCCGTGTGATCAGGCACAACAGGTAGTCATCGCTCGGATCCGAGCTGATCGTCGCCGGCGAGCGCACCACGGCGTGCGGGTCTGCACGCACCACGCTGACCGACAGGTCACCGACCTGGCGGGCGACGATATCGGCGCGGAACGGCTCGCGTTCCTGCGCCCAATCGATATCCATCTCGCAATAGGTCGCGTCGAGCGCGCCGGCCCACGCGGTCCTGCTCTCCGTGGACTCCAATGCTCGAGTGCTTAGTGCCACTGAGGGTTTCGCGGTTCGGGCTGCCGCGGGGGCTGTGCACTCGGAGTCATCCATCGGTGCACCAACAGTCATGGCCCCGATCACCTCCGCCTTCTAGTGTTCCAGATCACAGGCGTGGTAAGCCACTCTTTCGGAATCGGATTCAGCCCATTCGAAAGTGCCGCCGCATGAGCGAATCATCCACGCCGGACGGGAGACTGCCGTGTCCGATATCAACGAATTGATCAGCGGAATCACGATCGCGGAATTGGAACGCGACCCGCACCCCTTCTACGAACGATTGCGCGCCGAGGCCCCGGTCGCGTTCGTTCCCGCGCTGGGCATGTACATCGTGTCCACCCGCGAGCTCTGTCTCGAGATCAGCCGGGCGGCCGAGGGCTGGCCGGCGGTGATCTCCGCCGCCGGCGGGCGCACCTTCGGCCCCGGCGCGCTGCTGAGCGCCAATGGCGATGCCCACCGGAAGCTGCGCGGCATGGTCGAACCGCACCTGCAGCCCTCGGCGGTCGACCGCTACGTCGACGATCTGGTGCGCCCCTTCGCCCGCAAGCTGATCGCCGGCTTCGAGAACGACGGGGCGGCCGAGATCATCTCGGCCTACTGCGAGCCGGTCAGCGTCCGCGCGCTGGGCGATCTGCTCGGGCTCGACGATGTCAGCCACGACACGCTGCGCGACTGGTTCCACAAGCTGAGCGTCTCGTTCACCAATGCGGCGGTCGACGACACCGGTGAGTTCGCCAATCCGGACGGCTTCATCCCCGGTGACGAGGCCAAAGCACAGATCATCGCGCACGTCGACCCGAAGATCGACCGGTGGATCGAGCATCCCGATCGGTCGGCGATCTCCCATTGGCTGCACGACGGCATGCCCGAGGGACAGACCCGCAGCCGCGAGGAGATCTACCCGAACCTGTACGTCTTCCTGCTCGGCGCTATGCAGGAGCCGGGCCACGCGATGGGCACCACCCTCGCCGGCCTGTTCAGCCGCCCCGATCAGCTCGAGCGGGTCATCGACGATCCGACGCTGATCCCGCGCGCGGCGGCGGAGGGGATGCGGTGGGTGGCGCCGATCTGGTCGGCGGTGGTGAAGGTAGCCGAGCAGGAGGTCACCGTCGGCGGCGTCACGATTCCCGCGGGATCGCCGGTGATGCTGTCCTACGGCTCGGCGAACCGCGACGAGAACGCCTACGACGCGCCGACCGCCTTCGATCTCGACCGCCCCGTGATCCCCAACCTGACCTTCGGCGGCGGGATGCACGCCTGCGCGGGAACGTACTTCGCCACCAGCGTGGTGCGCATCGCGCTCGAGGAACTGCTCGAGGTACTGCCGAATATCGAGCGGGACACCTCGCGCGAGGTCAGCTTCTGGGGCTGGGGCTTCCGCGGCCCCACCGAACTGCACACCACCTGGGAGGTCTGAGATGTCCGACCGATCCGCGGAGACCATCCCGGCCGCGGCGCCCGATGGGCCCGGGGACCGGCCGCCCGCCGGAGTCGGGGTCCAGGCGCCCGATCGGACCGGGTTTCAGCCGCCCGACGGGGCCCGGTTTCACCTCACCATCGACGGCACCGACACCTCGTTGACCGTCGAACCGGGCCAGTCGATGTTGGATGCCGCACTGCGGGCGGCCGCGTGGATCCCGCATTCGTGCACCCAGGGGACCTGCGGGACCTGCAAGGTGCGGGTGCTGTGCGGCGCGGTCGACCATCGCGATTCGCCGGACTACACGCTGACGGCGGACGAGCGCTGCGGTGGCCTGGCGTTGGCCTGTCGGGCCACCCCCACACAGGATGTGCGGATCCAACCGGTGGGCGCCGTGGACGACGGCGTTCCTCGGCATCCCCTGCGGGACTACACCGGCACGGTCATCGCGCTCGAGGACATCGCCCGCGATATCCGCCGACTGGTGGTCGAGCCGGATATGCCGATGGCGTTCAACGCCGGTCAGTACGCCGAGCTGATCGTCCCCGGCCACGGGGTGGCGCGCCAGTATTCGATGGCCAATCCGCCCGACGGGCCCGGGGTGCTCGAGTTTCATGTGAAACGAACCCCGGGCGGCGTGGCCACCGAGGGATGGATCTTCGCCGGCCTGACCGTCGGTGACCGGGTGGCGCTGCGCGGCCCGCTCGGCCAGTTCCACCTTGTCCATCCCCAGCCCGAGCCGGCGATCCTGATCGGCGGCGGGACCGGGCTGGCGCCGCTGGTGTCGATCGCGCGACATGCCCTCAGCCACAACCTGGTTCCCGAGGTGTTCCTCTACCACGGTGGGCGCCGGGAGGAGGATCTCTACGATGTCGAGGTCTTCCGGGAGCTCGAGCGAGTCGATGGCCGCTTCCACTATCGGCCCGCGCTCAGCGAGCAGGAGTGGTCCGGGGCGACCGGGATGGTGACCGATGTGGTGGTCGAGGACTTCTCGTCCTGCAAGGGGATGAGCGCCTACCTCTGCGGGCCGCCGGCGATGGTGGCGGCCGCGCAGAAGGCCCTCAAGCGGCGGCGGATGCCTCCACGGCAGATTCGCCGGGAGGAGTTCACCCCGGCGCCGCAGGCAGCCGGGTAGCCCCGAAAGCGGCGGTCACCGACCGGCGGCGCGGCGGGCGATCTCCTCGGAACCCGCCCGCGCCGCCGGCGCTCGGCCAAAACGATGACATCTCAGGGAGGTCTGGAACTTCCCCAAGGCGTGAGGATCCAAATAGCTAGGCCATATCGGGTAAGGTGGACAGAAGGTCTCGACAGTATTCTCAGCGAGCACCTGCACGGCCGCTACAGAAATGCGACCACATCCAACCTACGTTGCAGATAGTGGCGTACCGCTATCTTCGCAGGCCGAAAATCGACCACGCCAATCATCGATAGTGACTTGTAATGTTTGCGGGTAAAGTCTATCGCGCCCGAGATTCGGATCAGTAGCCTGAGCTTCATAGAGCGCCAGAGCGCATTCTGTATTGATGAGAGCCAGATTAACTGAGTCAGCCATCATCCCGAAAGACTCCATGGGATTCCCTAGTAGATGGATTGGCCAAGCGTGGCCGTGAGTAAAACTCGAGCAGACTCTATAACCCAGTTTGGAAACGGTCTGAAAGTGCACGCGGCCTACATCTTCCGCATGCCTCGGTGGGTTCTCCGCGATCCAATTAGCCGCTTTGCGAACCAGATCCGAGTACTGTCTAGCGTTCGCTGGCCCAAGCGTCTCCAATATCTTCAGTTCCTCTTCATGCATGTCAAGTCGATGTCGGTTTTGCACGCTGGCTTCTTCAGGTACCTCCATGAGGCCATTGTCGTATGCGCTCTGTGTCAAGGAATGCCATTCTCGCGCATGTTCGACACCAACCTTCGCCAAGCCAGCCGCCCTCCTTCTACGAACGTCTCGATCCTCGGAACTCATCACCCAAATCGCTTGTGCGGAGCATTCGATCGACGTCCTACATAGCGACAGAAAGGCAGCTGGATGATGATTGAATGGAGCCTCTGCACGGGCTTGCGAAACCAGCGCGCTTGTAGAAGCTATTGCATCAATCGCGTTCATGATGGGGTATAGCACGGTACCCGACAAGCCCTCTGGAATCTTTTCGTCATATCCATCCGCATCGTCTTGGGCCATTGAGGTCCCCGGATCGGGTCGATGGGGCTTTAGAGCCCAGGGCTTCAGCGCGTACCCTCTCGCTGCCCGCTCGTTCACGCGGCCCAGCGCAGGAGCAAAAATAGCAGCAAGAGCATACATCGCCTCCGATTCGTTCATGGTGGAACCATACCGACCACCACCGACATTGCAGATTGCGTGAGTTTGGTTGCTACCGCGTACACGCGATCATCGCGTATCGAGCTTGGGCGGTCCTGAACTTGGACGGCAGACGAGGGCTGAACGTCGGCAAGTACCAGTACCTCGGCACACCGAAACCGCAGCTCCTTCATGAGGCAACACCTGGTCCAAAGCCACCAATGAAGAGTGGTGAAAGCTGATGGACTACCTGCCAAGTTGAGCCGGAGCGTTTTTCACGGCGCGGCGGGCAATCTCCTCGGAGCGCACCCGCGCCGCCGGCGTACCGGCGATCCCCCAGTTGTCCGGCTCGACCTCGATGATCCGACCGCGCACCCCGGAGCGGTCCACCCCGAGGATCTCGACCAGCAGATCGGTGAAGTGCCCCAACAGTTCCGCTCGTTGCTGTGCGGGCCGACCGGCGAGCACGACGGCGGTGAAGTACGGGGCGGCCGTCTCCGGTCCGGGCTCGGACCCGACCACCCCGCCCACGGCGATGTCCGCGGGCGGGTAGTCGACCAACAGGACCCGGACGCGTTCGATCGGCGAGTCGAGGATGCGGGCGTATCCGGCGCTCGCCCGGACCAGCAGTTCACGCCGCCGCTCCGGGTCGAAGGCCGCGCTCGGCAGGTGGAACTGGGCGACGGGCACGGGGTTGTCCTTTCGGGTCAGTGCACGGCATGCCGGGTGCCGGTATCGGCGTTGATGACGCCGCCGTGCAGGATCGCCGCCTCCGGGGCGAGCAATGTCTCGATCAGCCAGGCGATCTCGGGCAGGGTGGGCAGGCGGCCGAGGCTGGTCTTGTCGACGAATCCCTTCCAGATCTGCTCGATCGGCGTGCCGGTCTCCGCGGACTGCACCCGGGCGAACTCCCGCAGCCGCGGGGTATCGATCGGACCGGGCGCCACCGTGATCGCGGCGACCCCCTTCGGCCCGTACAGCGCGGAGATCTGGTGCATCAGATTGAGCAGCGCGGCGTTGGCAGTGCCCGGCCCGGCGTCCAGGGGCCCCGGTTCGAGCCCGAGCGAACCGGCGATCGCGACGAACCGCGATCCGTCCACCAGGTGCTCCCGCACCGCGCGCAGCAGCCGAACCGGCCCGGCCACCTTGATATTTGCCGCCGTCCCCAACAATCCCGGTTCGATGGTGTCCGCCGATCCGCGCACCGGCAGCCCGGCGGCGAAGAGCGCCAACAGCACCGGCTCGTCCACCGCCGCCCGTATCGTCTCGATCGCCTCGTCGTCCGCGATATCGGCGGGGCAGGCGACGATCGACTCGGTCCTGCCCTGCACCAGCTTCTCGAGGGCGTCGGCGTCACGACCGACCGCCACCACCCGCAGGCCGCGGGCGACCAGACGTTCGGTGATCACCGACCCCATCGCCCCGGTGGCCCCGACCACGACGCACAACCGCGCCGGCAGCGGGGCCGGCGCGGTTGCGGGGTCGGTCACGACGCTCAGCGTCCCAGCCGCAGGGTGACCGCCCGCGGCTCGGTGAAGAAGTCCCGCGAGTACTGGCCACCCTCGCGGCCGAGACCGCTGATGCCCTCACCACCGAAGGGCAGTCGCAGGTCCCGCTCGAAGAAGGTGTTGATCCACACCGTGCCCGCCCGCCACTTGGCGGCCATCCGGTGCGCCCGGTCGAGGTTCTGGGTGAACAGCATCCCGGCCAGGCCGTACGGCGAGTCGTTGGCGATGCGCAGCGCCTCCTCCTCGGTGTCGAAGCCGAGCACCGTCTCGACCGGTCCGAAGATCTCCTCGCGGGCCGCCCGCGCCTGATTGGTCAGGCCGGTGATGACCGTCGGCGGGTAGTAGAAACCGCCCGCCCGGGCCGGATCGCGCAGCCGCTCGCCGCCGACGAGGACCTTGCCGCCCTCCTCCTGCGCCAATTCCACATAGCCGTGCACCTTTTCGAGGTGCTGCTGTTCGATCAGCGGGCCCATGAAGGTGGTCGGGTCCTTGGGATCACCGACGGTCAGCGCGGCGGCCTCGGCGACAAATCGCTCCAGGAACTCCTCGCGGATCGAGTTCTGCACCAGCAGCCGGGTCCCGGAGAGGCAGACCTGGCCGTTGCCACCGAAGATCGCCCGGATCGACTTGGGCACCGCGACATCGAGATCGGCGTCGGCGAAGACGATATTCGCCGACTTGCCGCCCATCTCCGCCGAGACCGGCGTGTGGTTGACCGCCGCCGCTTGCAGGATCTTGACCCCGGTGACGCTCGAACCGGTGAAGGTGATCCGGTCGACCCGCGGATCGGAGGTCAACGGTCCGGCGACCTCGTCGCCGCCGAAGCCGTGCACGACGTTGAGCACCCCCGGCGGCAGCCCCGCCTCGAGCGCCAATTCGGCGAACCGGTGGGCGGTCAGCGGGGTCTGCGGCGCCGGCTTGAGCACCACGGTATTGCCGAAGGCCAACGCCGGGGCGATCTTCCACGTCGCCAGCATCAGCGGCGCGTTCCACGGGCTGATCGCCGAGACCACCCCGGCGGGCGGGTAGAGCACATAGGACAGCAGGTCGCCGTCCGGGTAGGCCTCGTTGGCCGCCATCGCCACGTAGTCGGCGAAGAAGCGGAAATTGTGCGCCACCCGCGGGATCTCGGCGTGCAGCGACTGGGTGATCGTCTTGCCGCCGTCGCGGGTCTCCAGCTCGGCGAGTTCCTCGCGGTGAGCGTCGACCGCATCGGCCACCCGGTGCAGGATCACCGCCCGCTGCTTCGGCGACAGGTCCGACCAGTCCCCGGAGTCGAAGGTATCGCGGGCCACCGCGATCGCCGCCTCCCCGTCGGCGGCGCTGCCGCGGGCGACATTCGCCAGCAGCGAGCCGTCGTGCGGATCGCGGGATTCGAAGCTCGCACCGTCGGAGGCGGACCTCCATTGATCGCCGATCAGATGCTTGACCTCGGTCGGCGCTGTGTCCGCCGCGGGTGCTCCTGCCAGTTCTGTTCCAGCCATGGGGTCGATTCCGTCCCGGGTCGTGGTGAAGGGTGTGGTCGTGGGTGCGCTCAGACCGCGGCGATCGCCGGGGTCTCGTAGGTGCGGCCGGCGAGCTCGGAGGCGACGTCGATGATCATGTCCTCCTGGCCGCCGATCACCCCGCGTCGGCCGAGCTCCAGCAGGATCTCGCGAGTCGAGATCCCGAACTTCTTCGCCGCCCGCTTGGTCGGGTGGAAGAAGGTGGAGTACACGCCGGCGTAGCCGAGGACCAGCGCGGTCTCGTCGACGATCTGCGGCTCGGTCATCAACGGCGCCACCACATGCTCGGCGGTGTCGATCAGCGGGAACAGGTCGGTACCGGTATCCCAGCCGGCCCGCTCGAAGGCCGCGGCGAGCACCTCGGTCTGCGCGTTGCCGGCGCTGGCGCCCAGTCCGCGCAGCGAGCCGTCGATGAAGGTCGCACCCTGCTCGGCGGCGGACAACGCGTTCGCGACACCGACACCGAGGTTGTTGTGCGCGTGGAACCCGATATCGGCGCCGATCGCCGACCGCAGCGCGGCCACCCGCGCCCCGGCCTGCGCCGGCACCATCGCGCCGGCGGAGTCGACGACGTAGATGACGTCCGCGCCATAGGAGTCGAGCTTCGCGGCCTGCTCCGCGAGCGGTTCCGGTTCGAGCTTGTGGCTCATCATCAGAAAGGTCATCACCGTCAGGCCCTGCTCCTTGGCCCATTCCACCGGCTGCTGGGCGCAGTCGGCCTCGGTGCAGTGCACCGCGACCCGCACCGTGCGGATGCCCGCGTCGATCGCCTTGCCCAGCTCGGTGAGCGTCGCGATCCCCGGTACGTAGAGCACCGCGATGTCGGCGTTGTCGACCGCGTCGACCGCCGCCCGCACGTACTCCGGGTCGGTGGCCGCGGCGAAACCGTACTGGATCGACGAGGCGCCGATACCGATGCCGTGGGCGACCTCGATCGTCGGGATGCCGGCGCGGTCGAGACCGGCCGCGATCGCGGCGACGTTCTCGGTGGTGAACTGATGCTTGACGCTCGACATGCCGTCCCGCAGCGTCGTATCGACCAGGGTCACGCGGGGACGGGCCGACGGGGCGACGCCGTTCGAGGGGGTGGTAACGGTGCTCACCGGGAGGCTCCTGTCATCAGATTCTGCTGCGCCACAACGTCGGCCACCCGAACGGCGGCCGCGGTGATGATGTCGAGGTTGCCCGCGTAGGTGGGCAGGAAATCGCCGGCGCCGACGACCTCGACCATGACGGTCACCAGGTCGCCCTCGACGTCGACCAGCCGCAGGCCGTATCCGGGGACGTACTTCTGGACCTCGGCGACCATGTCGATCACGGCGCGTTCGATCGCCGCGGCATCGGGGTTGCGGACCTTCGCGTAGACGGTGTCGCGCATATTCATCGGCGGCTCGGCCGGGTTGATGACCGCGATCGCCTTGGTCTGCTCCACCCCGGCGACCTTCGAGAGCGCCCGGGCGGTCTTCTCGCTGAACTCCGAGAGGTTCTGTCGGGTACCGGGTCCGGCGCTCTTGGAGGCCAGCGCGGCGATGATCTCGCCGTAGGTGGCGTCGCCGGCGGAGTTGATCGCGCGCAGGATCGGGATCGTCGCCTGGCCGGCGCAGCTGACCATGTTGACGTTCGGAGCGCCGAGGTGCTCGGTCAGGTTGACCGCCGGCACCACATAGGGGCCGACCGAGGCCGGGGTCAGGTCGATCGCGGTGATCCCGGCCGCCGCGTAGCGGGGCGCCGCCGCGGCGTGCACCTTGGCCGATGTCGCCTCGAAGACCAGGTCGGGCAGCTCGTCGCGTTCCAACAACCAGTCCACACCGCCGGCGGAGGCTTCGAGCCCCTCGGTCCGAGCGCGGGCGATGCCCTCGCTGGCCGGGTCGATGCCCACCATGTACCGCGGTTCGACGTGCTGCGAGCGCAGCAGCTTGTACATCAGGTCGGTACCGATATTTCCGGAACCGACGATCGCGGCCGTCAATCGACTCATCTCGTCTCCTCCACTGGGCTGTCCGGGTGGTGGGCCCGCGGGCCCGCACCCGGGGGCGTTGTGTTCGACGGTAGGAAGACACCGGCTCCCCGTGCGGGGATCGACGGACTGCCCGAATCGGCGACTCGAAAGCGCCCCCGGTGTTCGGCTATCCCGAACACCGGTGACCGCCGTCACAACCCGGGCCATTCTCGAGTCAACGAGCCCGACCGAGTCACCAGCACACATCACGACAGGGAGAACCCATGAGCGACAACCCCGCCCGCCACGAGATCGCACACTTGGCGCGGGTCGAACTGTTCAGCCCCAAGCCGGACGAGACCGTGGACTTCTTCACCCGCTTCCTCGGGATGTACATCACCAAGCGCGAGGGCCAGTCGGTCTATCTGCGCGCCTACGAGGACCCGTACCAGTGGAGCCTGAAGGTCACCGAATCGCCGACAGCGGGCATGGGGCATGCCGCCCTGCGGACCAGCTCCGCCGACGCGCTCGAGCGGCGGGCGAAGTCGCTGATCGATGCGAACATCGACGGCACCTGGTCGGAGGACCAGTTCGGCTACGGCAAGACCTTCGAATACCGCAGCCCGGACGGCCACAACCTGTCGCTGCTGTGGGAGGCCGAGAAGTACGTCGCCCCGCCGGAGTTGGAGAGCAAGATCGTCACGCGCGCCTCGAAGAAGCCGCTGCAGGGCATCCCGGTCAAGCGCATCGACCACCTCAACCTGATGGCCTCGGACGTCACGGCGGTCAAGGAGTCCTTCGAGCGGCACCTCGGCTTCCGCACCACCGAGCGGGTCGTCGACGGTGAGGTGGAGATCGGCGCGTGGATGAGCTCGAATATCCTCGGCCACGAGGTCGCCTGCATGCGGGATATGACCGGCGGGCGCGGGAAGCTGCACCACCTGGCCTTCTACTACGGCACCGGCCAGCACAATGTCGACGCCGCGGAGATGTTCCGCGAGTACGACATTCAGATCGAGGCGGGGCCGGACCGGCACGGGATCACCCAGGGCCAGTTCCTCTACGTCTTCGAGCCCGGCGGCAACCGCATCGAGCTCTTCGGCGAGGCCGGCTACCTGCACCTCGACCCGGCCGCGGAAACCCAGACCTGGCAGATGTCGGATATCGACACCGGCCTGGCGATCGGCGGCGCGAAGCTTCCGTGGGAGACCTACTTCACCTACGGCACGCCGAGCCCGCTGGCGCTCGATCACCACATCGAGCGGTTCGCGCACTTCGGCCCCGGCGCCGAGGTGCCCTCCACCGAGCCCGTCCCGGATGTGGTCGAGACCCCGCAGACGGTGGGCGCCGGTTCCTGACCCTACGACGGTTCGGCTCGGCTCCACACCACCGGTAAACGGGACCGCCGCGACAACTATTGTCGCGGCGGTCCCTTTTCGGGAGTCCCTGTGGCGGGCCGGGTCAGGTGGGCCGGTCGGTGCGCCCGTCGCGTACCGGCGCGCCGGTGGCCGCGACGACGTCCGCCACGTCCACCCCCGGCGCGAGTTCGCGCAGCACGAAGGCGCCGCCGTCGCGGTCGATGTCGAGCACCCCCAGGTCGGTGATCACCCGGTCGACCACCCCCGCACCGGTCAGCGGCAGGGTGTTGTCGTCGAGCAGCTTCGGGGAGCCGTCCTTGGAGACGTGCTCCATCAGCACGATGACGGTGCCCGCCCCGTGGACGAGGTCCATCGCCCCGCCCATCCCTTTGACCAGCTTGCCCGGCACCACCCAGTTGCTCAGGTCGCCGCGGACGTTGACCTGCATGCCGCCGAGGATCGCCGCGGCCACCTTGCCGCCGCGGATCATCGCGAAGCTGTCGGCGGAGTCGAAGAAGCTCGCTCCGACCGCGGTGGTCACCGTCTCCTTCCCGGCGTTGATCAGGTCCGGGTCCTCGTCGCCGTCCCACGGCGCGGGGCCGAGCCCGAGGATGCCGTTCTCGGATTGCAGGACGATCTCGACACCGTCGGGTACCTGGCCGGGTACCAGGGTCGGCAGCCCGATGCCGAGGTTGACGTAGTCGCCGTCGCGCAGTTCCGTCGCCGCGCGGGCGGCCATCTGTGCACGCGTCCAGGCCATCGCCGTCACGCCTCCTGTCCGGTCGGGGTGCGCGGTCGCACCGTGCGCCGTTCGATGTGCTTGTCGGCCGCCTGCTGCGCGGTCAGCGGGAGTACACATTGCACGTGGATGCCCGGCAGGTGGACCTGGTCGGGGTCGATCTCCCCAGGTTCGACCAGGTGCTCGACCTCGGCGATCGTGTAGCCGCCGGCCATGGCGCAGAGCGGGTTGAAGTTGCGGGCGGCCTTGCGGAAGACCAGGTTTCCGTGGCGGTCCCCCTTCCACGCCCGGACGAGGGAGACATCGGCGCGCAGCGCCCGCTCGAGGACGAAGGTCGTCGGGCCGCCGTCCCAGTCGAAGGTGGCGGTCGGCTTGGGGTCCGAGGTCAGCACCACCTCGCCGAGCGGGCCGTGGCGGATCGGCAGGCCGCCGTCGGCGACGACCGTGCCGACGCCGGTGCGGGTGTAGAACGCCGCGACCCCGGCGCCGCCGGCCCGCAACTGTTCGGCCAGCGTGCCCTGCGGGGTCAGCACGATCTCGACCTCACCGGTCAGATACTGCCGTTCGAGTTCTTTGTTCTCCCCGACGTAGGAGGCGATCAGCCGACGGATCTGCCCGTTCTGCAACAACAACGAGTTGCCGATGTCCTCGACGCCGCAGTTGTTGGAGATGACGGTCAGGTCGTCGGCGCCGCGGTCGGCGAGCGCGGCGAGCAGGACCGACGGGATGCCGCAGAGGCCGAAGCCGCCGGAGGCGATCGTCATTCCCGGTTCGACCACGGTCACCGCTTCCGCCGCGGTGGCTACCGTCTTGTCCACGGTCACCGCCCTCCGGAGCCCAGCAGGGCCAGCCGATCGAGGACCACCTCGGGTCGTGCGTCGGCCGGAATGGTCGCTAGCACAGCGACGCCTTCCGGGACCACGGACTCGTCGGCCACCTCGGACAGCCAGAACGATTCCGGCAGAACGCCGATCGGTTCCACTCCGTCCGGTACCTGGACGCCGGTGTCGTCGCGCAGGGCGAGCGACCATTCGAAGTGTCCGACGATATTGCGCAGCGCGGAGTAGTCGCCGGGCACCTCGACGGGCATGTCGTCGGGATCGCCGGCCCCGGCGCGGGCGTCGAGCAGCACCAGGCCGACCGCCAGGTCGCCCAGCTTGCCCAACCATTCGGCGATGTACAGCGACGCAGTGTCGGCCCGATCGGCGTCGACCTCGGTCAACGGGGTACCGGCGACCGCGTGCGCGCGGACGAGCCAGCGGCCCGGCGCGGGCAGTCGGACCACCAGGGGCCGGTGCGCGGCCTGCGCGAGGGTGCGCCCGGTGCGGACCAGCGCGTCGATCGCGTCCTGGTCGGCGAGCAGGGTGCGCAGGGCGTAGCCGGTGCGGGTGCGCTCCCCCATCGCGTCGACCAGGTCGGGATGCGCGTCGAGGTGGGCGGCGTAGAAGGCGCCGACATCGAGCCAGGTCGCGTCGGGGTCGAGCAGGGCGTGCACCTGCCCCTGGTGGCCGGTGAGGGCGGCGAGGTCGTGCCAGGGCACCGGTTGGCCCTGACGGATGACGGCGGTGGCGTAGTCGCCGTGGTCGAGCAGCAGCGGGCGGGGCCGGCCGCTCGGCGCCGCTTCGAGCAGCGCGGACAGTGAGGTGGTCACGGGAGGACCCTTTCGACGCGGGGAGGGGACATCCGGGTCCGCCGGCCCGGCTCGGATCGCGAGCCGGGCCGGCGGATCAACCGGGCGGAGGGGTCAGGAGCGGCGGTCGACCGTGATGCCGTAGGTGGATTCCAGCTCGGCGAGGCGCTTTTCGAGCGCGGCGATCTTCACCTCACGGCGATCCGGCACCATGATGATCGGCAACTCGGACAGCGGCGCGGTCACCCGCTCCGGCCCGTCGATCGTGTAGACCGTCGCCGTCAATTCCTCGGTATCGCCCCAGGATCCGTAGAACGCCAGGTCCTTCGGCGGCTCCGGCTTCACGAACTCCTCGCAGAACTGGGCGAACGGCTTGCCCCGCTGCAGACGTGCCTTGCGGGCGTCGGCACGGGCCTGCTCGGTGGCCGCGGCATCGAGGCGGAAGGTCTCCGGGTCGTAGTGCACCGCGAAGATGGTCTCCGCGACCTTTTGGCTGATGCGCCCCAATTCGGCGTCCTTCACCACCGATTCGGGCTGCCGCTCGAGCGGATCGCCGTAGCCGCCGCCGGCGCCCTGGCTGATCATGTACAGCTCGCCGTCCTTGGCCAGGTCGAATTGCAGGCCCATGTGGTAGGTCGAGTAGCGGCCGTCCGGGAAGGGTCGCTCGTTCATGATCTTCTCGATCGACAGGTCGAACTTCTTGTTGTCCTGCCGGAAGTGCTCGTAGACGTTGGTGCCCTTGACCATCGACAGCGGATAGGTGCCGCAGCCGTAGCCGCCGTACATGCCGTAGACCGAGGAGAACTTCGCCCCCGAGGTCACCGTCATGAATCCCCACTGCGGGGTGCCCTCCGCGGCGACGATCATCTCGTAGCCCATGCCGCCGGTGAACTTGCCGAAGCCCATATTGTCGCGGACCAGGCGCTTGGCGACCAGCTGCATGAAGGGGACCTCCTCCTCCATGACCTCCTGCTCGGCGGTATCGGCCATCGCGCAGAACAGCGGGGAGATCGCGTCCTCGCCGTCGAGGAAGGGCTTCGCGCCGCCGGGCATGCCGTTGAGGTCGGCGCACAGGTTGCCGACCATGTCGCCGTGTTGGGTCTCGCCGCCCCACAGGAAGGTGTTGATCTGGTTGAACCAGTTCGCGACGACGTTGGAGTACTTGTGCGGCATCGAGAACGACATCCGGCTGTAGAGCGCCTGCATCGCCGAGAAGCCGCGGAAGGAGGCCTGCAGCGACTGGCCCATCGGCGCGTCGTAGGAGGCGTCCGCCCAGGTGCCCTCGTCGGAGATGATCTCGATGCAGCTCATCGCCGAGGTGCAGCGCGGCAGATCGGGCCACCAGAACGCCAGGATCGCCTGCATCATCATCGATTTCACCGAGCAGAGCGGCGAGTTGATCGCCCGGTTGAGGATCTCCGGACCGGTACCGCGCAGGTCGACCGTCATGTGGTCGCCCTTCACGGTGATCTTGCAGGCGATCTTGATCAGGATGTTCTCCTTGAGGGTGGAGTCCATGAACTGATCGAATCGGTAGGTGCCGTCCGGCAATTCGGCGATCCGGCGGCGCACCTCGACATCGACGTCCTCGACGGTGGTGCGCAGGGCGGCGACAAACGTGTCCACCCCGACCTCGTCGATGACGGCGTCGACGCGTTCCATGATCTTGCGGACCGCGGTGATCTTGACCTTCAGGTCGGCCAGCTGCAGCTTGGGGTCGCGCACCGAATGCTGCAGGAAGGTCAGCAGATCGCGGCGCAGCTCACCGCGTTCGACGATCTTGAACGGGCTCATCCGCAGGCCGTCGTCGAAGGGGGTCTCCGAACCCGACGGCATTCCGCCGGGCTCGCAGGCGCCGTTCTCGCCCTCGTGGATGGTCGCGGCCACCCAGGCGACGATCTGCCCCTCGCGCATGATCGGCATGATCATCGACTGGTCGGTGTTGTGCACGTTGCCGTAGCGGGCGTCGTTGTGGATGAAGCCGTCACCCTCGTGGACGCCGACGGTCGGCTCGTCCTTCCAGTACTTCATGATGTACCGAATCGGGTGGTGCAGAATCGCGCTGAACGCGATAACGCCGTGGCACGACAGGTAGGACACGTCGCCGGAGGCGGTGTAGATCGCGGTGGTCAGGTCGCCCCACTTCGCGCCGGGCGCGGCGCCCTGGGCCTCACACATCTCGTAGCCCTCGTCGAGGGCGCCGGCGATGCGCTTGCGGATGCGCTCGACCTCCATGCGGTCGACGCCGGCGGCGATCGCCAGCTCCTCGTGATCGCTGCGCTCGGAGATCGAATGGCTGCGCATGATCTCGCGGTCCGGGCCGAGGAAGAGGGTGGTCTCGTCCATGAAGGCGTCGACCCACTCCTGCTCCTGTGGGGTGAGCGCGGGCGCGGTCGGATGTGGTTCGAATGTGGTCATGATGGGTCCTTCGAAAGTCGTTGCTGCGGAGGTCGGGTCAGTCCTGCAGGAACCACACGGCGCCCTGCTGCGTCGGTTCCAGGCGCCAGCCCGGCTCGACGAGGAAGGTGGTGGTCTCCGTGGTGACGATCGCCGGACCGGGGATGACGCTGGTCGCGGTCAGGGCGCTCTGGTCGTAGACCGGGGTGTCGACGGCCGCGTCGTGGCCGATGAAGTACGCGCGGCGCTGTCCCAACGGGAGCGGTGTGGTGCGCTTGCCGCCGGCCTCGAGGGACTCGAAGTTGACCACGTCGCCGTCGACATAGGACGCGACCCGAATCGTGCTGACCCGGATGCCGGCCTCCGGTGCGGCGGACGAGGCGCCGAACCGGTGGCTGTAGACGTCGCCGAAGGTCTTGATGATCTCCAGGACGTCGCCGACCCCGTCGATGCGGTTGATGTCGGTCAGCGCGACCGCCTGCGTGAGCAGCTGATTGCCGTATCGCATGTCGAGTTCGAGCCGATGCTTGACGTGCTGCGCCTCGAAGCCCTGGCGGACCAGATCCTCGATACCGCGCTGCTCGAGTTCGAAGACGACCTTGTTGAACGCGTCGTAGTCGTCGTAGAGCTTGCGGTTGGTGGCGTTGTACATCGTCACGTGCACGCCGCGCTCGTGGAAGTGCAGCTGCTTCATATTGCCGGCGCCGCAGGCGGAGAAGACCGACGCGAACGGCGGGGCGAGCACCCGCTTGATGCCTGCGTGCCGGGCGATACCACAGGCGTGCAGCGGTCCATTGCCCCCGTAGGCGAGCATGGTGAAGTCCTCGGGCAGGTAGCCGCGCACCCGCAGTTCCTTGCCGATGCCGATCGCCATCTGCTCGTCGACGCTGTCCTTGATCACCCGCGCGACGTCGATGACGTCCATGTCGAGGTGGTCGCAGAGGTTCTCCTCGACCGCGAACACCGCACGCTTGCGGTTGAGCGCGATGTACCCGTTGGCGTAGTTGTCGGGGTCGAGGTAGCCGAGCAGCAGGTCGGCGTCGGTGACCGTCGGACGCAGACCGCCGCGGTCGTAGCAGGCCGGGCCGGGATTCGAGCCGGCCGACTCCGGGCCGATCTTGATCGCATTGTGGATGCGGTCGTAGGAGGCGATCGATCCGCCGCCCGCGCCGAGGGTGTCCAGGTGGACCATCGGCACCGACACCAGCCAGCGGTCGATCGTCGGCAGGAAGTCGTAGTGCTTGACGCCGCCCTCGGGCACCAGGCCGATGTCGAAGGAGGTGCCGCCCATGTCGGTCGAGATGACGTGGCCCAGACCGGTTTCGCTGGACAGGTGCTCGGCGGCGCCCACGCCGGCGATCGGGCCGGAGTGGATGGTCTGCAGGGCATCGGTCGAATTCATCTGCGCCATACCGCCGGAGTTGTGGATCACCAGCATCGGCTTGTCGTAGCCGAAGTCGCGCAGGTTGTTCGACAGCTGGGCGAGGGCGTGGAACATGATCTCGTGCAGGAAGCCGTCGACGATGGTCGAGGTGGCCCGCACGTACTCCCCCTTGCGGCCGGAGACCTGGTGGCCCAGCAGGACCGGGATCGCGCCCAACTCGTGCGGCGGGAATTCGTCGAGGATGATCTCCTGGATCGCCAGCTCGTGGTCGGGGTTCTCGGTGGCGTTGACCAGCGAGACGACGATCGCCTCCGCGCCGGCGTCGACCAGCTGGCGGACCACCGACCGCACGTCCTCCGGGTCGAGGGCGGCGACGACCTTGCCGGCCGAGTTGATCCGCTCCTTGACCGATCGGATCAGCGAGCGCGGCACCAGCGGGACCGGCCGCTCGGCGGCGGGCAGGTTCTGCTGCATCGTGTAGTCGAGGCCCTCGCCGTAGCCGCGGCCGCGGGAGAGCGGGATCGTGTCCTCGAAGCCGTGGGTGACGATCGCCGCCACCCGCGGTCCCTTGCGTTCGATCAGCGCATTGGTGCCCAGCGTGGTCGCGTAGCGGACCGAGTCGACCTCGGACAGGACGGTCGCGCGGTCGAGTCCGGATCGCTTGCAGGCCAGGTCGAGCGCCTCGTTGAAGCCGAGCGCCAGGTTGTGATGTGTCGTGAGGGCCTTGGCGTCGATGTACTGGTCGTCCCAGACGAAGAAGCAGTCGGTGAACGTCCCACCGATGTCGACCGAGATGCGTTTCATGGTGTGTGTCTCCTGTTCTCGGGCGATCAACGGATGTGGCCGGCGGCCTTGAGGGCGGCGGTGTACTTCTGGGCGTCCTCGCCGGGGCCGTAGTTGTGCACCTTTTCGGCGTCGAGGCCGCGGGCCTCCCATTGGGCGCGCAGCGCGGGGATGTCGATCAGCATGTCGACGGCCGGCGGATGGCCCGGCGGCAGGTACTCGACCTCGATCTGGGTGCCGCATCCCGGGCAGTAGTACTCGAGGATGCGGCAGTAGCCGGGGTCGGGGCTGAAGGTGTACTCGTAGCGTTCGGGATCGATGATCGGCTGGTGGATCTCGCGCGGATCGCGGTCGTAGACCAGCGTTCCGGGCTTGTAGTTCTCGTGGGCCGAACCCATGTCCTGCTCGCAGACGCGGCAGGTCCAGCGTTCGGTTTCCAGGTCGATGACCAGATATTCGGTCATGGGAACGCGCATCGTCGCTCTCCTCGAGTCGTCGGTGGTCGGGTGAAATCGGTTGTGCGGGAGTACTGAATCGGTGGAGCGGGAGGATCAGGGGGTGTCGGTGAGGATCAGGTCACCGGCGGAGGTCACCCGAAAGTCCCACCCCGGCAGCACTCGGGCGGTGAAGAAGGGGCCCTCGACGATCGCGGGCCCGCTGCCGGCGGCGCCGGGTTCGAGCGCGTCGAGCACGTGCACCGGAACGTCGTCCACCCGGTCGGCGGCCGAGCGCACCCGGCGGGTGCCGGCGGCCGGGGCGGGCGTCCCGGGGATGTCGCGGTCCGGGGTGAGCACCGGCTGGGACAGCGCCGCACCGACGGTCAGCCGCAGGCCGGTCTGCTCGCCGGGGTGGTCCGCCGTGTCGCCGGGGGCATAGGGAATCCGGCTGACGATGGTGCCGTCGACCCCTTCGACCACCAGCTCCCACGCGGTGCGGCAATCGGCGAGTGCGTAGCCCTCCTGGAACATGTCGCGTTCCGCGCGGGCGAGCAGGTCACGGTAGGTGGTCTCGGCCGCCGCGGTCGTCGGCTCGTCGATGCCGACCTCGTAGGTCTTGCCCACGTCGGAGAAGGAGATGCCGAGCGCGGAGAAGACCGCCGCCGACCTCGGAATCAGCACCCGGTCGACCCCCGCGGGTCGCGCCGCCCCGGCCGCGCTCATCGGCCCGGCACCGCCGAAGGCCGCCAGCGTGGTGCCCGGAACCACCTTGTCGGAGAAGGAGTCCGCGACCGCGGCGAAGAACGCCGCCTCCATCCGGATCAGCGCCTCCTCCAGCGAGATGCCCAGCGGTTCGGCGACACTCGACCGGATGACCGCCTCGGCCCGCGCGGCGTCGAGGGTGAACGTACCGCCCAGATAGGTATTCGCGTCGAGGACCCCGAGCAGCAGGTTGACGTCGGTAATCGTCGCGCGCTTGCCGCCGAAGCCGAAGCAGGCGGGTCCCGGTGCGGCGCCGACCGATTCGGGTCCGACGGTGATCTCGCCGTCGGTCACCGCGATCACCGAGGAGCCGCCGACGCCCGTGGAGTGCACATTGCTCATCGGGTACGAGATCGGGACGCCCTTGATCGTGCCGCGCTCGTCGACCGAGACCGTGTCCTCGACAACAACTCCGACGTCGGTGGTGGTGCCGCCGATGTCCATCATCACCGTGTGGGCGAGCCCGTAGGCGCGCGCCAACGCCGCGGTGCCCTCGAGGCCGCCGCGGGGTCCGGACGAGTAGGTCTTGAGCGCGACCGACTTGGCGACCCGGGAGGAGGCGCCGTCGTTGCGGTAGACCAGCAGCGGATTGGTGACCTTGTACTCCTTGAGCCGCCGCTCCGCTCCGTAGAGGAATCGTTCCATCGTCGGGTGGAGGAAGGAATTCAGTACGCAGGACCAGGCGCGACGGGCGTCGGTGCGGTCTCCGGCGAGCTCCCAGCTGTAGATCAGCGGGATCGAGCCGAGCAGATGCCGCGGGAACTTCCGCAGGAGCACCTTGCGCAGGTGCTGCTCCTCGAGGCGGCTGCGCCCGGCGACCACGACGCGCGCCGCGCCGAGGGTGGTCAGCCGGTTGACCTGCTGGACGACCTCGAAGTCGACCGCCTCCGGGTCGTCGCCGTCGAGCCCGAGCGTGGCCACCCGCTCGCCGACCAGTGCGTCGAAGAGCTGCTGTTCGGACTCGGACTTACGCATGGCGGTCGCCAACTCGGGCATCGTGGTCAGCAGGCCGATCGCCGGGCCGCGCCGCTCGACCAGAGCATTGGTGCCCTGCGTGGTCGAGTAGCGGATGTGCTTGGTGGCGTGCAGGATCCGTTCGATGTCGGCCTGACCGTAGAGCGCCGCCGAGACCTTCTCGATACCGGCGAAGAGGCATTCGGACAAATCGTGCGGGGTGGTCAGGGTCTTGGTGAAGGTGAAATCGGTGCCGTCCCAGACACAGATATCGGTGAGGGTTCCCCCGTTGTCGATATTGATCAGGGTGTCCATCCGGGTCTCCTTGGGTTCCACTGAAGGCGCCCGACGGGGCTGTGATGCCCGTCCGGGCAGGCGCTGGATGTGATACAGAGCACTTTGCTCGGTGTCCGGGGAGGCCGAGATGTCCCAAGACCGGACAGTCCATCCGTTGGATGTGTCCTGAGTCACGTACAAAATGGAATGCGACGGACGTCATCAACGATGAGGAGGCGCCGTGCCGGAAAACGCGAACCGTCTACTGCGAGCCGCCGCTGCGCGGGCCGACTTCCTGGAATCGGGCCGACCGGGAGCGGCGGGGGTCTCCGATGTCCTCGCCGCCTCTTGGGAGCGCAGCCAGGCGGCCGGGGTCGACAGCACTCGGCCGCAGAGCGACTTCGCCCAGACGGAGAGCGGCCTGCTGGCCCGATGTTCCGATCCCGTGCTGCGCCAACTCGGTACCGATACCACCGACCTGCCCCTGGTGATCGCGCTGAGCGATGACCGCGCGCGGGTCCTGCAGCGGATCGACAACTCCGCCGCGGTCGGGCGCCTGCTCGACCGTGTCGACCTCGCGCCCGGCTACAACTTCTCCGAGGCCCAGATGGGCACCAACGGCATCGGCACCGTCTTCGCGGCCGGGCAGCCCGTCAGCGTGGTCGGACCGGAGCACTTCGCGGAGAACCTGCAGGCCTTCGCCTGCACCGGTGCACCGATCCTCGACCCGATCACCGGCCGGGTGCTGGGCGTTCTCGACATCTCCACGCTCAGCCAGTCGTGGAGCCCGATCCTGCACACCCTGGTCAAGAGCGCGGCCAAGGACATCAGCCGCAACCTGCTGATGGACCGCAGCCAGAGCCAGCAGGCGGTCTTCGACACCTACCTGCGAGCCGACGCGCGCGCCTCGCGCCAGGCGGTCTTCGCCTTCGGCGACTCGATCTTCATGGCCAACTCCGCCGCACAGACGCTCTTCTCCCCCGCCGAACAGCAGACGCTGCGCGAACACGCCGACTTTCTGACCACCCGGCGCGAACAGGCCAGCGACACGATCACCCTCCCGGACGGTCGCCGCGTCGCGGTGCGCGGCACCCGGATCGTCGCCGGATGCGAGGTCGCCGGAACGGTGGTGATCGCCGACCTGGTCACGCACTGCGCGGGCGGCGGGCACTTCACCGAGCAGGTACTGCCGGCGATCGCCGTCGCGACCCGGGAGACCTCGGCGATCGCGGGCGATCTGGGTCGCGCGCGCCGCCCGATCACGGGCGGCGGGTCACCACCGTGGACGCGGGCCTGCGACGACCTGCGCGCAGCGATGCTCGAACGCCGCCCGACATTGCTGCACGGCGAGACCGGCGCGGGCAAGTTCACTTTGGTGGCGGAGACCTTCCACGAGTGCTACCCGGCCGGGCGCAGCATCTCGATCGACGCCGCCCAGGTGACCTCGGACGGCCCCGGCGAGGATCTGAGCGCCCTGCTGGGCAGCCCAACCGGCGAATGCCTGTACATCGTGCGCAATCTCGACCAGGCCTCGACCGACGGGGTGGATCGACTCGACCGCTTCTTCGCCGCGGTCGGCGATCTCGAAGGACCGGCCTGGTGCGTCGCGACCCTGTCGGACACCTCGCTCGACTCCGACCTGCCGTTCCACCCGTTGCTGGCCCACTTCGAGGTCGCCGTCGCCGTGCCCGGTCTGCGGCACCGCACCGACGACCTGGCCGGGATCACCGCAACCCTGCTGCACGACATCGCACCCGAGCGACGGGTACGCCTGAGCCCGGAGGCCGTACGCGTGGTCGCCCGGTATTCCTGGCCGCGCAATGTCGCCCAACTGCGCGAGGCGCTCGAACACGCCCTGCGCCGCCGGCCGGTGGGCGAGATCCAGGCGGCCGACCTGCCCGGCTACTGCCAGACCACCGCGCGGCACGTGCTGACGCCACTGGAGGCGGCCGAGCGGGACACGATCGTCGAGGCGCTACGCGAGCACGACGGCAACCGGGTGGCCGCGTCGGCGCACCTCGGGATGGCGCGGTCGAGCCTCTACCGCAAGCTCAAGTCGTACGGGATCACCGTGTAGGGCCCGTCTCGTCTCAGCTCTGTTCGTAGGTGCCCGTCAGGGTCGCGCGGGCGATGGCATGCGAGAACAGGTTGAATCCGAGGAAGGCCGGCGAGCCCTCGTCGCCGATGCCGAGGCTCTCGACGTCGACGGCGTGTACGGCGATCCAGTAGTGGTGCGGGCCGTGACCGGCGGGCGGGGCGGCGCCGATGTAGCGGGCCTGACCGCCGTCGTTGCGCAGGGTGATCGCCTCGGCGGGCAGTCCCTTGCCGGTGCCGTCGCCGGCGTCGGCGGCCAGTTCGGTGGTGATCACCGGGATGTCGAAGACCGCCCAATGCCAGAAGCCGGCGGCGGTCGGGGCGTCGGGGTCGTAGACGGTGACGGCGAAGCTCTTGGTCTCGGCCGGGAAGCCCGACCACGACAGCTGCGGCGAAATGTCCTCGCCGCCGGCGCCGAAGATGCCGCTGACCTGGGCGTTCGCCAGGGCACCGCCGGGTGCGACGTCGGCGGAGGTCACCTCGAAGGTGGGCAGCTTCGGAAGGTCGGCGTAGGGGTCGCGCGACATGGGAGTCCTTTCGGGGTGGTGTATCTCGGGATCGATCAGCTGGCCAGCAGGAAGTCTTCCAGCACCCGCGTGCCGAAGAGCAGAGCGTCGACCGGCACCCGCTCGTCGATGCCATGGAAGAGGGCGGTGAAGTCGAGGTCGTCCGGCAGCTTGAGCGGGGCGAACCCGAAGCACCGGATGCCCAGGCCCGCAAAGGCCTTCGCGTCGGTCCCGGCCGACAGCATGTAGGGCACGATGCGGGCACCCGGGTCGTGCTTGAGCACGGCGGCGTTCATCGCCTCGACCAGCGGCCCGTCGAAGGAGGTCTCCACCGAACGCAGGTCGGTGATCCACTCGCGGGTGACGTGCGGTCCGATCAACTCGTCGATCGTGCGGTCGAATTCCTCGCGGCGGCCGGGCAGGATGCGGCAGTCGACCACGGCTTCCGCGGTCTGCGGGATCACGTTCGCCTTGTAGCCGGCCGACAGCATCGTCGGGTTGGCGGTGTCGTGCAGCGTCGCACCGAGAGCGCGGGCGATGCCGCCGATCTTGGCGAGGGCCTCGATCGCCTCGTCGCTGGTCGCGTCGAACTCGAGCCCGGTCTCCTCCGACAGGATCGCGAGCAGTTCGGTGACCGTATCGGTCTGCACCAGCGGGAATTTGTGCGCACCGATCCGGGCGACAGCAGCCGCCAGATGAGTGACCGCGTTGTCGTCGTGGATGAACGAGCCGTGGCCGGCGCGACCCGTGGCGGTCAGCTTCATCCAGCCGAGGCTCTTCTCCGCGGTTTCGATGGCGTAGAGGCGGCGGCTGCCCCCGTCGGCGGTCGGCACCGTGAACGAGTAGCCACCGACCTCACCGATCGCCTCCGTCACCCCGGCGAACAGGTCCGGGCGGTGCTTGGCGAGCCACTGCGAACCCCATTTGCCGCCGTTCTCCTCGTCCGCGAGGAAAGCGAACACCAGATCCCGCGGCGGCAGCGTATTGGTCGACTTGAACTGGCGGGCTATCGCCAGTGTCATGCCGACCATGTCCTTCATGTCGACCGCGCCGCGGCCCCAGACGTAGCCATCCTCGACCGCCCCGGAGAAGGGGTGCACGCTCCAATCGGAGGCCTCCGCCGGCACGACGTCGAGATGGCCGTGGATCATCAGCGCGCCGCGCGTCGGGTCGGCGCCCTTCAGTCGGGCGAAGACGTTGCCGCGACCGGGCGCCCCGGATTCGACGTACTCGGTCTCGTAGCCGACCTCCTCCAGCCGCTCGATCACCCACTGCGCACACTCGGCCTCACCCTTGGTGGTGCGCAGGTCACCGGTGTTGCTGGTGTCGAATCGGATCAACGTCGACACCAGATCGACGACCTCGTCGGTCGCTGTGGTCGGGCGGGGAGAGTCGGCAGGTGCGGTCACAGCCCTTTCCTACCACCGGACCGATTTGGGCAACAGGATTGTCGTCGGCTAGCCTTATGCAGCCGGCAACACCGAGGTGTTGACGAGCGCTTGTCCGAGTGGCGGAATGGCAGACGCGCTAGCTTGAGGTGCTAGTGCCCTATTAACGGGCGTGGGGGTTCAAGTCCCCCCTCGGACACCCTTCATCTTTCTTCTCCCGGAATCCCGGCTCGCCCGGGAGGGGTCCACGGATGCTCCACGATCAATGCGATGATCGACGACCATGGAACCGGAATCGGTCGTACGGGGATTTCTCGAGCAGATGGCGCGCGGCGACTCCCGCGCCGCCCTCGAGGTGGTCGATGACAACATCGTCTACACCAATGTCGGCTTGCCGACCGTGCACGGGCGCGCCCGCGTCGCCCGCGTGCTCGGCCTGCTGGACCGGCCGCTCCTCGGGTTCGGTGTCGACACCATCAACCTCGCCTCGGACGGTCCCGTCGTCCTGACCGAACGCATCGACGAATTGCGGCTGGGCCGCCTGCGGGTGCAGTTCTGGGTCTGTGGCCGATTCGAGGTCGTCGACGGCCGAATCGTCGTGTGGCGCGACTACTTCGACCAGTTCGACGTCTTCAAGGGATTGGTGCGGGCCGTGGCGGCCCTCGCGATTCCCGGTCTGCAGAAGCCGCTGGCACCGCCGGTCGGGCCCGGTACCGCGCCGACGGTGGGCTAGGTGGCCGAGACCACCGCTTCGATCCGGTCCGGCGCGGCCGCCGACGATTCGACCGCCCTGCTCGACGCCGCCGAACGCGAATTCGCCGAGCGCGGACTGGGCAGCGCGAGCCTCGACAGCATCGCGCGGGCGGCGGGCCTGAGCCGCTCGACGTTGTACCGGCGCTATCCGAACAAGGCAGCCCTCGTGGCGGCGGTGCTCGACCGCACCCGGCGGGTGGTGACCCGGGATATGCAGGCCTCGATCGCTGGGCTGTCCCCTGGCGATGCGGTGGTCGAGGCGTTCACCGTCTGCTTCCGCTGGCTGCGGCGCAATCCGCTGGTCCGCCGCCTGCTCGTCGAGGACAGCGCACTGTGGACGCAGGTGACCGGCCCGATCCGCGAGTGGACGGTCACCTCGATGTCGGGGACCATCGCCGAGAATCTGCGGGCCGCGGGGTCGACGATGCCCGAGGATCGGCTGCGCACGGTGGCGGAGATCCTCGTACGGCTGACGGTCTCCTATATCGAGACGCCCACGGTCGGTTTCGATCCGGACGACGACGCCTCGGTGCGGCGCTTCGCCGAAACCCACCTCGCTCCGTTGGTCGGCTGACCCTTTCTCCGCCTCCCTCTTCGGGGATGCCCGATGCGCGCTTGCCGGCGGGCGGCGCTGCCGCCTACCCTGATCGTGATACAGATTCGACTATTTGTTTCACGAGGAGAAGTCGATGACCGCCTCACCCTCGGAGCCGGACTCCGCCGCCGCGGCATTCGACGCACAGGTCGGGCATGCCGAACCGATATACCTCGACCCCGCGGACCACGACGCACCTCGCCTCGGCGCCGATTCGCTGCTCTGGAAGTTCTACGGGGATATGCGCCAAGTCCTCGGATTTCAGCGACTCGCCGGCACGGAGAACGCGATCGGCCAACTCGGACAGGGCGTCCTGGACCACTCGAAGATCTTCAGCGATCTACTGGGGCGCGCCCGGCGCACCGTTCCCCCGATCATGAGCGCGGTCTACGGCAGTGATCCGCACGCCTGGGGTCGGCAGGTCCGCGACTATCACCGCACCATCAAGGGCACGATGGACGACGGCTCGCGTTACCACGCCCTCAATCCCGAGCTGTTCTATTGGGCGCATGCCACATTCGTCGATCAGGTCCTGTACGTGACCGACACCTTCATCCGCCGGCTCAGCGACGCCGAGAAGGAACAGATCTTCCGGGAGAGCATGATCTGGTATTCGCTGTACGGCGTCAGCGCCCGCAGCCAGCCGCAGACATATGCACAGTTCCAACGGTATTGGGACGACATGCTCGACCGCTTCGTCCCGCACAAGACGGTGCGCTACGGCACAGGATACCTGCGCAAGGGCCTGCCCCGCCCTCGGCGGATCCCCGCCCCGGTCTGGCGGATCGTGTCGATCCCGCTCGACGCGGCGGTGCGGCTGGTGGTGATCGGCACCCTGCCCCCGCAGCTGCGCGAGGTCTGCGATCTGCCGTGGAACGAACGGCAGGAGCGGCGCTTTCAACGATTCGCGGCGGCCGTGCGGGCGTTGAACCCGGTGGTCAATCGCCTGCCGATGCGGTGGCTCTACGTGGAGTGCGCCCGCGCCGGGTGGGAGCGCGAGGGGATCGACCCTCGCAGTCTGCACAACCGAGCCGCGCCTCAGGTGGGCGGGGCAGTCTCACCGCCGGCCGTGGTGGGCGCGGTACCGAAGACCGCGTCGGGGTCGTCCGGGACGTAGTAGGCGCCCAGCACCGTGCCGAAGTGGACCGTCTGGTCGATGACCGTCTGCGCATCGCCGTCGATCTCGCCGGCCCGCCACTGCATCACCAGTTCGATGAAGCCGCCGACGCCCATCAGCACACTGCGCCGCAACTGTGCGCGGTCGAGTCGCGGATCGACTCGCGGGAGCGTACCGGCGAGGAGAATCTCGGATATACGCAGCACCATCGCATGCCGGCGCTGCTCGAGAGCGTCACTGCCGGAGTGCATTCCGAAGAGGATCGGTGCGCGTCGCGGGTCGGCGGCGACCTGTTCGACCACGGTTCGCACCGCGGTTTCGAAGACCTCCAGCACCGGCCGGTCGACACCCTCGATCATGATCGCGCCGAGGGTCTCGGTGATCCGGTCGAGGGTGTCGTCCCAGATGGCGGCCAGCAGGGCGTCCCGGTCGGTGAAGCTCTCGTAGAAGTATCGGTCGGTCAGGCCGGCGCGCGAGCACACACCGCGCATCGTCACCGCCGCCCAACCGCTCTCGCACCAGATGTCGGTGGCCGCGTCGATCAGCCGCCCGCGCCGCTCGCTGCGGCGTTGCGCGGTGGTTCGGCCACCCCACGTGGCCGGCTTGGCGCCGGTCGCGCTGTGGTCCGCCTCGGTCATCGCCCCATTGTGCCGCTTCACCGCCGTCTTCCGATCCCACCCGAACGCCCGGGACACCTTGTCCTTGACAACCGGGCCCCCCTCGGCGCTAATTGAGGGCAGGTGCCATCAGTTTGCGGACAGCCGCGGACCCAACCGAAGCGAGGTACCCGATCGTGTCCTCAACGCCAGTGCGCGACCATGCATCCCGGGTGAGACGCACCCTTCCGATCCCCGAGTCCCGGATCATCCGCAAGCGGGTCCTGCTCGCGACGGCCGCCGCCGCCGGGCGGGTGAACTGGAAGGTGCAACCGTTGGCCATTCCCCCGCCCGGCAGCGGACTCGAGCCGGTGATGGGCGAATTCGGCGTCCCCTGGATCGGCGCGGCGATCAATGCGATGACCGACCAATTGCGCTGGGGCCGTAGACACGTCGACAAGTACGGGGAGATCTCCTGGGCCGGGCTCTTCGGCCGCCGGGTGGTCGCGGCCATCGGGCCGGACGCGACCCGCGAGGTGCTGATCGACCGCGACAAGAACTACTCGGTCAAGGGCTTCGGCTTCCTGATCGGCCCCTTCTTCGACGGCGGCCTGCTGCTGCGCGACTTCGACGATCACCGCTACCACCGCCGCATCCTGCAGCAGGCCTTCACCCGTGGGCGTCTGGCCGGCTATCTCGAACTGACCACCCCGGCGATCCTCGACGGCCTGCGCCACTGGGAGCCGGACCCGGCCTTTCCCCTCTACGACCGCGGCAAACAGCTGCTGCTCGAACTGGCGACCACCGTCTTCGTCGGCGCCGACCTCGGCCCCGAAGCCGATCGGCTCACCCGGGCATTCGAGGATGCGGTGCGCGGCGGTCAGGCGATCGTCCGACACGACGTCCCCGGCGGCCGCTGGCGCCGCGGGCTGCGCGGTCGACGGATCCTGCAGGACTACTTCCGCGCCGCGCTGCCCGGCAAGCGCGCTGCCGAGACCGCCGACCTGTTCAGCGTGCTGTGCCACGCCCGCAGCGAGGACGGCGACCGGCTCACCGACGACGAGGTGATCGACCACATGATCTTCGTGCTGATGGCCGCCCACGACACCAGCACCAACGCCCTGTCGATGATGGGCTACTTCCTCGCCCGGCATCCACAGTGGCAGGAGCGGCTGCGCGCAGAATCGGTCGCGCTGGGCAAGGACACCCTCGAGTACGCCGACATCGCCGGCATGACCGGGTTGGAGTTGGTCTTCAAGGAGACCCTGCGGCTGACCGCGCCCGTCGGCCAGGAACTGCGGGAGACGGTGCGCGATACCGCATTGTGCGGCAAGTACATTCCCGCCGGCACCCTGGTCAACGTCAACCCCTATCTGACGATGCGCTCATTGCCCTGGAACGACCCCGATCGGTTCGACCCCGAACGGCACGCCGGCGAGGACGGTGCGGCGAACCGATTTGCCTTCGCCCCCTTCGGCGGCGGCGCCCACCAATGTCTCGGCCAACATTTCGCACGGATGACCGTCTTCGCGATCATGCATCGCCTGCTGCTCGACCACTCTTGGTCGGTCGCCCCCGGCTATACCGTGTCGACCAGCTGGGGCACCGGGCCAACCCCCGACGACGGGCTACCGATCCGGCTCGAACGGCGCCCGCCGACCGGCACGGCCGAGCCGGGCGCGGCACCGGCGGCGGTGCGCACCCGATGACCGTTGTCGCGATCACCGGAGCGGGCCGCGGGATCGGCCGCGCCACCGCCCGCAGGCTCGCCGCCGACGGCTACCTGGTGGCGATCGGCGACCTCGACGCCGACGCCGCACGCGAGGTCGCCGGGCAGATTCCCGGCGCTATCGGGCTGCCGCTCGACGTCTCCGACCCGACGCAGATCGCCGCCTTCCTCGACCGGGTCGAGGTCGACCTCGGCCCGGTCGACGTCCTGATCAACAACGCCGGGATCATGCCGGTCGCACCCTTCCTCGAGCACGACGACGCGCTCGCCCGGCGCATCGTCGACATCAACCTGCACGGTCCCCTCGCCGGGATGCGGGAAGTGTTGCCCCGCATGCTCGCCCGCGGCGGCGGCCACATCATCAACGTCGCGTCGATCGCCGGACGCCAGGGGGTACCCGGCGGGGTGGTCTACTCGGCCGCCAAGCACGGTGTCGTCGGGATGAGCGAATCGATCCGGCGCGAATACGGGGCGCGGGGCATCGCGGTCACGACGGTCTTTCCGGCGTTCACCAATACCGAATTGATCGCCGGCACCCACAATCTGCGCGGCTCGACGCCCGTCGAACCGGAGGACGTCGCCGAGGCGATCGCGAAAGTGCTCGTCTCCCGCAAGCCGGAGCTCTACGTCCCGAAGCGGTTCGGCCTGCTGATGCGGCTGTTGTTGGTGCTCCCGCCGGCGGTAGCCGACCGGCTGGCACAGCTCTCCGGCGCCAACAACTCGTTCCGCGACGTCGACACCCGTCGCCGCGCCGAGTACGACCGCCGGATCAGCCCACCAACCCCGAACGGATGATCGCGGCGACCTCGGGCAGGTGATTGTCGATGTAGAAGTGCCCGCCGCTGAAGACGTGTCGGGCGAAGGGGCCGGTAGTGTGGTGGGCCCAGTCGAGCGCCTCGTCCGGGGCGATCCGCGGGTCGTCGTCGCCGGTCAGCGCGGTGATCGGGCTGTCGACGACCGTGGCGACGTCCGGGACATAGCCCTGGAGGGCGCGGTAGTCGGCCCGCAATGCGGGCATGACCATCTCGAGGATCTCGGGGTTGTCGAAGACGTCGGCGGAGGTACCGGCCAGGCGCTTGACCTCGGCGAGGATCGCCGCGTCACCGCGATCGGCGAAGTTGTCCTGCCGGTGATGCTCCGGCGGGCGTCGCCCGGACAGGAAGAGGTGCTGCGGAGGCCGCTTGCGGGCGACCTCGAAGGCGATCGACGCGCCCATGCTGTGCCCGAAGTAACCGATCACCCCGGTGCCCGCCTGCGCGTCGAGCTCCCCGATCACCGCGTCGACCACCGCCGACAGGTCCTCGAGCGGCGGCTCGGAGAGGCGCTCGGCCCGACCCGGGTATTGCACGATCACCGGCTCCACCGCGGGCGAGAGCACCTTGGACAGCCCGTGGTAATAGCTGGCCGATCCCCCACCGTGCGGGAAGATCACCACCCGCGGCGCCCCCGCCGCCGGATGAAAGACCCGCAACCACCGACTCGCTCCCCCATATGCCACGGCGCCCCACCTTACCGTCCTGATCTGGTCCTCGAAGCCGCGGTGGGCGCGGCTTCGAGGACCGAGATTCCCTATCGGAACGGTGGCCGGCATCGCGACGTCCAAGGGACCATGCGGGTCTCGGAAGTGTTGCGGTCCCAAGACGGTGTGGTGACCAGCGCGCAGGCGCGGATGTGTGGACTCTCCCAAGATGCGGTCGACCGGCGGATTCGTTCGGCAACATGGCGACGGATGGGACGAGGCGTGTACCTCGCCTGCGATCGCGAGTACACCGAAACCGCCCGCGTCCGCGTGGCGGTCTTCGGAGGTGGCGACGGAGCGGTCCTCTCCGGCGCTGCTGCCGCGTGGTGGCACGGCCTGGTCTCCGCCGCACCCGCCGAGATCGAGGTGACGCGTGCCCCGCTCCAAACACCCGCGGTCCTGCGCCGGCGTCCGCTTCAGGCGGCGGCAACTTCCCGCGAAGGACGTGACCCACCGAAACGGCCTGCAGGTCACGGCACTACCACTAACGGCCATCGAGGCCGCCACCGTCTGTGGATTCGACGTGCTCGATACAGCCATTGCCCGACGGACCTCGCTTCGGGCGATCGAGGCCGCCCACCGCCGCAACCTCGGCCGGAAAGGCTCCCGCCGCGGCACGCTGATGCTCGAGGCCATGGCTTCCGGAGCGCGGTCCGGTGCCGAACGGCGCTTCGTCGCAATGCTGCGCCGCGCCGGAATCCGCGGATGGAAAGCCAACTTTCGTGTGTCGGGAGCAGTCATCGACGTGGCCTTCCCCGCCCTGATGATCGCCATCGAGATCGACGGCTTCGCCTTTCACAGCGACGCGCAGACCTTCGTCCGGGACCGCCGTCGACAGAACATGCTCGTCGCCGCCGGTTGGACGGTCCTGCGCTTCACCTGGCGCGACCTCGTCGACGACGAGGCGGCCGTCCTCGATCGGGTGGGCGCCGCGATCCGGTCCGCGCAGCCGCGCTGAGCGCGGCTCCGGGGACCGAATCAATTGGATGAGAGATGCTCGGCGACGATGATCTCGTGGACGAAGGTGCCGTTGGTTCTCGCGGCATTGAAGATGAGGAAGTTGCCGTCATCAGCCAGCACATACCCGGAGATGTCTGACAATCCCATGACCTCGTAGCGTTCGAGGCGGTCGCCGTAGATGCGGCGAAGGTCGGTGACGGAGTCGCCGAGGACAAAGCCCTCCTCGGTGGTGACGATCTGGTCGGGTTGTGGCCCTGTCTCCTCGAAGCCGACTTCGATACTCCGAAATGATCGGCCCTCGGTGTTCGTGGTAACCGAGAGATACGTCGGATAGCGTTCGGGCGCCAGGTCGGCAGACGGAGCTTCGTCGCATCCGCCCGTACAGGTTGACCTCCCGAAAGTCGACACCGGCAGCCCGCTCGATCTGGGCATCCGACATGCCGATCACGGCGTTGCCGACGGAGGTCGGTGTCACGATGACGATCGGATCCGTCCACAACCCGGTTGCCCGGCTCGGACGGTCGATCGTGATGAGGAAGCCGTCGAAGTCGAACATTGTGTCGGCGAGGGCGACGACGCCGACACCCAGCGTCTTCATCGCCGCCATCGCCCACAGGATGCGCTGAACCAACTCTGTGAGAATCGGGCCGAGGTCGGCATCGTCCAAGCCGAGTGCAGCGCAATCCAGAGCCATTCGAAGCGCACTGTCGAAGAATTTGGTCGCCTCGGCGGAGGATCCGAGTTCATTGGTCGCCATCTCACTGAAGCTGAAGAGACACTGCTGGCCCAGTAAGGCAGCCTCATAGGAATTCACCGCCCGCCCGGCACCGGCTCGTTTCATCATCATCGTGACGGTTCCGACAGCCAGATCCAGTGCCGTCAGCAGATAGGCGCCGGGGTCGGGGTGGAAGCGAACCTTGTCGTTGAGACGAACGACGTCGGAATCGACGGCCAAGTCGATCCGGCTTCCCGCGGGGAGGAGTTCGACGTCGTTTCCGGATCGCCGAGGAGGCGGCGTCATCAGATTCGCAACCTCGGCCAGAAAATCCCTCTGATCGATCCGCGCGACGGACAGTCCCGGCGTGTACTCGACCGATACGCCGTATCCGCGACCATTCGACGCCGCAAGGACAGGGCGCCCCGTCTCGGCGCCGAAGCACCACAGGACACGCGAATCCTGGTCACCGGTTGCCTGATATCCGGAATCGATGACCTTTCGCTCGTCGCGACAGCTCGGCGGATCAGCCCCGGAAGACACCAATTGGTCGATGCGGTCGCTCAGCCACCTCGACGCCGCATCGGCGATGTCTGCCCAGCGATCGACGAACCAGACGGAGAAATGGCCGGTGGTCACCACCAGGCTCCCGTCCTCGACCACGACGTCGGGCGCGAGAGACCGCGGCCCGTCGACGGATTCGGCGAACGTGACGACCGGAAGTGGTTCGCCGGCGTCGAGCTCCGGGAGCGGGAAGCGGAGGGTGACCGGCCCGATCAGATGAGTGTCGACGAGCTCGATCGACCACGCTGTGCCTTCGGCAACATCCGGAATCGGGGTGACCGTCAGCCGGCCGGTTCCGGCCAGCGACGTGCCGGGTATCCCAATGGTCACGCCACCTTCGAAGGGTCCGATTTCGTTGAATTCAGTGGGCGCAACCTCCACTCCGTCGGCACGGTCGAAAATGGCGCACCCCGCGACGATGAGCACGAGAGGAAGAACAAGCGCCAGCGCTGTTCTCGAGGACTGCAAGATTGGCAGACAATGGCGCTCATCACGCATCCGCGCACTTTAGCCCACCCATCGTCCACCGTATTCGAACCGCGATCACGACGCGGACGCTGCGCTCGTTGCGGGCGAGCCTGCGGCGTCGGGGACAATGAGGCGGTGGCAACAGAGCGCGAAGGGGTCGACAGGTGGTAACGGTAGTGCCGGACGGTCCGGTGGACGTGGCGGCGGCCGGCCCGGTCGGCGTCGACGCGGAGGAACTGGCGCGGTGTCTGGCGGTGCTCGAGCAGGTCGCGGAACTGCCCGACAGCCACCCGGACTCGGTGGCGGTGCAGCGCGCGGTGGCGGGCATCTTCAAGGCGCACAAGCAGCGGCGGCGCCGGGCCTCGCGCGATCGGGTGCAGGCGGCGGACAAGGCCGTGATCGCGGCGACGGCGACCGGGTCGGACAGCCGCATCGACGACGAAACCGCCGGGATCGCCCTGGTGTCCTCGGTGGCGGGCGCCGCGGCGGGCACCCTGCTGCGGGCGCGGGGCTGCTATATCTGCAAGCAGCGCTACACCGTGGTCGACGCGTTCTACCACCAGCTCTGCCCGACCTGCGCGGCGTTCAACCGCGGCAAGCGCGATCAGCGCACCGACCTGACCGGCCGCCGCGCCCTGCTGACCGGCGGGCGCGCCAAGATCGGCATGTACATCGCGCTGCGCCTCCTGCGCGACGGCGCCGACACCACGATCACCACCCGCTTCCCCCGCGACGCGGTGCGCCGCTTCTCCGCGATGCCGGACAGCGCGGACTGGCTGCATCGCCTGAGCGTCGTCGGCATCGACCTGCGCGACCCCGGCGCGGTCGCCTCCCTCGCCGACGACATCGCCGCCGCCGGACCGCTCGACATCATCATCAACAACGCCGCGCAGACCGTGCGCCGCGCACCCGGCTGCTATTCCGCGCTCGTCGACGCCGAGAACGAGGCGCTGCCGGAGGGCTCGACCGTCGCGATCACCGAGTACGGCCGCGAACAGGCCGAGCACCCGGCCCTGCTCGGCTCGCTCGACCCGGCCGCCCTCGGCGCGGGCACGCAGGTCGCCGGCACGACGTGGTCCGCACAGGAGGTCGCCGACCGGGCGCTGGTCGCCGGTTCCGCCACCGCCATGGCGATCCGCGCGGGCACGGCTATCGACGCGGGCGGCCTGACCCCGGATCCGGCGGCCACCAACAGCTGGGTCGACGCCGTCGACGATGTCGACCCGCTCGAACTGCTCGAGGTGCAGCTGTGCAACTCGGTGGCGCCGTTCATCCTGGTCTCGCGGCTGCGCAAGGCCCTTGCCGCGTCGCCGCACCGCCGGACGTACGTGGTGAACGTGTCGGCGATGGAAGGCCAGTTCGGTGGACGCCGCTACAAGGGCGCCGGCCATCCGCATACCAATATGGCCAAGGCGGCGCTGAACATGCTCACCCGCACCAGCGCGACCGAGATGTTCGACGACGGCATCCTGATGACCGCCGTCGACACCGGGTGGATCACCGACGAACGGCCCCAGCCGACGAAGCTGCGGCTGGCCGACGAAGGCTTCCGCGCACCGCTGGATCTGGTCGACGGCGCCGCCCGCGTCTACGACCCGATCGTGCGCGGCGAGGCGGGCGAGGATCTCTACGGCTGCTTTCTCAAGGACTACAGCCCCTGCCCCTGGTGATCCGCGCCCCGGACGGTTCGGTCGTTGGCCGCCACGACACGCGGCGTGACCACTACGATCGCCGGCATGGGTGACGAGGTCAGGCAGGAGCGCTTCACTCGACAGGACCGCCAGCGATTTCGTCGCAAGGTGCAGGACTGTCTCGAGGCGCTGGCAACCATGTTGGCGGACGACACGTTTGCCGTCGACGAGCCGCGGGTCGGCATGGAGATCGAGCTGAACCTGGTCAAGGACGACCTCACGCCGTCGATGGCCAATATGGACGTGCTCGAGGAGATCGCCGACCCCGACTACCAAACCGAGTTGGGGCGCTTCAACATCGAGCTCAATGTCGCACCCAAGCGGATGGCCGACAACGAGCTGATCGACCTCGAGGACGAACTGCGCCGCTCCCTCAACGCCGCCGACGCCCGGGCCCGGCGTATCGGCAGCCGCTTCGTGATGATCGGCATGTTGCCGACGCTCGAACAGCGCAACTTCGACGCCCGCTGGATCTCCCCCAACCCGCGCTACGGACTTCTCGACGAGCAGATCTTCGCCGCCCGCGGCGAGGACATGGCGATCGAGCTGACCGGGGCGCGCATGCCGGGCGCCTTCGACGCCGAGGTGATCGACATCGAATGCGACACGATCCTGCCCGAGGCGGCGTGCACGTCGACCCAGCTGCACCTGCAGGTCGCGCCGACCGAATTCGCCGCCTACTGGAACGCCGCCCAGGCCCTCGCCGGCGTGCAGGTGGCGCTGGCCGCGAACTCGCCCTTCTTCATCGGCCGGGCGCTGTGGCACGAGAACCGCATCCCGGTCTTCGAACAGGCCACCGACACCCGACCGCTCGAACTCAAGAACCAGGGGGTGCGGCCGCGGGTGTGGTTCGGCGAACGCTGGATCACCTCGATCTTCGACCTGTTCGAGGAGAACTCGCGCTACTTCCCGGCGCTGCTGCCGGAGTGCTCCGACGAGGACCCGCGTCAGGTCCTCGACGACGGCGGTGTCCCCACGCTCGCCGAGCTGCGGATGCACAACGGCACGGTCTACCGGTGGAACCGGCCGGTCTACGACACCGTCGACGGTCAGCATCACATCCGCCTGGAGAACCGCGTGCTGCCCGCGGCGCCGAGTGTGCTCGATGCGATGGCCGACGCCGCCTTCTACTACGGCACGCTGCGCTCGCTCGCCAAGGCGGACCGCCCGGTGTGGACGCAGATGTCCTTCGACGCCGCCTCCGAGAACCTGCACGCCGGAGCGCACGGCGCCTTCGACGCCCGCCTCTACTGGCCGGAGGTCGGCTGGATCACGCCGCAGGAATTGGTGCTGCGTCGGCTGCTGCCGCTGGCCGACGCGGGTCTGGCCGACCTCGGCGTCGCCGCGCAGACCCGCGATCGCTATCTCGGTGTGATCGAGGGGCGATGTCTTGCGGCACAGTCGGGGTCGGTCTGGCAGCGCGCCTCGGTGGCGGCGCGCGAGGAGGCGGGCCAGGAGCGGCCGACCGCGCTGACCGGCATGCTCGGCGACTACCTGGAGTTGATGCATTCCGGCGAGCCGGTGCACCGCTGGCCGCTGGGCTAGGTAGCACCGAACGGGCCGGACGGGCCGGGTACGGTAGCGCCCATGGCTGAGACGGTCCCTGACGGCAGCATCGAGGAATCCTCCGACGACCGCGAGTTCGACCTGACGCTGTTCGGCGCGACCGGCTTCGTCGGCCGGCTGACCGCGGAGCACCTCGCTCGCCGGATTCCGCGGGTCGCGCGGATCGCGCTGGCCGGCCGCTCGGCGGAGAAGCTCGAGCGGGTGCGGGCCGAGCTCGGACCGCGGGCTGCCGAGTGGTCGATCGTGGTCGCGGACGCCTCGGACGCCGCGCAGATGACCGACCTGGCCCGGCGCACCCGGGTGGTCGTCACCACCGTCGGCCCGTACATGCGGTACGGCCGGGAGCTGATTCGCGCCTGCGCCGAACAGGGCACGCACTACGCCGATCTGACCGGTGAGGTGCTGTTCGTCCGCGAGGCCTCGGACACCCTGCACGAGACGGCCCAACGCACCGGCGCGCTGATCGTCAATTCCTGTGGCTTCGACTCGATCCCGTCCGATCTGGGTGTGCTGAATCTGGCGAATACGATCGCGGCGGACGGCGAGGGTGAGCCGACGTCGACGACGCTGGTGGTGACCTCGATGCGCGGTGGCCTCAGCGGCGGCACCATCGACTCGATGCGCACCCAGATCGCGGCGATGACGGAAAACGCCGACAACCGCGCGACGGTCGGCGACCCCTATGCGCTGAGCCCCGACCGCGAGAAGGAACCCGATTTCGGCAAGGAGGGTGACTTCGGGCTGATCGACGCCGAGCAGGTCAGCTCGACCCTGCGGGGACGCCTCGCGCCCTTCGTGATGGCGCCGTACAACACCCGCGTCGTCCGCCGCTCGAATGCGTTGAGCAACTACCGCTACGGCCGGTCCTTCCGGTACCGCGAGGCGATGAGCGTCGGCAACTCCCGACTCTCCCCGGTCTTCGCGGCGGCGGTCGCGGCCGGCACCGGGCTCGCCGGCGCGGCTTTCGCGATCAAGCCGACCCGCACCGTCCTCGACCGGCTGCTCCCCAAGCCGGGTACGGGACCGTCGGAGTCGACCCGGGTCAACGGGCACTTCACCATCGACATCTTCACCACCACATCGACCGGCGCCCACTACCGTTCGCGGGTGGCGGCGAAGGGCGATCCCGGATACCAGGCCACCTCGGTGATGCTCGGCGAAGCCGGCCTCGCGCTGGCCTTCGACCATCAGCTGCTGCCCGCCTTCGAGGGCGGCGTCCTGACCCCGGCGGTCGCCCTGGGCACCACTCTGATCGACCGGCTGCGCGAGGAGGGTTTCACCTTCTCGGTCGATCGTCTCGATCCCAAGTAGCGTCAAACCAGACAAACAGGACATCGGCTCGGGCGCAAGGTAATTGCCCGGGCCGATTCTTGTTGTTCTCCCGTCGGGTGGGAGTCGACTACAGTCACGGCAACTGTTGCCGTGCGAGGGGGTGTCGATGAGCGCATCGCGCACCGATCGGTGTCCGCGCGACGACGTCCGCAGCGCGCCCCAACGTGCCGCAGGCCGTCGTCCCGGCTGTCGCTGACCGCCGACCGGCTACGACTCACTCCCCTATTTCGCTTCGTCCGGGTATCGCCTGTCCGATCCCGCCCGCGCGGAGCCCCTTCCCCCGAAAGCGCGTGATCATGCGTTCGTTGTTGATATTTGTGTTCGTCGGCGTGGGTGCCCAATTGGTCGACGGCGCCCTCGGTATGGCGTTCGGCGTGACCGCCTCGACCCTGCTGGTCCTCAGCGGCGTCGCCGCCGCCCAGGCCAGTGCCGCAGTGCATCTCGCCGAGGTCGGCACCACCCTGGCATCGACGGTGTCACACTGGAAGTTCCAGAACATCGACTGGTATCTGGTAGCGCGACTGGGTATTCCGGGTGCAGTGGGCGCCTTCCTCGGCGCGACGGTGCTGTCCTCGCTGTCCACCGAGAACGCCGCCCCGCTGATGGCGGCGATCCTGCTCGCGATCGGTGTCTATGTGCTGCTGCGCTTCTCGCTGCGCAAGCCGCCGGCCTTCTCGACCGGTCATACCCCGCACACCACGAAGTTCCTTGCGCCGCTGGGACTCTTCGGCGGCTTCATCGACGCGTCCGGTGGCGGCGGCTGGGGTCCGGTGACCACCAGTACGCTGCTGTCCCGCGGTAAGACCGCCCCGCGTCGGGTGATCGGCTCGGTCAGCGCATCGGAGTTCCTCGTCGCTATCTCGGCCAGCCTGGGCTTCCTGGTCGGACTGGGCAGCGAATTCCTCGACAACTGGCCCGTCGTGGTCGGCCTGGCCATCGGCGGCGTCATCGCCGCCCCGGTCGCCGCCTGGTTGGTCAGCCGGGTGAGCCCGGCGATCCTCGGTACGGCGGTCGGCGGCCTGATCATCCTGACCAATGCCCAGAAGTTGCTGAAGTTCTTCGACATCACCGGCCCGGTCGCGGTCGCCGTCTACGTGGTGATCATCGCCGCCTGGGCGTCCCTGGTAACCATCGCGGTGCGCCGCTCCCGGGCGCCGGAGTTCGTGCCGGACGACCTCGAGGACTCGGTGTCGACCGCTCCCGCCGAGCAGACCGTCGATGCCGGCGAGTCGGCCGCGTCCGACCGGCAGCCCGCCGAGGAACGGTAGTCGGGGCCCGCATCCGTCCAGGCCACAGCACGTACGGACCATATGGTTCGCCACGTGCTGTGGTCGGCAACAATACGACATACCGGCAATGGCGGCGACGCCCGTCGGCGCCCGACACACTAAGTTGGTCGGTGTGATCTCGCCGCATCCGGACGTCCGGGCCGACGCTTATCCCGTGCCGATCTTCCTGGATGTCGACACGGGTATCGACGACTCGCTCGCGCTCGCCTACCTCTTCTCGAGCCCCGAGGCGCAGATCATCGGCATCGCCTGCACCGCCGGGAATGTACCCACCGACCGGGTGGTCGCCAACAACCTCGCCTGGCTGGATCTGTGGGATGCGATCGGCATCGACGTCGCCCGGGGTGCGGACGGGCCCCTGGTCACGGGTCTGAACACCGCCGAGGACACCCACGGGGATTTCGGCGTCGGCTACGCCCGGCTCCCCCGGTCGCTTCGGCAGATCTCCCGTTTCACCGCCGCGCAGGCCTGGGTACACGCCGCCCGTCGGCAACCGGGTCGGCTGGTGGGCCTGGTGACCGGCCCGCTGACCAACCTGGCGCTCGCGATCCGGCTCGAGCCGCGGCTGCCGAAGCTGCTCAACCGGCTGATCATCATGGGCGGGGCGTTCGACCATCCGGGCAACACCACCCCGACCGCCGAATGGAATATCTCGGTCGACCCCGAGGCGGCCAAGGAGGTATTCGACGCCTACGGGGCCGCCGACGGCGCGACGCTGCCGGTGATCTGCCCGCTCGACATCACCGAGACGATGGTGATGACCCCGCAACACTTGCAGCGCATCGCCCTGCGCGCCGGCAGCAAGCCGATCGAGTTCCTGTCCCCCACCGACCCGATCGACCGTCGCTCCGAGGCCTCGATCCCGGTGCTGCGGCATCTGACGGACGCGCTGCGGTTCTACTTCGAGTTCCACGACAAGCAGGGCATCGGCTACGTCGCCCAGGTCCACGATGCCTTCGCCGCGGCGATCACGCTGCACCCCGGGATGGCGACCTACCGGCCGGCGACGGTCGACGTCGAACTGACCGGAACGCTGACCCGCGGATCGACGGTCGCCGACCGCCGCGGCTTCTGGGGGCGGCCGCCGAACGCGTACATCGCGACGACCTCCGAACCGGACGCCTTCTTCAACCACCTGATCGAGCGGATCGGCGAATCGCTGCGCCGCCGATCCGAGTACGCGCGCTGAGCGCGGGAAGCTCCCGCGCTCAGGTCGCGTCGAAGGCGGCGAGGATCTCGTCCGCGCCGGCAGCCGCGGTGACCCCACCGTCGGCGACCCGCTGCTCGACATTGCCACGCACGGACCGCACCCCGGGATGAGCCGCGAGGCGCCGAGACAGGTTGGCGCGCACCATCGTCCACATCCACTCGACCTGTTGCCGACGACGCTTCGCGTCGAACTCGCCGGCCGCGGTCATCACCTCGCGGTGCCGCTGCACCGATGACCAGAAGTCGTCGAGCCCGGTCCCCTCGAGCGCGCTGACGGTCAGCACGTCGGGCACCCACAATGCGTCGTGGTGGTGGATCAACCGCACCGCGCCGGCCAGCTCACGGGCCGCGGCCTTCGCCTCGATCGCATGCCGACCGTCGGCCTTGTTGACCGCGATCAGGTCGGCCAGTTCGAGGACACCCTTCTTGATGCCCTGCAGCTGATCCCCGGTTCGGGCCAGGGTCAGGAAGCAGAACACGTCGGTCATCCCGGCGACGGTGATCTCCGACTGCCCGACCCCGACAGTCTCCACAAGGATCACGTCGTAACCGAACGCCTCGAGCAGCGAGATCGTCTCGCGGGTCGCCTCCGCCACCCCACCGAGCGTGCCGGAGGTCGGGGACGGGCGGATGAAAGCCTCGGGCGCGACCGACAGCCGCTGCATGCGGGTCTTGTCACCGAGGATCGACCCGCCGGTGATCGACGAGGTCGGGTCGACGGCCAGCACCGCCACCCGATGACCCTGCTCGATCAACCGCATGCCGAGCGCGTCGATGAACGTCGACTTCCCGACCCCGGGCACCCCGGTGATGCCGATCCGCTGGGTTCCGCCGTTGTCGCCCACGAGGCGGGCCAACAACTCCGACGCCAACAACCGATGGTCGGCCCGGGTCGACTCGACCAGCGTGATCGCCCGGGCCAGCGACGCGCGGTCGCCACCGGTGATCCCGTCGACCAAGGCGTCGACGTCGTATCCCCGCCGGCGGACCGGTGCCGCCGGCGAGGGAGCAGACGATGTGCCCGCTTGCCCGGTCATCTCCGAATGTGAGGACGTCACGATTCGGTCAGCGCCGCCGCCGGTTCGTGGCCCAAGGACGCGGCGAGCTTGCCGATCAGCTCGGCCGCCGCTTCCGCGATGACCGATCCCGGCGGGAAGATCGCCGCGGCGCCCGCCGCGTACAGCTCATCGAAGTCGCCGGGCGGGATCACCCCGCCGACCACGATCATGATGTCGGGGCGTCCGACTCCGGCCAACGCGTCGCGCAGCGCCGGAACCAACGTCAGGTGGCCGGCGGCCAGCGACGAGACTCCGACGATGTGGACGTCGTTGTCGGCCGCCTGCTGGGCGACCTCCTCCGGCGTCTGGAACAGCGGGCCCACGTCGACGTCGAAGCCGAGGTCGGCGAAGGCCGTGGCGATCACCTTCTGTCCGCGGTCGTGGCCGTCCTGACCCATCTTCGCGACGAGGATGCGGGGGCGGCGGCCCTCGTCCTCGGCGAACTTGGCCACCAGGGCGGTCACGCTGTCGATGCGTCCGTTCACTCCGGCCTCATCCCGGTAGACGCCGCTGATCGTGCGGATCTCCGCACGATGGCGGCCGTACACCTTCTCCAGTGCGTCGGAGATCTCCCCGACCGTCGCCTTCTCCCGCGCGGCGTCGATCGCCAGCGCGAGCAGGTTGTTCTCCATACCGCCCTCGGTCGACGCGGCGGCCGCGGTCAACCGGCTCAGCGCGGCCTCGACCCGGCCGGGGTCCCGCTCGGCGCGCAGCCGTTCGAGCTTCTCGTGCTGCTCGCGGCGCACCCGGGTGTTGTCGACCTTGAGCACCTCGATCGAGTCCGGCTCGTCGGAGAGGTACTTGTTGACACCGATCAGCGGCTGGCGGCCGGAGTCGATGCGCGCCTGGGTGCGGGCGGCCGCCTCCTCGATGCGCAGCTTCGGGATGCCCTCGCCGATCGCCTTGGCCATCCCACCGGCGGCCTCGACCTCGTCGATATGGGCGCGCGCCCGATTGGCCAACTGGTGGGTCAGCCATTCGAGGTAGTAGGAGCCACCCCACGGATCGATCGGGCGGGTGGTCCCCGACTCCTGCTGCAGCAGCAGCTGGGTATTGCGGGCGATGCGGGCGGAGAAGTCCGTCGGCAGCGCGATCGCCTCGTCGAGGGCGTTGGTGTGCAGCGACTGGGTGTGGCCCTGGGTGGCGGCCATCGCCTCGACGCAGGTGCGCGCGACGTTGTTGAACACGTCCTGCGCGGTCAGCGACCAGCCGGAGGTCTGCGAATGGGTGCGCAGCGACAGCGACTTGCTGTTCTTCGGATCGAACTTCGCGACCAGTTCGCTCCACAGCAGCCGGCCGGCCCGCAGCTTGGCGACCTCCATGAAGAAGTTCATGCCGATCGCCCAGAAGAACGACAGCCGCGGCGCGAACTTGTCGACGTCCATCCCGGCTCCGAGGCCGGCGCGGATGTACTCGACACCGTCGGCCAGGGTGTAGGCCAACTCGAGGTCGGCGGTCGCTCCCGCCTCCTGGATGTGGTAGCCCGAGATCGAGATCGAGTTGAACTTCGGCATCTTCGCCGCGGTGAACTCGAAGATGTTCGAGATGATCCGCATCGACGGCTGCGGCGGATAGATGTAGGTGTTACGGACCATGAACTCTTTGAGGATGTCGTTCTGGATGGTCCCGGCCAGCTGGTCGGGCGAGACGCCCTGCTCCTCGGCGGCGACGACGTACAGCGCCAGCACCGGCAGCACCGCGCCGTTCATGGTCATCGACACCGACACCGAACCGAGGTCGATGCCGTCGAAGAGCTGCCGCATGTCGTAGATCGAGTCGATCGCGACACCCGCCATGCCGACGTCACCCTGCACGCGGGGATGGTCGGAGTCGTAGCCGCGGTGGGTCGCCAGGTCGAAGGCGACCGACAGGCCCTTCTGTCCGGCGGCGAGGTTGCGGCGGTAGAAGGCGTTGGACTCCGCGGCGGTGGAGAAGCCGGCGTACTGCCGGATCGTCCACGGCTGGTTGACGTACATCGTCGGGTAGGGGCCGCGCACGAACGGCGCCGATCCGGGGTAGCTGCCGAGTGGGTAGCCCTCGGCCCGGGCGGCGGCCCGATCGGCCTCGACGAAGACGCCGGGCACGTCGATGCCCTCGGGGGTCGACCAGGTGACCTGTTCGGCGGTGTAGCCGTTCGCGGCGGCGGCCGCGTCCAGGAACTCGGCGGCCTGCTTCGGCTCGACCGGCGGGGTCTGCGGGGTGCCCGGTTCCACCAGGGGAACGTCCGCGAAGCTGCCGATCGAGTGGGAGATGCGCCTGGTGGTCATCGAATCGACTCCTTCTCGACCCGATCACCGGACGGGTCGACGGCGGCGGCGTCGAGCAGTTCGGTCAGGATCGCGATCGCGTCCATACCCAGTGTGAGATATCCGTCCGGCCGGTGCTCAGCATCGGCGAAAGCCTTGGCCGGTCCGGCGACCAGGATGCGGCCGACCCCGGAGTGGCGCAGATCGCGAACGGTGTCGGAGCCCTCGGTCGCGTAGCGCTTGTCGGTACCGCAGATCACCGCGACGTCCGTGATCGGGGCGGCGTCCGCGGACGGGCCGTCGGCGGGGTCGGTGACCGCTTCGATGCCGCCGGCGGCGAGCAGGTTGCCGGCGAAGGTGGTGCGCCCGTTGTACTCGGCGACGGTGCCCAACGGCACCAGCCGCGCCCGGGGCCGGGTGCCGGTGGCCGCGAGGATCGCGTCCGACCGGTCGCGCAACGCCTCGAACGCGGACGCGTATCGGTACACGCGGCCGTCGACCTCGCCCGCGGTGATGTCGGGCTCGGCGAGGTTCGGGAACTCGTTGACGCCGGTGATCGCGAAGCGGCGATGGTTGATGTCGTCCTCGCGGGCCGCGCGGGTCTGCGCGATCGTGCGCTCGAGCAGTCCGGAGGCGAGGGCGGCGAGGTAGCCACCCTCGGCCTCGATGCCCTGGAAGTAGGCCCAGGCGGCAGCGGCATACTCCGCGGTCAACGCCTCGACGTACCAGGAGCCGCCGGCGGGGTCGACCACCGCGCCGATATGGGATTCCTCGAGCAGCAGCAGCTGGGTATTGCGGGCGATGCGCTCGGCGAAGGTCCGGCTGACGCCGGGTGAACCGCCGACGATCGCCTGATCGAACGGCAGCACGGTGACCGCATCGGCCCCGCCCACGCCCGCGGCGAAGGCGGCGACCGTGGTGCGCAGCATGTTCACCCAGGGATCTCGCTGGGTCATCATCGCCGCGGAGGTCACGACATGTTGCGGGGCTCCGCCCTGCGCGGGCGACCCGCAGACCTGCGCGATGCGTGCCCACGCCTGTCGGGCGGCGCGCAGCTTCGCGATCGTCTCGAACTGCTTGTCGGTCGCGGCGTAGCGGAACTCGACCAACTGCAGTGCCCGGGTGACCGACAGGCCGGCCGCGGTCAGCAGTCGCAGGTACTCGGCTCCCGCGGCGATCGCGGCGCCGACCTCCTGGATATCGGAGGCGCCGGCGTCGTGGAAGACGGTGGCGTCGATGGTGATCGGCCGGATCCGCTCGGGCCGGTCGGCGACCGACACCGCCAACTCGACGGCCGCGTCGGTATTCGCCGGGGCGCCGGTGAAGGCGTCGGTCAGCGGGCTCGCACCCAGCCGCAGGTCGATCGCCGAGCGGTCGGTGACATCCGCGGCGTCGACCACGGCCAGCAGCGCCTCGGCCGCGGCGGTGGTGTCCGCGGCATCGAGGGTGATCGGGGCGAGGTCGAGCAGCACACCGTCGAGCACGGTCGCCAACTCGGCGGGGGCGGGCGCGTCGCCGCCGACGGCCACCCAGAGCGCGCCGACACCGTTGTTGAGGCCGTCGAGGATCGCCCGGTTGACCGCCGCCGCGTCGGTCGCCCCGGTGGAGGGGTCACCGAAGCGCGCGGTGACGAACCAGCCGCGGGAGACGTCGGGGGTGGCGGACGCCCCGCGCACGAACGGATAGGAACCGGGCAGGGCCGACTCCGGCAGCTCGTCGCGCGGGCCGTAGAGCGGCGCGATCGGTACCCCGTCGTAGGTCTCGGTGGTCAGCAGCGATTCCGGGGCGTCCGGCAACTCGGAGACATCGACCCGCTTGGACTTGGCGAGCACCGAGGCCACACCCTTGCGCCATCGCTCGAAAGCCGCATCGGCGTTCGGATCGCCGACCGCCCTCTCGTCGTCTCCGGCCACGTGCCGTACCTCCTTGTGCCGCACCGTTCGCTCGCGCATCCTTCGACCGAAAGATCCCGTCGAGCCCGATTCGATGCTAGTCGGCGGCGCGACGCAGGTCCGGGCGATCCGCCGCAGGAGACCTATGCCACATCGGATACGGGGGGTTCGAAGGTGACACGCGTCCCTCTCCGTACACGCGGTACCGGTACGATCGCAACACGTGACGGCCGAAGGATGGGCCCGGGCGCGTTCCGTGTGGACCCGCCCGAGTGCCCGCACCCGCATGGCCGCGTCCGTAGCGGCATTTGCCGCCATCTGCGCGGTCGCCGCGATCATCCACCCCGACTTCGATCAACTGCGCCAGTGGTCCCTCGGTCTCGGACCGTGGTTCCCGGTGATCTTCCTGCTCATCCACGCCCTGGTGACGATCTCGCCATTCCCGCGGACCGTCTTCACCGTCTCCGCCGCGCTGCTCTTCCCCGCCTGGGGTGCGATCGCGCTGTCGGTTGGTGCCAGCACGATCAGCGCGGTGTTGGCGCTGTGGCTCATCAGAGGTGCCGCCCGCGATCTGGTGACCTCCCACCTGCACAGTCAGACCTGGCAGCGGGTCCACCGACGCATCGAGCGGCGGGGCTGGCTGGCGGTCGGCTCGCTGCGGATGATCGGCGCCCTGCCATTCTCCCTGGTCAACGCCGCCGCGGCGGTGTCTCCGGTGCGGGTGCTCCCCTATACGCTCGCCTCGCTGGTCGGCATGCTGCCGGGCACGATCGTGGTCATCATGCTGACGATCGGGCTCACCTCCGGCGTCAACCCGATCGCCGTGGCGATCCCCTTCGGCTTCGGTGCGCTCGGCATCCTCGGATTGTTGGTCGATATGCGGATGCGGGTGCACGACACGCACGAGGCCGCGACGGATCCGACCGGGCAGCAGACGGCCGCGGCGGACGATCCCACTTCCGCCGCCCTGCAGGCTCCCCTCGGGTCTTCTGCGGACCTGTCGATCCCCCGATCGGACGTCGCCGGCTGAACACTGCCGGAACATCGGCTGAACCGGCGGACCCGGTCGGCGAGCGCCGCCATGCGACAGACCTACCGGCTCAGCGACAGGCCTGGCGGGCCGGCCGGACCTACCGGCTCAGCGGTCCTGAACGACCGGCAACGGTTCCGGCGCGCCCATCGAGCGTGACTCCTGGACGACCGGGAGCGGCTCGGGACCGGACGGAACACCCTGGCGCAGCCGGTCGAGGGTCGACCGCAGCGTCAACTCGGTGATCCGAAAGTGCTCGGTCGCGATGCTGCAGGCCCGTTCGGCGTCGCCTCGGCAGATCGCGTCGACCAGCGCCCGATGCTCGACGGCCGCCCGGTGGAAGAACTCGCGGGTATAGGGGGCGGACGCGAACCCCAGGGTGGCGGCGGTGGTCAACTCCATCCGCAGCCGCACCAGATAGGAGTTGCGGGCGGCCGTGGCGACCCGCGCATGCAGTCGACGGTCGATCGCCCGAGCCGTCGACATGTCCTGGGCGGCGACGAATTCCTCGACCAGGCTGCGCAGTTCCGCGCAATCGGCGGCGCTGCGCCGCTGGGCGGCGGCCCGCCCGATCATGCCCTCGACCAGGCATCGGTAGTCGAACAGTTCGACCATCCGGGGCAGGCTGTACTCCAGGGTGCGGCGGGCCGCGTCCGGGGCCACCGACTGCCAGGACCGCTCGGTGACAAAGGTGCCACCGGTCCGGCCGCGGCGGGACGCGAGCAACCCCAGCCCCACCAGCTGCCCGATCGCCTGGCGCAGCGTCGCCCGGCTCACGCCCAGCTGCGTCGCCAACTCCCGCTCCGGCGGCAGGACGTCACCGGGTGAGAACGCACCGATGGCGATCGCCGCGACCAGCTTGTCGAAGACGTAGTCCACCGCGGATCGCTTCGAGAAATCGGACAGCGCGAAGGGATCTGTGGGGAAGTCGGAAGCGTCGATGCTCGACAACGGGGATGGCCTCCAGGTGCGGGTAGAGCCGGGACGATCGCGAAGCGTCGATCGTGGCGGCGTCGGGATCAGCCGCGCGGACTCGTATGCGCGGGACCGCCCCGAACGGTTGCCGGGGTCACGATAACCGGTCAGCGAGTGGGATAGCCGTCCGAGTCCGGTTCCCGGTGATGCTGGCCGGCCCCCGAGGGCGGTCCCGACGGCTGCTGGTTGCCCGGATAGGGGGTCCGCTGCCAGGACGCCTGCTGGTCGGGATTCCACCCCGACGCCGCCGGACCCTCCGCGGGAGCGAAGTCGCGCGACACGGGCTGGGTCTGCATCGGCGAGCCGGCCAACGGGTCGATACCGAAAGCAGGTGCGGGGATCGCGGCCTGCTGCGGGGCCGGACCGTTGTGGGCCCGGCTCGGGGCGGGAACGTCGGTCGGGATCGGCGTCGCGGCCGACTCCGCCGGCGCGGCGAACCAGTCGGCGACCTCGTCCTCGTCGTCGGTGGCCGAGCGGCGCGGACCGCTGTCGGCACCCGGCTCGTACCGGAAGACGCCGTCGTCGCCCTGCACACCGAGGCCACGCGCGAAGCCCTCCAGTGCCTTGCCGAAGTCGCTGGGCACCAACCACACCTTGTTGGCGTCACCCTGCGCCATCTCCGGCAGGGTCTGCAGGTACTGGTAGGCCAGGACCTCGGGGGTCGGGCGGGAGTTCTTGATCGCGGCGACCGTCTTCTCGATCGCCTTGGCCTGGCCCTGGGACTCGAGGTAATGCGCGGCGCGATCACCCTGGGCGCGCAGGATCGTCGACTGGCGTTCCGCCTCGGCGGACAGGATCACCGCCTGCTTGGCGCCCTCGGCCGCGAGGATCTGGCTGAACTTCGCTCCCTCGGCGGTCTTGATCGCCGCCTCGCGCTGGCCCTCGGCGGTCAGGATCATCGCCCGCTTCTCGCGGTCGGCCTTCATCTGCTTTTCCATCGACTCCTGGATCGACGGCGGCGGGTCGATGCTCTTGAGCTCGACGCGGGCCACCCGCAGTCCCCAGCGGCCGGTCGCCTCGTCCAGGACGCCGCGCAGCTGCCGGTTGATCGTCTCGCGGGAGGTCAGCGTGTCCTCGAGGGTCATCCCGCCGACCACGTTGCGCAGGGTGGTCGTCGCCAACTGCTCGACACCGGCGATGTAGTTGTCGATCTCGTAGACCGCCGCCTGCGGGCTGGTCACCTGGAAGTAGACGACCGTGTCGATCGAGACGGTCAGGTTGTCCTTGGTGATCACGGCCTGGGGCGGGAAGGAGACCACCCGTTCACGCAGGTCGACCTTGGCGCGGATGCGGTCGATGAACGGCACCAGAATGGTCAGCTGGCCGGAGGCGGTCCGCGAATAGCGCCCGAGGCGCTCGATGACCGCCGCCTCGGCTTGCGGTACCAGTGCCACCGATTTCGCCAGCACCACACCCATCAACAAGATGAGCGCGAACACGATGACCAGGGCACTCATAGCGAACTCTCCTCGCAGCGCAGGTACGTTCCGTTGTCCATCTCACCATCGATCGGTGTGGTGTCGGGGAACGACGCCGCGGCGCGTTGCGCTCGCGAGCGGTCAGACTCCGCCCCACACGATCGCGGTGGCTCCGTCGATCCGGACGATGCTGACCGTTGAACCCGCCGGGAATCGGTCCCGGGTGTCCATCGGCCGCGCCGTCCATTCCTCACCGTTGATCTTCACCAGGCCCGCGTGCTGGTCGACGGTCTCGACGACCAGCGCCGAGCTGCCCGGCAATGCCTCCAGGCCCAGACGCTCCCGTTGATTGCCGTCGCGCATGTGACGCATGGCGATCGGGCGGACCCCCGCGACCAGCAGGGCGGAGACCACGGCGAAGACACCGGCGTCGATCACGGGTGAGAAATCGGTGGCCGCGGAGAATCCGGCAGCGGCCAGGGCGCCGCCGGCCAACATCAGCAGGTAGAGCGCACCGGACATCGCCTCGCCGACAGCGAGGACCACTCCGAGGATCAACCACACGATGGCAGCCACATGTCAACTCTAGTGGCCGGGCCGACCCCGTGACGGCGGCCGACGGGTCGATTCGGTCCCTATTCGGTGACGAAATGTCCGAATTACTCGGTGACGAAGTCCACCAGGCGTTCGACCGCGCCGATCAGGGAGGGTTCCAGATCCCGGAAAGTGGAGACCGCGTTGTAGACGTGCCGCCAGCCGTCGCGCGGGGTGCCCCAGCCCAACTCCCGGCAGACGCCGGTCTTCCAGTCGGTACCGCGCGGGATGACCGGCCAGGCGGAGATCCCGACCGCGCTCGGCCGCACCGCCTGCCAGACGTCGATGAAGGGGTGGCCGGTCACCATGACGAATTCGCCGAGCGAGCGGGTCAGGCCGGTCTCCTTGGAACCCTCGACGAGGTGGTCGACCAGGACGCCGACGCGTCGACCCGGGCCGGGGCCGAACTGCGCGAGCCGCTCCCCCAGGTTGTCCAAACCCTCGAGATGTTCGACGACGACACCCTCGACCCGCAGGTCGTGTCCCCAAACCCGCTCGACCAGGGCTGCGTCGTGGACGCCCTCCACCCAGATGCGCGAGGCGCGGGCGGTGCGGGCGCGCAGATTCTCGACGCGCACCGAACCGGACGCCGACCGCTTCGGAGCGGTCGGCGCGGTCGGCGCGGGTTTGGTGAGGGTGACGGTCTCGCCGTCGATGGCGAAGGCCGCCGGATGCATCGCGAACAGCCGGGTCCGGCCGTGCCGATCCTCGAGGCGGACGAACTCGCCGTCGTAGGAGCGTTCGAACCCGATGACCGCCCCACAGAAGCCGGAGGCGAGGTCCTCGACCACCAGATCGCGCTCGGCGGGCACCGTGGGAATCTCGCGGCCGCGGCGGCGCGGATGCCCGGCGTAGATGTCTCCGTACCGGTCGCCTGTCACGTCGACCGACGCTACCGGCGAGGCCGTGCCGGCGGCGGCAGGAGCGAGGCCGTGTCGGGCCGCAACGCCGGTTTCCGCCCGGTGAGTCGGGCCCCCGGTCGGCGGCGCGCCCGCACGCCACGACCACAGCAATTCGATTCAGGGCTCGAAGAGCCGCCATTTCGCGCTTATGCTCGTATTCCGTGTCCACCCCCGCCGCGTCTCTCGTCGCCTGGGCCAGTTGCTGGCTCGGCGGACGATGCACGCCCGACGACGTCATCGATGCGTTGTCGTCGTGGGCCGGGGCGCATGCGGTCGTCGACTGCGATGCCGCCGCCCGCCGTACGCGGCGCGACCCGGAATTCCCGGAGGACCTGCAGGTCGACGGCCCGATGGACCCGGTACGTCGGTCGGATTCGCTGCCGATCGCACCGGAGCGGGACCTGTCCGGGCACGGCATATCGACCCTGCTCGGGGTGCTGCGGACCGTCGCCGGCCCCGGTCTCGAGATCCGTCTGATCCTGCCGGTACCGGGCGACATGGTGGGCCTGCCGGCGCATCCGGAGTTCCGCGCCGAGGCGCTCGAGGTCGGCGAGGCGATGCTGATCGGCGTCCCCGGTGACGACGGGCTCGGTCTGATTCCGCGTCGCGAAGGTCCCGATGTCGTGGTCTGGGGTGTGCACCGCCTCCGGATGCCGTACTCGTCTTCCTCCGGTACCGGGCTCGGCGAGGTCGAATACGCCCTGCGGGACGCCGTGCGCACCAGCGCCGAGGCGTTGACCCGGGTCAATACCAGTTCCGGCATCCTCGGTGACCCGGGCCGCGCCGTGCGCCAGGACGTCACCGATCGTCTCGCGACGATGGCCCGCTTCCGGTGGCCTGACGAACTGTCCGAGCGAGCGGAACGCATTCTGGAAACCGCGGATCGGGTGGCGGCCATTCTCGCCGTCGCCGCGGAACGATCAGCCGAGGCGGTCTCCGCCGGCGGCGCGCACCTGCGCGAGCAATCGATGCGGCCGCTGGAGGCGGTGGTTCGGCACGCCCGGGTCGAGACGCTGGCGCACGCGGCCGCCGCCCTGCTGTCCGACCGGCGCTGAGGGCCCCCGCTTCACCGGCGCCGGGCGACACAACACGATCGACAGCGGGACGGCGAGGACAATAGGTCCACGCCTGCGCTCTCCCGCACGTCTTGTGTCGGGCCCGGGATCAGTGGGCGGCGGCGGTGCGACGAGATTCGGCGTCGGTACGGTCCGGGGACGAGCCACGTCGAGCCGTCGGGCAGCAGTCACGCGAACAGGCGAGGACACCACCGTCCGCTCCGCACAACCATTGCTCCCCCAGCCGACTCGGTGCGGCCGCGGTCACCCGCTCGGTCACCAGATCGGCGACCAGGTCCGCGAACCGCGGATCGGTGCCGACGGTGCCGGCGCGCGCGAAGCTCATCCCGAACCGCTCGGCGTCCTGCGCGGCCTCGGTATCGAGATCCCAGATGACCTCGAGGTGATCGGACACGAAACCTATCGGACAGACGACCACGGAGGTCACTCCCCCGGCGGCCAGGATCGCGAGGTGGTCACCGATATCCGGTTCGAGCCACGGGATCTGGGGCGGGCCGGAGCGCGACTGCCAAACGACGTCGAACTCGGCGAATCCCGCGGCGGCGGCGGCCAACCGCGAGGCTTCTCGCACCTGATTGCTGTACAGCCGTCCCCCGGCCTCGATCGGACCGGCCGCGACATCGGCCGCGATCGGGATCGAGTGGGCGGTGAACACCAGCCGGGTCGACGACCGGTCGGCGGCCGGCAACCCGGCCACCGCGGCCCGGATGGCGTCGGCGACCATCGCGATCATGACCGGGTGGTCGTAGAACTGCCGCAACTTGTGCAGCTCGGGGGCGCGCGGTCCGACCGCGGCACGGGCCCGGGCGATGTCCTCGTGGTACTGCTTGCAGCCGGAGTAGCCGCCCCACGCGGAGGTGGCGAAGACCAGCGCGGAGCGGACGCCATCGTCGGCCATCCGCGCGACGGTGTCCTCCGCCATCGGATGCCAATTCCGGTTGCCCAGGTATACGGGCAGATTCAGGTCGCGGATCAGCGGATGCCGCTCGATCGAGGTCACGATGTCGCGGGTCAGCCGGTTGATCGGCGAGACGCCGCCGAAGTGCAGATAGTGCTGGGCGACCTCGTCGAGCCGAGCGGCCGGAATGCCGCGGCCGCGGGTGACATTCTCGAGGAAGGGCCGCACATCGGCGGGGCCCTCCGGTCCGCCGAAGGACAGCACCAATAGTGCGTCGTACTCGGGGCTCATCCGTTCAGCTTCCCATCCCGCGGGGCCGAAGAGCACGTCGGCTCCCCGGTCCGCGGCCGTCGAGGGGCGAAGGTCACATCGCCATCGCGTGGAATCCACCGTCGACGTAGACGATCGACGCGGTCGTGCCGGGCAACCAGTCGGACAGCAGGGTGCAGACCGACTTGGCGACCGGCGTCGGATCATCGACATTCCAGCCGATCGGCGACCGGTCGGACCAGCCGGTGTTGAGCCGGTCCATCTCGGTGGCCGGGCCGGTGGCGGTGCCGGCGATCGCCTTGGCGGCGAGCGTCTTGATCGGTCCGGCGGAGACCAGGTTCGACCGGATTCCGCGCCCACCGACCTCCTTGGCGACGTAGCGGTTGACCGCTTCGAGAGTCGCCTTCGAGACACCCATCCAGTTGTAGAAGGGCACCGCGCGGGCCGGATCGAAGTCCATGCCGACGATCGAACCGTTGTCGTTGATCACCGGTAGCAGCGCCTTCGCGAGCGCCGCGTAGGAGTAGGCCGACACCTCCAGCGCGGTGGCGACATCGTTCCAGGGGGCATCGAGGAAGGGCGCGCCCAGGCAGGACCGCGGGGCGAAGCCGATCGAGTGGACAACCCCGTCGATGCCGCCGGGTGCCAGCTCGCGCACCCGCTCGGCCAGGTTGCCCAGGTGTTCCTCGTCCTGGACGTTCAGTTCGATCGCGTCCGGTACCGGCTGCGGGAGGCGCTGCGCGATGCGGTTGATCAAACGCAGTCGGTCGAAGCCGGTGATCAACACGTTCGCGCCCTGTTCCTGGGCCACCTTGGCCACGTGGAAGGCGATCGACGAGTCGGTGATGATGCCGGTGACGAGGATGGTCTTCTTTTCGAGCAGTCCGGTCATGCGTCGTTATCTTCCTGTGCGAGCTGGTCCGGTGCGAATCGGCGGGTTCGCGGCCGAGAGGATTCGCCGGTCGGGCGGGAGTTCGGGGTGAGGACTCAGTGCCCCATGCCGAGACCGCCGTCGACCGGCAGGACCGCACCGTTGATGTAGGAGGCGTCGTCGGAAGCCAGGAAGCTGACCAGCCCGGCGACGTCTTCGGGCTTGCCGGCGCGGCCGAGCGGGATGAGCTGTTGGAGCTGTTCGCGGTACTTGTCGTCGAGGGCCGCGGTCATATCGGTGTCGATGAAGCCGGGGGCGACGACGTTCGCGGTGATCGAGCGGCTGCCCAGTTCACGGGCGAGCGCACGGGCCAGACCGACCAGGCCGGCCTTGGAGGCGGCGTAGTTCGACTGCCCGGGTGCACCCATCAGGCCGGTGACCGAGCCGAGGAAGATCAGCCGGCCGTAGCGGGCCCGCAGCATCGCGCGGGAGGCGCGCTTGGCAGCCCGGAAGGCGCCGGTCAGGTTGGTGTTGAGGACGTCCTCGAACTGTTCCTCGGACATGCGCATCAGGAGGGTGTCCGCCGTGACGCCGGCGTTGGCCACCAGTACCTCGACCGGTCCCTGATGGGCCTCGACCTCCTTGAAGGCGGCATCGAGCGAGGCGCTGTCGGTGACATCGCAGGTCACACCGAACAGTCCGTCCGGCCCCTCGGAACCGCGGTGGGTGACCGCGACGCGATGCCCGTCCTCGGCCAGCCGGCGGGCGATCGCCAGCCCGATTCCCCGATTACCACCGGTGACCAGAACGGAACGGGACGTCGGTGGTGCGGTGGGCATCGTGGCGGAACCTCTCGAGAGCTGTGGTGGTGGGCACCCATGGTGGTCGGGCGTGCTCCGGCGAATGCTACCGCCGACACCCGGGGGCGCCGACACCCGGGAAGACCGCCATCGCGGCCCCCGGGCCCGCGCCGGCGGGCGACGCCGTCAGGGCAGGCGCTGACGAGTCCCGACGGCGGTCGCCAGACCGGCGGCGATGAACAGCACCCCGGCGATCATCCACGGCCCGGACGCGTCGCCCCGGACCACCTCGTAGCCGATCTGCTCCTCGAGGGTGTCGTAGACGTCGTTGAGTTCCTCGAGGCTCTGCGCGGTGAAGAACGATCCTCCGGAGAGATCCGCGATCTCCTGCAGGGAGGGGTCGTCGACCGGGACGCGAACCTGCTGGGGTGAGCCGTCGGCGCCGTCGATCACCACCGTGCCGTAGGCGGTGCCGAAGGAGATGGTCGAGACCGGGATGCCCTTGGCGGCCGCCTGCCGTGCGGCGGTATAGGCGCCGCGCGGATCGTCCGGGCTCTCCGGCACGGTCTCCTTGCCGTCCGACAGCAGCACGATGCGCGCCGGCGGTGCGTCCTCGCCGCCGCCGAGGACCGATGCGAGGGTGTCGATCGACTGGATGGCCGCGAAGATCGCCTCACCGGTCGCGGTCCGTTCCGAAAGCTGCAGCCGGTCGATCGCCGACTTGGTCGCCTCCCGGTTCGTCGTCGGCGAGACCAGCACCGAAGCGGTACCGGCGAAGGCGACGAGCCCCAGGTTGATCCCCGGGGTCAGCCCTTCGGCGAAGTTGCGGCCCGCCTCCTGTGCGGCGGCCAGCCGGGACGGTTCGACATCGGTCGCCTCCATCGACAGCGAGACGTCGACCACCAACACCACGGTCGCCCGATTGCGCGGTACCCGCTGGTCGGTCAGGGGACCGGCCAGGGCGACGGTCAACAGCAGCAAGCCGACCAGGACCAGGGCGGTCGGGACGTGTCGCACGATCTCCGGCTGCTTCGGAGCCACCTTCTCGAGGAGGTCGAAGTTGCTGAAGCGCATCGCGTCCTTGCGCCGCCGCACCTGTGCGTACGCATAGCCGCCACCGATGCCGATGACCACCAGCAGAAAGAGCAACCACCACGGCGAAGCAAAGTCGAGCCCGAACACGCCGCTCCCCTCAGACCGATCCGTTGGCCACGCCGGACCCGAACCGGCCGAAGTTGCGCTTGCGCGCCGCCACGAATCGCACGATATCGGTCAACCAGTCCCGGTCGGTACGCAGCGTCAGTCGGGGCGCACCGCAGCGTCGCAGCGCGCGCTCGACCTGATAGCGATGATCCCGGGCCGCGTCGGCGAAGTCCGCCCGCAGCCGAGGGGTGACGGTGAACTCGCGCGCCGTGCCGGTTTCCGGGTCGACCAGCACGACATCGCCGACGTCCGGCAATTCGACGTCCCGCGGGTCCAGGGTCTCGATCGCCAGGATGTCGTGGCGGGCGGACAGCCCGCGCAGGGGGCGCTCCCAGGTCGGCTCGCCCAGGAAGTCACTGATGACGACGACGAGACCACGACGCCGCTGGGGGCGCCGGAGACTGTCGACCATGTCGGCGAGGTCGCCCCGCGAGCCGCGCGGCGCGGGCGGCATCGTGGCGATCGCCCGCAGCAGGGCGCGACCGCTGCCCCGACCGGAGCGGGCCGGGACGCGTCGGAGGGCGGCGCCGTTCCCGACCACCGCGCCGATCCGATTGCCCCCGCTGCTGGTCAGGTGGGTGACCGCCGCGGCCGCGAAGACCGTGAGGTCGCGCTTGGTGTGGTAGGCGGTGCCGAAGTCCATGCTGGCGGACATGTCGACCACCAGCCAGGTCTCCAGCTCCCGGTCGGCGACCGTCTGGCGAATATGTGGATGGGTGGTGCGGGCGGTGACCGACCAATCCATGCGGCGGACGTCGTCGCCGGGCTGGTAGGGGCTCGCCTCCCCCGGCTCCCAGCCCGGTCCGGGGATCAGGCCGAGGTGATCCCCGTTGAGGACGCCGTCGAGCCGATGTCGAACGGTCAATTCCAGCGTGCGCAGGGCAGCGGAGAGGGCGGCCTCCGATACGTCGGGCCCGAAGGAGCTCGCCCCGGTCGGATCGGTCGGCCCGCCCACCGGCTCGGGGCGGGTCACGCCGCCACCCGGGTCACCGGTTGGACGCCGGGCTGGTCCAGCCGGCGGGACCGGACGGCGCCTGATCCGTCGACTTCCGATCGGACGACGCCGGATCGGACGGCGCGCGGTCCTCCGGCTTGCGATCCGCAGCGCCGGTCGACGGGCGATCGGCGGGGGCCGACGAGTCGGTGTCGGTCGGTCCGTCGCCGGTCTCGCTCGCCGAGGAGGCCGACCGGGAGCCGTCGTCCGCGGTCCCGGTGCTCGTCGTTCCGGACGCCGGTGCGCCCGCGGTACTCGGTTCGGACGCGGGCTTCGCCGTCGACACGGCCGGTGAGGAATCGGAGGTCACCGGCTCGGACGTCGACTGCTCGGCGGCCGATCGTCCGGGAGCCGCCGGCGTTGCCGGAGCGGACGACACCGGCTGGGGCGCCGACTGCACGGGCTGCTGCGCCTGCACCGGCTGCGGAGCCGACGCCTCAACCGGCGCGGGGGCCGGCGGCGGCGTCGTCACACGAGGTGCCGGGGCGGACCGCACCGGATACTGCTGCGCCGGCGTCGCGTAACCGGCCGGCCGCTGCGGTCCCTGCGGCGCGGGAGGCGGACCGGCCTGCGGGACCGATCCCGGAGCCTGCTGGGGGCCCGGGGCGGCCTGCGGTCCACCCGGATAGGGTGCGCCGACGCCCGGACCACCGATCGGGCCCGACTGCGCGACCGGGTACTGCCGGTTCGGCGGGCCCTGCGGATAGCTCGGCACCCCGTTCGCCGAAACCTGTCCCGGGGCGCCCGGCGGAACCGGACCGGGCGCAACCTGGCCGGGACCGGTGGGATAGTTCGGCGGCCCCTGCGGGTTCGGCCCCGGGGCGACGTTCTGGGCGGGATACTGCTGCGGCGGGACCGCCCCGCCGATCGGCTGCGCGGTCACCTGCGGCAGGCCGACCGTCTGCAGGACCCGACCGATGATCGATTCCGGGGTGACCTCGTCGGCCAACGCGTCGTAGGACAACACCAGCCGGTGGCGCAGGACATCCGGGATGACCTCGATGACATCGCGAGGAATCACGTAGTCGCGGCCGCGCAGGAGCGCCGTCGCACGGGCGGCGGAGATGATGCCGAGGGTCGCGCGGGGCGAGGCGCCGTAGGCGATCCAGGCGGCGACGTCGTGCATGCCGAATTGTTCGGGAGCGCGGGTGGCGAAGATGACCCGCACCACGTAGTCGACCAGGGCGTGATGTACGAAGATCGACGACGCCGCGGCCTGCAGGCGGATCAACTCGCCAGGGTCGAGGATCTGCTTGGCCGTCGGCGGCTCGACCCCCATCCGGTAGACGATCTCGCGCTCCTCCTCGATCGTCGGGTAGTCGACGACGATCTTGAACAGGAAGCGGTCGCGCTGGGCCTCGGGCAGCGGGTAGACGCCCTCGTTCTCGATCGGGTTCTGCGTGGCCATCACCAGGAACGGGTCCGGCATGGGGAAGGTCCGGCCGCCGATCGACACCTGCCGCTCCGCCATCACCTCGAGCAGCGCGGACTGCACCTTGGCCGGCGCTCGGTTGATCTCGTCGGCCAATACGAAGTTCGCGACGACGGGTCCCAGTTCGATGTCGAACTGCTCCTTGCCCTGCCGGAAGATCCGGGTGCCGATCAGGTCGGTCGGGACGAGGTCGGGGGTGAACTGCACGCGCGAGAAGCTTCCGCCGACGACCTTCGCAAAGGTCTCGACCGCCAGGGTCTTGGCGACGCCCGGCACACCTTCGAGCAGGATGTGTCCCTTGGCCAGGAGCCCGACCAGGACGCGTTCGACCAACTGGTCCTGACCGACGATGACGCGTTTCACCTCGAAGATGGCTTTTTCGAGCAGCGCGGCGTCCTGCGTCGCGTCGAGGTCGGTCCGCCGATCGTGGTCAGTCGAAGCCACTTGTTTTCCCACCGCTTTCTTCGTCGTACCACGTCGGATGCACGCGCGAGGCCGCCGAGCTTCCCTCCGGAAAGCCGGCCCCTCCACTTGTAGCAGCACGGTCGGTGGGTCGCCTCGGACCCACGACGACAGCGCGGCCGCCGCGATCGCGAATGGTGCGGCCGCGTCCTGCCGCTATTGCACCATGCGAACAGCGTAGGGCGTCATCCCCGAGTACCGCACCGGCGACACCTTGACGACGTCGCCCGAGCGTGGTGCCTCGACCATCATGTCGTTGCCGAGATAGAGCGCGACGTGTTGGCTGCCGCCGGCGCCCCAGAACAGCATGTCGCCGCGTCGAATCTGGGCGACCGGAACCCGCGTGCCCGCGCTGTACTGATAGCCGGAGTAGTGCGGCAGGTCGACGCCGATGCCCGCGAAGGCGTAGATCATCAGTCCGGAGCAGTCGTACCCGACCCGGCGATAGTCGCCGAACGCATCGGCGACACCGCCGTCGCGGATACCGCGGGTCGGACCCGCCGCGTTGCCGCCGCCCCAGGAGTAGGGCACGCCGCGCTGGGACATCGCCCGGGAGATGACCGTCTCGATCGCGGCGGTACCGGTGGGTGTGCTGTACGTGGTGCCGCCGGGGGTCGATCCGCCGGTGTCCGGCCCGGTGCTCGGGCGGGTGGTGGTGGTGACCGAAGGGCTGGGTGTCACCGTGACGGTCGGGCTCGGCGTCGGCCTCGGGGTCACGGTCGAGCTCGGGGTCTCTGTCGGGCCGGGAGTCACGGTCGGGCCGGGAGTCACGGTCGGGCCGGGAGTCACGGTCGGGCCGGGGGTCACGGTCGGGTTGGGGGTCACGGTGGTGGTTGCGGGGCCGGTCGACTCCTGCGGGTCCGGAGTCGACGTCGCGGTGGGTCCGGTCGTCGGGGTCGCGCCGGTCGTCGGTGCCGGATCGGACCCGGGCTCGGGGTCGGCGGACCGGGTGGTGGTGTCCTCGGATCGGTCGGCCGGCGGGTCGACCGCATCGAGCAGATCGGTCAGGTCCGGTAGCTCGGCCCGGTCGTTCGTACCCGGGAGGTCGGGGATCTCGATCCTCGGCACATCGATCTTCGGCACATCGATCGTCGGGACGTCGGCCTTCGGCGGGTCGCTGCGCGGCGGGTCCCCGGCCTCGAGAGATTCCTGGATCCCGCGGATCGCGATCTCGGGCAGTACCGACGGATCGAGTCGGATCTCATCCAGGTCGGTGTGGTCGCGACTGCGCTGCGCGATCGACTCGGCGATCGTCTCGGCGGAGGCCAGGACGTCGGCGGTCACCGACGACGCGGCGTCCGCGAGCGCGCCGGCGACCTCATCGGCCGCGGGCGGCTCCGCTCCCGGACCACCGACCGTCGACTGCGGACCCGCACCATCGGCGGCCGGTTCGGGGGCCGCGGCGGCCGTGCCGGGAGCCGTCGCGGCGGGTGTGGAGTTGGGATCGGTCGACGCCGAAGCGGCCGGCGACGAGGACTGCGCGTCGGCGTTCTGCGCTCGCGCCGCGGCATCCCGGGCGCGGGCCGCGGCCAATGCTGCCGCGGCCGAATCGCGGCGGTCGGTCAGCTCCTGCAGGCGGGCGCGTCCGGTCTCGGCCGCGGATTCGGCCGCGTCGATCGCGACGATCGCTTCCTGACGACGCTGTTCGGCGACGTCGACGGCGGCCAACGCGTCGTCGCGGGCGGCGCGGGCGGCGGAGTCCCGATTGGCGGCGTCGACGCGGGTGCGCAACAACTCGTCGATCACCTTCTTGCGGCGTTCGGTGAGCAGATTGAGCATCCGTGTCCGCTCGAGCAGATCGGCGGGCCCGTTGGCGTCGAGGACCACCGCCAGACCCGAGCCGGTTCCCCCGTCGGTGTACGAGCGGGCCGCGAAGGTGTCGAACTCCGATCGGGCTCGCGCGATGGCGGCGCCGGCGTCGTCGAGCTGCTGCCGGGCGGCGACGGCCTCGCTGCCCGCGGTGTCGACGGCGTCGCGGGCCTGCTGGACGTCGACCAGTGCCCGGTTCGCGTCCTCCTGCCGCTGCGCGATGTCGGAGTCGAGTTGGTCGAGGTCGTGCTGGGCTGCGGCGACCTCGTCGACCAGATCGGTCAACCGATCGATCTCGGCGGAACCGTCCGCGGGCTGCGCGACCGCGATCGCGCCCGAACCGGTCAGACACGCCACGACGACCAATGTCACCGCCGTGGCCGTCGCATAACGCGACGACACCGTCCATCGACTCCGTGGTCGACGCAAGGTGCTGGTCCTCACTGACGCTCCTCGCTATTCCCGTCCGCAAGAGTCCGTGAGACCACAACCACATGGCGCGCGCAGAACCCGAGGCTCACATTGCCCCCTTGCGAATCATTGCTGTGCAGAAACCCCAACCGGCACCGGATGACTGTAGTTCATATCGGGCCACTTCAGTAACACGGGAAACAAAGACCGCCGATGAAATTCATTGGGTTCCGAACCGCCGGCAAAAGAAGACCTCAGGTATGTGTTCGACGCCATTGACGGCGGCCACACAATGGCAGTATCCGCGCACGAATACCATTCATGAGCGGTCCCGAGGGCCCGCTCGAACGGGTCGACGAAGGGACCTCACCAGCGCGAACCCCCGCAGGGGCGGCCCGGAAGGGTACCCAAAGAATGGTGAAGCGAAGGGCTACGAAGGGTCAGCCAACGTCGCCGCGGGGCTCGACCCCATCGGCGGACGGTGCGGACGAGCCGGCGCTTCCCGGGACAACCGGAGCGGTGCGACCGGCATCCCGCCGCGCATTGACCCAGTACAAAACGCCCAATACGACCGCGACCAGCAGGAGCAGAGAAATGGTCATCGCCGTCCACGGCGGACCGGGCTGCAGAAGTGTGTCGAGGAAATTGTTCGCCGATACGACCGGATTGCCGGTATAGGTGACATCCTGGCCGGCCTCGAGCGTCACCCGACTGATCACGTCGCTGTAGGAGCCATTCTGCCCGGGGCTGAGCACCAGGACCGTGCCACCGACGTGATCGCCGAGATCGGTCGCCAGATCGCGCAGTTGCGAGTCGTGCACCGGGTCGCGATCGAGGACGACGATGTTCAGATCGATGCCGCTCTCGCGAGCCCGATCGACGACGGCGAGCAGGCCGGGCTCGATGGCATGGTCCGCACTGACGTGGTCGAGTCGCAGTTCCGCGGCGATCGCGTCGGGGTCGACACCGACCGGAATCGAGGTCGGCAGGTGAATCGGCGCCATGGTCCCTTCCGGTGGGTCTAGCCTGAGGGCGGTACGGGCGAATCGCCGGACCCGTCTCTCGGAGGCGGATCCGCGGTCTTCCGCACCCTACGCGTCCACCCGGACGCGCCGACCGGTGCCCTGGACGAGCAACGCGACGGGGCGCTAAACGGCCGCGAGGCATGCCCGAACGACCCGGACGCATGCTCGACCGACCGAATTGACGCGCCGAATCGCGCTCTGCCTTTGTGGCGAGGCGCTCGACAGGCAAGGATTGGGGCGGGTGAACTCGGCGTTGCGACCCGCACACTTCACAGGACAAGCGTACTGTTAAAGTAGCGAGGGATTCGACGAAGAAACCCTGCCGGTTGGCGGAGCCCCCCGTTCGCGGGTCGAGCACGTCAACCACGCGGGCCACGCCGTCGAGAGCCTCCTTAACGTCCATCGACGCAGCCCCGTCGATGGTTAACGAGAAGACGAGTGGAGTTGACGTGACCGCATCAATCGATTCGTTCGGTGCCAAGGGCACCCTGCAGGTGGGCGAGAACTCGTACGAGGTCTTTCGCCTGTCCGCGGTGCCCGGCCTCGAGAAGCTGCCCTACTCGCTGAAGGTGCTGGCGGAGAATCTGCTGCGCACCGAGGACGGCGCGAATATCACGACCGAGCACGTACGTGCCCTGGCCGAGTGGGAGCCTTCGGCCGAGCCGTCGATCGAGATCCAGTTCACGCCCGCCCGCGTGATCATGCAGGACTTCACCGGCGTCCCCTGCGTGGTCGACCTCGCCACCATGCGCGAAGCGGTCGCCACCCTCGGCGGTGACCCGAACAAGGTCAACCCGCTCTCCCCGGCCGACATGGTCATCGACCATTCGGTGATCCTCGACGTCTTCGGTCGCGCCGACGCCCTCGAGCGCAACGTCGACCTCGAATACGAGCGCAACGGCGAGCGCTACCAGTTCCTGCGCTGGGGCCAGACCGCATTCGACGACTTCAAGGTCGTCCCGCCCGGCATGGGCATCGTCCACCAGGTCAACATCGAGTACCTCGCGCCCGTCACCATGGTGCGCAACGGTCAGGCCTACCCGGACACCTGTGTGGGTACCGACTCGCACACCACGATGGTCAACGGCCTGGGCGTGCTCGGCTGGGGCGTCGGCGGTATCGAGGCCGAGGCGGCCATGCTGGGCCAGCCGGTCTCGATGCTGATCCCGCGCGTGGTCGGTTTCAAGCTCACCGGCGAGATCCAGCCCGGCGTCACCGCCACCGACGTCGTGCTGACCGTCACCGACATGCTGCGCAAGCACGGCGTGGTCGGCAAGTTCGTCGAGTTCTACGGCAAGGGCGTCGCCGAGGTGCCGCTGGCCAACCGCGCCACCCTGGGGAATATGAGCCCCGAGTTCGGCTCGACCGCCGCGATCTTCCCGATCGACGCCGAGACGATCAACTACCTGCGGTTCACCGGCCGCGCCCCCGAGCAGCTCGCCCTGGTCGAGGCCTATGCCAAGGAACAGGGCATGTGGCACAACCCGGACCACGAGCCCGAGTACTCCGAGTACCTCGAACTCGATCTGGGCACCGTGGTGCCGTCGATCGCCGGCCCGAAGCGTCCGCAGGACCGCATCCTGCTGTCCGAGTCGAAGATCGCCTTCCGCAAGGACATCCACAACTACGTCGAGGATCAGATCCCGACGCCGGAGACCAAGCTCGACGAGGTGCTCGACGAGTCCTTCCCGGCCAGCGATCCGGCGACGCTGTCGTTCGCCGAGGACGACGCGATCGACGTGCAGTCCGCCGCCAAGGGGTGCGAGGGTCGTCCGAGCCGCCCGGTGCGGGTGACCTCCGAGGAGCGCGGCGAGTTCATCCTCGACCACGGCGCGGTCGCGGTCGCGGGCATCACCTCCTGCACCAACACCTCCAACCCGTCGGTCATGCTCGGCGCCGGCCTGCTCGCCCGCAACGCGGTCAACAAGGGCCTGTCGTCCAAGCCGTGGGTCAAGACGAATATGGCGCCCGGCTCGCAGGTGGTCTCCGACTACTACGAGAAGGCCGGCCTGTGGCCGTACCTCGAGAAGTTGGGCTTCTACCTCGGCGGCTACGGCTGCACCACCTGCATCGGCAACACCGGACCGCTGCCGGAGGAGATCTCCAAGGCGATCAACGAGCAGGACCTGACGGTCACCGCCGTCCTGTCCGGCAACCGCAACTTCGAGGGTCGCATCTCCCCCGACGTCAAGATGAACTACCTGGCGTCCCCGCCCCTGGTGATCGCGTACGCGCTCGCCGGCACGATGGACTTCGACTTCTCGGTCGATCCGCTGGGTCAGGACCAGGACGGCAACGACGTCTTCCTCAAGGACATCTGGCCGTCGGCGCAGGAGATCGACGACACGATCAAGACCGCGATCAGCGAGGACATGTTCCGCAAGTCCTACGCCACGGTCTTCGACGGTGACGAGCGGTGGCAGAACCTCGACACCCCCGAGGGCGACACCTTCGAGTGGGACGACAACTCGACCTACGTCCGCAAGGCGCCGTACTTCGACGGCATGCAGATGGAGCCGTCGCCGGTGACCGATATCCACGGCGCGCGGGTGCTCGCGCTGCTGGGTGACTCGGTGACCACCGACCACATCAGCCCGGCCGGTCCGATCAAGCCGGGTACCCCGGCCGCGCAGTACCTCGACTCGCACGGCGTCGAGCGCAAGGACTACAACTCCCTGGGCTCGCGGCGCGGTAACCACGAGGTGATGATCCGCGGCACCTTCGCGAACATCCGGCTGCGCAACCAGCTGCTCGACGACGTCTCCGGCGGCTACACCCGCGACTTCACGCAGGAGGACGGCCCGCAGGCGTTCATCTACGACGCCTCGCAGAACTACCAGGCCGCGGGGATTCCGCTGGTCGTGCTGGGCGGCAAGGAGTACGGCTCCGGCTCCTCGCGCGACTGGGCGGCCAAGGGCACCAGCCTGCTGGGCGTGCGCGCGGTCATCACCGAGTCGTTCGAGCGCATCCACCGGTCGAACCTGATCGGTATGGGTGTCATCCCGCTGCAGTTCCCGGCCGGCGAATCCGCGGGTTCGCTCGGCCTGGACGGCACCGAGGTCTTCGACATCACCGGTATCGAGGAGCTCAACAACGGCAAGACCCCGAGCACGGTGAAGGTCACCGCCACCAAGGGTGACGGCACCGTCGTCGAGTTCGACGCCGTGGTGCGCATCGATACGCCCGGTGAGGCGGACTACTACCGCAACGGTGGCATCCTGCAGTACGTGCTGCGGCACATGATCGCCGGCTGATAGCCGCCTTCCGGCCGGTGGCGCCGCCCCTTCGGGTGGGGGCGCCATCGGCCGTGGTCGGGTGGATGACCGAAGTCAGGTGGATGACAGATGCCCAAGGTCAGTGATGATCACCTGGCGGCCCGCCGTCAACAGATTCTCGACGGCGCACGACGCTGTTTCGCCGAGTTCGGATACGACGGTGCGACCGTCCGACGGATCGAACAGGAGACCGGCCTCTCGCGGGGGGCGATCTTCCATCACTACAAGGACAAGGACGCGCTGTTCCTGGCGCTCGCCCACGAGGACGCCGCCCGCATGGCGGACGTCGCGGCCGAACAGGGCCTCGTCCAGGTGATGCGCAACCTGCTCGCGGATCCCACCCAATTCGATTGGCTCGGTACCCGTCTGGAGATCGCCCGACGCCTGCGCACCGACCCGGAGTTCCGGGCGGGCTGGGCGGCACGGTCCGCCGATCTGGCCGCGGCCACCGAAGCGCGCCTCGAGCAGCAACGCAAGCTCGGTCGGCTGCGCGACGACATCCCGACCGTGGTGCTCCTCGGCTATCTCGACCTGGTCATGGACGGCCTGGTCACCCGCATCGCGTCCGGACTGGGTGTCGACAACCTCTCGGCCGTACTCGATCTGGTCGAGGAGTCGGTGCGGCGCCATCGCACCCCGGACGACCGGACGACGGCGGACGAACGGGCGGCCGCGCACCGCTGATCTTCGGGCATGACGCACATCACGTGTCTCGCCCTGCCCACCCTCATTCCACGACAATGGCAACTGCGTCATTCCACAATGGCGACCCGTCCTGCCCCGATACGGGCGGACGGTGGTGAAACGGCCAGTCGGGCAGACCCGTTCAGCGGGCAGATCATGAGGAGTACCGGTGACCGAACAAGCCGAACCGATCCGGGTGGCGATCGCCTGCCAGGGCGGCGGCAGCCATACGGCGTTCACAGCAGGGGTTCTCGGCCGGCTCCTGGCTCCCGATGTCACCGACAAGTACAAGATCGTGGGTCTGAGCGGTACGTCCGGTGGCGCGATCTGTGCCCTGCTGGGGTGGGCGGCGCTCGTCGACGGCAAGCCGGAGAAGGCGCAGGAACTCCTCGAAGGCTTCTGGGCGGACAACTCGGCGTCCTCGCTGCCCGAGCGGTTCCTCAACTGGTGGGTGCTGTGGGCCGGGCTGATGTCGAACTACGTCGCCACGCCGCAGGTCAGCCCGTACATGAACCCCGCGGCGGACTACGGCATGAAGCAGTTGCGCGAGATGCTCGAGAAGTGGGCGGACTTCGACCGCCTCAATGTCCCCGATCCCGAGGTCACCGACTCCGACACCTCGGACCCCGACCGGCCGCTGCTGGTTCTCGGAGCGGTCGAGGTGATGTCCGGCGTCTTCAAGGCGTTCGACAGCCGCAAGGGTGAGATCACCGTCGACGCCGTGCTCGCGTCCGCGGCGATTCCGAACCTCTTCAAGTCGGTCAAGGTCGACGACGGCCTCTACTGGGACGGACTGTTCTCCCAGAATCCGCCGGTGCGCGATCTGCTGGCATCGGAGCCCGACGAGATCTGGGTGATCCAGATCAATCCGCAGGCCCGCCCGACCGAACCGAAGACGATCAACGAGATCACCGATCGGCGCAACGAGCTCGCCGGAAACCTGTCTCTGTACCAGGAGCTGCACTTCATCGAGAAGATCGACCGCATGCTCGAGCGGGGTGACCTCGTCAGCGGAAAGTACCGGCCGATCACGGTGCGGATCATCGAGAAGTCCCGCTCCGAGCGGTCCCGCCAGTTGGGGACGGTGTCGAAGATGAACCGCGACCCCGCCTTCCTGTCCGGCCTGATCGCCGACGGCTCGGAGACCGCGGACGACTTCGTCATCGCCCTGGCATTCGAGCAGGCCTGGCGCGAGAAGGATTCCGATGCGGTGCTCGGCTTCTTCGCGGACGAGTGCGCCGTCACCTCGGCCGAGCCGTTCCCCGCCCGCTCCTTTACCGCGGACGGCGAGGCGCTGCGCAGCTTCATCGCCGATCAGCTGGCCCAGCACATCGAGGTCGACATGACCCGGCGTCAGTTCGCCGGTGACGAGGTCCTCTGGCGCATCCGATTCACCGACGACGACGGCGAACGCCATCTCGGCCAGGCCGGGGCACGCTTCGAGGACGGCAGGATCGTCCGGTTCGCCCTGGGTCGCAGCTGGGGCGAGAGCGCGATCGACCGCCGCGTCGTTCTCTAGCTCGACATCACATCCAGCGAGCCGACTGCCGCCGGGCCCGGCCGGGTCCGGCGGCGGGGGGTGCTAGGAGCCGGTCTTGCGCCGGCGGTTGGGGCCGCCGCGGCCGCGCAGCGGCACCTGCGATTCGGCGAGCAGGGTGTGGATGAAGCCGTACGAACGACCGGTGGTCTGGGCGAGGCTGCGGATGCTCTCGCCGGCGGCGTACCTGTCCTTGAGCAGTCCGGCCAATTCGGTGCGAGATGTGCCGGTGATGCGTCCACCCTTGGGCAGCTCGGACAGTTCGTCCACCTGAAAATCCTCCTGGCCGTTGTCGATCGAAACGACCGTATGCGATCGGCCGGAGCCGTCACAACGCACGAAAACAACGATTGGGCCACGACCGTCGGCTGTGACCGTTCCGTGTCGAAATCGTTGCGGGATAAGCGTTTCGCGATGCCGACCGAGCCGCGGATGGGCCGATCCGGCAGACCGGACGGTCCGCCGGCTCAGGCCAGCTGGATCAGTTCGAGGTAGTCCTGCGACCAGTGATCCTCGGTGCCGTCGGGCAGCAGGATGACCCGCTCCGGGTCGAGGGCCTCGGCCGCGCCCGGGTCGTGGGTCACCAGAACGACCGCACCGGTGTAGCTGCGCAGCGCATCGAGGACCTGCTCGCGCGAGATCGGATCGAGGTTATTGGTCGGCTCGTCGAGCAGCAGAACATTGGCCGCCGACGACACCAAACCGGCCAACGCCAATCGGGTCTTCTCACCGCCGGAGAGCGTTCCGGCCGGCTGTTCGAGCTGCGGCCCGGAGAACATGAACGCGCCGAGCAGACCCCGCAGGTCCTGCTCCCCCGCGTCCGGTGCCGCGTGCCGGATGTTCTCCCAGACCGAGGCGTTGTTGTCGAGGGTGTCGTGCTCCTGGGCGAAGTAGCCGACGCGCAGGCCGTGGCCCGGCTCGAGCGCCCCGGCATCCGGCTTCTCCACCCCGGCGAGCAGCCGCAGCAGGGTCGTCTTGCCGGCGCCGTTGAGGCCGAGCACCACGACGCGCGATCCGCGGTCGATCGCCAGGTCGACGCCGGTGAAGATCTCGAGCGATCCGTAGACCTTGGTCAGGTTGCTCGCCATCAGCGGGGTCTTGCCGCAGGGGGCGGGCGCCGGGAAACGGATATGGGCGACCCGGTCGGCCACCCGCACATCGTCGACCTCGGAGAGCAGCCGCTCGGCCCGCCGGACCATGTTCTGCGCCGCGGTCGCCTTGGTCGCCTTGGCGCCGAGCTTGGCGGCCTGCGCCTTGAGCGCACCGGCCTTCTTCTCGGCGTTGGCGCGCTCGCGGCGACGGCGCTGCTCGTCGGTGGCACGCGCGTCGAGGTAGCGCTTCCAGGTCATGTTGTAGACGTCGGCCTCACCGCGCACGGCGTCGAGGAACCAGACCCGGTTGACCACGTCGGCGAGCAACTCGACGTCGTGGCTGATGACCACCAGGCCACCGTCGTGTCCCTGCAGGAAGCCGCGCAACCAGGTGATCGAGTCGGCGTCGAGGTGGTTGGTCGGCTCGTCGAGCAGCAGGGTGGTCTGCGAGGGGCCGCCGGACCCGTCCGAGGCGGCGAACAGGATGCGCGCGAGTTCGACGCGGCGTCGCTGGCCACCGGACAGGGTGCGCAGCTGTTGCGCCAGAACACGATCCGGAAGTCCGAGGCTGTGGCAGATCCGGGCGGCGTCACTCTCGGCGACGTACCCGCCGAGCGCCGAGAAGCGCTCCTCCAGTCGGCCGTACTTCGCGATCGCCTTGTCGCGCTCGCGCGGATCGACCAGCTCGGCCATCAGCGTCTGCTGCTTCTCCAGCTCGCGCAGCAGCGTGTCGAGGCCGCGGGCGGACAACACGCGGTCGGAGGCCAGCACATTCAGGTCGCCCTCGCGCGGGTCCTGCGGCAAATAGCCCACCTCGCCGCTGCGGATGATCGTGCCCGCGTAGGGCTCGCCCTCGCCGGCCAGGATGCGCAGGGTGGTCGTCTTGCCGGCGCCGTTGCGACCGACCAGGCCGATGCGGTCCCCCGGCTGCACGCGCAGGGCACTGCCCGGAGAGGTCAGCAGAGTCCGGACTCCGGCACGAACTTCGAGGTCGGTCGCGGTGATCACAGCGGCGACGAATCTCCTCGGCTTGTTGTGGACCACCCGTTGACCAACGAGTGGTGGGTCCCGGCCTCGGAAGGCCAACCTGGCCATTCTACGGGGTGCAGTTCGCCTCCGTCCGATCCGGTGGTCTCCGCTCACCGCCGCACGCCGGGCGAGCCGCCCCGGGACGCAACCGACCCGACATGAACCGATCGTCCGATCGGTTCGCCGGCTCGAGCTAGTGTGCAGAGCATGACCGTCAGTGAAGACTTGAAGGGCCGCACGGCGCTGGTCACCGGCGCGAGCCGCGGGATCGGCCTGGCCATCGCACGCGAACTGCTCGAACGTGGAGCGCGGGTGACGATCACCGCCCGCAAGCCCGAGCCCCTGGCCGAGGCGGCCGCGGAGATCGGCGTCGGATTCGAGGGACGGGTCCTGGCCGTCGCGGGCAACGCCGGCGATGCGGAGGCGCGCGCCGAGCAGGTCCGCCGCACGGTCGAGGAATTCGGTTCACTGGACATCCTGGTCAACAACACCGGCATCAATCCGACCTATGGGTCGTTGATGGACGCCGACCTCGGTGCGGTCACCAAGCTCTTCGAGATCAACGTCGTCGCGGCGCTCGCCTACGTCCAGGAGGCGTACCGGGCGTGGATGGGTGAGCACGGGGGTGCGGTGGTCAATCTGGCCAGCGTCGCCGGCCTGCGCTCCACCGGGGTCATCGCCGCCTACGGCGCCTCCAAGGCCGCGCTGATCCGGCTGACCGAGGAGCTCGCCTGGCAGCTGGGCCCGAAGATCCGCGTCAACGCGGTCGCTCCGGCGGTCGTCCAGACCAAATTCGCGGAGGCGCTGGTCTCCGCGGCGCAGGATCAGGTCGAGCGGCAGTACCCGTTGCGCCGCTTCGGGCAGCCGCAGGACATCGCGTCGTTGGTCGCCTTCCTGGTCTCCGACGGAGCGTCCTGGATCACCGGCGAGACGATTCGCATCGACGGTGGCCTGCTCGCGACGGGCACCATCTGAGCCGGTCGGATCGGCGGCGGTCGGTTCGACCCGCACGGGTGGAGCGTCGGCCGCGTCGTTCACGGACGGCGTCGCCGCGATGACCGACCCCACGCTCCCGGTGCCCCGATTCGATGCCCCCGCAGCTCCCGAGGTCGATACCGCCGCGGAGTCCGATGTCCGCACGGGGCCCGAGTTCGATGTCGCGGTGCTCGGACTCGGTCCCGCGGGGCGGGCGCTGGCCTATTGCTGCGCCCGCCGCGGCCTGCGGGTGGTGGCGATCGACCCCAACCCGGCTCGCCCCTGGCGCGCCACCTACGCGTGCTGGCGGGACGAACTGCCGTCCTGGCTGCCGACCGACGTGATCGGCCGCGGCGTCGACGCCCCGGTGGTGCGCACCGATGCGGCGACGATCACCGTCGACCGCGGTTATGTCGTGCTCGACAACGCCGCACTGCGCGAGGCGTTGGCGCTCGACGCGGTCACCGTGATCACCGGCTCGGCCGACCACCTGCACCCCGAGCCGGCCGGGGGTATCCGGGTCGATCTCGACACCGGTCGATCGGTGCGTGCGACGCGGGTGCTCGACGCGCGCGGCCTGCCGATCTCGTCCGATTCCGGTCGCCCGCTCCCCCTGCAGACCGCCTTCGGGGTGGTCGTCGCCCGCGATGTCGCCGCAGCGGTCCTCGGCGGCGCCGACGCGGTGTTGATGGACTGGCGGTCCTCCGGTGACGAACGACCCGGCGAGCCGCCATCGTTCCTCTACGCGGTGCCGCTGCCGGGCGACCGCGTGCTGCTGGAGGAGACCTGCTTGATCGGCCGCCCCGGTCCGGGTATCGATCGCTTGCGGGTGCGGCTTCGGCGACGCCTGCAGGCCGTCGGTGTCGAGCCGGATCGCACCGGACCCGACAGCGCCGCACCGGAGAGCGGTGACTCCACCGAGGTGATCGCCACCGAGACGGTGCGTTTCGCGATGGTCTCGGCGGACGAGCGTCCGTGGCGGTCCGATATCGCGGTGGCGTTCGGTGCGCGCGGAGGGCTCGGTCATCCGGCGACCGGGTACAGCGTGGCGGCCGGTCTGCGGGAGGCCGAGGCCGTTGCCCGGGCGATCGCGACGGGCCACGATCCGGTGCGTGCCCTGTGGCCGTGGCGGGCCCGACTCATCCATGGGACGCTCGCGCGGGCGGCGACCGTTCTCGAGGACCTCGATACCGCCCGGATGCAGAAGTTCTTCGGGGCGTTCTTCGCGATGCCGGTCGCACGGCAGCGCGACTTCCTCAGCGACCGACGGCATCCCGGGCGGGTGGCCGCCGCGATGGCAGCCGTCTTCGCCCGCGTCGGTCCGGACCTGCGTCCGCGTCTGGTGCGCGGCGTCCTATCCGGCGAGCCGCCCCGCACCGGCCCCTGAGCCTCGGCCGGTCGGCGGCGCCGAGGTGCCGGTCGGCTTCGGTGTCGCCGGCGGAGTCGGTCAATCGGTCCGCTCCGCGCACGGCCGCGGATCGCCGGCGCATACTGTGACATATGCGCTCGATTTGGAAAGGTTCGATCGCCTTCGGACTGGTGAACGTGCCGGTGAAGGTCTACTCCGCCACCGACGACCACGACGTGAAGTTCAATCAGGTCCACGCGGCCGATTCCGGTCGGATCAAGTACGACCGGCGGTGCACGATCTGCGGTGAGATCGTGCCGTTCGCGGACATCGACAAGGCGTACGAGTCCCCGGACGGTCGGCGCATCGTCCTGAGCGACGACGACCTCAATACCCTGCCCGCCGCCGAGAAGCACGAGATCCCGGTGTTGGAGTTCGTACCATCCGATCAGATCGATCCGATCCTCTACGACCGGTCCTACTACCTCGAGCCCGACTCGGCGAACCCGAAAGCCTATGTACTGCTGAGGGAAACGTTGAAGGGCACCGATCGGACCGCACTGGTGCACTTCACCCTGCGGCAGAAGACCCGCTTGGCGGCGCTGCGCGTCCACAACGATCTGCTGGTCATCCAGACCCTGCTGTGGCCGGACGAGGTGCGCGAAGCGCGGTTCGAGATCCTCGACGGGGCGTCCGAGCCGCGCCCCAAGGAATTGGCGATGGCCGAGACCCTCGTCGATTCGATGTCCGGCGACTTCGATCCGTCCGAGTACACCGACGACTACCAGATCGAGTTGCGCAAACTGCTCGACGAGATGATCGCCAACGGTGGCGAGAAGGTCACCGCACCGGAACCCGAGGAGCAGGAGCACGACGCCGAGGTGGTCGACCTGGTCGCCGCCCTCGAACGCAGTGTCGCCGCCGCTCGGGACAAGGACTCTCCCCGCCGCGCCTCCACCGGCAGCTGAGCCGCGCCGGCGGGCTGTCGGGCCCGGCTCCCGGGCCGGGCGCCGTCACGCCGGGGGCTCGCGCGCGGCGGGCTCCCGGGCGGGAGCTAGCGGGCCGGGTCGGTCTTGCCGATGATGTGCGCGATCGCCCGCCACGCGGACTCGGGCAAAGCCGCAGACCGATCTGGAGCCGAGGACTCGGGTAGGGCAGCGGATACGGGTAGGGCTGCGGATGCGGGCATGACCTCGGATACCGGCCGAGCGCCGTCGGATTCGGCGGCCCCGGCGCCGCGCGCATTGGTCGCGGTGGCGTCGCGGGATCCGCGATCGTCGGCGACGGGCTCGAGGTCGATCCGGTGGTCGATGATCGGGCCGAGGACCACGGGACGCCACATCGACGCCGAGCGCTCCGGGTCGAAGGGTCCGCCGCCGAGGATCGTGATGTAGATCAGCGATCCGTCGATGGTCGGCGCCGCGCCGGCGTCCTCGATCGGGTCGGGATCGATCAACACGATGTCGGTGACGGTCCGGTTGATCTCGGCCAGCGCGGCCGCAACCCCGAGGGCGGCGGCCCCCGCGGCGCCGGTCCCCAGGAGGCGGAAGGCGCCGGTCGGGTAGTCCTCGCGCAGCGCCTCCACGTAGCGGGCGACAGCCACCGCGGCGCCTGCCGGTGCGGCGGTGTCGGTGATATCGGTATGGGGGGCGGCGGCGACGTCCGGTACGGCGATGACCGGGACCGCGTCGGTGAGGAAGGTGAGCAGATCGGCGAAGTCGTCCGGTGAGCCGACGATCACCAGCGGGGTGGTGACGCCGTCACCGGGGTGCACCAGCACCGTGGCCGGCTGCGTCGAGACCTCCAGCGGCGACTCGGCATCGATCGCCGCCGACTCGGCCAACGCCGCCAGAGCGCGTTCGGTCGACAACTCCAGGGCGGCATCGTCCGGGTCGTCTTCCGGGATCGACAGGGCGGAATCGGTAAGGGTCGAATCGGCGCCGGCCGACCGGTGGCCGGTCGATTCGGCGACGGCCGGCTCGGCGGCACCCTCCGAAAAGAGTACGGCGGCATCGCCATCCGATGTCTCCTGCGCCTCCGGGATATCGCCGGCGGACGCGAGTTCCTCGATACCGTCGGCCGATAGTGCGGCGTCCGCCGCACCGACCGTGCCGATCCCGACGACCGCCGCGATGCCGACAGCAGCTCGGTCCTCGCCTTCGACCGGCTCCGTGTCGGAAGCCTCCACGTCGGAAGCCTCCACGTCGGAAAGCTCGGCGTCGGAAAGCTCGGCGTCGGAAAGCTCGGGGACAGGGGGCGCTTCGGTGGTGGAATCGGACTCGCCCGAAGCCATGGCGGCGACCGACGGGAGCGCGCCCTCACCGTCCATCGGCTCAACCGAATCGGAATCGACCTCCGCCACCTCGACAACTGCGGCTCCGACAACGACGACTTCGACAGCAACGGCTTCGACGGCCTGCGCCTCGGAGGAGCCCTCGGCCGCAGCAAGATCGACCGCCGAGTCCTCGGGGGCGACCGCCGCGCTGTCACTCGCTTCGAGGGTTTCTGCGTCCTCGGCGGCGACCGCCGCCGCGTCTCTCACCTCGGTCGTGTCCGCCTCGGCGTCGTCGGACTCGTCCGGAACTTGCCCGACGTCCTCGCTGCCACCCACGGACCGTTCGGTCTCCCCCACCGAGACCTCGGACCGCGTGGGCCGGACGCCGCCATCGATCGACTCATCGCCCGACGTGGTGGAATCGACGATCCCGGTCCGCACCAGATACTCGGCAAGCGTCCCCGGGGTCGGATGATCGAGGATGTCCGACGGCCGCAGCCGGCACGCGAGTGCCCCGGAGATGCGCTGCGCGGCGATGACCAGCGTGAACGAATCGGGCGCCACCGCCACCAGGTCGACCTCACGATCCGGTGTGCCGAGGCCCGGCAGCCCGACCAGGGCCGTCGCGATCGTCCGCTCGGTACGCAGAACCACCGGGGAGAACATCGCCGGCTCGGCGGACTCCCCCGCACCCGCCGGCGTCATCGAACCCGCCGGCACATCGACGGCGGCCGCACCGTCGAAGCCCACGTCTCTCGACGCGTCCGACACGCCGTGCGGCGCCGCTTCGAGAGCACCGTCGATCAGGTCGACATCGATGCCCGAATCCTCACCGAGCGAGACCATCCCACCGATCGGAACGGAATCGGGGCGCAACCACGACGCGATCATCGCGCGCCGACGATCCTCCGCGGGAAGGATCTCGAGCAGGCCGGGGGCCACCCAGCGAGCCCGAGCCTCGGTGCGCAGCATGCGATTGTCGCGCCGACCGCCGGCATCATCCGACTCCGCCGCGGCGAAGGGGTTGGCCACCAGCCGGGTCGCGGTCGCGCGCGGTGCCCGAAGATAGTTGCGTGGCAACCGATCCCCCGCGACGTAGAGCCGCCCCGGCGCCCCTACCGGGACCGGCTCCAGGCGCTCGTCGAGGATATAGGCCGTCGTACCCGGCACCGGGCAGTAGCCGGCCCCGTTCCCGGCGCCCGCCTCGCGACGGAAAGCGTGTCGCGCCAACTCGACGGGGCCTGCGCGGTGCAGGATGCGCACCCGGTCGGGGGTGTGGGAACCGTTGAGCGGCAATGGGATCCGTCGCGGGTCGTCGACCTGTCCCGAGACGACAACCAGTCGCAGCGAGTCCGGCTCCGCCAGTCCGATCCGTTCGAGTACCGGCGGTGCGGTGCACAGCACCGTGGTGTTCTGTCGGGTCAGGAACTCCTGGATCGCGGCCGGGTCATCCGCGATCGAGGCCGCGGGCACCGCGATCCGGGAGCCGTGTACCAGAGCGCCCCAGATATCCCAGGCGGTGGGAATCATCGAGGGCGGCCGCACGACCGTCCACACGTCGGCGGACCGGAACTCGCAGGTATCGGCGCTCGCTGCGAGCAGTCGCACCACCGCACCGTGACTCATGGGTGTGGCCATCCGGCGCCCCGCGACAGGGGGGCCCGGCAGCACGACGGCGGTGTTCTCGGCCCGGATCTCGCCGTAGCGCTCCTCCGGCAGGATCGCGTCCTCGGACTGCACCTCGATCCGCCGGGTGACCTCCCAATCGTCGAGATCGATCACCCGGAACGGCACGTCCTCGAGGTGTCGTGCCCATCGACGGGTGGTCGCGATGCACACCGGGCGCACCCGGTTGATCAGTTCCACCAGCTCCGCCGTGCCCGCGCCCGGTTCCAACGGCAGGTAGGCGCCGCCCGCCTCGCAAACCGCCACCGTGGTCACGATGCGGCGCGCCCCGCTGGGCAGCAGGACCGCGACGACGGACTCCGGCCCGACACCGTGGCGAATCAGGAAGCGCGCCATCCGGTTCGCCCGCCGGAACAGGGTGCGGTAGTCGAGAGCGTCGTCCGGCCCCGATACCGCGGGCGCCTCCGGGGTCAGGGCGACCACCCGATGGAACAGATCGATCAGACCGGCGACCGGGCGCGGCGCGACCGGGGCATCGGTGAGGTCCGCCCGCTGGGCCGGATCGAGCACGGGGACCTGCGAGATCAGCGTGGTCGGCTCGTCGACGATCGCTCGCAGCATCGCCGGGATCGCGGTCGCCAGCGCGGCGGCCGGACGCGCTCCGCCCACCCAGGACACCGTGCCCGACTCCCCCGCATCCGGTGCGTCGGGGGCGGCCGCACGCAGCGTGACCACCAGGTCGGCGGTGGCGGAGGTCACGGCGATGTCGAGTCCCGGGAAGTCGGGATGAGCCGCCACCGCATGATCGGCGGTCAACAGCACCCGGTAGGTCGGGGCGCCGGTATCGATCGCTCCGGTGGGGCGCGTACCCGCGTACTCGAAGACATTGCGCACCTGGCGATCACAGGCGGTCACCAGGTCGGCCAATGACGTATCGCGCGGGGTATTCGGTCGGAAGACCACCACCTGCGGTTCATCCTCGTCGGCGGCGCCGTGGACGAAACCGTCGACCGGCAGCCCCACCGGAACCGGCCCGGTGATCCCGAACCGCCGCAGCACACCCAGCAGCGCGGCCATGACCAATACCGATGTGCCGGTCTCGAATTCGGCCGCGCGGCGGGCCAGCCCGGTCACGAGCTGCGCGGGCACGTCGAAGACGGTCGGCGGGCCTTCGAGCGTATCGACCGGCAGATCGAGCGCCGGCGCCGTCGCCAGGTACTGCTGGGTCCAGAACGGAACGGCCCGCTGCGACCGAATACCGGTCTCCCAATCGGCGGTGTCCACCCCCGGGATCGCACCGACGGCCATCACCGGTTCCGCGGTGACAAATCGATCCACGAATCCCAGGAAGGCGGTGTGCAGCGCCTCGAGATCGGTCTGGTCGTATCGGGCCGGGTTGGCCCGGAACCCGACGACGATCTCAGCGGAACCGGTCGTCCACGCGTCGATTGCCAGGTCTTCGACCGGCCCCTCCGACAGCACCCGGATCGCGCCGGTAACGCTGCCGAACGACACGGTCGACGGGAAGAGCATCAGGTTGATCGCGGGCCCGGGCGACGGGCAGCGGGTCCGGCGCATGCCGGTATCCGAGGCGACGTCCTCGAGGTCCTCGAGGCGGAACTGCTGGTGGCGCAAGGCTTCGGTGATCCGCGCGCGGACGGTCTCCATCAGGTCGGAGACGCGGGTGGTCGGGCTGACATCGATCGCGACGGGCAGCACATTGGCCACCGTCCCCGGCGCCCGGCGGGCGGCGACCGCGGTGCGACCGGTGACCGGCAGGGTGACGACCACCCGTTCCCGGCCGGAGCGCATCGCGAGGAAGGCGGCGATCGCCGCGGTGAGGATGCCGGCGGCGGTCGACCCGCTGTCGCGGGCGAGGACGTCGAGACGTGCGCGGGTCTCGGAGACCAGGGGGCGTTCGATCACCAGGGGCTGCGTCCGCGCCGGCTCGCGCACCGCGCTGAGCGAGGTCGGGTCCGGATTGCCCGCGAGCACGTCGAGCCAGTACCGCTTGTCGACCTCGTAGCGTTCGGACTGCCGGTAGCGGCGATCCGACTCGACGAGCGTGCGCGCGACCGCGGGCGGCTGCGGAGCGCGAAAGGAGCCGTCGGCGCGGTAGAGATCGGCGGTGCGCTCGATCAGGGTGCGCATACCGGCCGCGTCGAAGGTGTGGGCCTGGAAGCGGGAATACCAGAACCATCGATCGGCCCCGACGCGCAGCAGGGTATCGCTGGCGGCGGGATCGTCGAGCGGGTCGGCGGCCTCGGCGGTGGCGCTGTGCATCCACGCCGTACCGGCGGCGACCGGATCCTCCGATGCGCGCAGATCGATGACCGGCAGGGCGCTCGCGCCGTCGGCGGACTCCTCATCGTCCTGTGCAATCCACTGCACCAGAGCATCTTCGACGAATCCGACCCGCAGTCGACGGACGACCATCTCGCGGCCGGTCGCGGCGACGGCGCGCTGCAACCGAGAGACGTCCAGGTCGCCGACGATGTCGACGTACATCGCGACGACATGGGAGACGTCCGGCCGCAGGAGGGCCGCGGTGATCAGATGTTGCTGCGCGGCGGTTACCGGGAAGGTGTGTTCGTCGGCCGGCGGCTGTGCGTCCACCGTCGGCGAGGTGGGTCGCCCGAACACCGTCGTCGGCACGGCCGTTTCACCATCGATCTCGACAGACACGAATCACCCCCCGTTCGCGCAGTACGCCGACGCGTCCCCCTGCTGCCGGCGATGCGCACCGTCACCGTCCGACGGTGCCGATCGCCCGTCGAACATTACCCGCCTTCCCGACGGGTATCACGCAGGCTTACGGGGCGACGGTCGCGTTACCGTGCACAGGAGCCATGTTATCCCCCGATTCGGCGTGCTCGGGCTGCTTGCTCAGACGGTGAAGCCGAGCGCACGAAGCTGTTCGCGACCGTCGTCGGTGATCTTGTCCGGTCCCCACGGCGGCATCCACACCCAGTTGATCCGCAGTTCGGGGCAGACTCCCCCGCGCACCACGGCGGTCTGGGCCTGGTCCTCGATCACATCGGTCAGCGGACAGGCCGCCGACGTCAGCGTCATGTCGATGATCGCGGCACCGGTGTCGTCGACCGCGATGTCGTAGACCAGACCGAGGTCGACGACGTTGATGCCGAGTTCGGGATCGACGACGTCGCGCATCGCCTCCTCGATATCGGCCAACAGCACCTCGTCCTGCGGGGTCTGCACGCCGACCGCACCGGCGGATGTCGGATCGAGGTCGGTCGCCGCGCCGGCGCTCTGTTCGGTGTCCTGAATATCGCTCACTGGTTCGCCTCCGGGGACGTTGCTGTGCCGACGTGTTCGGGTTCGGGTGTCGGAAGTCCGTTGCCGGCCGCGGCCCGCGCCGCGGTCGTTTCCACGGTGCGAACCACCGCGTCCTTGAAGGCCATCCAACCGAGCAGCGCACACTTGACCCGGGCCGGATAGCGGGCGACGCCGACGAAGGCGACGCCGTCGCCGATCGCGTCCTCGTCCGGTTCGACCGTGCCGCGGCCGCCGATCATCGCGGAGAACGCGTCGACGATCTCCATCGCCCGCGGCACCTTCACCCCGACCACCTGGTCGGTCAGCACCGAGGTCGCGGCCTGGCTGATCGAGCAGCCCTGGCCGTCGTGCGAGACGTCGACCACGACGTCGTCGACGATGTGCACCCGCAGGGTCACCTCGTCACCACAGGTCGGATTGACGTGGTGGACCTCGGCGTCGAACGGATCGCGCAGACCGCGGCCGTGCGGATGCTTGTAGTGGTCCAGGATCACGTCCTGGTACATCTGTTCGAGACGCACGGTCAGCTCCCCGAACCGGCGCCCGCGGCGGGCACCACCCCGAAGAAACGTTGTGCCCGTTGGATCGACGCGCCGAGAGCGTCGACCTCGTCGAGGGTGTTGTAGACGGCAAACGATGCCCGGGCGGTGGCGGCGACGCCGAAACGGCGGTGCAGCGGCCACGCGCAGTGATGGCCGACCCGAATGGCGATGCCATCGTCGTCGAGCACCTGCCCCAGATCGTGGGCATGAATCCCGTCCACGACGAAGGACAGTGCGCCACCGCGGTTCTCGGTATCGGTCGGGCCGATGATCCGCACCCCGTCGATCGCGCCGAGCACCTCGAGGGCGCGGGCGACCAGGGCGCGTTCGTGGGCGTCGACCTTGTCCATGCCGATCGCGTTGAGGTACTCGACCGCCGCGCCGAGACCGACGACCTGGGAGGTCATCGGGACGCCGGCCTCGAACCGCTGCGGCGGCGCCGCGAAGGTGGTCGCCTCCATGGTGACGGTCTCGATCATCGAACCGCCGGTCAGGAAGGGCGGCATCGCCGCGAGCAGCTCGCGTCGCCCGTAGAGCGCGCCGACCCCGGACGGTCCGAGCATCTTGTGTCCGGAGAAGGCGGCGAAATCGACGCCGAGCGCACGGAAGTCGACCGGCTGGTGCGGCACCGACTGGCAGGCGTCGAGCACGACCAGCGCGTCGACCGCCCGCGCCCGCCGGACCAACTCCTCGACCGGGGCGACCGCACCGGTCACATTGGACTGGTGGGTGAAGGCGAGCACCCGGGTCGCCGGCGACAGCTCGAGCGAGTCGAGGTCGATCCGCCCGTCGTCGGTGACCCCGTACCAGCGCAGGACCGCGCCGGTGCGCCGGGCGAGTTCCTGCCAGGGCACCAGATTGGCGTGGTGCTCGAGCTCGGTGATGACGATCTCGTCGCCCGGCCGCAGCGCCCGGTCGAACCGGTCGTCCGCCAGCACGTGGGTGACCAGGTTCAGGCTCTCGGTCGCGTTCTTGGTGAACACGATCTCGTCGGTGTCGACACCGACGAAGTCCGCGATGACCTGCCGCGCGTGCTCGTAGGCATCGGTCGCCTCCTCCGCCAACTGATGCGCACCGCGGTGGACGGCGGCGTTGGAGGTCGTCAGGAAGTGACGCTCGGCGTCCAGGACCTGCAGCGGGCGCTGCGAGGTCGCCCCGGAGTCGAGGTAGATCAGCGGCTTGCCGTCCCGCACGGTCCGTCCCAGGATCGGGAAGTCCGCGCGGATGGCGGCCACGTCGAGACCATCGGTGGTCTCGACGTAGCCGTGGTCGCCGGGACCGGTCATGCCTGCGCCTTGGCGGTGAAGCGCTCGTATCCGGACGCCTCGAGCTCGTCGGCCAACTCCGGGCCGCCGGATTCGACGATCCGGCCGCCGACGAAGACGTGCACGAAGTCCGGCTTGATGTAGCGCAGGATCCGGGTGTAGTGGGTGATCAGCAGCACGCCGCCGTTGTCCTGGTCGCGGTAGCGGTTGACCCCCTCGGAGACGACGCGCAGCGCGTCGACGTCCAGGCCCGAATCGGTCTCGTCGAGGATCGCGATCTTCGGGTGCAGCAGGGCGAGCTGGAGGATCTCGTGGCGCTTCTTCTCGCCGCCGGAGAAGCCCTCGTTGACCGAGCGCTCGGCGAAAGCCTGCTCGATGCCCAGATCGGTCATCGCGCCCTTGACCTCCTTGACCCAGTGCCGCAGCTTCGGGGCCTCGCCGCGCACGGCGGTCGCCGCGGTGCGCAGGAAGTTCGACATCGACACGCCGGGCACCTCGACCGGGTACTGCATCGCCAGGAACAGCCCGGCGCGGGCGCGCTCGTCGACGCTCATCTCCAGCACGTTCTCGCCGTCGAGCGTGATCGAGCCCGAGGTGACCTCGTACTTGGGATGTCCGGCGATCGCATACGAGAGCGTCGACTTGCCCGACCCGTTGGGGCCCATGATCGCGTGCGTCTCACCGGAATTCACGGTGAGGTCGACGCCGTCGAGGATGTGGATCGGCTCGGCCGACTCGTCCGGGTTGGCGACGTCGACGTGCAGGTCGCGGATCTCCAGGGTGGACATCGGGTGGTTGACCTTTCGAAAGCGTTGGAAGAAGGAAGTTGAGGGAAGATCGGCTCAGGAGCCGGTGAGCGCGAGCTCGATCTCGATCGCGTCCTCGAGGCGGCTGCGGACCGACTCGGCCGGAATCTTCTGCAGGATCTCCTGGAAGAAGCCGCGCACGACCAGCCGGCGGGCGACGTCCTCGGGGATACCGCGCGCGGCGAGGTAGAACAGCTGCTCGTCATCGAAACGCCCGGTGGCACTGGCGTGTCCGGCGCCGACGATCTCGCCGGTCTCGATCTCGAGGTTCGGCACCGAGTCGGCGCGCGCCCCATCGGTGAGCACCAGGTTGCGGTTGAGCTCGAAGGTATCGGTGCCCTCGGCGCTCGCGCGGATGACGACGTCGCCGATCCACACCGTATGCGCGTCCGGCAGATCCGACTGCGGATCACCCTGCAGCGCACCCTTGTACAGGATCCGCGAGCGGCAGTTCGGGGCCTCGTGGTCGACCAGCAGACGCTGCTCGAGGTGCTGGCCGTCGTCGGCGAAGTAGAGGCCGGACAGCTCGGCGTCGCCGCCGGGGCCGTCGTAAATGACCGTCGGGCTCAGCCGGACCAACTCGCCGCCCAGGCTGACGCTGATATAGCGAACGGTGGCGTCGCGGCCGACCCGAATACGGTGCGCGGCAACGTGGACGGTGTCCTGCTCCCAGCCCTGCACCAGCACGATCGTCGCGCGGGCACCGTCGCCGACCACCACTTCGAGATTCTCGGCGATCGCGCCGGAGCCGACCTGATCGAAGACGATCGTCCCGGACGAATGCGTGCCGAAGGCGACGTGGGTGTGACCGAAGGCGGTGTGGTCGACGCCCGGGCCGGTCACCGTGACGGTGATCGGTTCGGCGAGTTCGACATCGGCGGGCACGCCGATCACCGACGCCTGCGTGAAGCCGCTGTAGGCGGCGGCCGCGACCCGATCGGTGGGCGCGCCGGCGGTGCCGAGGCGCGCATCGTCGCGGCCGACCGTCTCGACGGTGACCCCGTCACCGGCCACGGCGACGGACAGCTGCCCGTCGGCGACCGCGGTGCCGTCGTGCAGTCCGCGCAGGCGCCGCAGCGGGGTGAAGCGCCACGCCTCGTCCCGGCTGGTCGGCACCTCGAACGCGTCGACGTCGAAGGAGGCGAAGACCTCGCCCTTGTTCGCACCGAGATCGACGGCGCCTGCCTTGACGTTCTCGCCGGCGACGGCGCCGACCACTCCCGTTTCTCCGGCGGCCACTAGCCCACCGCTCCTTCCATCTGCAGTTCGATCAGGCGATTGAGCTCGAGGGCGTATTCCATGGGCAGTTCCTTGGCGATCGGCTCGACGAAGCCGCGCACGACCATCGCCATGGCCTCATCCTCGGTCAGGCCGCGGCTCATCAGGTAGAAGAGCTGATCGTCGCTGACCTTCGAGACGGTCGCCTCGTGGCCCATCGTCACGTCGTCCTCGCGGATGTCGACGTACGGGTAGGTGTCCGAGCGGCTGATCTGGTCGACCAGCAGGGCGTCACACTTGACCGTGGAACGGGAACCGTGGGCGCCCTTGTTGATCTGGATCAGGCCGCGGTAGGACGCGCGACCACCGCCGCGGGCCACCGACTTCGAGACGATATTGCTCGAGGTGTGCGGCGCGAGGTGCAGCATCTTGGAACCGGTGTCCTGGTGCTGGTCCGGGCCGGCGAAGGCGACCGAGAGCACCTCGCCCTTGGCGTGCTCGCCGGTCATCCACACCGCCGGGTACTTCATGGTGACCTTGGAGCCGATGTTGCCGTCGATCCACTCCATGGTGGCGCCGGCTTCGGCCTTGGCGCGCTTGGTCACCAGGTTGTAGACGTTGTTCGACCAGTTCTGGATCGTGGTGTAGCGGCAGCGGCCGCCCTTCTTCACGATGATCTCGACGACCGCGGAGTGCAGCGAGTCGGTCTTGTAGATCGGCGCGGTGCAGCCTTCGACGTAGTGCACATAGGCGCCCTCGTCGACGATGATCAGGGTCCGCTCGAACTGGCCCATGTTCTCGGTGTTGATCCGGAAGTAGGCCTGCAGCGGGATGTCGACGTGCACGCCCGGCGGCACGTAGATGAAGGAGCCGCCCGACCACACGGCGGTATTCAGCGCGGAGAACTTGTTGTCGCCGGCGGGGATCACCGAACCGAAGTACTCCTGGAACAGCTCCGGGTGCTCCTTGAGGCCGCTGTCGGTGTCGAGGAAGATGACACCCTTCTCCTCGAGGTCCTCACGGATCTGGTGGTAGACCACCTCGGACTCGTACTGCGCGGCGACACCGGCGACCAGGCGCTGCTTCTCCGCCTCCGGGATGCCGAGCCGGTCGTAGGTGTTCTTGATGTCCTCCGGCAGTTCCTCCCACGAGGTGGCCTGCTTCTCGGTGGAACGCACGAAGTACTTGATGTTCTCGAAGTCGATCGAGGACAGATCGGAGCCCCAGGTGGGCATCGGCTTGCGGTCGAAGGTCTTCAGCGCGCGCAGCCGGGCGCGAAGCATCCACTCGGGCTCGCTCTTCTTGCCGGAGATGTCCCGGACCACCGCCTCCGACAGACCGCGCTGAGCGCTCGCACCGGCGACGTCCGAGTCGGACCATCCGTATCCGTAGTGGCCGAGCGCGGCGATCGTCTCCTCCTGCGTCAGCGGAGGTGCGACCGCGGCGGGAGCCGAGCTCGAGCTGTCCAGCTGCTCGGGTGTGATCGTCATTCGTGCCCCTTCTCGAACGTGGTAACTGTGACCGGTACGGGCTGGGCACCGGGTGCATCGGATGCGGACGAGGTCTCCGAGGTGACCTCCGGCTGGGCGTCGAACGCCACGCCTGCCGCACGGACCCCATCGGTATCAACCGACGAGGACTCGTCTTTCTTCCCGTGTCCCTTGTCGTCCGCAGGCAGGGACGGGAACGGGATGTGGGTGGTGCAGACGCTGTCGCCGTTGGCGATGGTGGCCAGCCGCTGCACGTGGGTACCGACGATCCGGGAGAACTCCTCGGCTTCGGCGTCGCAGAATTCGGGGTGGTGGCCCGCCACCGAGGCGATCGGGCAGTGGTGCTGGCAGATCTGCACGCCGTGCACCTCACCGTCGGTCCCCGGTCCGATCACCGGCCGCACGGTGGTGACGAAGCCGTCCGAACGCAGCGCGTCGGCCAGTTCGTGCGCCTTGGCGATCACCTGTTCGCCGCTCGGGGCCGGCTGGTTGGCCGCCACCTCGGCGACCATGTCGCGGGCTCGCTTGCGGGCGAACTCGGCCACCGCGTCCGGACCGGCGATCTGCGCGATATGGTCGATCGCCGCGGACGCCAGTTCGCCGTAGCTGTGCGAGAAGCGCTCGCGGCCGGAATCGCTGATCCGGAAGGCCTTGGCCGGACGGCCGCGGCTGCGCGAGGCGCGAGCCGGACCGGCGGGAACGACCTCGATCTGCTCCGCCTCGAGCAGCGCTTCGAGGTGACGACGCACCCCGGCGGCACTCAGACCGAGCCGATCGGCCAATTCACCGGCCGTGACCGGACCGCCTTCGAGCAGCGATCGCAGCACCGCGGCGCGGGTCCCGGACTCCGTCGAGGCACCGTCGATCGCGTCGACCGGTGACCCGGACGACGCGGCGCCATGCTCCTCGACGATTTTCACAACATAAGTGTGACGGAATTACCGGGACGGTTCCAGCAAGGGTGCCCTCACTCGACCCCGCACGCAGCACCCCGCCCACCAGCACAGTTGCGTCGATCACATCCGGGACCCGGTCGAGCGACGGCGCCGGTGGGCCGCCGGGCTAGGCTCGCCCAATGTCGACCAGTTCGGTTCCGGGCACCGAGCACGAACGGCAACCCGCCGTCGCCTCGTCCGGATGGCGACACAGGCTGCGCAGCCTGATCGGCCTCGAACCACTGCGCCCGGACCGACCCACCCACGGTGTCGAGGTCCTGCACTCCGTCGAACCGGACGTCCCGTCGACGACGGGCTACGACGCCGCCCTGCTGCGCCGCATCCGCCGCCTCGGAGCGACCGGAACGATCCTGATGGGCATCGCCGCCCTCGGCGCCGGCGCGCTTCCGGTGCTGCAGAACCCGGTGCAGGGCCTGCGTGTCCTCGGCCTGCCCGCCCGGATGCCGACCGTCTCGCTCGCCGTCGCGATCACCGGTACCGCGCTGCTGGTGATCGCCTGGTTGATGCTCGGCCGCTTCACCGTCGGCACCGAGGCGGACGGCCGTCCGCGCCACCGCCTGACCGTGCGGCAGTTCCACCACACGTTCATCCTCTGGGTGACGCCGCTGATCTTCGTACCGCCGATGTTCAGCAAGGACGTCTACTCCTATCTCGCGCAGAGCGAGATCGCGGTGCGCGGCCTCGACCCGTACGCGATCGGGCCCGCCGGCGCGCTCGGCGTCGACAACGTTCTGACGCGCACCGTCCCGACGATCTGGCGCGAGACGCCCGCGCCCTACGGTCCGCTGTTCGTCTGGCTCGGCGAAGGCATCGGGCGCGTCGTCGGGGACAACATCATCGCCGGCGTTCTGCTGCATCGGCTGCTGGCGCTCTGCGGGGTCGCCCTCGCGGTCTGGGCCCTCCCCCGGCTCGCCCGCCGCTGCGGGGTCTCGGCGGTCAGCGCGCTGTGGTTGGGCGCGGCAAATCCGCTGGTGATCCTGCATCTGGTGGCCGGCATCCACAACGAGGCGCTCATGCTCGGGCTGGCACTGACCGGCATGGAACTGTGCCTGCGCGCCCTCGACCGCGTCGGTCCGGCCGGGAGTGGTCCCGGCGGGCGAGCGGGGCCGTGGACACCGGGCACGATCGCGCTGCTGGTCGCGGGCGCAGCGGTGATCTCCCTGTCCGCGGCGATCAAGATCCCGTCGCTGCTCACCCTGGGATTCGTCGGCGTCGCGCTCGCCCGCAAACTCGGTGGATCGCTGCGCGACCTGATCCTGAGCGCTGTGGCGCTCGCGACGATCGCCGGCACGGTGATGCTCGGGGTCAGCCTGGCCAGCGGGCTCGGCATCGGCTGGACGGGCACCCTCGGCACCGCCAACGCCGTGCGCAGTTGGATGTCGTTGCCGACGCTGCTCGGCCTGGCCGCCGGCCAGGGCGGGGTGCTGCTCGGCCTCGGCGACCATACGACCGCCGTGCTGTCGTTGACGCGCCCGATCGCCGCCGCGATCGCCGGCTTCATCGTGATCCGGATGTTGATGGCGGTGCTGGTCGGCCGGCTCGATCCGGTCGGCGCCCTCGGCGTCAGCCTCGGCTTCGTGGTGCTGCTCTTCCCGGTCGTCCAGCCCTGGTATCTGCTCTGGGCGGTCATGCCGCTCGCCGCCTGGGCGACCCGCCCGATGTTCCGCATCCCGACGATCGCCGTGTCCGCGATCGTCGGGATGATCCTGATGCCGAACGGCGGCGAGTATCCACCCTTCGTCATCGTGCAGGCCGCGCTGGCGTGCATCGCCACCGTCGCGATCATCGCGCTGTCGACCCGCCGGCTACTGCCCTGGCCGTCGCTCCCGTTCGGCACATCCCGACGCCGACACGGCACGTCGACGGCGCTACGCGACGACGACTCGGACGCGTCACCCGACGGCGAAGCGACCCCTGGCCGCCCCGGCTCGACCGACCTGCGCATACCCTCGTCACGTGAGCCACGGTCCTGATCTGTCGTCGCGAGACGATGCCCACCCGGTCAGCCGCGGCTATGCCGACCCCACCGGTACCGACTGCGCCGTCTCGCTGCGCTCGGTCGTTCGCACCTTCGGTGACCGCCGCGCCGTCGACGGGGTGAGCTTCGATCTGCCGCGCGGCGAAGTGCTCGCCCTGCTCGGCCCCAACGGCGCCGGCAAGACGACGACCGTCGAGATGTGCGAGGGCTTCGCGGCACCGGACAGCGGCGAGATCCGCGTCCTCGGTCTCGACCCGATGGTCCGGACCGACGCACTGCGGGCCCGCATCGGCGTGATGCTGCAGGGTGGCGGAGCCTATCCGGGCTCCCGCGCCGGGGAGATGCTGTCGCTGGTCGCCTCCTACGCCGCCGATCCGGTCGACCCCGCGTGGTTGCTCGATCAGCTCGGGCTGACCGCCGCCGCCCGGGTGCCCTATCGGCGCCTCTCGGGCGGTCAGCAACAGCGCCTCGCGCTGGCCTGCGCGCTGGTGGGCCGTCCGGAACTGGTCTTCCTCGACGAGCCGACCGCCGGCCTCGACGCCCAGGCCAAACACCTGGTGTGGGAGCTGATCGACGCGCTGCGCCGGGACGGGGTCAGCGTGCTGCTGACCACCCACGCGATGGACGAGGCGGAACAGCTCGCCGACCGCGTGGTCATCCTCGACAACGGCCGCGTCGTCGCGTCCGGATCGCCGAAGGAGCTGACATCCCGCGGCGCCGAGGGCCAACTGCGCTTCACCGCCCCGGCCGGCCTGTCGCTCGACCTGCTGGTCGACGCGCTGCCCGAGGGGTACAAGCCCACCGAGGTCTACGCCGGCCAGTACCTGGTCGAGGGAACGATCGACCCCCAGGTCGTCGCCACCGTGACGTCCTGGTGTGCCCGACACAATGTGCTCGCCACCGACCTGCGGGTCGAGCAGCGCAGCCTCGAGGACGTCTTCCTCGAACTGACCGGACGGGAGTTGCGCGGATGACCTCCGCTCGCGGCGCCTTCGATCCCGCCGTCCGCGGATCGAAGTCCATCGGCCACCGGGGCACCGCCTCGACCTTCCCGCCCGGCACCTTCCGCCCCGATCCGCGTCCCGCGTCCCGGGTGAAGATGCTGCTGGCGCAGTCCCGGCTCGAACTGACGCTGCTGCTGCGCAATGGCGAGCAGTTGCTGCTGACCCTGCTGATCCCGGTGACCCTGCTGATCGGACTGGCGCTGCTGCCGATCGGTGGCGGCGACCGCGCCGAACGACTGGCGACCCTGGTACCGGCGATCGTGGCGATCGCGGTGATGTCGACCGCCTTCACCGGCCAGGCGATCGCCGTTGGCTTCGACCGCCGCTACGGGGCGCTCAAACGTCTCGGCGCGACCCCGCTGCCGCGCTGGGGCATCATCGCCGGCAAGTCCGCCGCGGTGCTCTGCGTGGTCACCCTCCAGGCGATCGTGCTCGGCGCGATCGGCGCCGCGCTCGGCTGGCGGCCGAGCATCGCCGGTCTGGCGTTGGGCGCGGTGGTCATCGCGCTGGGCACCATCACCTTCAGCACGCTGGGCCTGTTGCTGGGCGGCACCCTCAAGGCCGAGGTGATCCTGGCGCTGGCCAACGTGATCTGGTTCGTCTTCGCCGGCATCTGCGGGCTGGTCTACGCCCGCGATGCGGTGCCCGCGGCGGTGCACACCCTGATCGAGTTCACCCCGCCCGGCGCTCTGGCGATCGCGCTGACCGAGGTGGTCGGCGGGACGCTGAGCGCGCTGCCGATCCTGGTGCTGGTGGTCTGGGGGTTGCTCTCCGGGGTCGCCGCGGTGCGGTACTTCCGCTTCGTCTGAGCGCGCCCGCCCCGGTGCGCACCGGGCCCACTACAGCCTGTCGTTGACCACCGACTAGCATGCTTGCGTGCTGTATCGCGTGTTTCTCTCGCTCGTCGACCGGTTTCCGAATCCGAGCGTGCGCACGCAGAGCCTGCTGGCCGCGCTGACGCTGTTCACCCAGGCCGGGATCTCGGTCACCGGGGCGACCGTCCGCGTCACGGCGTCCGGCCTCGGCTGCCCCACCTGGCCGCAGTGCTTCCCCGGAAGCTTCACCCCGATCGGCGTGTCCGAGGTGCCGGTGCTGCACCAGGCGGTCGAGTTCGGCAATCGCCTGCTCACCGGCGTGGTCGTGCTGGCCGCCGCGGCGATCGTGATCGCCGTGACCCGCGCCCGGCGCCGCCGCGAGGTGCGCGTCTACGCCTGGCTGATGCCGGCGGGCACCGTTCTGCAAGCGGTCCTCGGCGGTCTGACCGTGCTCAGCGGACTGCTGTGGTGGACGGTCGCGGTGCACCTGTTGGTGTCGATGGTGATGGTCTGGTGGGCCGGCGTGTTGTACGTCAAGGTCCGCGAGGACGACGACGTACCGGTCACCGAGACGATCCCCGGACCGCTGCGGGCGCTGATCGTGCTGTCCTCGTTGGCGCTGGTCGGCACCCTGATCGTCGGCACGATGGTCACCGGAGCGGGGCCGCACGCCGGCGACAAGAGCGCCGATCGCACCGTTCCGCGCCTCGAGATGGAGATCGTGACGCTGGTGCACGCGCACTCCCAGTTCATGGTCGCCTACCTGGCGCTGCTGGTCGGCGTGGTCTGCGGGCTGCTCGCGGTCCGCGCGCCCGGCTTCGTTCTGCGCCGCGCCTGGTGGGTGATCGGCATCGTGATCGCACAGGGTTTTGTCGGCATCGTGCAGTACTTCACCGACGTGCCCGCCGCGCTGGTCGTCCTGCACGTGGCCGGCGCCGCGGCCGCGACCGCCGCCACCGCCATGTTGTGGGCCGCCGGGCGGGCCCGGTACATCTCGCCGACCGACGGAACGCTCGGCCGCCGCGCCTCCGAACCGGCGGGCGTGGCGTAGCCGCCGAACAGACGTCGGCGATACCGCCGACGCCTGGAACCCCGAGACGGCTGCTGCGTTCGTGGTAGGTCCGATCTAGACGTTGGGCCGACGACTCGGGCGTGTCGTTCGCGTTGACTGGGTGAGTACCCGGCGACCGACGTCTGTGAGGCCACGTGACCGAGCTGTTCAACTGGATTCTCGAATCCGTGCAATCGGTGGATCCGATGTGGCGGGCGGTGCTCGCCGGGCTCGGGATCATGCTCGAGACCAGCATCCCGGTCGGGCTCGTCGTCCCCGGCGACACGATCGTCGTGCCGGCGGCCACCGGCGTGGCCTCGGTGCCCGAGGCGATCTGGCTCGGTGTGGCGGTGGATCCCCCGAGCGACCCGACCATCCAACGCAGCCCGGAGCCGACCCGATGACACCACCCGATCCACACGGAACGCTCGAGCGTCGCCTGGACGCGTTGGCGATGGTCCGCTCCGGCTCCGGCCACGAGGTTCTCCCCCTGACCTCGGCCGCGACGCACGTCTGGAGCTACGGTCCCGCCGGCGCCGGCCCGACCGTGCTGATGCTGCACGGCTTCCGCGGCGACCATCACGGACTCGAGCTGCCGGCCGCGTTCCTGCCGAACTATCGCATCGTGATTCCCGACCTGCCCGGTTTCGGCGCGTCGGAGCCGCTGCGAACCGGGGACCACTCGGTGCTCGGGTACGCGCGGTGGGCGCGGGAGGTGCTCGACGTCTACACGCGAGCCGGCGATGTGGTGCTCGTCGGGCATTCCTTCGGCTCGGTGATCGCCGCCGCCACGGCCGCGACCGCACCGATGGACGCGGTCGTCGGGGTCGTTCTGATCAGTCCGATCCCGGCGCCCGTCCGACGGGTCCAGCCGCGGTCCGCGACGGTCTGGGCCGACGGCTTTCATCGATGGGCCGGTCGCCTGCCGGAGCGGCTCGGCGACCGGTTGCTGCGGCATCCGCTGGTCACCCGGGTCAGCACGACCCTCACCCTGACCACCCCGGACCCGGCGGTCCGCCGCTGGATTCACCGCGAGCACCGCCGGCACTTCTCGTCCTTCGCCAGCCGGGACATGCTCCTCGAGGCCTACGACGCCGCGGCCGGCGGCTCGGTCGACGCGTACGCCGAGCGGATCGACGTGCCGACCCGACTGATCGCCGGGCGCATCGACCGGCTCGCACCGATCGCCGAGCTGCACCGAACGGCCGCGCTCTTCGAGGACGCCGAGCTGACCCTGGTCGACGGCGTCGGCCATCTGCTGCATTACGAGGCCCCGGAACGGGTCGCCGCGGTCATCCATCACGCGGCCGGCCGAGCCGGCCTGTCGGCCACCCTGGGCACCGCCGCCGGTGGCGCCGCGCCGGCATCCGGTCGCGGCGGTGCCGCACCGCTGTCGGGGCTCGCGCCGAAGCCGATGTCCGAATGAGGGCGCTGATCGACTGCCGCTACGTGCGGCCCGAGCAGCACGACGGCATCAGCCGGTTCACCGCCGAACTGGTCACCGAACTCGCGCGCCTGCATCCGATCGAGATGCTGATCAGCGACGAGCGGCAGTTGCATCAGCTACCCGATCTTCCGTGGCATCGCATCAGTGCGCCGACCAGCTGGCGGGAGCCCTTCGTCGCGCGGCAGGTGCGCGCGCTCGCACCGGATGTGGTGTTCAGTCCGATGCAGACGATGGGTGGGTGGGGCCGCACCTATCCCCTGGTGTTGACCCTGCACGACCTCATCTACTACCGACATCGCACCCCGCCCGCGGACCTGCCCGAGCCGGTTCGGCTGCTGTGGCGCGCCGCCCACCTGAGCTGGTGGCCGCAACGCCTGCTGCTCAATCGGGCGGACCACGTCGTCACCGTCTCGCAGACCACCGCCGACCTGATCCGTCGCAATCGGTTGACCCGGCGCGACGTCACCGTCGTCTACAACGCGCCGAGTCCGGCGTTGGTCGCGCACGCGGACATCCCCGGCCCCCGCGGCCCTGTTCCGGCGGAAGCCCCGAGCGGCCCTGCTATCCCGGCTATGCCGGTATCGGTGCCGGGCGACGCTGCTATCCCGGCCGCCCGACCGGACGGCCCGGGCGTGCTGGTGTATATGGGCTCGTTCATGCCGTACAAGAACGTCGACACCCTCGTGCGGGCGGCACGCCTGCTGCCCGACCACGAGCTGCATCTGATGAGCCGCATCACCGCCGCGGAAGAGGCACGGCTGCGGGAGATCGCCGGGGGGAAGCTCGGCGGGGGCGAGGTGGGCGGGGGCGCGCGGTTGGTCTTCCACAACGGCGCCACCGACGCGGTCTATCGGGAGCTGTTGGGCCGCGCGACCGCATTGGTGACCGCCTCCCGCGACGAGGGCTTCGGGATTCCGCTGGTCGAGGCGATGGCGCTCGGCGCCCCGGTGGTGGTCAGCGATATCCCGGTCTTCCGCGAAATCGGCGGTGAAGCGGCATATTTTGTCAATCCGGATGACGCCGAGGGGTTCGCCGCGGCGATCGAGAGATTGAGCGACCGCGACGAGTGGACGCGCCGATCGGCCGCCGCTCGCCGACAATCGGAAACCTTCACCTGGAGCAGGTCGGCCGCGGTGCTGTCGGATCTGCTGGTCCGACTGGCAGACCGCGGCCGACGCTGAGCGCTCAGGCGGTCAGACCGTCCGGCACCGGCGCGCGACCGCGGCCCAACTGCTCGAGGTAGAAGTCCTCGAAGGTGTCCAGCGTCGCGGAGAATGCGTGGCGCCCTGCGCTGCGGCGCGCCGTCGCCCCGAGCCGGGCACGCAGGTCGGTGTCGCCGAGCAGCAGCGCCAGCGGTGTCACCAGATCGTCGATATTGCCGGGCTCGTACAGGAAGCCGGTGACGCCCTGTTCGACCAGATGGGGCAGCGCCATCGCGTCCGCCGCGACCACCGGCAGGCCCGAGGCCATCGCCTCGAGGGTTGCGAGGCTCTGCAATTCGGCGATGCTGGGCATGCAGAAGACATCGGCGCGGGAGTAGGCGCGCAGCAACTGCTCATCGCTCACCCGCCCCCGAAACGCAACGCGGTGCGCGACTCCCGTCCGCTCGGCCAGCTGGGTCAGCGCCGCCCGTTGGGGGCCGTCACCGACCACCTCGAGGCGAGCCCCCAGCGCGACCGGCAGCCCGGCAAGGCCGAGAATCAGCTCCTCGACCCGCTTCTCGGCGTCCAATCTGCCGACGAACAGCATCGTCGGCCGGTCGGTGTGACGGTGCACCCGCGGCTGATGGTGTTCGATATCGATACCGTTCGACACCGCATGAGCCCCGACCAGCCCGGCGCGCGTGGTCAGCAGTTCGACCGCCCTCGGGGTCGGTGCGGTCACCACGTCGGCACGCCGGTACACCGCGCCCAGATCCCGCCACAGCCGCCGGCCGACCGAGGCGTGCATCATCCGCGGCAACGGCAGGTAGCCGACGATGTTCTCCGGCATCAGGTGGTTGGTGGCGATCAACGGCAGCCGCGAGCGGCGGGCCCCGTTGACCACCGCCCGGCCGAGCACCAGGTGCCCGTTGGTGTGTACGACGTCGGGGTGGATGTCGGCGATGACGGTCTCGACCGTGCGAGCCGCGACCCACGGCAGGCAGACGCGCAACGCGTCGAGCGACGGGTATCGGCGCGAGGCCACCCGGTGCACGGTGACGCCGCCGATGATCTGTGTGCGGGCGGGGCCGTCGGGCGATGGGGCGACCACGTGCACCTCGTGTCCCCGTCCGGCCAGCCCCTCGGCCAGCCGGCCGGCAAACCTGGCCGCCCCGTTGACATCCGGTGGGAAGGTCTCGGCACCGATAAGAATGCGAAGCATGACGATTCTCCAGGGGTAGCGATCAGCGAGCGGACAGGGAGACGAGTTCGGGCCGGTCGACCACCGCGGCGTCCGGGTGATGGCGCGCGAGCAGCAGGACTCCCCCGACGGCCAATATCGCTCCGCCGCAGAGGATCACGGTTGCGCTCGGCGTCGTGCCGGCTCCTTCGCCGAGCAGCAGGGCACCGAGGATGATCGCCACGATCGGGTCGATCACCGCAAGAGCGCCGATCACGATCTCCGGGGCACCGGCCAGGTAGGCCTGCTGAATGAGCCAGACGCCCGCGCCGAGCACCGCTCCGATCGCCGCGACCGCTGCCAGCAGCCGGATGTCGAGCAAGCCGATCTCACCGGCGAGTACCGGATAGGACACCGCCCGCACCAGGGAGGAGACCAGACCGAAGGCGGCGGCGCCCGCCGCGGCCAACAGGACCGCGCGCCACCGCCCGGCGGTGCGCAGCCCGATGTGGGACAGCGCCGCGACGACGGCCGCCACCGCGATCGTGGCCAGCAGGATCCCCGACCAGGAGGGCGCGTAGCTGACCACCGAACCGGCGGATACCAGCACGAAGATCAGCACCCCGATGATGCTGATCGCCGTCCCCGCCACCACACCGGCGGTCGGGCGACGCCCGGACCGTGCGGCGGTGATCAGGACGGTCAACGGCAGGGCGAGTGCGCCGATCGGCTGCACCACCCGCAGCGGGGCCAGCAACAGGGCGACGGCGTGGACCGCGGTCCCGGCGCCGGCGAGGCCCAGACCGATCAACCAGGGCGGCCGGCGTACGACCGTCCCCAGCTGCCGCGCGCCGAGGACGTCCGCGCAACCCGACCCGGACGGCGCCGTCGAGCCCGGCCGCCGCGTCGCACCGCGACCGACGTGGACCGCATAGTGCTGGAGGGTGGACGACACGGCGAAGCAGATCGCGCCGATGACAGCTAGCACGATCGCCGGAACCACAGCGGACGCAGCGGTACTCACCGTCGGCCCGGGCCGCGGTCACGAGGGTCGCCGAGGCGCCCGGTGCAGGTCGATCCGTAGAGGAATTCCACCCCTCAAGCGTCGCCGCCGGAGGGTGTCGCGCGCATCGGCCCGCGGGGGTGTCCGTCCGGTACTACGAGCGCGGTACGTCGGCCGGACCTATCCGGACCAACCCTGATTGATAGGCGACCACCACCAGTTGGGCACGGTCGCGCAGATCGAGCTTCGTCATCGACCGATTGACGTGAGTCTTGACCGTCGTCGGCGAGATATGCAGGCGCTCGGCGATATCCGCGTTGGTCAACCCCTCGGCGACCAACGCGACGATCTCCCGCTCCCGGGCGGTCAGCTGCGTGAGCCGCTCGGGGACCCCGGCGGCCGCGACACGGCTCGGCTGGGCCAGGAAGGTCGCGATCAGCGACCGGGTGGCGGCGGGTGAGAGCAACGCCTCACCCGCGGCGACCAGGCGAATCGCCTCGAGCAGGTCGTCGGGCTCCACACTCTTGCCCAGGAAGCCGCTCGCGCCGGCGTGCAGGGCCAGATAAACGTACTCGTCGAGCTCGAAAGTCGTCAGGACCAGCACTTTCACCCCGGCGAGGTCCTCGTCGGCGCTGATCCGTCGGGTCGCCTCCAAACCGTCGAGGCCGGGCATCCGAATGTCCATCAACACCACGTCGGCGCGTTGGCTGCGGGCCATCTCGACGGCCCGGGCACCGTCGTCGGCCTCCCCCACCACCTCGAGGTCGTCGGCGCCCTCGATCAGCACCCGGAACCCGGCGCGGATCAGCGACTGATCGTCGGCGATCAGGACCCGGATCACGCGCGCACCGCCTGCTGCGCCACCGGCAGTTGAGCCAGTACCCGGTAGCCGCCCTCGGGCGTGGGGCCGACCTCCAGGGCGCCGCCGACCGCGCCGACCCGTTCGCGCATCCCCACCAGGCCCAGGCCCGAACCCACGGGGACCGCCTCGGCCGGCGCCCCGTCGATGACGGGATCGGGATCGACATCCGCACCACCGGCGGTATTGGTGATGTCGACGACGATGCCGGTGGGCAGGGCGGTCAGCGTCACCACGGTCGGTGCGCCGAACGCGTGCTTGTGGACATTGGTCAATGCCTCCTGGACCAGGCGGAACGCGGTCAGATCGACCGACTCGGGCAACAGCGGCAGCCGCTCGGGTACGTCGACCTCGATCAGCGCCCCGAACCGGCGGAACGACTCGACGAGTTGGTCGAGCCCCGCCAGACCGGGCGACGGCGAGGTGGGCAGCACGGCGCCGTCCTGACGCAGCACTCCGAGGACCGACTGCAATTCCACCAGGACCGTGCGCCCGGCTTCGCGGACATGTCCGAGCGCGTCGGTGGCCGCCGCCGGATCGCGCTCCATCAGATGCGACGCCGCGGCGGCTTGGACGCTCATGACCGCCACCTGATGAGCGATGACGTCGTGCAGGTCGCGGGCGATCCGCAGGCGCTCCTCCGCGACCCGCCGCCGGGCGATGTCCTCGCGCGAGACCTCCGCCCGGCGGGCTCGATCCTCGAGGGCGACAACCGTCGAGCGGTGCGCCGCGATCGCGACACCGACGGCGGTGACCGTCCACAGCCACAGCAGAACGTTCTCCGGCAGATCCCAGGGCCGCGCGATCAGGCTCGCGCCGGCGAGCACCACCGACACGAGACCGGCGACGGCCAGCGCCCGCAGGAACGGCGCCCGGAAGGTGTAGGTGTACATCGCCACCGACAGGGCAACGGCTGCGATCGGCAGGATGTGGCCGCCACCGAGCGACGCCGCACCGATCGCCGTCGCGGCGGCGAGGACCGCGGCCGGGCGGCGGCGCACCCGGATCAGCGCGAAAGCGAGCACCACGGTGAACACGACGCCGGTCGGGTCGAGTCGCAGGTCGAACGGCGCGTCCTCCCACGCCTCGGCCGGCAGCAGGATCGGTCCGATCAGAAAGACGAGACCGACGAGGACACCGAACGCGATGTCGACCGTGGTGGTGTGGTCGCGCACCACGTCACGGACGAACCGGAGCATTCGCATGCCTTGAATGGTAGGAGCCGGGCCGCGACCGAAGCCGTCCGCGCTCGCAGTCCCGACCTGCCACGACGGCGAAACCGCAGGTGGGGACTACTCGTCGCCGGCGGAGGGGAACTTCGAGGAGCGGGCCACCCAGCCGGCCATCTTGGCGTAGTGGCCGGGAGCCGGATCGGCCTTCGCGACCATCTCGCGCTCCCACTCGTCGACGACGCTGATCTCTTCGATCTGCTCGAGCACCGCGACCGCCGTACCCCGATCGCGGACGACCTCGTCACCGAGGACGCCGTCATCGCCGACCAGCATGATGCGCACCCCGGCGCGACCGATCGGCGCGACCACCGCCTGCGCATTGCCGTGGGTGGCCACGAAGCGGCGCAGTTCGGCAACGGTCTTCTTGACGACGCGCTCGTCGTGCGCGGTGACGGTGCTGGCTGCGGAATCGGACGAGTCGCTCATGCCCACGACAATAGCGATCCCCGCCCGCCGCTCCCCCGCGAGAGTGACGATTTCTGCCGTCGAACCGCAGATATCGACACACCGACGGTCGTTGCGGCCAAGGCTTCCGGGGTCCGCGGTGGGCGTGTAGAACGGCGGTATGCGCGCTATTCGGGTGGAACAGTTCGGTGGTCCGGAAGTCCTGGTCGAGCGGGAGCTGCCCGACCCGCAGCCGGGAGCCGGTGAGCTGCTGGTTCGCATCGAAGCGGTCGGCGTCAACTTCATCGACACCTACTTCCGCAGCGGCCTCTATCCGCGCGAGTTGCCGTTCACGCTCGGCCAGGAGGCGGCCGGCGTCGTGGTCGCGGTCGGCCCCGACCAGCCCGAGGGCATCGTCTTCTCCCCCGGCGATCGGGTGGCGTGGAGCGACGGCGGGTCGGGCGGCTACGCGACCGAGGCGATCGTCAAGACGGCGCGCGCGGTCGCGGTGCCGGATGGGTTGTCCCCCGAGGTCGCCGCGTCGGCGCTGCTGCAGGGCATGACGGCGCACTATCTGGCGCACTCGACGTATCCGATCCGGTCCGGCGACACCGTGCTGGTGCACGCCGGGGCGGGCGGGGTCGGGCTGCTGCTCACGCAGATGGCGGTCGCGGCCGGCGGCCGGGTGATCACCACGGTGTCGACCGACGACAAGGAGAAGCTCTCCCGGGAGGCGGGGGCGTCCGATGTGCTGCGCTACGGCCCGGACCTGGCGGATCGGGTGCGCGAGCTGACCGACGGCATCGGCGTCAACGCGGTCTACGACGGGGTCGGCGCGCCGACCTTCGACGCCTCGCTCGCCTCGCTGAAGGTGCGCGGCACCCTGGCCCTCTACGGCGCCGCCGGCGGCCCGGTGCCCCCGGTCGACCCGCAGCGCCTCAACGCCGCCGGTTCGGTCTATCTGACCCGTCCGACGCTGGCCAACTACACCGCCGACCGCGCCGAACTCGAGGAGCGGGCCAACGACGTACTCACCGCGATCGTCGAGGGCCGCCTGCAGCTGCGTGTCGGCGAGACCTATCCGCTGGCCGACGCCGCCCGCGCCCACACCGATCTGCAGGCGCGCCGCACCACCGGCTCGGTGGTCCTCGTCCCCTGACCCATACGTTTCGGGAGGCCTACCCGCGCCGCGCGCGGGTGAGCCTCCCGAATCGTGTGAAGAAGAGGTCAGCGACCGAGCAGGTCCAGGACGGTCGGCATGGCGAGGATCGAGTCGACGGCGAGGCCGCAGCAGAGGATCGCCAGGTAGTTGTTCGACTGCAGGAACAGGCGCAGCGGCTTGATCGGATCGCCGCGGCGCACCCCGGCGGCGAGGCGATGCGACAGCACGATGAACCAGACGCCGAGGGCCACGGCGGTGATGGCGTAGATCAGCCCGGCGACGGGAATCAGGGCCAGCGAGGCCGCGACGGTCGCCCACACGTAGACGACGATGCGGCGGGTGACCTGCTCCTCGGTGGCGACCACCGGCAGCATCGGCACACCGGCGGCAGCGTAGTCCTGCTTGTAGCGCATCGCGAGGGCCCAGGTATGCGGCGGCGTCCAGAAGAAGATCACCAGGAACAGCGCGATCGCGGGCCACTGGATCGTCCCGGTGACCGCGCTCCAGCCGACCAGCGTCGGCATACAGCCGGCGGCGCCGCCCCAGACGACATTCTGCGAGGTCCGGCGCTTGAGGATCATCGTGTAGACCAGCACGTAGAACAGCACGGTCGCGACCACGAGCAGGCCGGAGAGCAGGTTTGCCACCCACCACAGCCAGAGGAACGACACCACGGTCAACGCCACGCCGAAGATCAGCGCATTGCGCGTCGACACCGCCTCGCGGGCGAGCGGCCGGCGCTCGGTGCGCTTCATGCGCTTGTCGATGTCCGCGTCGACCACACAGTTGAGCGTGTTGGCTCCCGCGGCGCCGAGGCAGCCGCCGAAGAGCGTCGCGAGGATCAACGGCAGGTTCGCCGAGCCGCGATCCGCGAGCAACATCGTCGGAATCGTCGCGACCAGCAGAAGTTCGATCACCCGCGGCTTGGTCAACGCCACGTACGCCCCGATGCGGGCCTTCACCCGTCCCGCCACGGAGGCCGCCGGTTCATCCGCGGCAACAGCGCTGGGCGAGGGGGCGGCGAGACCGTGTCCGGAGGTCGATCGCCCGAGCTGCACCAACCGTCTCCCTCGCCTGTCTTCCCCAGCCGGCCCCGACAACGGCCCGCTACTACAGGCGATGGTAGACCGCGTCCTTTCGCGGGCCGACATCGCCCGGCCACGCGTGTCGCCGGCGCCGGGTCGCGGGGCTCCGGGGCGGGCGCCGCGTACAGCAGGTCAACATCAGGTATCCGGAATCTTGCCGACGAACCGAATCGTTACCGTCAGCACTACGCTGGAACGGGGACCTTCCACACGTCGGACACCGGCCGAACGCCGGAACGCGATACGCCGCGGTGACGGGCGTGGTCGGCAAGTCCTCCCGGACCGTATCGACGGCACACAACGTCAGGAGAATCAGTCTCGTGTCGACCACCACAGACGAGATCGCCGCTCTCACCCAGCCCAGCCACCCGGAGGGATGGACCGACCTCGACACCCGAGCCGTCGACACCGCCCGGATCCTGGCGGCCGACGCCGTGCAGAAGGTCGGCAATGGGCACCCCGGCACCGCGATGAGCCTCGCGCCGCTGGCCTACACGCTGTTCCAGCGGGTGATGCGGCACGATCCGAACGACACCGAATGGGTCGGTCGCGACCGCTTCGTCCTGTCCGCCGGGCACTCGAGCCTGACGCTGTACATCCAGCTCTACCTCGGGGGCTTCGGCCTCGAGCTCGCGGACCTCGAGGCGCTGCGCACCGAGGGCTCGCTGACCCCGGGCCACCCGGAGTACCGGCATACCCGCGGCGTCGAGATCACCACCGGGCCGCTCGGCCAGGGTTTGGCCTCGGCCGTCGGCATGGCGATGGCGTCCCGCCGCGAGCGGGGCCTATTCGATCCGAAGCCCGCCTTCGGCGAGAGCCCCTTCGATCACTACATCTACGTGATCGCCTCCGACGGTGACATCGAGGAGGGCGTCACCGCCGAGGCCTCCTCTCTCGCCGGCACCCAGCAGCTGGGCAACCTGATCGTCTTCTACGACGACAACCGCATCTCGATCGAGGACGACACCCGGATCGCGCTGACCGAGGACACCGCCGAGCGGTACCGCGCCTACGGCTGGCATGTCCAGGAGGTCGACGGCGGCGAGAACGTCGCCGGCCTGGAGAAGGCGATCGCCGCCGCCAAGGAGGTGCACGACAAGCCGTCGTTCATCCTGGTGCGCACGATCATCGGCTACCCCGCCCCCGACAAGATGAACACCGGCGCGGTGCACGGCTCGGCGCTCGGCGCGGAGGAGGTCGCCAAGACCAAGGAGATCCTCGGGTTCGACCCGGAGAAGTCCTTCGAGGTCTCCGACGAGGTCATCGCCCACACCCGGCTGCTGCTCGACAGCGGCAAGACCGCCCACGAGCAGTGGGAGGTCGGCTTCGAGGAGTGGAAGCAGCGCGAGCCCGAGGGCCGCGCCCTGTTCGATCGGCTTGCCGCCGGCAAGCTGCCCGAGGGCTTCGACGAGGCCTTCCCGACCTGGGCGGTCGGCGACAAGGCGATCGCCACCCGGGCCGCGTCCGGAAATACGCTCTCCGCGGTCGGCCCGGTCATGCCGGAACTGTGGGGCGGTTCGGCCGACCTCGCCGGCTCGAACAACACCACGATCAAGGGCGCCGACTCCTTCGGACCGACCTCGATCTCCACCTCGACGTGGAACGCCCAGCCGTACGGACGCACCCTGCACTTCGGCGTCCGCGAGCACGCGATGGGCGCGATCCTGTCCGGCATCGTCCTGCACGGGCCGACCCGCCCCTACGGTGGCACGTTCCTGCAGTTCGCCGACTACATGCGGCCCTCGGTGCGCCTGGCCGCGCTGATGGACATCGACCCGATCTACGTGTGGACGCACGACTCGATCGGCCTCGGCGAGGACGGCCCGACCCACCAGCCGGTCGAGCATCTCGCCGCGCTGCGGGCGATCCCGAACCTCGCCGTGGTGCGCCCGGGTGATGCGAACGAGACCGCGCACGCCTGGAAGGCGATCCTGTCGAAGATCACCGGCACCGGGCCGGTCGGCCTGATCCTGACCCGTCAGGGTCTGCCGATCCTCGAGGGCACCGACGCCGACGGCGTCGCCAAGGGCGGCTACATCCTCGCCGAGTCGTCGACCGAGGTTCCGGAGGTCATCCTGCTGGCCACCGGGTCCGAGCTCCAGCTGGCGGTCGCGGCCCGCGAGACCCTCGAGGCCGAGGGCGTCGGTACCCGGGTGGTATCGCTGCCGTGTTTCGAGTGGTTCCTCGCCCAGGACCAGGACTACCGGGATTCCGTGCTGCCGCCGTCGGTGAAGGCGCGGGTCTCGGTCGAGGCGGCGATCGGCATGCCGTGGTACCGCCTCGTCGGGGATGCCGGCGAGATCATCTCGCTGGAGCACTACGGAGAGTCCGCAAGCGACAAGGTTCTTTTCAAGAAATTCGGGTTTACCCCGGAGGCGGTGGTCGCCGCGGCGAAGCGCGTGACCGGCCGCACAGCGAACTGACCGCACCCCACCGCGGTGGACGCGGTGTACCTGCACCGAAAGGGACTGCTCCCATGGCTCAGAATCCGAATCTCGAGGCGCTCTCGAACGCGGGCGTCTCGGTGTGGCTCGACGATCTCTCGCGCGGCCGCATTCGCAGTGGCAATCTCACCGAGCTGATCGAGGGCGACTCGGTGGTCGGCGTGACCACCAACCCGTCGATCTTCCAGGCGGCGATCGGTTCCGGTACCGACTACGCCGATCAGATCAAGGAGTTGGCGGCCCGCGGCGCGGACGTCGACGCGACGATCCGCACGCTGACCACCGACGATGTGCGCGAGGCCTGCGACATCTTCGCCCCGATCTACCAGTCGACCGGCGGCGTCGACGGTCGTGTCTCGATCGAGGTCGATCCGCGGCTGGCGCACGACACCGACGGCACGGTCGCCCAGGCGGTCGAGCTGTGGAAGATCGTCGACCGGCCCAACCTGCTGATCAAGATCCCGGCCACCCTCGCGGGCCTGCCGGCGATCGCGAAGGTGATCGGCGAGGGCATCTCGGTCAACGTGACGCTGATCTTCTCGGTCGAGCGCTACGGCGCGGTCATCGAGGCCTTCCTCGAGGGCATCGAGGCCGCCAAGACCGCCGGCCACGACGTCTCGAATATCCACTCGGTCGCATCGTTCTTCGTCTCGCGCGTCGACACCGAGATCGACAAGCGCCTCGAGGCGATCGGTACCCCGGAGGCGCTCGACCTGCGCGGCAAGGCCGGCGTCGCCAATGCCCGCCTGGCGTACAAGCTCTACCGCGAGCGTCTCGAAGCCGGCGAGCGGTTCGCCCCGCTCGCTGCGGCCGGTGCCAACGCGCAGCGTCCGCTGTGGGCGTCGACCGGCGTGAAGAACCCGGCCTACTCGGACACGATGTACGTCGCCGATCTCGTCGGACCGAATACGGTCAACACGATGCCGGAGGCGACGCTGCGGGCGTTCGCCGATCACGGTGTGGTGACCGGCGAGACGATCGACGAGGCCGCGCTGGCCGCCGACGTGTTCACCAAGCTGACCGATATCGGCATCGACCTCGAGGACGTCTTCGCCGTGCTCGAGACCGAGGGTGTCGACAAGTTCGAGAAGGCCTGGAACGAGCTGCTCGACGCCACGTCCGAGACGCTGCAGTCCGCCGGGGAAAGCTGAGATGGCGGGTTCCGACTCGGGAGGACCGGCCAATCCCCTACGTTCCGAACGGGATCGGCGCCTCCCGAGAATCGCCGGGCCCTGTTCGCTGGTGATCTTCGGTGTCACCGGCGACCTGGCCCGGCGCAAACTGCTGCCGGCGGTCTACGACCTGGCCAATCGCGGCCTGCTCCCGCCGGGTTTCGGCCTGGTCGGGTTCGCGCGCCGTGACTGGTCGGACGAGGACTTCGCCGCGGAGGTCCGGTCGGTCGTCGAGAAGCACAACCGCACCGGCTTCCGGCCGGAGGTCTGGGATCGGTTGGCGGAGGGCATCCGCTTCGTCACGGGCACCTTCGACGATCCGGAGGGCTATACCCGGCTCGCCGAAACCCTCTCCGGGCTGGACACCGACCGGGCGACGGCGGGTAATCACGCCTTCTACCTGGCGATCCCGCCGAACGCGTTCCCGGTGGTCTGCGAGCATCTGTCGGCGTCCGGGTTGGCCCAGGACACCAACGGGCATTGGCGACGGGTCGTGATCGAGAAGCCCTTCGGGCACGATCTCGACAGTGCCAAGGAGCTCAACGACATTGTCGGGGCGGTGTTCTCGGAGGACGAGGTCTTCCGCATCGACCACTACCTCGGCAAGGAAACCGTTCAGAACATCCTGGCGTTGCGCTTCGCGAACCAGCTGTTCGAGCCGATCTGGAACTCCAACTACGTCGACCACGTGCAGATCACGATGGCCGAGGACATCGGCATCGGTGGCCGCGCCGGGTACTACGACGGGATCGGCGCCGCCCGCGACGTCATCCAGAACCACCTGCTGCAGCTGTTGGCGTTCGTCGCGATGGAGGAGCCGATCAGCTTCGAGCCGGAGCAACTGCGCGCCGAACGCATCAAGGTGCTCTCGGCGACCCGGCCGGCCCAGCCGTTGGACGAGACGACCGCCCGCGGTCAGTACGGCGGCGGCTGGCAGGGCAGCGAACCGGTGGTCGGCTTTGCCGACGAGCCGGGCTTCTCCCCCGGCTCGACCACCGAGACCTATGCGGCGATCACCGTCGACGTCGGTACCCGCCGCTGGGGCGGCGTGCCGTTCTACCTGCGGACCGGCAAGCGGCTCGGCCGCCGGGTCACCGAGATCGCGTTGGTCTTCAAACGGGCACCGCACCTGCCGTTCGACCAGACGATGACCGAGGAACTCGGCCAGAACGCGCTGGTGATCCGGGTGCAGCCGGACGAGGGCGTCACCCTGCGGTTCGGCTCGAAGGTGCCGGGCTCCGGCATGGAGGTCCGCGACGTCAACATGGACTTCGACTACGGCTCCGCATTCACCGAGGCCTCCCCGGAAGCCTACGAACGACTGATCCTCGACGTCCTGCTCGGCGAGCCCTCGCTCTTCCCCGATCGCGAGGAGGTCGAGGCGTCGTGGCGCATCCTCGACCCGATCCTCGAGTACTGGGCCGCCGAGGGCAAGCCGGACACCTACCCGGCCGGCAGTTGGGGTCCGACCTCGGCCGACGAGATGCTCGGCCGGACCGGGCGCGAATGGAGGCGACCGTGATCGTCGATATTCCGGAGACCTCGACCGGCGAGGTTTCCCGCCGGCTGGTGGATCTGCGCAAGGAGGGTGGCGCGATCACCCTCGGTCGGGTGCTGACCCTGCTGGTGTCGTTGCCGGCCGGATCGGCCCGCGTCGAGGAGGCGATCACCGCCGCCAAGCACGCCGGCAACGAGCACCCCTGCCGTGTCATCGTGCTGCAGCCGCTGCCCGACGAGCCGGGCCCCGGCCTGGACGCGCAGATCCGGGTCGGCGGCGACGCCGGGGCGTCCGAGGTGCTGGTGCTGCGGTTGCGCGGCGACCTGGCCTCCCACGAGGCCGCGGTGGTCATCCCGTTCCTGCTGCCGGATACCCCGGTGGTCGTCTGGTGGCCGGAGGCGGCTCCCGACGTCCCCGCCGAGGACCCGCTCGGCGCGTTGGCGAAGCGGCGGATCACCGACGCCACCCTCGGCGTCGACCCGCCCGCGGCGATCCGCGCCCGGATCGGCAGCTACGTCGCCGGCGATACCGACCTGGCGTGGAGTCGTACCACGCCGTGGCGGGCGCTGCTGGCGTCCTGCTTCGACGAGGCGGAAACCGCGACCACCCTGACCGGCCCGGGGGCGAGCGCCGTCGTCACCGGCCGACACAACGAGCCGGCCTTCGATCTGATCGCCGGCTGGCTCGCGACCCGACTGAACATCCCGGTCACCCGCACGGTCGGTGAGCCGCTCGTCGAGATCACCAGCGACGAGGAGTATCTGCGGCTGAGCCGGCCGCAGACCGAGCTGACCGGGCTGCTCAGCCGGTCCGGACTGCCGGATGCGCTGGTGCCGCTGGCGCGCCGCGATACCGACGTCTGCCTGGCGGAGGAGTTGCGCCGGCTGGACGCCGACGAGGTCTACCACGAATCGCTCGACGGTATCGAAAGGGTGAGCTACCCATGACCGACGCTCGCACCGAGGTCGTCGTCCTCCCGGACGCGGCAGGGGTGGCCGAGGCCGCCGGCGCCCGGCTGGTCGAGGCGATCATCGCCGCTCAGGGAGCCCGCGGTACCGCATCGGTGGTGTTGACCGGTGGCGGCACCGGCATCGCCACCCTCGCCGCCGTGCGGCATATCGACGCGGGCACCGATCCGGGTATCGACTGGTCGAACGTCGACATCTGGTTCGGCGACGAACGGTTCGTGCCCGACGGCGACCCGGAACGCAACGTCGACCAGGCCCGCGAGGCGCTGCTCGACCATGTGGAGATCTCCGAGGAGTCGATCCACGCGATCGCGGCCTCGGACGATCCGGCCGTCGACGGCGACCCCGCGGTGGCGGCGGCCGCCTACGCCGCGGAGTTGGGTGACAACCCGACCTTCGACGTGCACCTGCTCGGCATGGGCGGCGAGGGGCACATCAACTCGCTGTTCCCGCATACCCCCGCCGTTAGGGAGACCGAACAGTTGGTGGTCGCGGTGACCGATTCGCCGAAGCCGCCGCCGGTGCGGGTGACGCTCACCCTGCCCGCAGTGCATCGGGCGCGGCAGGTGTGGTTGCTGGTCGCGGGTTCCGAGAAGGCCGAGGCGGTCGCCGAGGCGATCGGTGGCGCCGACCCGGACGACTGGCCGTCCGCCGGTGCACACGGCACGGAGGCGACGGTCTGGTTCGTCGACGAGAAGGCCGCCGCCAACCTGGACTGACCGGGGGCCGAGCGGTGCCGTGGAGCAGACAGGCACCGCTCGGCATCCCGCCGTTGTCCCGGGCAACCGCGTATTCTGGAACGAGTCGGTCCACGAGGAGGGAACGCAGGTGATCACACCGGGTATCGCCAAACGCCGCGTACGAGCCGTGCGTGCCACTCGTCGCAACACCGAACTCGAGGGCAGCCGGAGCACTCCGGAGACCCGCGCCGACCAGGACGACTACGCACGCGGCGCGATAACGGCCGCCGAACTCGGAGAACGCGTCCGCCGACGCTACAACGTTCAGTAGTCGGCTGGTTCGCCGTGCATCCGTGGGACACCGGTGACGCGGAAGCCAATTGGTTGGGATACTTCCTACCGGGTACCACCGTCCTGCGGAACCGGATAGGGGCAACCACCGCCCGGGCGTTGGAGAACGCCGAGAACGACCTGGTCGAGGCCAGAATCATCGAACTGCGCGACGATCCCTCGGTCCTGGGCGATCGCTCGTACGATCTCATCTTTCTGCTCGCCATTCATCGGCACCTCTTTCGGGATGTATACGACTGGGCGGGCCAGATCCGCACCGTCGGCATCTCCAAGGGCGACGAGTCCTTCTGTCCGCCCGGTAGCATCGCGCAGCCGATGCACCACGTGGCGGCCGAGGTCCATCGGCTCGGCCGACTCCGGTCGGTCGCGTCGGCCGATCTCCCCAAGACGGTCGCCTATCTGTACGACTACGTGAACTTCGCTCACCCGTTTCGTGAAGGCAACGGTCGGTCGACCCGAGAGTTCTTCGACCTGCTCCTCGCGGAACGAGGTAGCGGGCTCGACTGGGAAAGGACCGATCGGGACGAGCTGTACAGGGCATGCCACGCCGCCCGCGCCGACAGCGATATCTCCGGATTGACAGCGATGTTCTCGACAATCCTCGACGACGACGCCGCTTACGACTTCTGAACCCGGACCGACATCACAGACCGACACGCCCCGGGGTTCCGCACCCCCGGGGCGTGTTGTGTTGGTATGCGTGTACCACCATTTTCGGGGCATGAAGACGGGGGGTCGATATGCCTCGACGAGCGGACCATGGTCTGCGTCGCCAACACATCACCGATGCCGCACGCCGCGTGCTCATCCGGGACGGCATGTCCGCGGTCACCTTTCAGTCGGTGGCCGCGGAAGCCGATATCTCGGTGCGGCTGATCCAGTACTACTTCGGCGCGAAGGACGTCCTGCTGCGGGCGATCCACCGCGCCGCCCGCGACGACGGGGCGGCAGCCTTCTCCGACGCCCTGGCCCGACACGTCGCCACCGCCGATCAACGCTCCTCGGTGCGCGCACTGCTCCTCGCGGCGCTGCCCGACGAGCCGCAACGGCAGGCGGACGCGATCGTGCTCGAGGCGTTTCGCTGCGCCGCCTTGACCGGTTCGGACATCGGCGCCGAGGACGTCGGCGACGGTCGCCATACCCTGGTCACCCTGCTGACCGAGGAGCTCCAGTTCGCGGGGCACCCGCGCGCGGCCCTCGACGCGGAGGTCCTCGCCACCCTGGCGATCGGCCTCGCCGCCGATCTCACCGCGAGCATCATCGACCTCGACACCGCGCGCGAGGTCGTCGACCGGGCCCTCGACGGCATGCTGCAGCCGGTCTGACCGTCGCACCCGCACCGCCGGTTCCGATCCGAGTACCCGAATGGCCACGGCGAACGGGGTATTCGGACGGAACATCGGGAAGATCCGACTCCGGGTTGGCCGGGCGGGGCGGCCTGCTCGGGCCTGGCTAATCTGATCGCATGATCGACCTGTGGGAATCGATTCCGGAGGACTTCCGGGATCCGCTCGTCCTCGCGACGCCGTTCTTCGCGCTCTTCCTGGTCCTGGAGATCGCCGCGGCCGCCCTGCTCGAACACCGCGAGCACGGTGCGGCCGAGCCGTCCCGCCCGCGTCGGGGCGCGTACTCGGCGCGCGACGCGCTCTCGAGCATCTCGATGGGCGCGGTGTCGATGGCGACATCGACCGCGTGGCATTCGCTCGGACTGATCGCCTATGCGGCGCTCTACGTCTACGTCGCGCCCTGGCACCTACCCACCAACACCTGGTGGGCGTGGGTGCTGGTGATGATCGCGGTCGACTTCCTCTTCTACTGGACCCACCGCGTCTCGCACCGGGTGCGCATCCTGTGGGCGACCCACCAGGCACACCATTCGAGCGAGTACTTCAACTTCTCGACCGCTTTGCGGCAGAAGTGGAACAACTCCGCCGAGGTGATCATGTGGTTGCCGCTGCCCGCGCTCGGCGTGCCGCCGGCGATGATCTTCTTCGCCTTCTCGCTGAACCTGATCTACCAATTTCTGCTGCACACCGAGCGGGTCGACACCCTCTGGCGGCCGGTCGAGTTGATCCTCAACACCCCGTCACATCACCGGGTCCACCACGGCCGCGACCGCGAGTACCTCGACCGCAACTACGGCGGCATCCTCATCGTCTGGGACCGCATCTTCGGCAGCTTCCAACCGGAGACCCACCGCCCGCACTACGGGCTGACCACCCCGGTCGACACGTACAACATCGTGCGCCTGCAAACCCACGAGTACATGGCGATCGCCCGGGATGTGCGCGCCGCGCCGGGCCTGCGCGAACGGCTCGGCTACCTCTTCGGACCGCCGGGATGGCGGCCGTCGGCCGCGGACAGGGCGGTGACGGATGCGCCGCCTGCCGAGCCGGATCGTGACCCGGTGGCGACGGCGGGATCTCGGCTCGACCGGGCGGCCGAATCGGCTCAGGGCAGGTGAAGTTTCCGGAGTTGCCGACGCGACGAGATACCGAGCTTGCGAAAGATGTTGCGCAGGTGCGCGTCGATCGTGCGAGGACTCAGGAACAGCTGTGCGCCGACCTCCCGCGAGGCGTTCGCCGGTGGCGCGCAGCTCACGGGCGGCGCGGGCGGCAAACGCCTCGGCGCCCATGGACGACAGCAGGTCGTAGGCGGTGCGCAGGCTGTCGCGCGCATCCTGACGGCGGCCCTCCCGGCGCAGCCACTCCCCGTAGACGAGATGGGTGCGGGCCAGGTGGGTGACAGCGCGACTGCCCGCCAACAGTTCGATCGCCTCCCGATAGCCATTCTCGGCGGCGGTCCCGCTGCTGATCAGCGCACGCGAGCGCGCCGCCAGCCCGAGCCCCCACCGGGTGTCGCTGGCGGAGGCGCGGGCATCGAGTTCCTCGGTCGCTGCGGCGGCGCGGTCGTGCGCCCCGGCCCGTGACGCGGCCTCCACCAGTTCCGGAAGAGCCAGGTTGCTGTGCACCAATTCGTGCGACCGACTGGCACGGTCGGCCGCGTCACGCGCGATCGGGTAGTTGCCGAGACCGTTGTGCAGGACCGCGCGGGCGTACTCGGCCAGGGTGACCGCCGTGCCCTCGCAGCGCGCGGTCGCCTGCTCGACCGCCGCTTCGTACATCCGGTCGGTCTCGACCTCGCGTCCGTACCAGGCCGCCAGCACCAGCTGGGCATGCGGTAACGGCAACGCGCCGATCGCTTCCGCGATGGCCGTGCCTTCCGCGGCCGCCTCGCCGGCGTGTGCAAGTTCGCCCCAGTGCAGCAGGGTGATCGACAACATCAGCAGAGCGGCGGGCAGCGACGCCAGGGCACCCGAATCGCGGGCGAGGTCGACCGCACAGCACGCCAGGCGGTAGACCTCCTCGTCCTCGTAGAGCCCCGCGGCGGTCCGGCTGGCCAGCCAGAGCCACTGACTGTCACCGGCCGAGGCACTGCGGATATCCGCGGCGGCCCGATCGGAGTCGAACGCGGTCAGGGCGCGTCGCAGGTCGGGCACCCCGGCCGCGTACCCGCGGGTCACCGTCGCGACCAACCCGTCGAGCAGCAGGTCCGCCGGTCCCGGCGCCCCGGGTGGTGCGGGCGCGGCCAGCGCCGCCCGTGCCACCTCCGGAACGCCGAGCCCGTCGCCGGAGTCGCCCAGGATGGTGGCGGCATCGAGGGCGTGCAGATAGGTCTCCCTGGCGAGTCCCGCGGCGCCGAGGTCGGCGAGGGTGTCTGCCGCGTCGAGCAGCATGCCCGGTACCTCGCTGCCGCGGGTCCGGTGGAACGCGATCTGTGCCCGCAGCAGTTGCAGGCGGGCCCGCTGCAGGGTGTCGAGCGGTCCGGCGGCGGCCAGATCGGCCAGTTCGCGGGCGGCCTCGGAGGCGCCGGCCTCCTGTTTGGCGTATCCGGCCTCGAGGGCGCGGCGCGCGCGACGCGCCGGGTCGGGCGACAACTCCGCGGCCTGCTGCAGGAACGCAGCCGACGCGGCCACCCCGCCACGGGCCCGGGCGCGGCCCGCCGAGCGCTCCAGTTCGGCGGCGACCTCTTCGTCGCATCCGGGTACCGATCGGGCGCGGTGCCAGGCCACCCGATCCGGCTCCAGATACCGGTCGGTCGCTGCCGCCAGGGCCCCGTGGACACGACGACGATCGGCCGGCGGCGCCGCCCCGTACACCGCGGAACGCACGAGCGGGTGACGGAACCGCACCCGGGTATCGATCTCGATCAGGCCGGCACCCTCCGCGGGTTCGGCCGCCCCCGGATCGATACCCAACTCGGCGGCCGCCCGCCACAACAAGCCGGCCTCGCCGGTCGGTTCGGCCGCGGCGACCAGCAGCAACAGCCGGGTGTCCTCCGGAAGGCTGCTCGACCGCCGCCGGAAACTGTCCTCGATGCGATGCGGGATGCTGCGCGGGTCGGGTAGATCGAATCCGCCGGCCAACCCGGCGGGAGGCGCACCGGCGGGTAACTCCAGCAGCGCCAATGGGTTTCCGCGCGCCTCGGCAATGATCCGGTCGCGCACGTCATCGTCCAGAGGCGCGCGAACCGCTCCGGCGAGCAGCGTGCGGGCATCCGCATCCCCGAGGGCGGTCGGCCGCAACTCCGGCAGCCCGACGAAGGGATGTCCGTCGCTGTCCGCCGAGTCGCGCAGCGCGAACAGCAGCACCAATCGCTCCGCGCTCACCCGCCGCGCCACGAAGGCCAACACCTGCGCGGAAACCTGATCGAGCCACTGGGCGTCGTCGACGACGCAGAGCAACGGCGCCGTCTCGGCGGCCTCGGCCAGCAGAGTCAGGATCGCCAGGCCGACCAGGAATCGGTCGGGGGCGGGACCGCTGCGGCTGCCGAACGCTACGCCGAGCGCCGCCTGCTGCGGTTCGGGCAGGGCCGCGGTGCCCTCCAACAGCGGGGTACACAGTTGATAGAGCCCGGCGAAGGCGAACTGCGATTCCGACTCCACCCCGCAGATGGATATCACGGTGAAGCCGTTGCGACCCGCCTCGTCCCGCGCATGGTCGAGCAGTGCGGTCTTGCCGATCCCGGCTTCCCCTCGTACAACCAGCACACCGCTGTGACCCTCGCCCGCCCCGGACAGCAAGCGACCGACCGCAGCACGCTCGAGGTGCCTACCCAACAGATCGGCCAGTGTCCCGCTCCCGTTCGGTGTTCCCGGCCCGCCCGACCGGGTATGTGCCGGCGCAATTATCCATCGACCGGGAGGCCGAAACCACTGCGGTATCGTCGTGCCGACCAACGGTGCCGCGGGGGCGGCCCGGGTCGATCAAGCGCCGTACCGCCCGAGGAGAGCGCCGTGCCCCCTGACTCCGGATCCCGCTCCCGGCGCGTCCGCGCGACCGAGATCGCCCAACTCCTTGCGGATCTCCCCACGTTCGCGACCGCTCCGCTGTACCGCCGCCGCCATCTTCGCTGGGGAGCGACCGATGCCGAGGTCGCGATGGAACTCCCCGGCGATGACCAACTGCTTGAGGCGCAATACCGCTCGACGCGGGCGATCACCATCGGCGCACCCCCGGAAGCGGTCTGGCCCTGGCTCGTACAGGTTGGTTGCGGCCGGGCGGGCTACTACAGCCACGATCTCCTCGACAATCTCGGCCGGCCGAGCGCGACAACGATCCGGCCCGAGTGGCAGGATCTCGTGGTCGGACAGTGGGTTCCGATGGCACCGTCGACCCCGACCGAACGCACCGCGTTCGTGGTGGCGGCCTTCGACGTCCACCGATGGCTGCTCTGGTCCAAGCCGGACAGCACCTGGGTATGGCTGCTGACGCCTACGGCCGGCGGTGGAACGCGACTGATCACCCGTATCCACGCCGCGCGGAATTGGCGAAGTGCTCCCCTGGACGCTCTGCTGGGTCTATTCCTGATGGAGTTCGGGGACTTCGCCATGCTCAGGAAGATGCTGCGTGGCATCAAGTCACGCGCGGAAACCACGACGGCGGGCTGAGTTCCACCGATCCCGGCGGACGCGCCGATCTAGGTGGTTTCCACCGACGCGAACGACATGTCGCCGGTGCGAATCTGGGGACGCGGCACCGACACGAACGTCGGGCGCCGCACGACATCCGTCCGCAGGTTCGCATCGAAGAGGGATAAACCATGGGCCTCATCACCGTTGGCGTGGAGAACAGCACGCCGATCGAGATCTACTACGAGGATCAGGGAACGGGTCAGCCCGTCGTTCTCATCCACGGGTATCCGCTCAACGGCCACAGCTGGGAGCACCAGACTCGGGAACTGCTCACCGCCGGGTACCGGGTCATCACCTACGACCGGCGGGGGTTCGGTCGGTCGTCGAAGGTCGCGACCGGCTACGACTACGACACCTTCGCGGCAGATCTGAACACCGTCGTGAACACCCTCGACCTCCGGGACATCGTGCTCGTCGGATTCTCGATGGGCACCGGCGAACTCGCCCGTTACGTCGCCCGGTACGGCGCCGAGCGGGTCGCCAAGCTCGCCTTCCTCGCCTCCCTGGAACCCTTCCTCGTCGCGCGCGACGACAACCCCGAAGGGGTGCCGGCGGAGGTCTTCGAGGACATCGCCGCCAAGGCCCGTCGCGACCGCTTCGCCTGGTACGAGGAGTTTTTCGCGAACTTCTACAACCTCGACGAGACCCTCGGCACCCGGATCGGCCGCGAAGCGGTCACCGGCAGTTGGAATGTCGCGGTCTCGAGCGCCCCGGCCGCGGCGTACGCCGTCGTCTCCTCGTGGATCGAGGACTTCCGCGGCGACATCGAAGCGGTCCGGGCGAGCGGGGTTCCGGCGCTGATCCTGCACGGCACCGCCGACCGGATTCTGCCGATCGACGCCACCGCCCGTCGCTTCCGACGCGCTCTGCCGGATGCGAGCTACGTCGAGATCGAGGGTGCGCCGCACGGCCTGCTGTGGACGCACGCCGACGAGGTCACCACCGAACTGCTGGCCTTCCTGGGCGCGCGCACCGCACCGCGAAGTCGGGTCGACGCCCCCACCCGGACGGCGGTCGACTGACGGTGTCCTGGAGTACTCGCGAGCTCGCCGACGTCGCGGGCACCACGGTCAACACGATCCGGCACTATCACCGGCTCGAACTGCTCGACGAACCGAAACGTCGGCACAACGGGTACAAGCAGTACGGGATGCCGGAACTGGTCCGGCTGCTGCGGATCCGACAGCTGGCCGAGTTGGGAATGCCACTCGCCCGCATCGCCGAACTCGAGGCCGACCGTGCGGGCACCGCCGACGCGCTGCGCGACCTCGACGCCACTCTCGCCGCCACGATCCGGCGGCTGCAGGGGGCGCGGGCCGGGGTCGCCGCGCTGTTGCGGGACGGTGCGCCCGCCGACACAGCCGCCGGTTGCGAGTCGGTCGCCGCGCGGCTGTCCGAGTCCGACCGGGCGCAGCTCGACATGGCCACCCCCGCCGCAGTCCGGGCGAAGCGGCCGGCCGCCCCTCAGGGGATCGGGCCGTCGTAGGTCATCCAGAAATCGATCGCCTCCGGACGCGGCCGGTCGGCCAACGCCGCGCCGGTCCCGGAGAACTCCATGACCCGTTCCGGGGCGTCGACGAACCTCGGCCACGCCGGAAGCCCGGCACCGTTCGGGTCGCCGGTGCGCACGAAGTTCAACCAGTAGCCGCTCATCACGTCGCGCAACCGGTAGTCGTCGCCCGTATAGCCCGAGTCGGCTCCGCCTCCGGATGCGAGGTCGGCTCCGCCTACAAATGCGGGGTCGGCTCCGCCTCCGACGGCGCCGAGGTTGTCGTAGGCGTACCCGACCTCGGCGCCGTGGTAGGCCCCGTACCGTTCGAGACCTTCCCCGGGTGGGGTGTGTGTGAAGAAGTAGAGGTACGCATCGGACGTGCCGGTCGCGGTGCGCAGGTTCGCCCAGCGGTACATCGCGCGGGTCATCACCTTGTCGGTATCGGCCCGCAGCAACGAATCGAGCACCTGTTCCTCGGTGTCGCCGGGGTACAGCTCGAGGAAGCGATCGGAATCGGCACCATATCTCTCGCGCACCGACGCCCGGTACGCGTCGATATCGGTGTCCGGCGGGTCGGCGAGGGCCAGCGACGTCTCGTCGGCATTGCTGCCGACCAGAATCGGCACATCCAGCTGCGCTCCGGTCGCGTGGATCAGCGCCGGCGGCTGCGCGAAAACGTATCCGTCCACCGAGGGGCGCCAGTGCGAACCGAGCGAGCCGGCCGCCTCCACGATCCGGTCGACCGGCATCTCGCGCATCCGGTCGATGGTCACCCCGCCCAACTGTTCGCTCAGCCGCCGTCCCGCCTCCTCGGCGGCCTCGCGGGTGTCGGTCTGGTCGCCGTCGGCGGTGGTGCCGGCGGTTCCCATGCAGGCACCGCTGCCGGCGATGATGCCGTCGACCAGATCCGCGGCGAGCGGGGTGGCGCCCAAGAGGCAGACGCTCTCGCCACCGGCCGACTCCCCGGCGATCGTCACCCGTTCGGGGTCACCCCCGAAAGCGGCGATATTGTCGCGCACCCACTGCAGCGCGGCGATCTGGTCGAGGATGCCGTAGTTGCCCGACGCGGCGTATCCGGATTCGGCGGCCAGGTCGGGGTGGGACAGGAAGCCCATAACGCCGAGCCGGTAGTTGATGGAGACGGTGAGAGCCTCGCCGCGCGCGGCGAGGGCGGCGCCGTCGTACAGCGGCAATGCACCGGAGCCGGTGGCGAAGCCACCACCCGGGATGTAGACGAGGACCGGCAGCGGATCGGGACCGCGTTCGGTCGCACGCCACACGTTCAGGGTCAGACTGTCCTCGCTCACCGGGTACGGGTTGAGGAAGGTGTCCTCCAGCGGGACCTCGACGAGTTGGGACAGCGCACGGGTGAAGAACGTCGACGTCCCCTGAATCGGTACAGCCGAAAAGTGATCGGCAACGAGCACGTCGGCACGCGGCGACGGCGGCTGTGGCGCCCGCCAACGCAGGTCACCCACCGGGGGTTGGGCGTACGGGATGCCCGCGAAGATCTCGACCGCGCCGTCATCGCTGCGCACACCGGTGACCGGCCCCTGTCCGGTCGACACCGGCTCGGTGGGGCTGCGGTCCTCACCACCGGCCACGCGGACCTGCGGGGACGGATGGGCCATCACTGCCGTGGCGCAGACCAGAGCGCCGGCGACCAGCCACGCGGTGATCCGCACCAGGATGTGCCCGCGTGCCCACCACCGCGCGGTTACCCCGAGGGCCACCACCAGCACCGCGACCAGCAGCCAGCCCCACCACGGGGTGCGGTTGAGCCAGGCGAGCGCGCCGGCCACCACGGCGATCGGCACCACCGGGAGCCATCGGCGCAGTACCCGGGCGCGGATACGGCGACCCCGGGAGCCCGGGCCGACGTCGCCCGTGGGGCTGTCTGCGCCCGTCGGGCCGCCGGCGCCGATCGGCTCGGGCTGCTCTGCGCTTGCCTCCACTGGCTTCCTGCTTCCGGGTCGAAATTCCGTCACCCGACCGCGCTGCCGGCCCACGCGGGATCGAGGGCGGCGACGCGCGATGACACGTCGACCTCCAGGGAACACCCGGTTCTCGGAACCGGGTCAAGCCCGGCCGCAACCAATCGGGCGATCCGGACCGCCGCGCTCACCCCCGGGTTTCGTGGATGGGTTCGGGTGTACCGTCACGGACCGACCCTGTCCCCGTTCAAAGGAGTACTCCGCCGATGATCACCCTCATCGTCAACTTCCTGCTCGACGTCCTGGGCACCGGCTCCGCCGGCAGCAGTGGCTACCACATCGAGCCGGGCACCCTCCCGTTCGGAAGCTGAGCACACAGGGATAAACGCCGATCGGTCCGCACCGCCGTCCGGGTGGACGGTGTGCGAACCGATCGGCGATGCGCGTGTCGACCCTCTTCAGGTCTAACCGCTATTGCGCAGCGCGGTGGCCAGACCGTTCATCGTCAACAGGATGCCCCGCTTGACCAGGTCCTCCTCGTCGCCGGCGCGATACCGCCGCAGCAGTTCGACCTGCAGGTGGTTGAGCGGCTCGAGGTAGGGGAAGCGGTTGTGCGACGACCGGGCCAGCGCCGGGTTGTCCGCGAGCAAATCGTCGTACCCGGTGATCGCCAGGTACATCCGGATGGTCCGCTCGTGTTCCTGCTCGATCATCCCGAAGACCTTGGTGCGCAGTTCGACATCCGGCACCAGCTCGGCGTAGCGGGCGGCGAGCCCCAGGTCGGACTTGCTCATCACCTGCGCCAGGTTCGACAGCACGGTGCGGAAGAACGGCCAGGTCTCGTAGAGCTCGCGCAATTGCGCGAGCCGCTCCTCGGCGCCGTCGGGTCCCGCCTCGTCGATCCACTCCTCGAACGCCGCTCCGGTGCCGTACCAGCCGGGCAGCATGACTCGCGACTGGCTCCACGCCATCACCCACGGGATCGCCCGCAGGTCGTAGACCGAGGCGGTCGGCTTGCGGGAGGCCGGCCGGCTGCCGATGTTGAGTTCGCCGATCTCGGCCACCGGGGTCGACATGCGGAAGTACTCGACGAATCCCGGCGTCTCGTGCACCAGCCGCCCGTAGGCCGCGCGGGCCTTCGCCGACAGATCGTCGAGGATCGCATAGGCGGCCTCCGCCCGGTCCCCCAGGCCCTCGACGTCGAGCAGCGTCGATTCGAGGGTCGCGGCGACCAGTGTCTCCAGGTTGCGGGAGGCGATCGCCGGCTCCGCGTACTTGGCGGCGATGACCTCACCCTGCTCGGTGATGCGCAACGAACCGGTGACCGCACCGGCCGGCTGCGCGAGGATCGCGCTGTAGCTGGGGCCGCCGCCGCGGCCGACCGTGCCGCCGCGACCGTGGAAGAGGCGCAACCGGATGCCGGACTTGCGGGCCGCCTCGACCAGGTCGAGTTCGGCGCGGTAGAGCGCCCAGTTGGCGGCCAGGTATCCGCCGTCCTTGTTGGAGTCGGAGTACCCGAGCATCACCTCCTGGTTGTCGCCGCGAGCGGTGACCAGGGCGCGGTATTCCGGCACCTCGAGGGCGGCCAGGAGGGTGGTCGCACCGCCCTGCAGATCCTCGATCGTCTCGAACAGCGGCACCACGCCGACCGGGGAGGAGGGCGGCGTCGTCGCGTCGCCCGGGTCGAGGATGCCGGCTTCCTTGAGCAGCAGCGCGGCTTCCAACATGTCGCTGACCGACATGCACATGCTGATGATGTAGTTCGGTACCGCGCCGGCGCCGAGGGTCTGGATCGCGGCCGCCCCGGCCCGGACGATGCCGAGTTCCTTCTCGGCCAGTTCGCTGAGCTGGGCGTGCGGTCCGACCAGGGGGCGCCGGGTCCGCAGCTCGGCGGCGAGGATGGCGACGCGCTCCTCCTCGGACAGCGACGCGTAGTCGGGGTGCACCCCGGACCAGGCGAGCAGTTCGGCGACGACCTGCTCGTGCATCTCGGAGTTCTGCCGCATATCCAGCCCGGACAGGTGGAAGCCGAAGGTCTCGGCCGCGTAGCGCAGCGAGGCGAGGCGGTCGTCGGCGATCAGGCTGTCGCCGTGCGCACGCAGCGAGGTGTCGATCGTGTCGAGATCGTCGAGGAACTCCTGCGGGCTGCCGTAGACGGCGTAGTCGCCGTCCACCGTGCCGTAGGGGGCGGTGTCGAGCAGTTCCCGAGCGGTGGCGCTCAGACGCCCGCGAATACCGTGCAGGGCGCGCCGGTAGGGCTCGTCGACCAATCCGATGGTGCCGGGGCCGGCGGCTTCGGCCAGGTCCGCGACCGCGGCGTCGATCTCCACGAGGCGCCCGGACATCGACAGCTCGCGCTCCAGGTCGATCAGTTCCGCGAGGTACCGGCGGAAGGCGAAGGACGCGGCGCTGTCGGTGGCCCGGTGGACCACCTCGGCGGTGACGAAGGGGTTGCCGTCGCGGTCGCCGCCGATCCACGATCCCGGTCGCACGATCGGCAGGGGCAGCAGGTTGCGATCCGGCCACCGCTTGCGCAGCTCCCGGCGGACGGCGTGGTTGATCTTCGGGATCTCGTTGAACAGCGCCATCTCGTAGTAGCGCAGGCCCACCTCGATCTCGTCCTGGATGCGCAGGCGGGAGAGCCGGATCAGCGCGGTCTGCCAGAGCAGCAGGATCTGCCGGCGCAGCTGGGTGTCGATGCTGTCGATCTCGGCCGGATCGACCGCCCGCGGTCGGGCGCGCATCAACTCGGTGATGCGGTGCTGGGCGTCGAAGACGGTGCGGCGGCGGGTCTCGGTGGGGTGCGCGGTGATCACCGGTGAGACCAGCGCGTCGCGCAGCAGATCGGCCACCCGCGCCCCGTCGAGGTCGACGTCGTCGAGTTTGCTGTAGGTCGCGGCCAGCGACGATTCCTGCGGCGGTTCACCGGCGGCGACGTGCACCAGGCGGCGACGCTCGCGGTGGATGTCCTCGGCCACGTTGGCCAGCAGGGAGAAGTGGCTGAACGCTCGGATCACCGCGATCGCCTCGGAGGCCGAGATATCGGTGAACAGGGCGCTCAGTTCACTGCGGTCGATCTCGGCGCGACGAATGCGGAACGAGTCGATCCGCGCCTTTTCGACCAGGTTGAACGTCTCGTCACCCTGCTGCTCACGAACGATGCTGCCCAGCATCCCGCCCAGGAGGCGGATGTCCTCGCGCAGCGGTTCGGTGGCCTCGCGGCCGGGATCAGTTGCCATAGGGGCCAGTATTGTCGGGCGCGTCGGGGTGCGCAGCCCGAGCGGGCGGGTGCGCTGCCGCTGCCTGCCGGAATTGCGAACATCAAAAGACACCCTCGACCGGGAGGCGAGGGTGTCTTCGTCGGCGGATCAGCCGAACTTGATCTCCAGACCGATTCCGAGGATGGCGATCAACCAGACCAGACCGACGAACACGGTGATGCGGTCGAGGTTCTTCTCCGCGACGGTCGAACCGGACAGGTTCGACTGCACGCCACCGCCGAAGAGGCTGGACAGGCCGCCGCCCTTGCCGCGGTGCAGCAGCACCATCAGGATCAGGCCGAGGCTGGTCACGACCAGCAGGATGTCCAGAAACAGGCTCATGTCGGGCTGTTGCCTCACGAAGGTCGACTAATTCAGGGCTGGTCAAGCCTAGCCGATCGATCGGTGCGGCCCGCCCGGGCCCCCTGCGACCGGGCGGTGTGCCGCCAGCCGATCCAGGCTGGAGATCGCGTTCCCGGCACGGGGTGGCCGGGCGAGAGCCGACCGGAGTAATCCCACACCATTCCGAGATTCCCTACATTAACCCGAACCGTCGCCGAGAAGATATACGGAATATCACGAATAGATTTCCACTTCCTATCGACCGGCGAATACAGACCGGTCGACCAACTATGACCCGCCTCACACGCCGTTCCACCCTGCGGGAGCGAGCTATTAGAACAGCGTTCCAACCTGCGGTTTTGGTAAGTGTCGCCCGAACCTCCGAAATCGTGTCGACCATTCTTGACCACACGGTATAAGTCCGACTTTTCGGTCGATCCCCTGGACGTGCGCCCAAGGTTTCGGCACAACAAACACCCGGCGACCAATTCGAACGCATTTCACCGGGAGACGACGGAATCGGTTGCGCTGGGGTCGACACTTGTTCGGAAATCACCCGAAAGGGTCTGTCGGAGCCCTGGCGCTTCGAGCCCTGGAGCCCTGGAACCCTGGAGCGGTGGATCCGCAGGAGGCCGCGTCGGTGCGAGACCGCGGGCGGCGGGTCAGGCGGCGGTGGCGGCCAGCACCGGTCGCTGCGGATCGAACAGGTCGATCGGGTGCGCGGTCGTGCCGTGGGCGGCCAGGTCGGCGAGGATCTCCCCCACGACCGGCACGAACTTGAAGCCGTGGCCGCTGAAACCGCAGCCGATCGCGACCTGGCTGTGTTCGGGATGCAGGCCGATGACGAAGTGCTCGTCCGGGGTGACCGAGTACAGGCAGGTCTTCGCCTGGACGACCGGCAACCCGAGGTGCGGGAAGAGTTCCCGGGCGCGGATGAGCATGCGCTCGTTCTCCGCGTCGGTGACCTCGCGGTCGATCGTGTCGGCGGTGGTCACCGACCCGACGCGGAAGAAGCCGAGCTTGAATCCGCCGTCCGGGCCGTCGGTCATCGGGAAGCCGTAGATCTGCTCGTTGGCGTGGGTCTCCTCGATGTAGACCGGGTGGCGCGACTCGTCCCAGTACTCGATCGGCACCGCGGAGGAGTCCGGGGTGAACCAATGGAAGACCATCCGCTCGATCGACAGCGGCAGTTCCAACGACCTCAGCAACACCGGCGCCCACGCTCCGGGGGCGATCACCAACTTGTCGGCGCCGTAGGTACCGGCCGAGGTGGTCACCTCGACTCCCCCGCCCGCGGTCGCGTGCCATTCGGTGACCCGCTCGCCGGTGCGCAGGATCGCGCCCTTGCGCGCGGCGACCTCGGCGTTGGCCAGCGTCGTCTCCTCCGGGCGTACGTACCCGGCGTTCTGCTCGTAGACGGCCATCGCGTCGTCGGCCGGGTTCATCGTCGGGAAGCGTTCGCGGATCTCGGCGGCGTTCAAAATCTCGTGCGGCAGATGGTGCTCGATGGCCGCGTCGCGGGAGCCGGCGAAGATCGTATTGTTCGGATCGCCGATATAGATGCCACCGCAGAGTTGCATCAGGTCGCGACCGGACTCCTGTTCGAGCTTGCGGAAGCCGTCATATGCGCTGCGCAGCAAGGGGACATAGGCCGGGTCCTCGAAGTAGGACTGCCGGATGATGCGGGTACCGCCGTGGGCGGATCCCTGATCGTGACCGGGCTGGAAGGCCTCGATCCCGATGGTGCGATATCCACGCTCCGCCAACGCATTACAGGCCGCGCCGCCCATCGATCCCAGCCCGATGACGATGACGTCCGACGACTCCATGTGACTCTCCTTCAACGACGGGTCCGTTCGGCGTCGAAGGTGACGATCGGTATCCCATTCGGCGGAGAACGCCGTGTCGATTTTAGTGAGTCGGCCGTGACCGGTCCTGTCGAGAAAGACCACCGCCCGGATGACAAAGGTCACCCGGGCGGCGCGGCGAAGCGGTCGGCTCAGTAATCGTTGTCGGCGCGCTGCTGCTTCAGCGCCTGCTTCTCCTGCTTGCGGACGCGCTTGCGGCGTTCCTTGTCGCTGAGGCGCCGCACCTCGACACCGCCCATCAGGGCCAGGCCGCGCACCTTGACGATCGCCCGCGGCAGGTCGCCCGTCGGCGGCACCTTGCTGTCGAAGCCACCCATGATGCCGATGCCGTCCTCCTGGACCAGCACATCGTCGGGGACCTTGATCTCGATGCCACCGCAGAGCGCGAAGGCGTTGATCGTGACCTCACCGGCGGTGAAGATCGCCTCGGTCAGGTCGATCTCGGCGCCGCCCATCACCGCGACGGCGGTGAAGGTATCCGGTACCGCCCACATGCCCTTGCGCTCGACGCCGGACATGATCGCGATCGCCGACGACGAGGTGTAGGTCCCGGCCGGCATGTGCTGCGGCTGCGGTGCCACGGCCGAGCGCGGCACCTCGGTCACCAGGGGTCGGTGGGCGGGCAGATCGCGGGTGACCGGCTCGAGTTCGCCGAGCGTCTTGGCCTGGTAGACGATGCCGAGGCGTTCGGACAGTTCGTCGGCGGTGATCCGCCCCTCGGCCATCGCGGTCTGCAGCACCAGGGCGACCCGTTCGCGGTCGGCGGTCGAGGCGCGCATCCCGGCGGGGCCGGGAGGGGTGGTCGGCAGGGACGTCGGCGCCTTCTGCAGCGACGGGCCGGTGGCGGGGATCTCGGGGCCGATCACGGCGCCGGACTCCGGAGCATCCGTCGCGCGCAGGTAGGTCGGTCGAGGGGACGCGGACTGCGGTTCGGGAAAAGCCTGCTCGGTCATATATTCAGGCTATGCCGCGGACCCCGCCGGGCACCTCCGGGAAGACCCCCAGATGTCCCCCATATGCGCGATCCGGGAGGCCCACTCACCCGAACGCCGGCGTCCGCCGCACACGCGTATGACCGCTAGATCAGTCATATGACTGATCTGACGGTCATATGACTAGAATGGCGGTCATGTTCACGAGTGAACCATTCGGCGGCCTCATCCCCGGAGCACAGGCGGCCGTGCTGAGGATTCTGCTGCGGACGGGGGCACCGCTGACGGGCAGACAAGTCCACAAGCTCACCGACGGCGCCTACAGTTTGGCGACGGTCCAGACCGCGCTCAAGGTCCTGCAGGCCATCGGCGTGATTGAGGCGACGCCCGTCGGCCGCGCCTTGATGTACTCGACCAACAACGATCACATCGCAGTGCCGGCTCTTCGGCTGCTGATGGACCCGAGGGAACTCCTCCGCAGCGTTGTGAGCGAACTGGTCGCCGACGACCGGGAGGTGGTATCCGTCATTCTCTTCGGGTCGGCCGGCCGCAAAGAGGCTGGGCGCGAAAGCGACATCGACCTCGCTGTCCTGACCACGACCGGCGATGAGTGGGAACGCCGTTGGCGCTTCGGCGAAGAAGTGGAACGCCGCTTCGGCGGATCGTGCGACATTCTGGTGTTCGGTGTGGACGAATTCGAGGAACTCGCCCGCGCCGGCACCGAACCGGTGGTATCGGACATCATCCGAGACCGCTTCTCGCTGTACGGTGCGCCGATCTCGCGAAATGTCGTACGCCGGGTGGAGGTAACGGTCGATGGCTGAGGCCGACGATCGAAACCGGGCCCGCATGTACCTGGAGAAGGCGGAAGCTTTCCTCCTCGCCGCGCAGAACGAGGAAGACAACCGCCTGTGGATACCGGCGGCAGGGATGGCGATCCACGCCGGTATAAGCGCAAAGGACGCCATCGCAACCGCGTTGACCGGTCGAACGGCGAAATCCGATGATCATCGCCAGGCCGTGCGCGAGTTGGAGAAGATCCTGGCCGGCCACCCCGAACAGGCACGAGCGTGTCGGGCCCTCGGCGAGCTGATCGCAGAAAAATCCACCGTCGAGTACACCCATCGGCGCGTCGGCGCTTCCAAGGTCCAGGTGCTCGTCCGCCGAGCGGAGACGCTCGTCGACCTAGCGCGCACTGTCGTCAACTGACGCTGCTCCCCGAACTCGCACAAACACTTTCGCCGCAGCAACCGGGTGGTTGCTGCGGCGAAAGGTGGAAAACCGTGCTTAGAGGCCGGCCGCCAGAGCGCTGAGCTTGGCGAACTCGTCCGCGTCGAGGGAGGCACCACCGACGAGGGCTCCGTCGATATCCGGCTGGGCGACGATCTCGCCGATATTGCCGGACTTGACCGAACCGCCGTAGAGGATGCGCACCGCCGCGGCGGTCTCCGCGTCGGCGATTGAGGCGACCTCGGTGCGCAGCGCACCGATGACCTCCTGCGCGTCCGCGGAACTCGCGACCTTGCCGGTACCGATGGCCCAGACCGGCTCGTAGGCTATGACCGAGCCGGCGATCTGCTCGTTGGTCAGGCCGGCGAGCGAGCCGCGCAGCTGCTCGAGGTTGTACTCGACATGCGTTCCGGCTTCCCGGATGTCGAGGCCCTCACCGATGCAGATGATCGGGATCAGCCCGAAGCTCAACGCGGCCTTGGCCTTTGCCGCGACCAGCGCATCGTCCTCACCGTGGTAGACGCGGCGCTCGGAGTGTCCGACCACCGCCCAGGTGACGCCCAGCTTGGCCAGGAAGGCCCCGCTGATCTCACCGGTGTACGCCCCGGAGGTGTGCACCGAGATGTCCTGCGCCCCGTAGGTGAGCAGCAGCTTGTCTCCGTCGACCAGGGTCTGCACGCTGCGCAGATCGGTGAACGGCGGGATCACCGCCACGTCGACCGCCTCGAGGTACTTCGCCGGCAGGGCGAAGGCGATCTTCTGCACCAGGGCGATCGCTTCGAGGTGGTTGAGGTTCATCTTCCAGTTGCCGGCGATCAGCCGCTTGCGTGCGCTCACGGAGCCGACTCCTCGAGGACGGCGAGACCCGGAAGCGTCTTGCCTTCCAGGTACTCGAGCGAAGCTCCACCGCCGGTGGAGATATGGGAGAAGCCGTCCTCGTCGAGACCGAGGGTGCGCACCGCCGCGGCGGAGTCACCGCCGCCCACAACGCTGAACGCGCCCTTGGCCGTCGCCCCGATGATCGCTTCGGCGATGCCCTTGGTGCCCGCCGAGAACTTCTCGAACTCGAAGACACCGGCCGGACCGTTCCAGAAGATCGTCTTGGCGTTGCCGAGCACCGCGGCGAACCGCGACACCGACTCCGGCCCGACGTCCAGACCCATCCAGCCTTCGGGGATCTCCTCGGCGGAGACGGTCTGCGCCTCCGCGTCGGCCGAGAACGAGTCGGCGACAACAACATCCACGGGCAGGTGGATGACGTCGGCGAACCGCTCGAGCAGGCCCTTGCAGACGTCGATCTGGTCTTCCTGCAGCAGCGAGGTGCCCACCGACAAGCCTTGTGCGGCAAGGAAGGTGAACGCCATGCCGCCGCCGATCACCAGGGTGTCGACCTTGGGCGCGAGCGCCTCGATGACGCCGAGCTTGTCGGAGACCTTCGAGCCGCCCAGCACGACCGCATAGGGCCGCTTCGGGTCCTCGGTCAGGTTCTTCAGAACGTCGACCTCGGTGGCGACCAGCTTTCCGGCGTAGTGCGGCAGCAGCTTCGCGACGTCGTAGACCGACGCCTGCTTGCGGTGCACCACACCGAAACCGTCGGAGACGAACGCCGCTCCGGGACCGACCAGGTCGGCCAGCGCCTTGGCCAGCTCACCCCGCTCGGCCTCGTCCTTGCTGGTCTCGCGCGGATCGAAGCGCACGTTCTCCAGCAGCAGCACGTCGCCCTCGGTCAGCCCCTCGGCCCGGGCCTGGGCGTCGGTGCCGACCACGTCGGCGGCGAGCTGCACGTGGCGACCGAGCAGCTCGGAGAGCTTCTCGGCCACCGGTGCCAGCGAGTACTTCGGATCCGGCTCACCCTTGGGCCGGCCGAGGTGCGCGGTGAGCACCACGGCCGCCCCGGCGTCCAGCAGAGCATTGATCGTCGGCAGCGAAGCCTCGATACGACCCGGATCGGTGATCCGGCCGTCCTCGAGCGGGACGTTGAAGTCCGAGCGCACCAGCACGGTGCGCCCGGAAACCCCGCTGTCGATCAGCTCGGCAAGCGTGGGGACAGTCACGTCGTCGCTCCGATCAGAGGGACTTGCCGACCAGGTCCGCCAGGTCGACCAGGCGGTTGGAGTAGCCCCACTCGTTGTCGTACCAGGAGACGACCTTGGCCTGGTTGCCGAGGACCTTGGTCAGGCCGGCGTCGAAGATCGACGAGGCCGGGTCGGTGACGATGTCCGAGGAGACGATCGGCGCGTCGTAGTAGCGCAGGATGCCCTTGAGCGGGCCCTCGGCGGCGGCCTTGAGGGCGGCGTTGATGTCCTCGACGGACGCCTTCTTGTCCAGTTCGACGGTCAGGTCGGTGGCCGAACCCGTGGGGATCGGCACGCGCAGCGCGAAGCCGTCGAGCTTGCCCTTGAGCTCGGGGAGGACCAGGCCGATCGCCTTGGCGGCACCGGTGGAGGTCGGCACGATGTTCAGGGCCGCGGCGCGGGCGCGACGCAGGTCCTTGTGCGGGCCGTCCTGGAGGTTCTGGTCCTGGGTGTAGGCGTGGATGGTGGTCATCAGACCACTGACGATGCCGAACTCGTCGTTGACGACCTTGGCCAGCGGACCGAGGCAGTTGGTGGTGCAGGACGCGTTCGAGATGATGTTCTGGGTGCCGTCGTACTTGTCCTCGTTCACGCCGATGACGATCGTGATGTCCTCGCCCTTGGCGGGGGCGGAGATGATGACCTTCTTGGCGCCGGCGTCGAGGTGGCCCTTGGCCTTGGCGGCATCGGTGAAGATGCCGGTGGACTCGACCACCACGTCGACGCCCAGGTCGCCCCACGGCAGCGCGGCGGGTCCCTCGCGGACCTCGAGGGCCTTGATCGGGGTTCCGCCGACGATGATGCTGTCGCCGTCGACGACGACATCCTTGTCGAGGCGGCCGAGGATCGAGTCGAACTTCAGCAGGTGGGCCAGGGTGGCATTGTCGGTGAGATCGTTGACGGCGACGATCTCGATGTCGGTGGTACCGAGCGCCTTCTGTGCGTCGACCGCCCGGAAGAAGTTCCGGCCGATCCGCCCGAAGCCATTGATACCTACGCGCACCGTCACTGTTAGCTCCTAAGTTGCTCGTCGTGTACATCAGTGGACGGGCGCGACGTTGCGTTGGCGACAGCGACCCGGCCTGGATCAACCAGTTCCAACCCTAATCGCACAACGTTCGAATCGGGTACCGGAACGCACCAGATCATGGTGTCGCCACCGTCACCTTCCGGGCACCGGAGACGCACATCACATAACGGGCGGCGAAGGGCCCGACCACGGCAGGCCGAACAGTGCGAAAAATCCGACTCAGGCGTCGTCGAGCAGATCCGCGGTGACCGCGGACTCGGTGTCGGGTATGCCGCGTTCGCGGGCCCGGCGGTCGGCCAGCGACAGCAACCGGCGGATCCGTCCGGCGACGGCGTCCTTGGTCATCGGCGGGTCGGCCAGCTGTCCGAGTTCCTCGAGCGAGGCCTGCCGGTGTTCCACGCGCAGCCGCCCGGCGGCGGCCAGGTGGTCCGGCACCTCGTCGGCGAGGATGTCGAGCGCGCGCTCCACCCGGGCGGCGGCGGCGACGGCCGCGCGGGCGGACCGCCGCAGATTCGCGTCGTCGAAGTTGGCGAGCCGGTTGGCGGTGGCGCGCACCTCGCGGCGCATCCGCCGCTCCTCCCAGTTCAGCCGAGCAGCGTGGGCGCCCATATGCGTCAGCAGATCGCCGATCGCCTCACCGTCGCGGACGACGACGCGGTCGGCGCCGCGCACCTCGCGGGCCTTGGCGGAGATCCCGAGCCGGCGGGCCGCACCGACCAGGGCCAGCGCCGCCTCCGGACCGGGGCAGGACACCTCGAGCGCGGAGGATCGCCCCGGCTCGGTCAACGAACCGTGCGCGAGGAAGGCTCCCCGCCAGGCCGCCTCGGCGTCGGCGGTGCTGCCGCCGACCACCTGGGCGGGTAGACCGCGCACCGGGCGCCCGCGCAGATCGAGCAGCCCGGTCTGGCGGGCGAGGGTCTCGCCGTCCTTGGCGACCCGCACCACGTAGCGGGTGGACCGACGCATACCGCCGGCGCCCAGGACGTGCACATCGGCCTGATAGCCGTAGAGGTCGAAGATCTCGCGGCGCAGCCGGCGCGCGGTCGACCCGGTGTCGACCTCGGCCTCGACGACCACCCGGCCGGCGACGATGTGCAGGCCGCCGGCGAAGCGCAGCAGCGCGGACACCTCGGCGCGTCGGCAGCTGACCCTGGTGACCTCGAGCCTGCTGAGCTCGTCCTTGACCTCGGCGGTCATCGCCATCGCACAGCCTCCGTCCTCGACCGTGCGCGACGCCCCTGGAGGGCGTCGAGGGCCGCGGCCAACTTCGTCTCGTCGTGGACATGCGTTCCGGTTCGGGCGACGTCGACGTAGCGAACGCCGGCACCGAACAGGGCGGCCGCCCGGTCGAGATGTCCGCGCTCCGCACCCGGTGTCACCGTCGTCGAGTCGACGAGGATGTCGTCGACGGTGAACCGCGCCGCGTGTTGGGACAGTACGTGTAAATGCCGCTCCGCAGAAAACCCGGCGGTTTCGCCGGGCTGCGGGGCGAGGTTGAGGATCAACGCCTTCGTCGCCATCGTCTCCGACAGCGCGGCGAGCAGATCGGGCACCAGAACGTGCGGGATCACCGACGAGAACCAGGACCCCGGACCGAGAATGACCAGGTCGGCGCGCTCGATCGCCTCGATCGCCGCCGGCACCGCGGGCGGGTCGGTCGGGATGAGCCGCACCCGTCGCACCTTGCCCGGGGTGGTGGCCACCGCGACCTGTCCGCGGATGACGTTTGTCACCCGCGGGTCCTCCTCGAGACCTTGCACATCCGCCTCGATCGTCAGCGGCATCGGCGACATCGGCAGCACCCGTCCGGTCAGCCCGAGCAGGCGGGCCGCCTCGTCGAGTGCGGCGATCGGATCGCCGAGGACCTCCATCAGCCCGGCGATCACCAGATTGCCCACCGAGTGGCCGGCGAGGGCGCCGCGGCCGCCGAAGCGGTGCTGGAAGACCTCGGCCCAGAGCGTTCCGGTGTGATCGTCAGCGGCCAAGGCCGCCAACGCCATGCGCAGATCCCCGGGTGGAATCACATCCAACTCGGCGCGCAGTCGCCCCGAGGAACCGCCGTCGTCGGCGACGGTCACCACCGCGGTCACGTCGGGACTGAGCAGCCGGGCGGCCCGCAGGGTGGCGAAGAGGCCGTGGCCGCCGCCGAGCGCGACGATCGAGCGCGGCGCGGCGGAGCTTCCCTCGGGCGCCGAGGTCATTCGCGCCCCATATCGCGGTGGCTCACGCGCACCGACAATCCCGGTGAGCGGCCGAGCATCCCGGCGAGCGCCTCGGAGATCGCGACGCTGCGGTGTTTGCCGCCGGTGCATCCGACCGCGACCGTCAGGTAGCGCTTGCCCTCGCGGCGGTAGCCGTCGACGGTCAGCAGCAGCAGCCGGTGGTAACCCTCGAGGAATTCCCGGGCGCCCGGACCGCCGAGCACGTAGTCGGCCACCTCCGGCGACTGGCCGGTCGATGACCGCAGCTCCGGCACCCAGAACGGGTTCGGCAGAAACCGCATGTCGCACACGGCATCCGCGTCGAGCGGCAGCCCGTACTTGAAGCCGAAGGATTGGACGGTCACCGCGACCAGGCCGGAGTCGGGACCGCCGAAGGCGGACTCCATGCGCCGGCGCAGATCGTGGACCGACAGCGAGCTCGTGTCGATCACCAGGTCGGCGACACCCTTGACCGGGGCGAGCAGGCGGCGTTCCTCGGCGATCGCCTCGCTGAGGGTGCGCTCGGCGACCGAGCCGGTGTGCACATGCTGGAGCGGATGATTGCGGCGCACCGACTCGAAGCGGCGGACGAGCACCTCGTCGGAGGCCTCCAGGTAGACGATGCGCGGGGTCACGCCGATCTCGGCCAGATCGGCCTTGAGCGTCGGCAGGTCGCCGTTGAACAGTCGGCTGCGCAGATCGACCACCATGGCCAACCGCTCGATCGGCGGGGTGGACTCCCGGCCGATCTGCACCATGCGGGTCACCAGCTCGGGCGGCATATTGTCGCTGACGTAGTAGCCGAGATCCTCGAGCACCTTCGCCGCGGTCCCCCGACCGGCGCCGGACTGCCCGGTCACCAGCGCGACCTCGATCTCGGGCACGACCGACTCGGTGGCCACCGCGGCATCGGGTGCGGTCGGCTCGGCCTCCGGATTCGCACCGGCCGCGACCACGGCCGACGACGCACCGCACTCGCTCACAGCGCTCCCTCCCCGCTCCATGTCGTATCCCGCTGTCGTGTCCCGCTCGATTGTTCGTCCGCTCGCCACGGCTCGGCGCCCGGCGGCGACCGCTCCCCCGCGTCGACGCCGAGACCGCCCGGTCGGAGGTCCCACCCGCCGACCGACCTATTGCGTACCCGTACCGCGCACAACGGTACCGTTCGCGCTGCCCGCCACCTCGGGTTGGCGTAGATCTTCATCTGCGGACCGCACGGTATCGTGCCCGCCGTCGGGTGCGCCATTCATACCGTCGGCGGGACCATTGAGAGCGGTCAATACCGCCCGTGCGGTGGTCTCGCCGATACCGGGGACCGAGGTGATGTCCTCGATGCTCGCCTTGCGCAACAATTCGACCGAGCCGAACCGGCTGACCAGGGCCGTTCGCCGTGCCTCGCCGAGCCCGGGGACCGCGTCGAGGGTCGAGGAGGTCATCCGTTTCGACCGCTTGCTGCGGTGGTAGTCGATGGCGAAGCGGTGGGCCTCGTCACGGATGCGCTGCAGCAGGAACAGCGAATCGCCGGTGCGCGGCAGGATCACCGGATCGGGCTCGCCGGGCAGCCACACCTCCTCGAGCCGCTTCGCCAATCCCGCGACCGCGACGTCGGTGATGCCGAGTTCGTCGAGGACCGCGGCCGCGGCCGCCACCTGGGGTGGACCGCCATCGACGACGAAGAGGTTCGGCGGGTAGGCGAAGCGCCCCGGCTTGCCGCCGGCCTTCTCCGGGTCGTCCGCCTTGGGCGCGCCGGACTCGCTCGGCACGGTGATCCGGTCGGCGGCATAGTGCCGGAAGCGCCGGCGCGTCACCTCGGCGATGCTGGCGACGTCGTCCGATCGGCCGTCCCCGGCCGCCTCCTTGATCGCATAGCGACGGTAATCGCTGCGTCGCGGCAGACCGTCCTCGAAAACGACCAGGGAGCCGACGACGTCGGTGCCCTGGACATGGGAGATGTCGATGCACTCGATGCGCAGCGGCGCCGAGTCCAGGTCGAGGGCCTCCTGGATGCCCTGCAGGGCGGCCGAGCGGGTGGTCAGGTCGCCGGCCCGCTTGAGCTTGTGCTGGTTGAGCGCCTCGGAGGCGTTGCGGGCGACCGTCTCGGCGAGGGCCTTTTTGTCGCCGCGTTTGGGGACGCGCAGGACGACCGAGGAGCCCCGCAGGGTGCCGAGCCACCGTTCGACCTCGGCGGCGTCCGGCGGTAGCTGCGGGACCAGGATCTCGCGCGGGATCGCCCCGGAGCCGGCGCCGTCGGCGGCCTCGGCGTGGGCGGCCTGTTCGCCGTAGAACTGGGTGAGGAACTGCTCGACGACGGCGGAGAGGTCGTCGGGATCGTCGTCGCCGGTGTCGTCGGGCAGGTCGGCCGCCTCGACTACCCAGCCGCGCTGGCCGCGCACCCGGCCGCCACGGACGTGGAAGACCTGAACGGCGACCTCGAGATCGTCGCGGGCGAAGGCGACCACATCGGCGTTCGTGCCGTCACCGAGGACGACCGCCTGCTTCTCGAGGGCCCGCCGCAGCGCGGACAGATCGTCGCGCAGCCGGGCGGCGTTCTCGAAGTCGAGGGCCTCCGCCGCCTCCCGCATGCGCACGTCCAACTGCCGGATCAACCGGTCGGTGCGGCCGGAGAGGAAGTCGCAGAAGTCGTCGACGATGGCCCGATGCTCGTCGGCGCTCACCCGGCCGATGCAGGGGGCGGAGCACTTGTCGATGTAGCCGAGCAGGCAGGGCCGGTCGATCTGCCGATGCCGCTTGAAGACGCCGTTGGAGCAGGTGCGGGCCGGGAAGACGCGCAGCAACAGGTCGAGCGTTTCGCGGATCGCCCAGGCGTGCGCGTAGGGGCCGAAGTAGCGGACGCCCTTGCGGCGGGCACCGCGGTAGACGAACAGCCGCGGGTACTGTTCGCCGATCGACACCGCGAGCATCGGGTAGCTCTTGTCGTCGCGGTACCGCACGTTGAAGCGCGGATCGAACTCCTTGATCCAGTTGTACTCGAGCTGGAGCGCCTCGACCTCGGTGCTGACGACGGTCCACTCGACCGAGGCGGCGGTGGTCACCATCTGCCGGGTCCGCGGGTGCAGGGCGAGGATGTCGGCGAAGTAGGAATTCAGGCGACTGCGCAGGCTTTTGGCCTTGCCGACGTAGATGACCCGACCGTGTACGTCCCGAAATTTGTAGACCCCCGGGTCCACCGGAATCGAGCCGGGGGCCGGGCGATAGGAAGCGGGATCGGGCACGTCTTCCAGGTTAGCCGCCGGCCCCGACGGCTCCGGTCCACCGTCCCGCGGTGCACCGCTCGTGTCAGGAGGCGGTGTACCGGGCCATGTACTCGCGGAAGGTCTCCGCCGCCCGGGCGGCGTGCTCACCGTCGTTGGTCTGGATCGCCAGGACCGGGGTGTACTCGTCGTCGGGCAGTTCGATACGCGCCCAGGACGCTCCCTCGACGAAGAAGAGCCCGTTCACCCGGCTCCAGGGAATCACCTTCTCCATGAAGGCGTTGCGGACCCCGACCCCCTGCGGCCCGACCCGCAGCCGCGACCGGGCCAGCAACAGGACCGCGCCGCTGAGGCAGCCACCGATCGCCAGCATCGCCAGCTGGTCGACCGGTCGGAAGTAGACCCCGGTACCGGAGCCGGCGTCGACCAGGGTGAAGGCCAGCACGACGTGCACCGCGAAGATGATGGCCGCCGCGACCATCGCGTAGCGCGCGGTGCGCTTGGAGCTCACCGACCACACCCACGTCTTGTCGCCCACCCGTTGCCCCGTCTCCGCGGTCATCGGCCGAACCCGAAGCCGTCGTGGGCGGCCGCCGCCAGCTTCGCGAGGGTGGCGGCGCTGTCGAGCGCCGCCGACGCCGCCTGGGCGCCCTTGTCCTCCACCGACCCGGGCAGCCCCGACCGCGCCCGGGCCTGCTCGATCGTGTTGACCGTCAGCACGCCGTTGGTGACCGGCTTGCCGAGGTCGAGGCCGACGCGGGTCAGTCCCATCGTCACCGCGTCGCAGACGTAGTCGAAGTGCGGTGTCTCGCCGCGTACGACCACCCCGAGGGCGATCACCGCGTCGTGGTCGCGACCGAGCGCCTGGGCGATCACCGGAAGCTCGTTGGCCCCGGCGACCCGCACCACGGTCGGTTCGATGCCGGCTGCGGTGACGGTGCGCCGGGCACCGTCGACCAGGGCATCGGAGATCTCGGTATGCCACCGACTTCCGACGATCGCGACGGTCAGTCCGCTCGCGCCGGTCACGTCGATCTGCGGTTCGCCTTCGGCGCTCACTGGGTCTGACCCCTCTCGTATTCGTCGAGTCCCACGAGATCGTGGCCCATCCGGTCGCGCTTCGTGCGCAGATAGCGGAGATTCTCGGCGTTGGCGCGCAGCGGCATCGGCACCCGCTCGAGGATCGTCAGGCCGTAGCCGTCCAGGCCGACGCGCTTGGCGGGGTTGTTGGTCAGCAGCCGCATCGACGAGACGCCGAGGTCGACGAGGATCTGGGCGCCGAGGCCGTAGTCGCGGGCGTCGGCGGGCAGTCCGAGCTGAAGGTTCGCATCGACGGTATCGGCGCCGGCGTCCTGCAGTTGGTAGGCCTGCAGCTTGTGCATCAGTCCGATCCCCCGGCCCTCGTGACCGCGCATGTAGAGCACGATCCCGCGGCCCTCGCGGGCGACCATCTCGAGCGCCGCCTCGAGCTGCGGACCGCAGTCGCAGCGCATCGAGCCGAAGACATCGCCGGTGAGGCATTCGGAGTGGACGCGCACCAGCACGTCGTCGCCGTTGTCGGTGGTGACATCGCCGCGGACCAGCGCGACGTGCTCGACACCGTCGTTGATGCCGTCGTAGCCGACCGCCCGGAACTCACCGAAGCGGGTGGGGATGCGGGCCTCGGCGACCCGGCGCACCTGGCGCTCGTGGCGACGCCGCCAGGCGATCAGGTCGGCGATCGAGATCATCGCCAGTTCGTGCTCGTCGGCGAAGACGCGCAGCTCCTCGCCGCGGGCCATCTCGCCCTCGTCCTTCTGGCTGACGATCTCGCAGATCACGCCGGCGGGACGCAGCCCGGCCATCGTCGCGAGGTCGACCGCGGCCTCGGTATGCCCGGGGCGCCGCAGCACACCGCCCTCGCGGGCGCGCAGCGGAACGACATGGCCGGGGCGGGTGAAGTCGATCGCCCGGCTGTCCGGGTCGGCGAGCAGCCGCATCGTCGTGGCGCGATCGGCGGCGGAGATACCGGTGCCGACGTTGGCGCGCGCATCGACGGTCACCGTATAGGCGGTGCCGTGCTTGTCCTGATTGGTGGAGTACATCGGGGGCAGACCGAGACGGTCACAGTCGTCGCCGAGCAACGGCACACAGAGGTACCCCGAGGTGTACCGCACCATGAAGGCCACCAACTCGGGCGTCGCCTTCTCGGCGGCAAAAATCAGGTCGCCCTCGTTCTCGCGGTCCTCGTCATCGACGACCACCACCGCCTTGCCGGCGGCGATATCCGACACCGCCCGCTCGATGCTGTCGAACTTGATCACGCCATCTCCGCTTCCGGTCTCGCCCTGCACGACCACATTGTCGAATTCGGTCGGGTCCATCCTGGCCCGGCGACCGCCGCGTTGGGACGATTACATTCACCGGATCCATCACCGCCGGATACAACACCCTGCTACCGCACAGTAGTCCCCGCCGGGGAGGGGATCGACATGCCGGCCCGGCCGGACAATGCGGACAAGGTTCCTCAGGCGGGTCCTGCGGTGATTGTCAGCCGTTCGACGTACTTCGCGATGACGTCGACCTCCAGGTTGACGGTATCGCCGACGTCGACGCGGCCGATGGTGGTCAGCTCGCGCGTCGTGGGGATCACCGAGATTTCGAACCAGCTTCCGTCCGCGGCATCGTCCTGCAGACCGGAGACGGTCAACGAGACGCCGTCGACGGTGATCGAACCCTTGAGCACGACGTAACGGGCCAGGTCGGCGGGTAGCGAGATGCGCACGACGTCCCAGTTGTCGGTCGAGGTACGGCTGAGGACACGCCCGACGCCGTCGACGTGGCCCTGCACGATATGGCCGTTGAGGCGACCGCCGATGGGCGCCGCCCGCTCGAGGTTGACCCGGCTGCCGGTGATCACGCCGCCGAGGCTGGACCGATCGAGCGTCTCCTGGATCACGTCGGCGGTGAATCCGCCGTCGACGATGTCGACCACCGTCAGACAGACCCCGTTCACCGCGATCGAGTCGCCGTGTGTGGCGTCCGAGGTGACCAACGGCCCGCGGACGGTGAAGCGCACCGCCTCCGTCAGCTCGTCCCGATCGACGACCTCGCCCAGTTCTTCGACGATTCCGGTGAACACCCGCACTCCTCGTTCCGCGCCTTCGGTGGACCGCTCAATCCTGCCGGAATCCGATACCCGCCGGATCCCGATCGAATGTGATGAGCGTATCGGGGCCGAGCGACTCGACGGACCGCGGGCGAAAGCGATGGACGTGCGCGATCGTGTCGACACCCGCCCCGACCACAGCGGGCAGGCCGTCGCCGAGCACCACCGGCGCGATATAGGCCTCGATCCGATCGACCGCCCCGGCGGCGAGGAAGGCGCCGGCGAGGACGGCTCCGCCCTCGATCTGAACGTCGACGCGGTCGGCGAGCTGTGCGATCACCGCGGCGGGGTCGTGATCGCGCAGCAGCAGGGTCGGGGCGCTGTCGTCGAGGATGCGAGCGGTCGGCGGGATCTCCCGGCGGCCGACGACCACGCGGGTCGGCTGGTGGGCGGCGAGCGAGTCGTCGGGCAGCCGGGCGGTCAATTGCGGGTCGTCGGCGAGCACGGTTCCGGTGCCGACCACGATGGCGCCCAGTTGGGCGCGTCGGTCGTGGACGCGGCGGCGGGCGGCGGGCTCGGTGATCCACCGGCTGGTGCCGTCGATCGCCGCGATGCGCCCGTCGAGGGTGGCCGCGTACTTCCAGGTGACCAGGGGTCGGCCGGTGCGCACCCGGTGCAGCCAGGCGTCGAGGGGACCGCTCGCGACCCGGTCGGCGCCGACGCCGGAGACGACCTCGATACCATGTTCCCGCAGGTAGTGGCCACCCCCGGCGGCGGTCGGGTTCGGATCGGAGACCGCGTGCAGAACCCGCACGATGCCCGCCGCGGCCACCGCGTGGCTGCACGGGCCGGTGCGACCGGTGTGATTGCAGGGTTCGAGCGTCACGACGATCGTGCCGCCGCGGGCCCGATCGCCCGCTTGGCGCAGGGCGTGGACCTCGGCGTGCGGACCGCCCGGTGGGCTGGTGGCGCCGACCCCGCGCACGATGCCGTCGGCGTCGATCACCACCGCGCCGACCGGCGGATTGGGATAGGTGCTCCCGCGGACGACCTGCGAGGCGGCGATCGCGAGATCCATCGCCGCCTCGATCGACTCGACCGGGCTGCCGAGCCGCGGGTGCTCCCCCGACGACGCCTCGCCGCCCGCCTCGGTCATCCCGCGATCGCGGCGGCGCGGGCCCGCAGCTTGCGCACCGCCTCGGCCGGGTCGTCGGTGTTGTAGACCGCCGAGCCGGCGACGAAGCACTCGACGCCGGCGGCGGCGGCCTGTTCGATCGTGTCGGCGTTGATGCCGCCGTCGATCTCGACGAGCACCTGCAGCTCTCCCGCGTCGACCAGGTCCCGCACGATGCGCGCCTTGCCGAGCACGTCGGGGATGAACGACTGGCCGCCGAAGCCGGGTTCGACGCTCATCACCAGCAGGGTGTCGAAGTGCCGCAGGATCTCGAGGTAGGGCTCGATCGGGGTACCGGGCTTGACGCTCAGGCCCGCACGGGCACCTGCCGCGCGGATGTTCTTGGCCACCGCGATCGGATCGTCGGTCGCCTCGGCGTGGATGGTGACGTTGTAGGCACCGGCTTCGGCATACCCCGGCGCCCAGCGGCCGGGGTTGTCGATCATCAGGTGGCAGTCCAGCGGGATATCGGTGGCGGCCAGCAGGCTCTCGACCACCGGCAGCCCCAGGGTGAGGTTGGGGACGAAGTGCGCGTCCATCACGTCGACGTGGACCCAGTCCGCGCCCTCGATGGCCGCGATCTCGTCGCCGAGGCGGGCGAAATCGGCCGAGAGGATCGAAGGGGCAATCATCGGCGACAGCGGCCGGCCGCTGTCGATGGTTTCCGTCATGTGCCTACTCCTATGCCACCGGCCACCCGTGGGGCAAGTGAGGTCAGCGTGTCCGGTTGGTGTCGCGCAGGCGTACCGCTTCGAGGACGGCGGCGCCCGACTGTGCGTCGTCGACCACGACGACCTCGGTTCGCCCGTCGCGGGTGGTCACCACCAGCGCCTCTCCGCTGCGCAGGATGAACCCGCGGGCTCCGCGCAGCGGTCCGGTGACCGCCATCCGGTAGCCGAAGCCACCGAAGTCGCGCAACGCCCGGACCCGGGTGGTGCCGACGGTCGCGATGTCGGCGGCGGCGATCCGGGCGCGCGGCCACCCGAGGGTGCCCCGGATCTGCAGCCCGGTCCGATCGACGGTGACCCGGACGGTCAGCATCGTCGCCGTCGCCACCAGCAATACGGCGGTGATCGTCAGCATCCACCACATGCCGAGCAGCACGGCGCCGGCTGCGGTCGCGACGGCGGCGAGACCGGCGATCAGGACGATCGGCAGCGGGGACGTCACGGCGGACGACCACACCACCCGCTCGGTCGGCCCGATCGGCAACGCCTCGGCGCTGTCGGACGCGGGCGACGCGAGCGCTCCCACCCACGGCGGGATCACCACCGCCGCCAGGAATCCGGCCCCGATCGCGATCACACCGGCGACCGGAACGACCCAGCCGGGGAAGGCGACCTGTGCGGCGTCGGCCACCCCCCGTTGCACGGCGGTCAGCCCGACGATCAGTGCCGCGAGGAACGCCGACAGGCCGGACGAGAGCCCGACGAAGGACCGGGCGATCGGCGACGACGAGGAGGTCACCGTGATCGCGATCCCGGCGACGATCACCAGCGCGGCGATCACGAGCAGCATCCACAGCGGCTGGTCGACCGAAGCGAATCCGTCGGGCATCGACCGCGGGCCCCAGTGCGTGGCGATCGGATCGGGGAGATCGGATCGCCAGGCGGCGACGAATACCGCTCCGACGATCAACCAGATCAGGGGCAACACGATCGCGGCGATGGCGATACGCATCGTCGGTCTGCGGGAGGTGGGTGTGGTGGTCATGTCTGATACCCCTTTCGGATCAGGTCGAGCAGTTCATCGAGGGACAGACCCAGCCGGCGGGCAAGGTCGCGAACCTCCTCGACGGCGGTCGTCAGCGCTGCCAGGTCGGAGCCGGCAACCCGACTCGCCTGTCCGGTGACGACCGCTCCACGGCTGCGCCGCACCTCGAGCAGGCCCTCGTCCCGAAGTACGCCGTAACCGCGCAGGATGGTGTGCACGTTGACGTCCAGGGACGCCGCCAGTTCGCGGGCGCCGGGCAACCGGTCCCCCGGCGCCAGGTCGCCGGCGGCGATCTGGGCGCGAATCGAGGCGGCCAACTGCTGAAACAACGGCGTTGACAGCGAGGGATCGAGTCGAACGAGCATGTACACACCGTATCACGTTTGTTCTAGTTCAACTAGAACAAGTGCTCTGACGAAATCCCGACGCCTCCGGTGCGGAGACGTCGGGATGGCCGACGAGCCGTCAGGCCTGTTCGGGTGACGGGGCGATGTCGTCGCAGCGTTGCCGCTGCGCGCCGCGGCCGAGTACCCACAGCGAGAACAGGAAGATCGCCAATCCGCCGACGGCCAGACCGGCGCCGACCAGACTGGGTGCGCGGTAGCCCCAGCCGGCGCTGATCACCAGCGAGCCGAGCAACGCGCCGAGGCCGTTGGCGACGTTGAGCGCCGAGTGGTTGAGGGCGGCGCCGAGCATCTCCGCATCGCCGGCCGCCCGCATCAGACGCACCTGCAACGAGATCGACAGCATCGAACCGAGCAGGCCGACCACGAAGATGATCGCGATGGTGGCGGCGGCGCTCCCGGCGAACGGCAGCACCAGGACCAGGGCGAGCGCGGTGACCACGAACGATCCGATCACCGTGCGGTTGATGCTCCAGTCGACCAGCGGGCCGGCGGCCCACGATCCGATGACCGATCCGACGCCGTAGGCCAACAGCACCAGCGGGACCGCCTCGATCGACAGCCCGGATTCCTCGGTGACCAGCGGCGAGACGTAGCTGTACATCGCGAAGATGCCACCGAAGCCGATCATGCCGGTCGCGACGGCGTAGAGGACCGCTGGCCGGCGCAGCGCCTCGAGCTCGCGGCGCACCGTCGCGGTCTTGTCGCCGCGGACGTGCGGGATCGCCCACATGATCAGGGCGGCGGTCACCACGGTGATCGCGACGACGAACCAGTACGCGGCCCGCCAGCCGAAGGATTGTCCGAGCCAGGTGCTGACCGGGACGCCGATCACGGTGCCGACCGACAGGCCGATCATCACCCGGCTGACCGCGCGACCCTGCTGGTCCGGCGGGACGAGCGAGGCGGCGATCAGCGAGGCGACGCCGAAGTAGGCGCCGTGCGGCAGTCCGGCGAGGAACCGCGCGAACATCACGTGGTCGTAACCGGACGCGAGCGCGGTCACCGCGTTGCCGACGCCGAGGGCCAGCACCAGCCCGGCGGCGAGTTCGCGGCGCGGCAGCCGGGCGCCGAGCGAGACGATCAGCGGCGCGCCGATCACCACGCCGAGCGCGTAGGAGGTGATGATGTGCCCGGTCGACGGGATGGACGCGCCGATGCCGGTCGCGATCTCGGGCAGCAGACCCATGGTGACGAACTCGGTGGTGCCGATCGCGAATCCACCCAGGGCGAGCGCGATGATCGCCGCGGCGACCCGCAGGGACGACAGCTGCTGCCGGTCCGGGGCGGGCGCGGCGCCGAGGGCGGTGTCCCGCGTGTCGGAAGAAGTCACGCCGAGATACAACGGGCCGGGTGCGACCCCGATTCCTCGATGTCCTGTGATGTCCGGCACCGATCGGTCAGCCCCCCCGGGCGGATGCGGCCGGATGGGACCCGACCGGCGCCCTCGGCAGCGCACGGCTGCCGAGGGCGCGGTCATCCGGCGAGATGCCCCCACCGGTCGGCGAGGTCGGCCCAGGTCCCGGTGGCCGCGACCCGACCGGCCTCGAGCACGATCACCCGATCCGCGAGCGCGAGCGCGGCCCGCTTCGAGGTCGCACCGATCACGGTGACCCCCCGCTGCCGCAGGTCGGTCCACAGCTCGAGTTCGGTGGTCGCGTCGAGGGCGCTCGACACATCGTCGGCCAGCAACACCCGCGACCCGGTCGCCAGGGCGCGGGCCAGCGCCAGCCGCTGCACCTGACCACCGGACAGCCGGACCCCGCGCTGACCGACCCGACCCTCGAGACCGCCGGCCGCCGCCAGGTCGGGACCGAGCTGCGCGGCGCGGGCCGCCGACCAGGCGTCGCGGTCCGGGTGGTCGAGCACGATGTTCTGCGCCCACGTCCCGGACAGCACCCGCGGCGTCTGTCCGACCCAGGCGACGCGGCCCGGCCGCAGCTGCTCCGGATGGTCGAGCGGTCGCCCGTTCCAGCGGATCTCACCGGTGTGATCGGCCAATCCCGCCAGGCCGCGCAGCAGGCTCGACTTGCCGGAGCCGATGCGCCCGACCAACAGCACCAGTTCGCCGGGGCGCACCGTGGTCGTCACCCCCTCGACGCCGATCGTGCCGTCCTCGTGGATCACCGATACCCCACGCAGCTCGAACGACCGCAGATCGTCGGCGATCGGCGGTGCCGGCGCCGGGGCGGTACCCGCCCGCAGGTCGACGCCGCCGGGCAGACCGATCAGGTCGGCGCCGCCCGCGAAGTCGGCGGTCTCCCGCTGCCAGGCGCGCACCCCGGGGGCATCGCTGATCACCATGCCGGCGACCATTCCGAAGTAGCCGAACCCGGAGATGGTGACCGACAGCATCAGCGCGACGGCCAGATCCCAGCCGCCGGCCAGATGCACCCACCACACGACCACGATCGCGATCTGCACCGTGGCCAGAAGTATGGCCTGGACGCCGAAGAACACCACGTACTCGCGCACCGAGGCGGCAACCCGATCGGCGTTGACCCGACGCAGATGCGCGCGCACCGCTCCGGTCGCCGCGGACAGTTGCACCGTGCGCGAGGCCTCCAGGGCGGACACCAGGACCCGCCCGAAGGTCGCCCGCGCCTGCCCGGCCCGCGCCGCGGTCGACCCCATCGCCCGGCGCGCCGCCCACGACGTCAGCGCCGCGACCAGCATGATCGCCCCGAGCACCAGGCCCGCGAGCGGGCTGCCGGTCAGGATGATCGCCACGACCACAACGATCGATCCGTTGGTCAGGTCCACCCACCGATCGACGTAGATCAGCAGCCGTTCGGTATCGAGCGCGCGGGCGACGATCTCGCCGGGCGCCCCCGCGGCGGCGCGGCGCGGCGCGGTCTGCGCGACCAGCACCGCCGTGCGCACCCGCAATTGCACCTCCACCCACCAGAGCAGGTACCGCCGGAACGCCGTGGGCAGCGCCACCACGCCGACCACCAGGGAGACGACGACCATCACCAGCGCGGGCCACAGTTCGCCGAGGCCTGCTCCGTCGGAGAGGCCCTGGACCACGGAGCTCCAGGCATGAGCGGTCACCACCCCTTGCGCGCCGGTCACCACGAGCGCCAGGAACAGGGCCGCCCCCACCAGGCCGTGCGTCGGCAGGGTGACCAACGCGCGCGCCACCACCTTCGCCAGGCCGGGCACCCGGACGTCGGCGGTCGGCGACGACTCCGCGCGGGAGCGGACCGCGGGCAGCACATCACCGTCGGGCACGATCGTCTCGGGGATCTGCTCGTCGGGTCCGTCGGGCGCCGTGCCCGCGTGGGCGAGCAGGTCCCGGTAGGGACCGTCGACCGCGGCGAGGTCGGCGCGGTCGCCCTGTTGCACGATCCGGCCGGCGCGCAGCACCGCGACCCGATCCGCCCGGCGGGTCGTCGCCAACCGATGAGCGATCACGACGCCGGTCCGACCGTCGAGCAGCCGCGCGGACGCCCGGACCACCAACCGTTCGGTGGCGGGGTCCATCCGCGCGGTCGCCTCGTCGAGGACGACGAGCCGCACGTCGCGCACCAACAGCCGGGCGAAGGCGATCAACTGCTCCTCCCCCGCTGACAACACCGTGCCGCCGGCCCCCAAGGGGGTGTCGATCCCCTGCGGGAAGCCCGCCACCCACGCCGTCAGCCCGAGCTCGTTCAGGGCGGCGGTGATCCGCTCCGCCGGCAGATCGGCGAACAGCGCGATGTTCTGGGCGATCGTGCCCGCGATGATCTCGGTGCGTTGGGTGACGACCCCGACCGCCTCGCGCAGCCGGATCGGGTCGAGATCCCGCACGTCGACACCGCCGATGAAAACGGCGCCCGCCGGCGGTTCGACGGCCCGCGACAGCAAAGCCGCCAGCGTCGACTTACCCGATCCAGAACGTCCGACCAGGGCGATCGTCTCCCCCGCCGGTACCTCGAGCCGCTCCACCCGCAGGGTGAAGGAGCCGCCGTGGGTGAAGGCCAGGTCCTCGATACGGATGTCGAGGGCGCCGGCGGGAATCGCGGCGCCGCCGTTCGGCTCGCGGGGCGCGTCGAGCAGCAGGCGCAGCCGAAGGACCGCACCCATACCGGCCTGCAGCTGCGGCAGCTGTTCGGCCACCTGGCCGATCTGCGCGACAAACGAGGCGGTCACCAGGAAGAGCGTCACCAGCGCTCCCACCGTCAACCGGTCGCCGAGGACCAGGGCGAAGCCCAGTACCGTGACCGCCGCCAGCAGGCCCTGCAGCAGGCCGCCACCGATCAGCAGCATCCGCGCCTGCACACCGAGAACCGCGCGCAACCGATCGACGATCCGGGCGGACAGCTGTGCGTTGCGCCGCAGGACGTGCGGCGCACCCAGGCTGGTCCGCAGGTCGTCGCGAGCGGCGATCGCCTCCTCCAGATGGGCGGCTTGATCGGTCCAGGCAACTTCCTCGAGCACCTTGCGGCGCGCGATCTCCGCGGCGAGGCCGCGGGTGGCGACCCAGAGCGCGGCGGCGACCACCGGGAAGAGAAGGAACGCCGGCCACCAGGTCACCCCGGCAACGATCCACATCGGCAGGGCGGCGAAGCCGACCCGCAGGACGTCCCACACCTGCTGGCGGACCAGGGAGCCCAACTCCGCGGTGTCGCCGTCGACGCGGTCGAGGAGTTCCCCGGCGGCCTGTTCGGACAGCGCCGGCACCGGCTGCGACCACACCGCCGTCAGCAGATCGTCGCGCAGGCGGCCCTCCGCCCGAACGGTCCGCGTCGACCAGATCACCCGGCCGACCGCGTCGAGCAGGGTGCCGCCGACCACGCATACCCCCAGCAGCGCCACCAGGGGGACCGTCGCGCCGGACGCGAGCCGACCGATGACCACCGTTCCGATCGCCTCGGCGATCGCCCCGACGATCGAGAGCGACAACGCCACTCCCGCAGCGGCCCCGCGCAGCCGTCGCCACCCGATGCCCTCGAACGGGGCGGCGGGGACGGCGGTGGCGCCACGGGCATTTTCGAGCCGCGGCGCGAGGGTCGGCGCGGTGGTCACGACAGGAAACGGTAGGAGCGCGGGCCCCGCGTCCGCATCCCATTTTTCTGCCGGCGGCCCCTACCGGCCGAACGGATAGGCCGCCGCTCCTCGGGTCAAGCCGGTCGGCGCTGATCCCACAGAATCCGACCCGACCGGTCGCGAATGATGACCCGCGGCTGGTCGGTCAGGTCGATGTCCACGTCCAGGTGATCGCGCCCGTCGACCGAGATGACCCGGTAGGCGCTGCGCAGGTTCTCGAGCGCCAGCGACTTGGTGGTCGCCGAGACCAACCAGGGATGCCGCCGCCGCAGCCCGATCAGGTCCTGGTGGGCGCGCAGGATCGGCTCACCCCAGGAGGCGAGATCGGACGGCAGCCCGGGAAAGCGGGGGCGCACCGCGTCGTCGCCGCCGAGGCGCCGCTCCTTGACGCCGGTGAAGCCCTGCTCGTCGCCGGAGTAGATCGACGGGATACCGCCGACGGTCATCAGGATCGCCAGGGCGGTGACCGCCCCCTCCGGCCCGAGGGTGCTCGCGATGCGGGTGACGTCGTGATTGCCCGCGAAGGTCTGCGGGATGAAGTGCGCGAGGAACTCGTTGTGCCGCTCGAGCGCCCAGTTCAGCTCGTGGAGGTTGCCGTCGCGCAGGCTCGACCAGATCGCCTTCCACAGCTCGTACTGGGTCACCGAGTCGACGCCGGACTCCTCGACGAAACCGACGTAGTCGCCGTGGATCATCTCGCCGAGGAACCACGCTTCCGGATGATCGACCCGCACCCGCGGGAGGACCTGCGCCCAGAAGGCGGGGTCGACCGCGTACGCGGCGTCGAGGCGCCAGCCGTCGATCCCCCGGTACAGCCAGTGCTGCATGACGCGCACGGCGTAGTCGCGGGCGCGCGGGGAATGGTGGTTCAGGCGGGCGAGGCTGGAGTGTCCCTCGAAGACCCGCGGCTGAGGGCCGTTCGGCGAATGCCAGTCGATATCGAACAGCGCGGCGGATTCGCTGTCCGGGCCGTCCCGCAGGGCCCGCTCGAGATCCGGGTGGGCCCGCGAGACGTGGCTGAAGACCCCGTCGAGAACGATGCGCAGTCCGCGTTCGCGACATTCGTGAACCAGGTCGTCGAAATCGCGTTCGTCACCGAGGCGCGAATCGATCCGGAACTGATCGATCGTGTCGTAGCCGTGCGACCGGGAGGCGAAGACCGGCCCGAGGAGCAGGCCGTTGGCACCCAACTCGACCGCGTAGTCCAACCAGCCCAACAGTCGGCGCAGCCGCGGCCCGGGTGCGGGATCGCGCTCCCTGATCGGGGCACCGCAGAAACCCAGCGGGTACACCTGCCACCACACCGCGTGGTCGACCCACCCCATCGCCGCCCCCCTCTTTTCAGTCTCGAGCACATCAGGGTAGTGACATGATCAACTTCCGGCGTGGTGTGGGCCACCCGACACGAGGTTTCCCGCACGGCCCGTTCGGATCCATGATCGCGACCGGGGAGCAAGCGGCAGGGCCTTTTCGCCCGAACCGGTCGCGTCGACACCAGCGGCTGCTGCTGCGGGGCGCAGTGGATTCCGCCGCCGCCGATACCGTCGATGTCGAGTTGGATGAGCTGTCGATCCGGAGAGAGTCGCTGCAGGGTTGCCCGCGCCGCGGCATCGGGGGGTTACAGACTGCCGAGGTCGGCCGACAACCAGTGCGCAGCCCGCAGCCTGATCGTCACCGACGGTCCGTGTCCGGCGGCCGCCCCGTCGATATAGGGCTGCACCTGCTCCGGCTCGAGGTAGCGCTCGACCATTTCGCGCAGTTCGTCATCGGTGGTCGTCTCGATGCTCGCAACCGGGCCGTCGACGGCGACGTAGCGGATCGACGGCTCGAGGCGTTCGACCATCAACGAGAAGTGCCCGGCGGCCTCGATCAGACGATGCTTGCGCGAACCCTCCCCGGTCAGGACCCACGGGTCACCACCGGGTTGGTACTGGTACCAGATCGGCACCGTGAGCGGGCCGCGATCCGCTCCGGCCGCGACGGACAACGCCGCGATATGCGGTTCGGCGAGGAACTGTTCGCGTTCATCCTTCGGAAGTGGCATGGCCGCCACGCTAGACCCACCGACCGACAGCCCCGGCGAGCGTGCGCGTCATTCCAGCCGACAACCTAGGCGCGGAAGGCGATCAGCACCGCGAGGTAGACGACATAGGCGAGGACGAAGGCGATGCCCTCGAGCCGCGAGATCCGCCGACCGGTCAGGAAGACCGGTACACACAGCAGCGCGACGGCCGCCATCAACGGCAGGTCGATCCGGATGAGCTCGTCGGTCACTTCCAGCGGCATCACCAGCGCGGAGGCGCCCAGAATCAGCGTGACGTTATAGACGCTCGAGCCGACGAGATTGCCGATCGCGAGGTCCCGATCACCCCGGATCGTCGACACGATCGTGGTGACCAATTCCGGCGCCGAGGTACCGATCGCGACGATCGTCAGCCCGATGAAGGCTTCGCTGACACCGAGGTCGGAGGCGACCGAGATCGACCCTTTGACCAGCCAGTCGGCGGCAAATACCACGACGGCGATGCCGCCGACCAATTGCAGGACCGCACGCCACAACGGCGCCGACGACCCGGACGGTGCATCAGCGCCATCATCCGCATCGGGCCCGTCCCCCGCCGGAGGTCGGTCGGGACCGACCGGGTCGGAAGCGGTCGCTCGAGCGGCAGCCCGCGACCGCAGTTCGACCCGGATCACCACGGCGGTGTAGACGATCGCCACCGCCAGCAAGATGAAGCCATCGAGGCGGGAGAGCGAACCGTTGAGGCTCAACAGCAGCAACAGCAGGGCGCTGCCGACCATCACCGGCAAGTCGAGCCGGACGGTCTGACGGCCCAGCGCCAGCGGGATCATCGCGGCCGACAAGCCCAGGATCAGCAGCAGGTTGACGATATTGGTACCGGCGATATTGCCGATCGCCAACGGCCCGGCACCGAGGCGAGCGGCGTCGACGCCGACCGCGAGTTCCGGCAGGCTCGTGCCGATCGACACGACGGTCAGTCCGATCAACAGCGGCGAGACACCGAGCCGGGCGGCGATCGCCGAACCGCCGCGCACGAGAACCTCCGCACCTACGACCAGCCCGATCAACCCGGCCAGGATCAGGAGCACATCGGACATATCGCCGACTCTAGGGGGCGCGGCGACGAATCACCGGGCATGCGCGGGATCGAGGGCGGACCGCCGGCCGAAAATTGTGTTGACCGGGTCGGGTCGCGGGGCGCAAGGTGCGGTGATGGCCTGCCGTATCGGTGAACTCGTGCTCGACTGTCGCGATCCCGAGACCCTGGCCCGGTTCTGGTGCGAGGTGCTCGACTTCGTGGTGCTCGACCGCGACGGCGGGGCGATCGAGATCGGTGCGCGCGACGGCTTCGGCGGTCGGCAGCCGACGATCATTCTGAGCCCGTCCGAGCGTCCGGAGCCGGCGAAGCCCAGGCTGCATATCGATCTGAGCCCGACCGACCGCGATCAGTCGGCCGAGTTGGAGCGGCTGCTGGCGCTCGGCGCGACCCCGGCCGATGTCGGACAGACCGGCGACGAATCCTGGCACGTCCTGGCCGATCCGGAGGGCAACCACTTCTGCCTGCTGCGGCGGCGGCTCGATCCGCCCTGAGTCCGGGCGATACCGGCGGAACCCAGCCCGACCGGTCGGAGCCGACCGCCGGGACGTTGGACGGCGCCCGGCACCGCGAGCGGCGGCTGTACCGCCGAGCTCCGAACCGGTACCCGTACCGCGGCAACCGCGGACCGACTAGACCGGCTTGCGCAGGAGCGCGACGAACATGCCGTCGGTGCCGTGGCGGTGCGGCCACAGCTGCGCGGCTCCCCCGAAGGCGGCCGCGTCGGGGACCTCGGCGAGCGCCCCGGCGGTATCGAGCGGTTCGAGTCCGAACCGGCGGGTCGCGTCGGCGGTGATCCGCATGGTCTCCGACAGATGCGGCGAACAGGTCGAGTAGGCGATGACGCCGCCGGGCCGCACCAGGTCGACCGCCGCCGCCAGCAGTTCGCGCTGCAGGCGGGTCAGATCGCGCAGGTCCTCCTCGGTCCGCCGCCAGCGCGCCTCGGGGCGACGTCGCAGCGCACCGAGGCCGGTGCAGGGCGCGTCGACCAGAACGCGGTCGTAGCCCGGTTCGAGGCCGCTGCTCCGACCGTCGACGACGTGCACCTCGACCGGCAGCCCGTCGACCGCGGTGCGCACCAGTTCGGCGCGGTGTGTCGACGGTTCGACCGCGTCGACGCGGGCGCCCTCGATGTCGGCGAGGGACCCGAGCAGCGCGGCCTTGCCGCCGGGACCGGCGCACAGGTCGAGCCAGCGGCCGCCGTCCGGTCCGACCAGCTGGGCGCGTTCGAGCGCGAGCACCACGAGTTGGCTGCCCTCGTCCTGGACCGATGCCATGCGGTCGCGCACCGCGTCGATGCGGCCGGGATCGCCGGCGCCGTCCAGGTGCACCGCATACGGCGAGTAGGGGCCGACCTCACCCCCGGTCGAGAGCGCCAATTCCTCGGCGGTGATCGCGCCGGGCCGGGCGACCAGATGCAGTTCGGGGCGGGCGTTGTCGGCGGCGAGCAGATCGGGCAGTTCCCCGGCGCGCTCCCCCAACGCGTCGGCGAACGCCTGCGCGATCCATTCCGGGTGGGCGTGGCGGAAGGCGAGGTTTCCGATCGGATCGGCCGCGGCGTCCGGCTGCAGACGTGCGATCCAGCTGTCCTCGTCCGCCTCCGAGACGCGGCGCAGGACCGCGTTGACGAAGCCGGCGCGGCCGCTGCCGAACTCCTCGCGCGCCATGTCGACGGTGGTGGCGACCGCCGCGTGGGTGGCGACCCGGGTGCGCAACAACTGGTAGGCGCCGAGGCGCAGCAGGTCGAGTACGTCGCCGTCGATCGCGTCGATCGGGCGGTCGGCCGCGGCCGAGATGATCGCGTCGAGCAGGCCGAGGGTGCGGCTGGCCCCGTAGGTCAGCTCGGTAGCGAAGGCGGCATCCCGCTCGGTGATCTTGCGTTCGCGCAGCAGCCGGGGCAACAGCAGGTTGGCGTAGGCGTCGTCGCGACGGACCGCGCGCAGGACGTCGCGGGCGGCGGTGCGGGCGGGGTCGATCGGGGCCGGCGGGGTGGCGGTGCGCGGGTTGGGTCCCTTGCCGCCGCGGCCGTCGCCGCGTCGGGCGGGGGCGGGCCGGCGTCGGCCGGAGGAGCGGTTGCCGCGGGGTTCGGTGGGCATATCAGCGGGCCTCGGCGTCGTCGGGCAGGTGGGCGCCGCGGGCCCAGTCGGCCGCGATCATCTCCTTCTTGCCCTGCGGTTGGATGCGGTCGAGTCGTACGGCGGTCCCGGCGGTGCCGATGAGTACCTCGCGCTTGGAGACCGCGACGCGGCCGGCGGGCAGGGTGACGTCGGTCTGCTGGACCGGGCCGACCTTGAGGCGGGTCTCGCCGATGGTCGTCCACGCCCCGGGTGCGGGGGTGACCGAGCGGATCCGCCGTTCGACGATCGCCGGCGGCAGGGTCCATACGATGCGGGCGGAGTCGACGGTGACCTTCGGGGCGTGCGAGACCCCGTCGTGGCTCTGCGGTTGCGGGGCGATCGCGCCGTCCTCGATCCCGTCGAGGGTGCGTTCGAGCAGTACCGCGCCGGTCTCGGCGAGACGGTCGAGCAGGGTCTGCGCGGTGTCGGTCGGCGTGACCCGTTCGGTGACCACCCCGAAGACCGGCCCGGTGTCGAGGCCCTCCTCGATCAGGAAGGTGCTCGCCCCGGTGACCTCGTCGCCCGCTGCGATCGCGGCTTGCACCGGCGCGGCGCCGCGCCACGCCGGCAGCAACGAGAAGTGCAGGTTGATCCAGCCGAACTTCGGGACCTCGAGCAGCGGGGCACGCAGCAGGTTGCCGTAGGCGACCACCGGGCAGCAGTCCGGGGCGAGCTCGGTCAGTCGGGCGAGCAGGTCCGGGTCGGAGGCGCGCGTGGGCGCGAGCACCTCGACGCCGTGCTCGTCGGCGAGACGGGCGATCGGCGAGCGGACCGCCTTGCGGCCCCGCCCGGCGACCGTGTCCGGTCGGGTGAGCACCGCGACGACCTCGTGGCGGTCGGACGCGAGCAATCGACGCAGGGACGGCACCGCCGGTTCGGGGGTACCCGCAAAGACAAGACGCACCCAGCGAGCTTACGGCGACCCCACTGCGACGTTTGTGGACGCCTACCCGCGCTCACCGCGGGTGGGCGTACCCAAACGTCGCCGGATCAGCCGATGCGGTGCGGGTCGATGCCGACGCGCAGGGGCGGGGAGGCGTGGCGGGCGCCGAGGTGGGAGCGGCCGGCGGCCAGGGATGCGGCGAGGGCGCCGCCCGCCGCGCGGGGGACGCGCACCAGCATGCGCGCGGCGGGATCGTCCGGATCGTCGCCGGAGGCGGGCAGCCGCTCCCCCGGCGGCAGCGGCACCGGTCCCAGCGTGGTGGCGGCCTCGGGCAGGTCGGTCACCGCCAGCAGGGCGGAGATCGCGCCCTCGGAGCCGTCGATCGCCGCCAGGTGCACCGCGGGCGGGAAGCCGAGCTGGGCGCGTTGGTCGAGTTCGGCCTGCGCCGCCCCGACCGGGTCCCAGCGGATGAGGTGCTGCGTGGTCGGCAGGCCGGGGTCGGCCATCACCACGACCGTGCCGTTCGGCCGCACCAGAGCCGCCGCCGACATCCAGCGGGCGAGGGCCCGTTCGCTCGCGCGCAGATCGGCTCGACCGAGCAGCGCCCAGCCGTCGAGCAGGGCCGCCGCCGCGTATCCGCCGGTCACCGGTGGTTCCGTGCCGGGGGTGGCGACCACCAGGGCCGCGCCCGCGGGCAGGTGATCGGGCCGGTCGTCGCCGGTGACCCGGCGGATCGGCACCCCGGGGAAGGCGCGGCCCAACTCCTCGGCGGTGCGCTCGTTGCCGATCACCGCGGCGCGGAGCCGGTTCGACCCGCAGGCGCCGCAGCGGGGTCGCGGTTCCGGCTGCGAACACCATCGGCAGACCGCGGTGGCGTCGCGATCGCCGGAGTCGAGTCGCAGCGGGCCGTTGCAGCGGCGACATCGGGCCGGGGTGCGGCAGACCGCGCAGACCACGGCGGGTAGATAGCCGCGGCGCGGCACCTGCACCAGGACGGGGGCGTCGGCGGCGATCGCGGCGCGTGCGGTTTCGAAGAAGATGCCCGGCAGTCGGGTCGCCCCGGCGAGCGGGTCGCGGTCGAGGGCGCGTTCGCTGTCGCCGGGAGCGACGATCCGCGGCATCGCCGACCGGAGCACCGCTCGATCGGCCACCAGGTCGTGCGCCCACCCGGTCGCGACCAGCGCCTGGGCCTCCGCGGTGCGTCCGAAGCCGCCGAGCAGCACCGCCGCCCCCTCGGCATGTGCCCGCAGCAGCGCCACCTCCCGCGCGTGCGGATAGGGAGCGCGCGGCTCCACCCAGCTCTCGTCGCCGTCGTCCCACATGGCGATCAGGCCGAGGTCGCGCACCGGAGCGAAGACCGCGCTGCGGGTGCCGATGACGATGCGGGCGCTCCCCCGCAGGATCGACAGCCAACGGCGGTACCGCTGGGTGGGTCCGAGACCCGCGGCCAGTGCGACCACCGAACCCTCGGTGGTGCGGTCGGCGAAGGCGCGGACCATGCGGTCGAGGTCGTATTGGTCGGGGACGAGGACCAGCACCCCGCGGTCCGGTTCGGCGGCGGCGAGCGCCTGGTCGACGAAGCGGGCCGCCCAGTCCTCCCCCGGCAGCGCCTGCCAGATCGCGCGCGGGGTGCGGCCGGCGACCACCGCGTCGGCGAAGTTCGCGCTGTGCCGGTAGCGGCCCCATCCGGTGGGATCGGCGAAGATCGCGGCGCGGTCCACCCGGCCGGGCTCGATCGGCTCCGCCGGCGTTTCGGCCTCGACGCGGGCGTGCCGCGGGGGGATCGCCAGCCGCAGCACGTCGGATCGCGTTCCGGCGTACCGGGCGGCCACCGTTTCTGCGAGATCCGCGATCCGCGGGGTCAGCACCTGTTCGGGTGAGACGACCTTGTCGAGCCAGCCGAGACGGCCGGAGTGGTCGGTGTCCTCGCGTCGTTCGAGGACGAATCCGTCGACGAGGCGTCCGGAGAACCGCACCCGCACCCGGACACCGGGTTGGGCCTGCTCATCGAGTTCGGCCGGCACGAGATAGTCGAAGGGTCTGTCGAGGTGCGCCAGGCCCAGCATCGGCAGGACCCGGGCGACCTTGTCGGTCTCCGCCGCCGCGCGGGCGGGCGCGGCCGTGGCTTTCTTCCTCGCCGCCGCAGCCGTGCGCGCCGCGCGTTTGGCAGGCGGCGTCGGCGGGAGCACCGGTTCGACCTCGAGCAGCACATCGTGCTCCGGCGGCTCGCGGTCGGCCGGCGGCGTCCCCACGCCCGGGTCGGGCCCGGCCGGACCCGGCTCGGGTGTCACCGAGCGGTATCAGGCACCGGCGGCCGCGCGGAGCTTGTCCGCCCGGTCGGTGCGCTCCCAGGGCAGATCGATATCGGTCCGGCCGAAGTGCCCGTACGCCGCGGTGGGGGCGTAGATCGGGCGCAGCAGGTCCAGATCGCGGATGATCGCGCCGGGGCGCAGGTCGAAGACCTCGGTGATCGCGGACTGGATGCGGGCCGGGTCGACCGTCTCGGTGCCGAAGGTCTCCACGAACAGCCCGACCGGCGCGGCCTTGCCGATCGCATAGGCCACCTGGACCTCGATGCGCTCGGCCAATCCGGCGGCGACGGCGTTCTTGGCGACCCACCGCATCGCGTAGGCGGCGGAGCGGTCGACCTTCGACGGGTCCTTGCCGGAGAAGGCGCCGCCGCCGTGGCGTGCCCAGCCGCCGTAGGTGTCGACGATGATCTTGCGGCCGGTCAGACCGGCGTCACCCATCGGTCCGCCGAGCACGAAGCGTCCGGTCGGGTTGACCAGCAACCGCACGTCGGAGACGTCGAGGGTCTCGTGACCGAGTTCGGTGAGCACGGTGTTGACCACGTGCTCGCGAATATCGGGAGCGAGCAGGTTGTCCAGGTCGATATCGGCGGCATGCTGCGTCGACACGACGACCGTGTCGAGGCGGACCGGGACGTCACCGTCGTACTCGATGGTGACCTGCGTCTTGCCGTCGGGACGCAGGTAGGGCAGGACGCCGGTCTTGCGCACCTCGGTCAGGCGGCGGGCCAGCCGGTGTGCCAGTGCGATCGGCAGCGGCATCAGCTCCGGGGTGTCGCGGATGGCGTAGCCGAACATCAGGCCCTGGTCGCCGGCACCCTGACGCTGGATGTCGTCGTCGGTGACCTCGTCGCCGGTACGGGCCTCGTGCGAGGTGTCGACACCCTGTGCGATCTCCGGTGACTGGGAGCCGATCGCGACGTTGACGCCGCAGGAGTTGCCGTCGAAGCCCTTCGCCGACGAGTCGTAGCCGATCTCGAGGACCTTGTCGCGCACGATCTTCGGGATATCGGCATAGGCGGAGGTGGTGACCTCACCCGCGACGTGAACCTGGCCGGTGGTCACCAGGGTTTCCACCGCGACCCGCGCCCGCGGATCCTGGGCGAGCAGAGCGTCCAGGATCGAGTCGCTGATCGCGTCGCAGATCTTGTCGGGATGCCCTTCGGTCACGGACTCGCTGGTGAACAGGCGGCTGCCGGACGTGCTCACGGTCTCCCCTTCGGATCTCATTCACGGTCGCGTGCGGCGCAACCCTCGGTCATGTCGATGTGGGGCACCCCGGGCTGCTCTGCAGCCGGCGTCGCCCCCGGTCGTTTTCCGTCCCGCGCGGCGTCACGCCGGAATCCGGGACGGTGCGGACCGCCCGACCCTAACCCCCGCGGGCCCGCAGGAGCGTCTTCCCGTCAGCGGGATTGTGACAAGTGGGTGGTCGCGTCGTACGCATCGACGGTACCCCCACCGGGTGTCACAAGCCGGGACGCTTGGCGAGCAGATCGGCGAGGGCGTCGAGGACCCCGGCCGACATGCGGGCCTTGGAGCCGAGTTCGAGCACCCGCTCCGAACCGTCGGATCCGAGCAACCAGCCGGCGTTGTCGTCCATCTCGAAGGCCTTGCCCTCGCCGACGGCGTTGACCACCAGCAGATCGCAGCCCTTGCGCGCGAGCTTGTCGCGGGCGTGATCGAGCACACCGCCGTGGTCGTCACCGGTCTCGGCGGCAAATCCGACGATGACGGTCTTCGCGTCGATCGTCCCGGCGCGCCGGTCGGTGACCAGCCCGGCGAGGATGTCGTCGTTGCGGGTCAACAGGATGCGGTCGGGCTCGTCCTCGCTGCCCTTCTTGATCTTCGCGGACGACACGGTGGTCGGTCGGAAGTCGGCGACGGCGGCGGCCATGATGATCGCGTCGACGCCGTGGCTGTGCGCCTTGACCACGTCGTTCATCTCCGCCGCGGTGCGCACCGAGACCACGTCGACGGCGGCCGGCGGATGCAGATCGGCGGTGTAGCCGCTGATCAACGTGACGTCGGCGCCGCGCTGGGCGGCGACGCGGGCCAGCATGTACCCCTGCTTGCCGGAGCTGCGGTTGCCCAGGAAGCGGACCGGGTCGAGCGGTTCGCGGGTGCCGCCGGCGGTCACGGTGATCCGCATACCGTCGAGGTCGCGACGCAGCGCGCCGGGAACCTCGAGCAGCAGTCGGGCGAATTCGGCGATCTCGGCCGGTTCGGGCAGGCGTCCCGGTCCGCTGTCGGCGCCGGTCAGCCGGCCGCTGGCCGGTTCGAGTACCGCGTTGCCGCGCTGCCGCAGGACCTCGACGTTCGCGACCGTCGCCGGGTGCTCCCACATTTCGGTGTGCATCGCCGGGGCGAACAGGACGGGACATCGGGCGGTCAGCAGGGTGGCGGTCAGCAGATCGTCGGCCCGACCGTTGGCGGCGCGGGCGAGCAGGTCGGCGGTCGCGGGCGCGACGACCACGAGGTCCGCCTCACGGCCGAGCCGGACGTGCGGTACCTCGGGGACATCGTCGAAGACGCCGGTATGCACCGGGTTGCCGGAGAGGGCCTCGAAGGTGGCCGCTCCGATGAAGTGCAGGGCGGACTCGGTCGGGATCACCCGGACGTCGAAGCCGAGTTCGCTGAACAGGCGCACCAATTGGCACGCCTTGTAGGCGGCGATACCGCCGCCGACGCCGACCACCACAGTCGGCACGCGGGATGCCGCGGGCTCCGTCGTGGCCGACTCGGCAGGGGTGGGGTCGGTCGAAGTGCTGGACACCGACATACCCGTCCGGCTCACTCGCCTTCGGTGTGCTCGAGCAGGTCGCTGTGGATCTCGCGCAGCGCGATCGACAGCGGCTTCTCCTGCAGGCCCGGCTCGACGAGCGGGCCGACGTACTCGAGGATGCCGTCGCCGAGCTGGTTGTAGTAGTCGTTGATCTGCCGCGCACGCTTGGCGGCGTAGATCACCAGCGCGTACTTCGACGAGGTGCGCTCGAGCAGCTCGTCGATCGGCGGGTTGGTGATGCCGTGCGGGGTGTCGTAAACGGGTGCGGACGTGACGTCCACCGGCGTGCTGCTCACGGGCTGAAGGCTCCTCGGTACAGACCAGATGGGGCTAGGTGTGTCGGCGAAACCGTGGGCCGGTCTCGGGGTGTCGACATCGTCGATGTCGACTCGGTGTGCTGGTGGCGGATCCGGTACCGGGAGTCATCGGCCGACGAACGTCGGCCGGATGAACCTCAGCGGACGGCTCCGGGGCCACCCGATCCCGTATCGGGTCGGACACCGACCAGCAATGATACCAACTGGCGGGCGGCGCGTTCGACGTCGTCGTTGACGACCACCACGTCGAACTCGTCGCGGGCGGCCATCTCCTCCTCGGCGGTATGCAACCGGCGCTGCAGAGTGGCCGGGGTTTCGGTGCCTCGACCGGTCAATCTGCTGACCAGATCGTTCCAACTGGGCGGCTCGAGGAAGACGAGCGTCGCCTCCCGACAGGTCACGCGGATCGCCCGGGCGCCGTTGAGGTCCACCTCGATCAGGACCGGTCGCCCGGCCTCGAGGTGGGAGAACACCGGGGCGGCCGGGGTGCCCGACCGTTGCAGGCCGCCGTGGATCTCCGCCCACTCGAGCAGTTGCCGCGACGCGATCATCGCGTCGAACTGCTCGGAACTGACGAATCGATAGTCGACCCCGTCCACCTCACCGGGCCGGGGGGCCCGGGTGGTGGCGGAGACACTGAAATACATCTGCGGGACCAGTTCGCGTAGACGCCTGATCACGCTCGACTTCCCCACCGCCGACGGACCGGCCAGCACGATCAGCCGGCCGCGGGCGGGGGGTTCGGGGACATCGGACCGGTCGGCGACCCCGGTGTCGAATCCACCCGCAGGCTTCATCGCGCACCCTCGGCCGCCGCCGGGCCGCCACTACGACGGCTGGTCACCACTCAGTCGAAATCGAATCGCGCGAGAAGGGCCTTGCGCTGGCGATCGCCGAGTCCGCGCAGACGGCGGGTCGGAGCGATCTCCAGCTCGTTCATGATCTCCTGCGCCTTGACCTTGCCCACCTTCGGCAACGCCTCGAGCAACGCGGACACCTTCATCTTGCCCAGGATCTCGTCGGTCTCCGCGTCGGTGAGGACCTGCTTGAGGTCGGTTCCACCGCGCTTGAGGCGCTCCTTCAGCTCCGCCCGCGCTCGACGTGCGGCAGCTGCCTTCTCCAACGCAGCCGCGCGCTGCTCGTCGGTCAACTGGGGAAGGGCCACGGGTTCCTCCGTCTCGTTGTTCGGCATGCCATGTCACCCACCTGATCGGTGCGCGACATCGCAGCATTACCTGGCGATAGCGACCGTACTGCGCACACTTTCGGATTGCGAACCCGCCCCCCTGGTCGGCGCGCCGCGACGATGCCGAGGTCAGCGCGCCGCGGGCGGGGTGCTATCGGGCGCGCGCGGTCGCGTCGGCGAGCTCGTCGCGCAGCCGCAACGCCGCCGCCGTGACGTCCGCGACGGCCGGCCCGGCCGCCAGCACGGACCGGGAGGCCGCGGGTAGTACGGTCCCCCGCACGTTCGCGAAACGGCGGGCGATATCGGCGGCCGTGGCCCCCTGAGCGCCCAGTCCGGGCGCCAGCACGGGCCCCGGGAAGCCCGCCAACTCCGGGTGGGTCGCGTCGTCGCCGGTCGCACCGACCACCAGTCCGATCACCGGCGCCGGCGCCTCGGCGTCGAGCGCCGCGGCCCGGTCGACGATGTGCTGCGCGATCGTCGGCCGCGAGCCGTCGACCCGGCCGTCGTCGTCCGGGAGGACCGCCGACTGCAGTTGTGTCGCTTCGGGATTCGAATTCCGAGCCAGGACGAAGACCGCACCGCCCGCCGCGGTCGCCGCGTCGATCGCCGGATCGAGCGAATGGAACCCGAGGTAGGGTGAGGCGGTCATCGCGTCGCTGTACAACGGCGACTCGGGGCCCAGCCATGCCCGGGCATAGCCGGCCATCGTGCTGCCGACATCGCCGCGTTTGACGTCCGCGATCACCAGCGTCCCGGACTCCCGCAGCCGGGCGATCACCCGTTCGAGGACAGCCAGCCCCGCCGAGCCGAACGGCTCGAAGAAGGCCACCTGCGGCTTGACCACCGCGACCTGCCCGGCGGTCGCGGCCACGACGGTCTCGGCGAAGCGTTCCAGTCCGTCGACGGTTACCGGCAGCCCCCAGCGTTCGAGCAGTGCCGGGTGCGGGTCGAGGCCGACGCAGAGCGGTCCGAGCCGCTCGACGGCCGCACCGAGCCGGTCGACGAACGGTTCCGGCCCGCTCACGCGGACGCGTCCGAGTCCGCCGTCTCGGCCCGTAGGAAGGCGTGCAGCTCCTGGAGCGAGCGCACCCCGATATCGCCGTTGCGCAGCGCCTCGATGCCCTGTACGGCCGCGGCGGCGCCCTGCACGGTGGTGATGCACGGGATGTTGTAGGAGACCGCGGCGCTGCGGATCTCGTAGCCGTCGACGCGGGGCCCGCTGTTGCCGTAGGGGGTGTTGACGATCATGTCGACTTCCCCGGCGGCGATCAGGTCGACGATCGTCGGCCCGGAGGCTTCCGGCCCGCCGTCGGCGGCCGCGGCCGCGCTGTCGGTGACCTTGCGCACGACGGTGCTCTTGATCCCGTTGCGGCGCAGCGTCTCGGCGGTGCCCTCGGTCGCCAGGATGGTGAACCCGAGGTCGGCGAGCCGCTTGATCGGGAAGACCATCGACCGCTTGTCGCGGTTGGCGATCGAGACGAACACGGTGCCGGAGATCGGCAGCGATCCGTAGGCGGCGGACTGGCTCTTGGCGAAGGCGGTACCGAAGTAGGTATCGATACCCATCACCTCGCCGGTCGACTTCATCTCCGGGCTGAGCAGCGAGTCGACCCCGGAGCCGTCGGCGCGACGGAACCGGTTGAACGGCAGGACCGCCTCCTTGACCGCCACCGGCGCGTCGGTCGAGGTGGTGCCGCCGTCGCCCTCGGCGGGCAGCAGCCCGTCGGCGCGCAGGTCGGCGATCTTCTCCCCCAGCATGATGCGGGCGGCGGCCTTGGCCAGCGGCACCGACGTCGCCTTGGAGACGAAGGGCACCGTCCGCGAGGCGCGCGGATTGGCTTCCAGGACGTAGAGCACGTCGTCCTTGAGCGCGTACTGCACGTTGAGCAGGCCGAGCACCCCGATGCCCTTGGCGAGCGCCTCGGTCGACCGGCGCACCGCGTCCATATCGGTGCGGCCGATCGTGATCGGCGGCAGCGCGCAGGCGGAGTCGCCGGAGTGGATGCCGGCCTCCTCGATGTGTTCCATCACGCCGCCGAGGAAGACCTCGTCGCCGTCGCAGAGCGCGTCGACGTCCAGTTCGATCGCGTCCTCGAGGAACCGGTCGACCAGCACCGGATGCTCCGGGCTCAGCTCGGTCGCGCGCCGGATGTAGTCGCGCAGGGTGCGCTCCTCGTAGACGATCTCCATCCCGCGGCCACCGAGGACGTAGGAGGGTCGCACCAGCACCGGGTAGCCGATATCGGCGGCGACGGCGCGGGCCTGCTCCTCGCTGGTGGCGGTGCCGAACCGCGGCGCGGGCAGCTCGGCGGCGGTCAGAACGTCACCGAAGGCGCCGCGGTCCTCGGCGAGGTCGATCGCCTCCGGGCCGGTGCCGACGATCGGGACGCCGGCGGCGGCGAGCCGGGCGGCGAGCCCGAGCGGGGTCTGCCCGCCGAGCTGCACGATCACGCCGGCGACCTCGCCGGACTGCGCCTCGGCCCGATACACCTCGAGGACGTCCTCGAAGGTGAGCGGTTCGAAGTAGAGCCGGTCGGCGGTGTCGTAGTCGGTCGAGACCGTCTCCGGGTTGCAGTTGACCATCACCGTCTCGTACCCGGCCGCCGACAGCGTGGTCGCCGCGTGCACACACGAGTAGTCGAATTCGATGCCCTGGCCGATCCGGTTGGGCCCGGAGCCGAGGATGAGCACCTTCTTGCGGTCGTGCTGCGGGGCGACCTCGGACTCGGCCGCGGGGTCGAGTTCGTAGGTCGAGTAGTGGTACGGCGTGCGCGCCTCGAATTCGGCGGCGCAGGTGTCCACCGTCTTGAACACCGGGTGGATGCCGAGCCGATGCCGCAGGCTGCGGACGCCGTCCTCACCGGCGAATTCGGTGCGCAGGCGGGCGATCTGCCGGTCGGACAGGCCGTTGTGCTTGGCGACCCGCAGCAGCTGCTCGTCGAGCACCGGGGCGTCGATGATGTCGGTGCGCAGTTGCACCAGTGCGGCGATCTCCGCGACGAACCACGGGTCGATCCCGGAGGCCTCGGCGACGTCCTCGATCGAGGCGCCGAGCCGCAGCGCGAGTTCGACGTCGTAGAGGCGCCCCTCGGTGGGCACCCGCAGGTCGGCCAGGATCGCGGCGACGTCGTGGGCCCGGTCGCCGGCGATCGCCTCGTCGGAGACCGTCCAGAAGCCGGCCGCCGACGTCTCCAGCGACCGCAGGACCTTGCCGAGCGCCTCGGAGAAGCTGCGGCCGATGCTCATCGCCTCGCCGACCGATTTCATCGTCGTCGTCAGCGTCGGGTCGGCCGCCGGGAACTTCTCGAACGCGAACCGCGGCGCCTTGACCACGACGTAGTCGAGGGTCGGCTCGAACGCGGCCGGGGTCTCGCCGGTGATGTCGTTGATGATCTCGTCGAGGGTGTAGCCGATCGCCAGGCGCGCGGCGATCTTCGCGATCGGGAAGCCGGTCGCCTTGGAGGCCAGCGCGCTCGACCGCGAGACGCGGGGGTTCATCTCGATGACGATCAGTCGGCCGTCGCGCGGGTTGACCGCGAACTGGATGTTGCAGCCGCCGGTGGCGACGCCGACCGCACGCAGGATGTCGATGCCCAGATCGCGCATCTTCTGGTACTCGCGGTCGGTGAGGGTCATCGCCGGGGCGACGGTCACCGAATCACCGGTGTGTACACCCATCGGGTCGACGTTCTCGATCGAGCAGACGATCACGACGTTGTCGCGGCCGTCGCGCATCAGTTCGAGTTCGTATTCCTTCCACCCGAGGATCGACTCCTCGATCAGCACGTTCGCGGTCGGCGACGCGGCGAGGCCGGCGCCGGCGATGCGCTCGAGGTCCTCGTCGGTGTACGCCATACCCGAGCCGAGGCCGCCCATGGTGAACGAGGGCCGCACGACGACGGGCAGGCCGAGATCGGCAACCGCCTCGCGCACCTCCTCCATCGTGTGACAGACCGCCGAGCGCGCGGACTCGCCGCCGCAGTCGGCGACGATGTCCTTGAACGTCTGCCGGTCCTCACCGCGGTTGATCGCCGGGATGTCCGCGCCGATCAGTTCGACGCCGTACTTCTCGAGGACCCCGTTGGCGTGCAGCGCCATCGCGGTGTTCAACGCGGTCTGCCCGCCGAGGGTGGCCAGCAGCGCGTCGGGGCGCTCCTTGGCGATCACCTTCTCGACGAACTCCGGGGTGATCGGCTCGACGTAGGTGGCGTCGGCGAACTCCGGGTCGGTCATGATCGTCGCCGGGTTGGAGTTGACCAGGCTGACGCGCAGGCCCTCGGCCCGCAGCACCCGGCACGCCTGGGTGCCGGAGTAGTCGAATTCGCAGGCCTGGCCGATGACGATCGGCCCGGAGCCGATCACCATGACGTGCTCGAGGTCGGTCCGCCGTGGCATCAGTTACGCCCCTTCTCGAGCTTGCGCCGTTCCAATTGCTGGGTGAAGCGGTCGAACAGGTACGCCGCATCGTGCGGGCCCGCCGCCGCCTCCGGGTGGTACTGCACCGAGAAGGCGCGCCCGTCGAGCAGTCGGACCCCTTCGACCACCCCGTCGTTCGCGCAGGTGTGGCTGACCTCGGCGCGGCCGAACGGGGTGTCGAACTGTTCGCCGGCCTCCCCTTCCAGGGCGAAGCCGTGGTTCTGGGCGGTGATCGCCACCCGGCCGGTCTCGTGTTCGAGGACCGGGATGTTGATGCCGCGGTGGCCGAACTTGAGCTTGTAGGTGTCGCGGCCGAAGGCGCGGCCGAGGATCTGGTTGCCGAAGCAGATACCGAACAGCGGGATGCCCGCGTCGATGACCTCACCGGTCAGTCCGACCACGCCGTCGGCGGTCGCCGGGTCGCCCGGTCCGTTCGACAGGAAGACCCCGTCGGGGTTGAGGTCGGAGAGCGTCGAGAAGTCGATGGTCGACGGCACGACGCGGACCCGGATACCGCGCGCGGCGAACATCCGCGGGGTGTTGGTCTTGATGCCCAGGTCGACCGCGACGACGGTGAAGCGATGCTCGCCGTCCGGTTCGATCGTGTAGCCGCCGGTGGTGGTGACCTCCGCGGCCAGGTCGGCGCCGAGCATGCCGGGACGGGTGCGCACCTGCTCGAGCATCGTGTCTTCTCCGGCGAGCGCGTCGCCGGAGAAGACACCGGCGCGCATCGAGCCGAGGGTGCGCAGATGCCGCACGATCGCGCGGGTGTCGAGACCGGAGATCCCGACGATGCCCTGGCGGACCAGTTCGTCCTCGAGGGTGCGGGTGGAGCGCCAATTCGAGCGGATGCGGCTGGGGTTGCGGATCGCGTAGCCCGCGACCCAGATGCGCGCCTCGTCGGGATCGCCGGTCGGGCCGACCGACTCGTTGTCCTCGTCGTTCCAGCCGGTATTGCCGATCTGCGGGGCGGTCGCGATCACGATCTGCCGGTGGTAGCTCGGATCGGTCAGCGTCTCCTGGTAGCCGGTCATCGCGGTACAGAAGACCGCCTCACCGAACGTCGTTCCCTCCGCGCCGTATCCGCTGCCGCGGAAGATGCGACCGTCCTCGAGGACCAGGGCGGCCGGGCCGGCAACTGCGGCGCTCACGTGTTCTCCTTCGTCTGTCGGGAATCGACCCCGTTGCTGCTCGGAACCGACTCGCCGAGTTCGGGGGTATCGGTCCGCACCGTGGGCAGATCCGTCTCCCGGGGCTCTGTGGCCGGCGAGTCGGGGCCCTGCAGGTCGGGGCTGTCGACCCAGGTCGGATAGACCGACTTGTTGTCCGCGCGGAATCCGGTGTCGACCTCGAGGCCGCTGGGCAGCTGCCAGCGGATCACCAGGATGCCGTCCTTGGTCATCACCTTGTTGGCGTGACCGCGTTCGGTGCGCACCGCGCGCAACGCCGGGCGCGGAATCCAGATGGTGCTCGCCCCGTCCCGATCGACGGCGACACCGGTCGGGTAGGCGGTCACCGTGCCGGCGGCGCGGTAGCCGATGTCGCCGATCGCGATGCGGTCCTGCCAATTCGGCGCGATCGTCGTGCCCAGGTAGAGACCGGTGGCCGTGGGGACGGTCTGCTCACCGCGCACCTCGGGGACCACGGGCAGCTCGCCGACCATCTCGCGCTGGCGTCGGCCGCGGCCGCGCCAGCCGACGTACATCAGCAGCACACCGGAGATCCAGATCGCGGCGAACAGGATGACCAGAAGCACTCGATCCATCAGACGACACTTTCGTCGGGGGCCGATACGGTGGCGCCGTCGCGGGCGGTGACCGTGCCGCGCAGGATCGTCGCGGTGACGGTCGCCGGCAGGGTGATGCCCTCGTACGGGGTGTTGACGGACAGGCTCGCCAGGTCCGGTCCGTGGACGGTCCACTCGGCGTCCGGGTCGACCACCACCAGGTTGGCGGGGGCGCCGACCTCGATCGGGCGACCCTGATCGTCGAGGCCGCCGATCCGCGCGGGCGCCTCGCTCATCACCCGTGCGACGCCGCGCCAGTCGAGCAGGCCCGGTTGGACCATGGTGGCCACGACGATCGACAGCGCGGTCTGCAGGCCGAGCATGCCGGGCCGAGCGAGCCCGAACTCGACGCACTTGTCCTGCTCGGCGTGCGGGGCGTGATCGGTGGCCACCGCGTCGATGATCCCGTCCGCGAGGGCCTGCCGCAGCGCGGCGACGTCGGTGTTCTCGCGCAGCGGCGGGTTGACCCGGAAGACCGGGTCGTAGTCGACCAGGCGGGAGTCGTCGAGGAAGAGGTGGTGCGGGGTGACCTCGGCGGTGATCGCGATGCCCTGCCCCTTGGCCCAGCGCAGGATCTCGACGGTGCCGGCGGTCGAGGCGTGGCAGACGTGTACCCGGGCGCCGGCGTCGCGGGCGAGGATCGCGTCGCGGGCGACGATCGACTCCTCCGCGGCGCGCGGCCAGCCGGCCAGGCCGAGCTTCGAGGCGGTCGGCCCCTCGTGGGCGACGGCCTGCTCGGTCAGCCGGGGTTCCTCGGCGTGCTGGGCGATCACCGCGTCCAGGTGCACCGAGTATTCGAGCGCCCGGCGCATCAGCAGCGGGTCGTGCACGCACTTGCCGTCGTCGGAGAACACCCGCACCCGTCCGACGCCGGCGGCCATCACGCCGAGCTCGGCGAGTTTCTTGCCCTCGAGGCCGACGGTGACCGCGCCGACGGGATGCACGTCGACCAGCCCGATCTCGCGGCCGCGCTTCCAGACGTGGTCGGTCACCACGTGGCTGTCGGCGACCGGGTTGGTATTCGCCATCGCGAAGACCGCGGTGAAACCACCGAGAGCGGCCGCGGCGGAACCGGTTTCGATGGTCTCGGTGTCCTCGCGGCCCGGCTCGCGCAGATGGGTATGCAGGTCGACCAGGCCGGGCAGCAGGATCCCGCCCGCGCCGTCGATCTCCTCGACCGACCCCGCCGCATCCGACCCGGCAGCCTCCGCCGCCGCGTCGGCTCCGATCGCGACGATCGTGCCGTCGACGATCCGTACGTCGACCGGTTCGCCCTCGCCGTAGGGACGTACCCGTCGAATCACCAGTTCGCTCACCGCGCCACCTCCCGTTCGCCGATCAGCAGTCGGAACAACACGGCCATCCGCACGTGCACTCCGTTGGTCACCTGTTGCAGCACCACCGACTGCGGGGCGTCGGCCACCGAGAATCCGATCTCCATACCGCGCAGCATCGGTCCCGGGTGCAGCACCACCGCGTGCTCGGGCATCACCGCGAGGCGCTTCTCCGACAGCCCGTAGGCGATCGAGTACTCGCGCGCCGACGGGAAGAAGCCGCCGTTCATGCGTTCGGCCTGCACCCGCAGCATCATCACCGCGTCGACCCCGGGCAGGACGGCGTCGAGACTGTCGCTGACGTGCACCGGCCAGGTGCTCACGCCCACCGGCAGCAGGGTGCGCGGGGCGACCAGCGTCACCTCGGCGCCGAGCGTCGAGAGCAGGAAGGCGTTCGAGCGGGCGACCCGGCTGTGGAGGACGTCGCCGACGATCGCGATATGCCGCCCGGTCAGGTCGGGCCCGAGGCGCTGGCGCAGGGACAGCGCGTCCAGCAGCGCCTGGGTCGGGTGTTCGTGGGTGCCGTCGCCGGCGTTGATCACCGCCGGGCCGTGCCCGTCCTCGTGGGTCCAGGCGGCGATGCGATGCGCCGCGCCGGACTGCGGATGCCGCACCACCAGGGCGTCGGCCCCGGCGGCGCGCAGGGTCAGCACGGTATCGCGCAGCGATTCGCCCTTGCCGACCGACGAGCCGCCGGCGGACACGTTGATGACGTCCGCGGACATCCACTTGCCGGCGACCTCGAACGACACCCGGGTGCGGGTGGAGTTCTCGTAGAAGACGGTGATGATCGTCTTACCGCGCAGCGTGGGCAGCTTCCGGACCTCGCGGCCGGTCAGCGCCTGCTCGAAGTTGACCGCCTCGTCGAGCAACGAGGTGGCGTCGTCCTTGGTCAGGTCGGTTACGGATAGCAGGTGGCGCATGGTCATCGGCCCCCGTCCTCGATGGTGCCGATATCGACCGCGTCGTGGCCGTCGTGCTGTTCCATCCGCACCCAGACCGATTCGCTGCGAGCGGTGGGGATGTTCTTGCCGACGTAGTCCGCGCGGATCGGCAGCTGCCGGTGGCCGCGGTCGACCAGCACGGCCAACTGCACCGCTTCCGGGCGACCGATATCGCGCAGCGCGTCGAGCGCGGCGCGGACGGTGCGGCCGGAGTAGAGCACGTCGTCGACCAGGATGACCAGGGCGCCGTCGATACCGCGCTCGGGCATCGTCGTGCGGCCCACGGCCCGGTGCGGCTTGCCGCGCAGGTCGTCGCGGTAGAGCGTGATGTCGAGCGAGCCCACGCCGACGCGAACGCCGCCGAACTCCTCGATCTTCTCCGCCAGCCGCTGCGCCAGATAGGTGCCGCGCGTCGGGATGCCGATCAGGACCACCCGGGGGGCGTCCGGCGCATCGAGCGCGGTCTTTTCGATGACTTGGTGTGCCATCCGTGCGATGGTGCGGGCGACGTCGGACGCGGAGAGAATCTCGCGTACGCCGCCGGCACGGGCGCCGGATTCGGAAGAAGAAATGGGGGAACTGTCCTCTCGCCTGTCGCGCGCAGAACCCACCGCGACCTCCTTCTCCGCCTCACAGGACGGATCGTTAAAGGATGCCCGAACGACGGCAATGCTAGCAGCGCGCCCCCGGCACCCCGCTCCCGGCCGGCTCGCTCGACCGATCACAGACCGATCGTCGACACTCGAAGAATTTAGAAGTAGTTTTAATATATGAGCATCGAGGAAGTCACCTTTTCCGACCTCCAGTTGCGGGGCAAGGCGACCGTGGAGCTACTGCATCGCTCGAGAACCCAATCATTGCTGGTCACCCGGCGCGACGCGGACGACCTGGTCCTGACCACGGCCGCGCGTGCGGACGTCGAACACACCGCCGCATCGGTGACCGCCCGCATGTTCGTAGCATTGATGCAACGTGATCCACAGGTTCGGGAACTGGTCACCGACGTGCTGCCGGACGTCTTCCCGTGGGTGTCCTTCCTCTCCCGCGCCGAGGTGCAGGAGTTCGTTCTCGAATTGGTCTCCACCATGCGGGCGGCGGACTCGCTCGGCAATCCCACGCCGCTCGTCCAGGTGATCGACGCGTGGCGCCACACCGCGGAGGCTCTGGCCGATCCCGAGCTGGCGGCCATTCTGTCCGGCGACACCGAGGATGACCACGGGCCGATTCCCGAGCCCGAGATTCCGTGAGCCCCAAGCGAGGAGACCGAGTCGCGCCACCTCCGCACCCCGACGAGGGGCGGGACCTTCGCTTCGCTACCAGCGAAGCAGCCAAAGGGTGGGAAGACCTGTGCCGTCAGGCGCCCGCCAACACCCTGGCGGCGTGGACGGAACTGCGCGCACGATCCGACCGCCCGGCCCCGACGTCGCGCCATCATCAGCTCAAGGGCAGCCTGTCCACGGCCGCGCATGGCGGCGTCGACATGGAGCAGTGGCAATACGAGGTGACCGGCGGGGGACGCATCTGGTACGTCGTGGACGTCGCCGGTCGCATTCTGTGGTTCAAAGCCGCGGGGACAGGTCACCCGAAGGCCACCGAATAGGCGCTGGGTGCGGTGAGTGGTGCACACTGGCCGGCGTGGGGGCGCAGAACGAATGCCATATCGTCCGAGCGCCCGAATGGGCGTGCCGCCCCTCCGGCGTCGGTATGCGTTCCTGCATCGGCCGCCAGTTCGCCCTGCACGAGGCGGTCCTGATCCTCGCGTCCCTCGCCCGGTCGGTCACCTGCACGATCCGTCGCCGATCACCGTCGCCGAAGGGCTGACCATGCGCCCCGACGCGTTCACCGTTGGCGTGCGCCCTCGGCCGCAGTCCCCGGCTAGCAGATCTTTGCGGTCCAGAGCGATGGGGCTCTGCACAACACGTTCGTCACAGCACCGCCGAGGACAATAGATCCATGACGACGCTCTCTCGCACGTGGTGTGCAACCGCTACGGCCGCCAGAGTTCGAGGAGCGGCACGCCGGGCGGGGTGAAGCCGAGGATCTGACCGTAGAAGGACAGTTCGGATTCGGTGGCGTCGATGATCGTCTCGGCGCGCCGGAAGCCGTGCGACTCCCCCGCGTATTCGCGGTAGGCGTGCGCGATCCCCTTGGCCAGCAGGGCATCCCGGAAGACCCGGGATTGCTCGGGCGGCACGATGCGGTCGTCGAGACCCTGCAGGAGCAGGACCGGGGCGGACAGCCCGTCGACTTTGTTGATCGGGGCGCGCTCGGCGTAGAGGGCGACGTCCTCGGCCGGGCCGATCAGGCCCTCGAGGTAGCGCGACTCGAAGTCGTGGGTCGACTCGGCGAACCCGGTGAGGTCGGCGACGCCGAAGTAGCTTGCTCCGCAGGCGAAGACGTCGGTCGACGTCAGGCAGGCCAGCACGGTCCAGCCGCCGGCGCTGCCGCCGCGGATCGCCAACCGGCCCGGGTCGGCAAGACCCGCGTCCGCGAGACCCTGCATGGCGGCGGCCGTGTCGACGACGTCGACGATGCCCCATTGGCCGCGCAGCAGTTCGCGGTAGGCGCGCCCGTACCCGCTGGAGCCGCCGTAGTTGATGTCGATGACACCGATGCCGCGGCTGGTGAAGTAGGCGTAGGTCAGCGACAACCCACCGGAGACGTGCGCGGTCGGTCCGCCGTGCACGAACGCCACATAGGGCGGCAGTTCCCCCTCGGGCCCGACGTAGTCGGGGTGGGTCGGCGGGTAGACGAAGGCGTGAACCTCGCGGTCGCCGACCGGGAACGACAGCGGCCGCGACTGCGGCAGATACCGCGCGTCGGGCAGATCGTCGACGTCGAGGCGGATATCGCGCAGGTCGCCGGTCGCCAGGTCGAGTTCACGCAGACCGCCCGGCACCGTCGCGCCGGCGCCGGTCAGCAGCACCCGCCCGTCGCGCAGGTCGGCGATCTCCACGCGCGAGGAGATCGGCAGGTCGATCGCGGAGGTGGCGCCGTCCGAACCGATGCGCAGCAGTTCGGACCCACCGACGGTCGACACCGCCAACAGGTCACCGCCGGGCAGAACGCGGTAGAACCCGCTGCCGATCTGCCACAACGGACCACCGATATCCGCGTCCCGGCGGTACACCTCGGTGACCTCGCCGCCTGCGACATCGTCGGCGGAAGCACCGGTGGTGACGCGGACCGGGTTCCACCAGCCGGAGCGGTCGGTCAGCGCGAACAGCGACGCCCCGTCGATCCACTCCGGTTGCAGGACCGATTCCTCGGGTCCGCCGATCAGGGTGTCGAACGATGCGACCCGACCGTCCGCATCGAGGGCGCCGACGCGTAGTTCGGTGCCGTCCCAGGGCATCCGGGGGTGATCCCAGGCGATCCAGGCGAGCGTGGTCCCGTCCGGCGAGTACCTCGGGTAGGCGAGGAAGTCGCTGCCGGAGACCACCGAGACGATCGCGTCGGGGTCGTCGGCCGCGGACCCGTCGAGCGGGACGGAGACGATATCGCGGGTGACCGGCCCCTCCTCCTCGCCGCTGGGGCCGACGTTCTCGCGCACCGCGATCACCCGATCGTCGCGGATCGCCAGCTCGCCGAACCGGAAACCGCGACCGGCCGGGGTGAGCGCAACCGGCTCCGCGCTGCCCGGGTCGAGCCGGTAGAGGCGCTGGTCGGTGAACTCGACGAACACCAGGACGCCGTCGTCGGTGACCGCCCAGGAACCGCCGCCGTATTCGTGCACCCGGCTGCGGGCATTCCACGGGGCCGGCAGCACGTCGTGCTCACCGGCGTCGTCGCGGCGGCGCACCAGGTAGCGACCGGCCTCGGTCGGGCGCTGTTCGAGCCACCAGATCCCGTCGCCGAAGTAGCGGCCCCCGGATATCGGGTGACCGCTGACGGCGAGATCGGCGGCGGCGATCGGTGACGGCCAACTGCCGAAGGGAGCGCTGGTGGTCGTCATCGATCCTCCTCGAGCCGCTACCGGCTCCTCGGGTGCCGAACAGCCGGGCCGTCGGGAAGCGCGTCAGGAAGCGGAATCGTCCGGATCGCCGGCGGCATCGGCGGAGACGACCGCACGGGTCGCCGCGGCGGCCGCCCGCACCTGCGGGGCGACCAGGACCACCTGGCCGAGCACACCGTTGACGAAGCTCGGCGAGTCGTCGGTGGACAGCTGCTTGGCCAGTTCGACCGCCTGGTCGACCGCGACCACCGGCGGCACCTCGTCGTCGTGCAGCAACTCCCAGACGGCGACGCGCAGGATCGCGCGGTCGACCGCGGGCAGCCGTTCGAGGGTCCAGTCCTGCAGGTGATCCTCGATGACCCGGTCGATCCGGTCGAGGTGATCGGCTACGCCGACCACCACTTCCTTGGTGTACGGGTTGACCGGTGCGATCGTGTCGTCGAGCGCGGCCAGGCGCACCCGCTCGTCGGTCAGCTGCGCGGGATCGATATCCCGCGCCTCCGCCTCGAACAACAGATCGACGGCCCGCTTGCGGGCCTTGAATCGCGTACCGAGTCGGCCGGTACGCCCCTGCTCATTCGTTCCGGCCACTCAGGCGTTCACTCGACCCAGGTAGTTGCCGTCGCGGGAATCGACCTTGAGCCGGTCACCGGTGTTGATGAACAGCGGCACGTTGATCTCGGCGCCGGTCTCGAGGGTTGCCGGCTTCGTGCCGCCGGTCGACCGGTCGCCCTGCAGGCCCGGGTCGGTGTGGGTGACCTCGAGCTCGACGGTCACCGGCAGCTCGACGTAGAGCGGGGTGCCCTCGTGGGTGGCGACCTGCACGATGGTGTTCTCCAGCAGGAAGCGGGCACCGTCACCGAGGGTCTCCGGGGTGATCGACAGCTGCTCGAAGGTCTCGCCGTCCATGAAGACGAAGTCGCTGCCGTCGTTGTACAGGTAGGTCATGTCGCGGCGATCGACAGTGGCGGTATCGACCTTGACGCCGGCGTTGAACGTCTTGTCGACGACCTTGCCCGACAGGACGTTCTTCAGCTTGGTCCGCACGAAGGCGGGGCCCTTACCGGGCTTGACGTGCTGGAACTCGATGATGCTCCAGAGCTGTCCCTCGATGTTCAGGACCAAACCGTTCTTGAAATCACTGGTCGAAGCCACTTCGCTTGCGTTCTCCTCGTTGCGCGTCGCGGCCCGCTCGTCAGACCACGATGAGATCTCTGGTGGTGTGCGTCAGCAGTTCGGGACCATCCGGTCGAACGACCAGGGTGTCCTCGATGCGCACCCCGCCGCGGCCGGACAGATAAACACCCGGTTCCACCGTCACCACGGCATCGCACAAAAGTGTACCGGTGCCCTGTGCGCCGATTCCCGGCGCTTCGTGGATCTCGAGTCCGACGCCGTGTCCGAGGCCGTGGACGAAGTTGTCCTCGTATCCGGCCTCGGTGATCACCTCGCGAGCGGCATTGTCGACCTCGACCACCCCGGCCCCCGCGACCAGGGCTTTTCGACCCGCGGCGGCCGCCTCGGCGACGAGCTCGTAGATCTCGCGCTGCCACTGCGCCGGCTCCCCGATCGCCAGCGTGCGGGTCATATCGGAGTGGTACCCGGCGACGAGCGCGCCGAAGTCGAGGGTCAGCAGGTCGCCGCCGACGAGCACCCGGTCGGCCGGCTGGTGGTGCGGGATCGCGGAGTTCGGTCCGCCGGCGACGATCGACTCGAAGGAGCGGTCCTCGGCGCCGAGTTCGAGCATGCGAAACTCCAGGGCGCGGGCGATCGCGCGCTCGGATCGGCCGACGGCGATCTCGCCCGACTCGAGCATCTCGGCCAGCGCCTGGTCGCCGATCGCGCAGGCGCGTCGTAGATGGTCGATCTCACCGGCGTCCTTGACCTCGCGCAGGGCCGCGACGGTCCCGGTGGCGGCGACCAGTTCGATATCGGATCGGATCGTCTGCCACCGCTGCCATTGGGCGACGGTCACCGCGTGGTCCTCGATGAGGATCGGCCCGGCGCCTGCCTCGTTGAGCAGGCGCGGCGCGCAGTCGCGGGCCCAGACCAGCGGCAGATCGGGAACCTCGGCGGCGATCTGGGTCAGATAGCGCCCATCGGTGCAGATCACCGACTTCTCGTCGCCGGCCGCGTCGATCAGCAGTGCGGCGTTCGAGCCGGTGAACCCGGTGAGGTATCGGATATTGGTCAGGTCGGTCACCAGGATGCGGGTCGCGCGTTGGGTCGCGAGATCGCGGCGCAGCCGCTCCCGCCGCGCGGCCGGACCCGACTGTTGCGCGCCGACACCGGCGTTCTGCCACGTCACAGCCGGAAATCTACCCCGAATGTCCGGATCGAATTGCCGATACCGCCGGTATCGCCATCCTGCCCGTCGTCCGACGGTCCGCCGGTTACGCTGTCCGGCATGATGGCGTGGCTGTTCCGCGGGTTGATCATGTCCGGCGTGCACTTCGGGTCCCGATTGCTGCTGGCGTTGTGGCTGCTGCAGTGGCCCACGTCGGGCGGGGTGCTGCGGTGGGTCGCGCTGCTGATCGGCATCGTGGTCGCCGGCATCTGGGGCGTCCTGGACGGCGTGGCCGATCGTCGTCGCAATCCGGATCCGGAGAACGGCGCCGATCTGACGATGCGGTGGCTGAAGGCGGGCGCCTTCGCCGCGCTGGTCAGCGGGGTGCTCTGCTGGGTGGTGTCGCAGGTGATCCGGGTGGGGATCAGCCAGAACTCGCTCTTCTTCGAACTGACCTCGGGTGCGGCGTTCACCGTGCTGTTGGTCTTCATCCCGGCGGTGACCGGGGCGGCGATCGGCCGCTGGTGGGTCGGCCGCGGGCAGGCTCGCGACGAAGCGAAGGCCGCCCGCGAAGCGGAGAACGTCACCGTCTGACCGGCCCCGCGTCCGCCCACTCTCCCGGGTCCGACCGGTCGCCCACGTCCGGCCGCTCCCAGCCGGGAGCGGCCGGCGGGGCACCCGCCGAGCGTTGTCGCCGGGCGGTTCAGCCGAGCATGATTCCGTTGGTCGACGGATTGCGGGCGACCGCGGAGTACGCCGCCGCGAGCAGCGACGGATCGGGGCCCTCGAGCCGACCGGGCTTGCCCAGGTCGTCGAGGACCACGAAGCGCAGCACCCCCGAACGGTTCTTCTTGTCGCCCTGCATGCCCTCGACCAGGTCGGCGAAGGCATCGGCGTCGTAGCCGACCGGCAGCCCGACCGATTCGAGGACGCGACGATGCCGATCGGCCACGTCGTCGGACAGCCGGCCGGCCACCCGGGCGAGTTCGGCCGCGAAGACCAGGCCGACCGATACGGCGGCGCCGTGACGCCAGCGGAACCGCTCGCGCCGCTCGATCGCGTGGCCGAGGGTATGTCCGTAGTTGAGGATCTCGCGCAGATCCGACTCCCGCAGATCGGCGGCGACCACCTCGGCCTTGACCCGGATCGACCGTTCGATGAGCTCGGGCAGTACCGGGCCGGTCGGGTCGAGAGCGGCCTGTGGGTCGCGTTCGATCAGGTCGAGGATCACCGGGTCGGCGATGAAGCCGGTCTTGATGATCTCCGCCATGCCGGCGATGATCTCGTTGCGCGGCACGGTTTCGAGGGTCGCCAGGTCGACGAAGACCGCCGTGGGCTCGTGGAAGACGCCGACGAGGTTCTTGCCGGCTTCGGTGTTGATCCCGGCCTTGCCACCGACCGCGGCGTCGACCATCGCGAGCAGCGTGGTGGGCACGTGGATCACCGGGATGCCGCGCATCCAGGTTCCGGCCACGAATCCGGCCAGGTCGGTGATCGCTCCCCCGCCGAGGCCGATCACCAGGTCGCGGCGGCCGAGGCCGATCCGGCCCATGACCTCCCAGCAGAAGTCGGCGACGGCCAACTCCTTGCCGGATTCGGCGTCGGGCAGTTCGATCGAGTGCGCATCGTGACCGGCCTCGATCAGCGCGGCGCGCAGCGCCTTGGCCGTCTCGTTGAGGGTCGGCTGGTGCAGGATCGCGATGCGCGTCGCCGGCGCGGCCGCCGCGACGATGTCGTCGAGCAAGCCGCGGCCGATCACCACGTCGTAGGGATGTGCGGTGGTCACCGGCACCCGGATCGGCTCGACCGTCATATTCGCGCTCCCGTCGTCTGCTGGTTTCTGTCGTCGTCGGCGTCCGACATGTCGTCGGCCTCGGACATCTCGGCGAAGGTGTCCGCCTCGAGTTCGGTGTCCGGGCCGCCGAAGGCGGTGCCGGTCTCGGAGTCGTCCGCACCGTCGACGTCAACGCCCTCGACATCCGCACCGTCGACATCCGCGCCGCCCTCGACCGGGACGACCAGGCCGAGGCGGGCGAGGTGATCGACGACGGCCTGCGCGACGCGGGCCGGGCTGCGTCCCTCGGTGCGGACGCGAATATCCGCAACCTCGCGGTAGAGCGGCCGACGGTGACGCATCAGATCCTGGTACTTCTTGCGCGGGTCCTCCCCGGCCAGGATCGGCCGGCTGGTGGCCCGGGTCCGGCGCAGCCCCTCGGCGACGCTGATCTCCAGGTAGACCACGCAATGCTCGAGCAGCGCCGCGCGGGTGCGCGGCGACAGGATCGCTCCGCCGCCGAGGGAGACCACGCCGCCGCGGGTGCGGAGGGTGTCGAGGACGACCTGCTCCTCGAGTTCGCGGAAGGCCTGTTCGCCGTCCTGCTCGAAGATGTCCGGGATCGTGCGTCCGGACCGCTCCTCGATCGCGATATCGGTATCGAAGATCTCGACCTCGAGCGCCTGCGCGACCCGTTTGCCGATCGTCGACTTGCCTGCTCCCGGCGGACCGATCAGCACCGCGATCGGCGGGCCTGCCGGAGCAACGGACTGCGTCGGGCCGGCCGGCCCCTCGCTCATCGGGTCAGCCGTTCCGACAGTTCCCGTCGGTAGGCGGCAACGGCGCCGCGGGTCTGATCGACCGAGTCGCCGGCGAACTTGTCGAGGGTGACGCGGGCCAGCACGAGCGCGACCATCGCCTCGGCGACGACACCGGCGGCCGGTACGGCGCAGACGTCGGACCGTTGGTGGATCGCGGACGCCGCCTCACCGGTGGCCATGTCGACCGTGCGCAGGGCGCGCGGGACGGTGGAGATCGGCTTCATCGCGATCCGCGCACGCAACGGCTCGCCGTTGGTCATACCGCCCTCGATGCCGCCGGCGCGATTGCTGGCGCGGGTGATGCCGTCCTCGTCGACCAGGATCTCGTCGTGCGCGGCGCTGCCGCGGCGGCGGGCGGTCTCGAAGCCGTCGCCGATCTCGACACCCTTGATCGCCTGGATCCCCATCAGCGCACCGGCGAGTTGGGCGTCGAGGCGCTGCTCGCCGCTGACGAAGGAGCCCAGCCCGATCGGCAGACCGGTGACCACGACCTCCACGACGCCGCCGAGGGTATCGCCGGCCTTCTTGGCCGCCTCGATCTCGGCGATCATCGCGGCCTCGGCGTCGGCGGCGAAGGCGCGCACCGGGCTCGCGTCGATCCGCTCGAGCGCGTCGGGATCCGGGATCGGGCCGGTGTACGGGTCGCTGGCACCGATGGAGATGACGTGCGAGATCACCTCGACGCCCAGGACCTGCTGCAGGAACTGCCGGGCGATGGTGCCGGCGGCCACCCGGGCGGCGGTCTCGCGGGCGCTCGCCCGCTCCAGGACCGGCCGCGCATCGTCGAAGCCGTACTTGAGCATGCCCGCGTAGTCGGCGTGTCCCGGCCGGGGACGGGTCAGCGGCTGGTTGCGCGCCTGGTCGGAGATGTCGTCGGGATCGACCGGATCGGCCGACATCACCTGCTCCCACTTGGGCCACTCGGTGTTGCCGATCTCGATGGCGATCGGGCCGCCCAGGGTGCGCCCGTGCCGGACCCCGCCGAGCACGGTCACCTTGTCCGCCTCGAACTTCATCCGCGCGCCGCGGCCGTAGCCGAGGCGTCGTCGAGCGAGTTGGTCGGCGATGTCCTTGGAGGAGATCTCCACTCCGGCAGGAACGCCCTCGACCACGGATATCAGGGCCGGGCCATGCGATTCCCCGGCAGTCGTCCAGCGCAACACTCCCCCATTCTCGCAGGTTGTCCCTCCCGGGCCCGGGTCGGGTCCCGGCGGCTACCCCGTCCGGGACCCCACCGTCGCGGACCACATCGGAATCAGCATCGCGGCCACGCAGAGCGACGGACCGTGCGGAACGGAGGCGCCGCGGACCCGACCGCCGAGCAGCGCGGTGGTCGCGGCGGCAAGCACAAATGCGCACGCCCACCCCACCGGACCGGTCGGCGCGGCGAGCGCCCCGACCGCGATGGTCAGTTGGACGTCACCACCGCCGAGCGCGCCCGGAGCGACCGCGCGGACCAGCAGATGCGCGCCGTAGGCGACCGCCGCTCCGATCACCGCGGCCCGCCCGTCGCCGGCGATCGTCCCGATCGTGATCGCCCCGGCGCCGACCGCGGCGGTCACGAGGTGAGGCAGGCGCCGTTCCCGAAGATCGAGGACCGACAGCAGGGTCGCGCCGGCGGCCCCGAGTACCGCAACCGGCACGGCGATCCGGGCCTCCGCACCGCCGCGGACGAGTACCGCCGCCACCGATCCGGCCCACAGCGCGCAGGTCGACGCGCACCAGCGCCACCACCAGGGATCGATCGACGTCCACCGCCCCGCCCACCGGGCCACCGGTCCGCCGCCGATCAGAAGACCGGCCGCTGCGGCCCACATCGCTTCTTCCATGTCGAGCATCCTGGCCGCCGGCCGAGTCGACCCATAGGCGCCGACCTGCGGAAACGCCCGTCCCGGGGATAACCGGTGGGGTGTGGAGAAGCCGACCCGAAGGGCTACCGGTCGCCGTCGAGGGCCGCGCGCATCACGTCGACCGAGGGGGTGCGCCCGGTGAACAGTTCGACCTGGGTGACCGCCTGGTGCAGCAACATCTCCAGGCCTCCGACCACCCGGCCACCCGCGGCGGCCACCGCCTCGGCGATCGGGGTGGGCCAGGGGTGATAGATCGCGTCCAACAGCACCGGGGTGGCGGCGACGTCGTCGGCGACCGCGTCGAGGCTGCCGCGCGGCACCGTCGAGATCACCGCCGCGGCCTTCGCGACGCTCGACCGCAGCGCGTCGAGGGTGACCGCGTGCGCCGGCAACGACAGCCGTTCCGCGGCCTCGAGGGCGTCGCGGGCCCGACCGGTCTCCCGCACGACGACGGTCGCCCCGGATGCCCCGAGGTCGGCGACCGCCGCCAGTGCTGCCCGGGCGGTGCCGCCGGCGCCGACGATCACTGCGTCGCCGTCGATCGCGGTGACCCCGGCGTCGCCGAGCGCCCCGATGATGCCGTCGATGTCGGTGCAGTCGGCCGACCATCCGTCGCCGTCGCGCACGAGCGTATTGGCCGACCCGACGGTGATCGCCCGCTCGCTGACCCGATCCGCGAAGCGCAGTGCGGCGACCTTGTTCGGCATGGTCACCGACAGGCCGATCCACCGCTCGTCCAGCGCGGCGGCCATCGCGGCGAACCCGTCGGCATCACATTCGATGCGGTCGTAGGTCCAGTCGACCAACCCCAACCAGCGGTAGGCGGCCAGGTGCAGATCGGGCGAACGCGAATGCGACACGGGCGAGCCGACGACGCCGGCGCGGCGCGGCATGTCGCCGCCCCGCCCGCTCATCGATTCGCCCGTATGCGCCACGTCACCGTCCGCTGGCCAGGAAGCCCGGTTCGACCAACTGGATGTTCGCCAGGTGCTGGGCGTAGCTGTTGGTGAACAGCGTCTCGCCCTGCGTGTTGATCGTGACGAAGTAGAGCCAATCGCCCGGCTCGGGCGCCTCCATCGCCTGCACCGCCGCCAAACTCGGCGAGCAGATCGGCGTCTGCGGCAGACCCGGCGAGGCGTAGGTATTCCACGGGGTCACCCGCGCCCGGTCCGCGTCGGTGGTCGCCACCTCGGTATCGGTCAACGCGTAGTTGACCGTCGAGTCGAATTCGAGGTACTGCCCGATCGCGAGGCGGTTGACGATCACGCGCGCCACCTTGGCGAAGTCCGCGGGCAGGCTCTCGCGTTCGACCAGCGAGGCGGCCACCAACGTGTCGTAGGGGCTCAGGCCGTTGGCCGCACCGGCGGTGAGCAGGCCGGTGCTCTCGTAGGACTGGACGCTCTCGGCCACCAGCTGCGACAGGATGGTCGTCGCATCGGCGGAGGGATCGATATCCCAGCTACCGGCGGCGATCAACCCTTCCAGCTGCCGATCCGGCTCCGGGACCGCCCGCACCCGATCGATGGCCCAGGACGGCACACTGAGGCCCTCGAGGTCGGTGCTCGAGCCGGCGGCGCGGAAGTCGTCCGCCGTCAGGCAGCGGATGCCGGCGGCGCAGGTCGCCTCGGACAGCAGGGTGTAGATGCCCTTGCGGACCGAGGAGGTGTTCACATCCCGCGTATCGATCAGCTGTCGTCCCTCGGCGATGACGACGTTGCCGACCCGGGAGGTCGGATCGATCAGTTCGGAGACCGCCTGCGCGGCCGGGATACGCGTGGTCAGCTCGTAGTAGCCGGGCTGGACCGAGCTCATCGCCGGCTGCTGGACCGCGGCGTTGAAGAAAGCGGCCGCGCTGGCGACGACGTCCTGGTCGGCCATGGCGGTGGCGATCCGATCGGCGGTGTCGCCGGGATTGACGCGGATGATGACGCTGTCTCCGCCGGATCCGACGTAGTCCTCGGGCAGTCCCGGTCCGCCGAAGAAGCGGTCGAAGGCGAGCCAGCCGAGAACGAGTACCGCGACCAGTGCGACGGCGGCCGCGCCACCGGCGAGGAGCCGACTGCGGCGACGCCGGCCACCGGCTCGGTGTCCGCCACCGCCCCCGGCTGCCCGTCGAGTATCGGCGCGGCCCGGCGGCTGCCCGTCGTCACCGCCGCCGGTCGTCGGAGCGAATCCGTCGAAGGGATGATCGGGAGGCGAATGGTTGCCCTCGCCGGTGTCGGCGAAGCGGGCGGCTCCCACCGCGGCCGCACCGCCGAAGCCGGCGGCCGCGGCGCGGTGCCGATCGTCGTCGCGGGCGGAATCGTCCCGCCCGAAGCGGTTGTCGGGATAACGATCCGTGCCCCGGCCGGCGGCGTACCCGGCCTCGAACCCGTCGTCGTCGTAGCCGCCGGACGTGCTCGATGCCGAATCGGGGAACGCGGGGTCCCGGTAGTAGGAACCGTCGGGACGCTCCCCCTCCGGATGGATATCGGTCGGGTGGATGTCGGCGGGCGAGGCGGCAAATCCGACGGCCCGCGAGCCGCCGGCGCCGAGGTCGTCGTCGGCGGCATGGGAACCGGCGGCGATATCGGTCGCCGCTTCGTCGAACCCCTTGCTCGGTCCGGTCGGATACTGCTGCCTGCTCGGCCCGGTGCCGTACGCCCCGCGACCGGAATCCGGCGCGGACGGGTCGGCCCCGAACGGCGCCTGATGCCTACCGGGCTCTGCGGAATGTCGTGCGGAGGGGCCGCTGCCGTACGGGTCGGGGTCGACGCCGCGCGCGTGCTGCCCGTACCCGGAAGCGGACCCGGGCTGATCGGCGCCGGTGTCGTAGTGGCGCGGGCCGGAGCCGTAGTCGCCGGCATCCGGATAGGGCTCGGCGGCGCGGCGGCTCGGTCCGGTCTGGTACTGCCGTCGACTCGGACCGGTGCCGTAGCCCTGCTCGGGACCGGACTGCGCCTGTCGGCGGCCGGTGGTCGAGTAGTCGTCGTAGCGCGGACCCGGCCCGGTGCCGTACGGCCTGCCGTACTGCTGTTCGCCGCTGTACTGCTGTTCGCCGCTGTACTGCTGTTCGCCGCTGTACTGCTGTTCGCCGCTGTACTGCTGGTCTCCGCCGTATTGCTGGTCTCCGCCGTACTGAGGTTCCGTTTCGTATTGCTGCCCGGACCCGTACTGCTCGGTCGACCCGTAGGACGGGGACGAGCCGTATTGCGTTGCGGCGCTGCGGTGTTGCCCGGTATCGGCGCCGGGGCGTCCGCCGCCGGTGCCGGGCTCCGGTGGGGTCCGGCGAGCGCGCGTGCGCGGGGTGTACTCGGGCGGCAACTGCGGCGGATCGCCGAAGTGCGGGTGGCGTTGCTGAACGTAGCGGGACTCGTCGAAAGCCGTGGGCGCCTCGTGCGCGCCGCGCTCATGGGCGCCGCGTTCGTGCGCCCCACGATGTCGACCGGAGTCGTGTTCGAGTTCGATCGAGCCGGAGGGAAGCCACTCACCCGCCTCGGTTTGGTCCGATGGACGTGGTCGACTCGCCTCGTCTCCGCGCGCACCGCGCGGATCCCCCCAACCTTCGGTCACCCTTGTGCCCCGTCCCGGTATCTCTCGACGCCCTGTGGATGTTCCGGACGCTCCTGCGACTCGACCACCCGCTCCTGCGACTCGGTCATCGTTGCCTCCGCTCGTCGAGCCAGCCCTGCAGAATCGCCACCGCGGCCGCCTGATCGACAACCGACCGTTGCTTCTTGCCACGCACTCCGCGGGCCTGAAGCTTCCGGGTCGCGTCAACCGTAGTCAATCGTTCGTCCGACAACCGAACCGGTACGCTACCCAACTCATTACCCAGATCGCGAGCAAAGCTGGTCGCGTCGCGTGCCGCGGGCCCGATCTCCCCACGCATGGTCCGGGGAAGGCCGACAATCACCTCGACGATCGAGTATTCGTCCGCCAATTGGGCGATGCGTTTCAAGTCGGTTCGCTCGGCATCGTCGGCCGCCCGCGGCACGGTTTCGACCGGTGTGGCGAGGATGCCGTCGGGGTCGCTCATCGCCACCCCGACGCGCACCGAGCCCACGTCGATACCCAGCCGCCGGCCCCGCACCGGGGTCCCCCCGTCTTCGACACCTCCCGACAACTCGTCGGGAGACACCGAATCCCCGTTCATCGGGTCCGACACAACCGGATCAGCCGGGCACACCGACGCGGCCGACCGCATCGATGACCGCATCGATCGCCGCGGCGATACCGGACGGATCGGAACCGGCCCCCTGGGCGAGGTCCGGCTTGCCGCCGCCGCGACCACCCACGACCGGGGCCACCTCCTTGACCAGGGCGCCCGCCTGCACGCCGGCATCGCGACCGCCGTCGTTGACCGCCACCACGAACGGCGCCTTGCCGTCGGCGTTGCCGAACAGCGCGACAACCGCGGGCCGCGATCCGAGCCGGGTGCGCACGTCGAGCGCGAGGGTCCGCAGATCGCCCGCGGCGACGCCCGGCACCTCCTGCGCGACCACGCTGATCGGCCCGACCTCGCGAGCCCCGGTCACCAGGGTTCCGGCGGATTCGAGCGCCGCGCGCGCCCGCGACTCCTCGAGCGCCCGCTCGGCGACCTTCAGCCGTTCGACCAACTGCTCGACCCGGCCGGGCACCTGGTCGGTCGGCACCTTGAGCGACGACGCCAGGCCGGCGAGCAGCGCCCGCTCCTTGGCGAGGTGCTTATAGGAGTCGAGCCCGACGTAGGCCTCGACGCGGCGCACCCCGGAGGCCACCGACGACTCGCCGAGCAGCGTCACCGGACCGACCTGCGAGGAGTGCCCGACGTGGGTGCCACCACAGAGTTCCATCGAGAACGGCCCGCCGATTTCGACAACGCGCACCCGGTCGCCGTAGTTCTCCCCGAACAGCGCCATAGCGCCCATCGCCTTCGCGGAGTCCAGGTCGGTCTCGAAGGTGTTGACCGGGAAGTCGGCGACCATCGCCTCGTTGGTGACCGCCTCGATGTCCGTCTTCTGCGAGTCGCTGAGCGGGCCGTGGTACGAGAAGTCGAACCGCAGGTAGCCGGGCCGGTTGAGCGAACCGGCCTGCACCGCGCCGGGTCCGAGGATCTGCCGCAGCGCCGCGTGCACCAGGTGGGTGCCCGAGTGGCCCTGCTCGGCGCCGTTGCGCCACTGCGGATCGACGCGGACGAGCACGGTATCGCCCTCGGCGAGGGTGCCCGAATCGACCGTGCCGCGGTGCACCCAGAGCACCTTGGCGATCTTCTGCACATCGGAGACCGTCACCGAGGTGCCCGACGCGGTGATCGTGCCGATATCGGCGACCTGGCCGCCGGACTCCGCGTAGAGCGGGCTGCGATCGAGGATGACCTCCACCGCGTCGCCCGCGTTCGCGACCGGCACGCGCACCCCGTTCGAGAGCACCGCGAGCACCGTCGCCTCGGTCTCGAGCTCCTCGAAGCCGGTGAACAGCGTCGGGTGCTCGTCGACCATCTCCTTGTAGGCACTCAGGTCGGTGTGCGCATGCTTGCGCGCCTGCGCGTCGGCCTTGGCCCGGGCGCGCTGCTCGGCCATCAGCGTGCGGAAGCCCGCCTCGTCGACGGTCAGCCCGGCCTCGTCGGCCATCTCCAGGGTCAGGTCGATCGGGAATCCGTAGGTGTCGTGCAGTTCGAACGCGCGGTCGCCGCCGAGGGTCTTCTTGCCGGCCGCCAGCACGTCCGCCGCCGCGGATTCGAACAGCTTCGAGCCCGACGCGAGGGTGACGCTGAACGCGGTCTCCTCGGCGACCGCCACATCGATGATGCGGGCGCGGTCGGTCTCGAGTTCCGGGTAGGAGGGCGCCATCGTGCCGATCACGGTCTCGACCAGCGCGCCCATCGTCGGCTGCTGGGCGCCGAGCAGACGCGCGCTGCGCACGATACGGCGCAACAGTCGGCGCAGCACGTAGCCGCGGCCGTCGTTGCCGGGGGTGACGCCGTCGGCGATCAGCATGACCGCGGTGCGCGCGTGGTCGGCGATCACGCGGAAGCGCACGTCGTCCTCGTGGTTGACCCCGTAGCGACGGCCGGTCAGCTGCTCGGCGGTTTCGATGACCGGGCGCACCAGGTCGGTCTCGTAGACGTTGTCGACACCCTGCAGCAGGAAGGCGACGCGCTCGACGCCCAGGCCGGTGTCGATGTTCTTGTGCGGGAGCGGTCCGATGATCGGGAAGTCGGCCTTGCCGGTGCCCTCACCCCGCTCGTTCTGCATGAAGACGAGGTTCCAGATCTCGATGTAGCGGTCCTCGTCGGCGATCGGACCACCCTCGCGGCCGTACTCCGGGCCGCGGTCGAAGTAGATCTCCGAGGACGGTCCACACGGGCCGGGGATGCCCATCGACCAGTAGTTGTCCTCCATGTCCCGACGCTGGATGCGCTCGTCGGGCAGACCGGCGACCTCCTTCCAGTAGCCGATCGCCTCGTCGTCGTCGAGGTAGACAGTCACCCAGATGCGTTCCGGGTCGAATCCGAAGCCACCGTCGTCGACCGAACCGGTCAGCAGGTGCCAGGCGAAATCGATCGCCTCGCGCTTGAAGTAGTCACCGAAGGAGAAGTTGCCCGCCATCTGGAAGAAGGTGTTGTGGCGGGTGGTGATGCCGACGTTCTCGATGTCGCCGGTGCGCACGCACTTCTGGATGCTGGTCGCCCGCGAATAGGGCGGGGTGCGCTGGCCGAGGAAGTACGGCACGAACTGCACCATGCCGGCATTGATGAACAGCAGATTGGGGTCGTCCATCACGAGGGAGGCTCCGGGCACGGGGGTATGCCCGCGCTGCTCGAAGTAGGCCAGGAACCGCCTGCAAATCTCGTGTGTCTGCACCGAAACATGCTATCGAGCGGCGTCGCGGCATTTCTCACGGGCGTCGGTGTGTGGAAATCGGAACGTATACGGGTCGCGCCCACCTATATGGTGTCGGCTGCGCGTATAGGTTCCGGTTTCCACACGCCCTACGACTTGCGCCTCAGAATCCGCCGCAGCTTGCCCACCCGCGGGCCGATCTCGCGCTCGAGCCCCCGGTCGGTCGGCTCGTAGTAGTCGACGCCGACCAGGTCGTCCGGCGGGTACTGCTGTTGGGCGACGGCGCCGGGGACATTGTGCGGGTAGATGTAGCCGACCGCGTGGCCGAGCTTGCGGGCTCCGGTGTAGTGGCCGTCCCGCAGATGCGGCGGCACCAGCCCGGTCTTGCCCGCCCGCACATCGGAGGTCGCGGCGCCGATCGCGGTGGTCACGGCATTGGACTTCGGCGCGGTGGCCAGATGGATCGTCGCGTGCGCGAGGGTCAACCGAGCCTCGGGCATGCCGATCAACTGCACGACCTGCGCGGCGGCCGCGGCGGTCTGCAGGGCCATCGGGTCGGCCAGGCCGATGTCCTCGCTGGCGAAGATCATCAACCGCCGGGCGATGAAGCGCGGGTCCTCCCCGGCCTCCATCATCCGCGCCAGGTAGTGCAGCGCCGCGTCGACGTCGGAGCCGCGCATCGACTTGATGAACGCGCTGATCACGTCGTAGTGCTGGTCGCCGTCGCGGTCGTAGCGCACCACCGCGTCGGCGACCGCCCGTTCGACGTCGGCGAGCACCACGTTCCCGGACTGTGCGCCGTCGGCGGCGGCTTCGAGCATGGTCAACGACCGGCGGGCGTCTCCCCCGGCGAGGCGCACCAACTGGTCGAGGGCGTCGTCGTCGACGGTGACGGAGCCGTCGAGCCCACGCGGATCGGTGATCGCGCGCTCGAGCACCTCGCGCACCTCGGCCGGTTCGAGCGGTTCGAGGGCCAGCACCAGCGAGCGGGACAGCAGCGGCGAGACCACGGAGAACGACGGGTTCTCGGTGGTCGCACCGACGAGCAGGACCACCTGGTTCTCCACCGCGGCGAGCAGCGCGTCCTGCTGGGTCTTGGAGAAGCGGTGCACCTCGTCGATGAACAGCACGGTCTGGGTGCCGGTGATCAGCCGGCGTCGGGCCTGCTCGATGACCGCCCGCACCTCCTTGACGCCGGCGGACAGCGCGGAGAGCGCCTCGAAGTGGCGTCCGGTCGACGTCGACAGCAGCGACGCCAGGGTGGTCTTGCCGGTACCGGGCGGCCCGTAGAGGATCACCGACGACGCCCCGGAACCCTCGATCAGTCGCCGCAGCGGCGCCCCGGGGGCGAGGATGCGGCGCTGTCCGACCACCTCGTCGAGCGACCGCGGTCGCATCCGAACGGCCAGCGGCCCCTGCGGGACCTCACTGCCGACCGGCGCACCCAGCGCGTTGGCCACCGGTGCGGGCGGGTCGGGCTCGAAGAGGGTGTCGACCGACTCCTCCGCGCCGTCGGCGGCGGAGGTCGGATCGTTTCGGTTGGTCGCAGATGTCATCCCGACTCGAATCTACGGCAGCGCCCGGACGTGCCGCGCCCCGCCGAGACGGCGACCGCCGATCGGTCGGCTCAGGGCAGCCCGACGCGGTCGAGCGCGTCGGTGACGTCCGCCGCCAGTTCGACGATCGCCTCGTCCCCGGCGCGCTCGGCCGCCGAGTGCAGCAGCTCCCACCGCAACCGCAGCACGTCGGCGCGGCGCGCGGCCAGGTGATGGCGGTGTGCGGCGGCGGTGCGGGCGGTGCTCGACGCCTCGAGGAAACGCGCGGTCGTCAACCAGGCCCAGCTGAGCCGGCCCTCGAGAACGCGGGCTTCCAGGTAGCTGTCGTCGGCGAGTTGCGGCCAGATCGAGGCGACCTCGGCGCGCCAGGCGTCGATCATCGCGTCGGCGGTCTCGCCGTCGATGTCGACCTTGCACAGGCAGCCGGGGAAGGACATCAGCGGGTAGGTCAGGTCGAGGAAGACGTTGCGGTAGCCGCCCCACTCGTAGTCGAGGAAGCGGACTCCCCCGGCGTCGACGACCAGGTTGTCCGGGCACATATCGGAACTGCTGAACGCGCGGAAGCGGCCGTCGCTCATCGACGAGATCGCGCCGGTGATGCGGTCGAGCGCGGCATCGGACGGCTTGACGCTCAGCCGGCGGCCGATCCGTTCGGGCAGGGTGTCGATCGTGCCCATCGACAGCGCGCGGAAGTGGTCCTCGGGCCGTCCGGCGGGGATGCCGACGCGCGCGGCGAGGGCCCGGAAGTCCTCTTCGCGGCCGACGGTGGCGGCGTGCATGCGGCCGAGGGCCTGGGCCATCGCCATCAGGGTGTTCTTCGCGCCGGGGGTATGTCCGGCGCGCAGCAGAGCGGACACCGCGCCGTGATCGCCGAGGTCGGTCAGCACGATCAGCCCGGCCGACAGGTCGTAGGCGATCAACGCAGGCCCGGGGCGGCTGCGGGAGGCGAGAGCGGTAATCAGTTGGTAGGAGGCGGTTTCGCGGAGGAAGCCGACATTCGGCGAGCCGTCCCGGTTGCGCGGGTCGACACACTTGAGCACCAGGGTGCGCGGCAGAATCGCCGAGTTGTCCACCACGCGAACGCGCAGAACGACCGCCCGACCGTCGCCACCGAGGTCGACGGGGTCGAGTAGGGAAACCGGGGCCCCGGTACGACGGGACAGCACCTCGCGGGCGACACCGATCGTTTCGGTCACAGGGTCACTCAGTACAGCAGTCATCGCGGATGAACCTACCGGCTTGGCGTTCGTCACAGTCCGCCACGAACTGAAGGCTTGCTGAGAATGTCGTACGTTACCGAATCGCTACGAGCAATCGGTATGTATTCTGCGGCTCAAACCGGGGCGACGTCCACAGATACGCGAATCGAACTGTCCTTCGCCTCCGTTTGGATGATTCCTCGGAGAGGCGGCACGTCCACATAGTCGCGACCCCACGCCACGGTGACGTAACGCTCATCGGCCAGCTGGTCGTTGGTCGGGTCGAACTCCAACCAGGTGTCGCCACCGATCCACACCGCCGCCCAGGCGTGGGTGGCGTCCGCGCCGATCATGCGTTCCTTGCCGGGCGGCGGCTGGGTGGCGAGGTAGCCCGAGACATATCGGGCGGCCAGGCCCAGCGATCGCAGGCAGGCGATGCCCAGCCGGGCGAAGTCCTGGCAGACGCCGCGTCGCTCGGCGAAGACCTCCGACACCCGGGTGGTGACCGTCGTCGACCCCGACAGGTAGGTGAAGTCTCGGAAGATGCGCCGGGTCAGGTCGATCGTCGCCTCCCCGATCGGCCGGCCCGGGGTGAAGGACTCGAGCGCATACGCGTGGACCTGGTCGTCGATCTCCGGGCGGGGACCGTCGATGACGAATTCGACCGCCAGCGGCCGCTCGGGGTCGCCGTCGTCCGCCCGTTCCGGTGCGGTCGGCCGGAAGCTTTCCCAGGGTCGCGACAGGACCGCCGCATCGCGCAGCGGCGGGTCGACCTCGACCATCGACACCCCGGTGACCACCAGGCGGGTGTGCTCGGTGCTGACCTGGAAGTAGGTGTTCTCGTTGCCGTAGACGTCCCGGCCGCGGGACTGGTCGACCGGCGCCGGCTCGACGGTGACCGAGGTCTCCGAGCACCGCTGGACCCCGGTGGTGCGTGGGGTCAGGTAGGCGCGACCGAAGGACGAACTGACCGGCCCGGAGTACTCGTAGGTGGTCTCGTGCCGCACCCGATAGCGCCGGGTGTCCCCCTCGCGGGGCTGCACCGACCCGCCGGGAGTGGCCGACCCCCGGTGAGGGGGCGTGGCCGACCCGTCGGGGGCGGTGGGCAAACCGTCGGGAGCGGACATCACTGCGCACCCCGCACCCGGATCGTGCCGACATGCAGGGCCCGGGTACCGGCGGGCATCCGCAGGTGGGTGCGGGAGACCAGATCGGCCACCTCGAGGATCCCTTCGGTCAAGGTGTCGAGCAGGGCGATCAGTTCGGGCCGCGAACCGTCGTCGTTGCGGTCGACCAGATCGGGCGGGTCGACCCGCCGCAGCGCGACCGCCAGCGCGTCGACCGCCTGAATCGGCCGCTGCGAGGCGTCGTTCGGCAACGCGGCCAGACCCTCGCGCAGGTCGTTGATCTGGTAGGCGACCGACCGCGGGTTGCCGCTGTCGAGGACGAGCAGTTCGAGCAGCGGAAGCACGCTGGGCGCCGAGTGGTACCGCCGCCGGTAGGTCACCCGCGATTCGCCGATGGTCAACAGCGAGTCCAGGACGGCGACCTCGACCGCCGTCGGCAGTTCGGCGGTGATCGTCGCGCGCATCAGCTCGGTCAGGTCGAGGGCCCGCTCGATGCGCCGACCGATCCGCATCATCTGCCAGCCGGAGTCCCGAATCATCGACTCGGCGGCCAGGCCGGCCAGCGAGAGCATCGCCGCGACGATGTCCTCGTGGCCCTCGGCGAGCAGTTCGCCGTCGTCCGGCGCGGTCCGCAGACCGGCGAGGGTCTGCTCGACCCGGCCGACGATCAGCCAGGTATCGGCGGAGAGCTGATCGCGCACCGAGCGAGCGGCGATCAACAGCCCGGCGATCGACTGGGCGATCGTGCCGTCGCGCCGCTCGTCGACGGTCAGGCGGTGCAGGTGGCGGCGGATCAGCTCGTAGCGGTCGTCGGCGGTCGGCCCGTCGTCGACCCCGGTGGCGGCGGCGACGGCGGCCAGCAGCACCGGCACGCTGCCGGCGGCCGGGTCCGCGGGCCGGGCCCGGGCCTCCTCCGCGCGGATGTGGGCGGTCGCCAGCACGCGCGAGGACCACTCGGCCCGTTCGGCGTAGCGCCCCATCCAGTACATATCTGCCAGCACACGCGGGGAGGTGACGTCGATCCCGCGACCGCGCACCGCCGAACGGGTGCGGATGAGCGACCGCGACCCGCGCGAGTCGACCACGACGGTCGAGCGTTCCGCCGGCCGCACCCAGATGTCCTTGGCGCCGCGCGTCATCCGCGGATCGAAGCGCGGTTCGGTCACCAGCACCTGGCCCATGCCGCCGGCCATCGGCACGTATCCGGTGCTCTGGGCGACCGAGAAGAGGCGCATCAGCACCGGCGCCACCTCGCGCTCGGAGCTGCCGCCGGGCAGCGTGGTGCGTTCGACGATCAGGTCGGGCCGCTCGACCGCCACCCAACTGTCGGGCTCGGTGTGGATGCGGGCGACCAGCTCGTCCCGCGCGTCGCGATCGAGGTCCTCCCCGGAGGTCCATTCCTCGCGGTCGGTGCGGCGCAGCAGCAGACCGTCAAGGCCGTGGTCGATGCGGGCGAGCCCGTCGCGGCTGCCCGCCCACCAGGAGGGCACCGATTCGAGCAGCAAGTCCTCACCGAGCAGTGCCCGCGACAGTTCCGGCAGGAAGGGCAGCAGGCCGGGGTTCTCCAGGACGCCGCTGCCGAGTCGGTTGACGATGCTGACCGCGCCGCGGCGCATCACCTCGACCAACCCGACGACGCCGAGCAACGATCCGGAGCGCAGGTCGAGCGGGTCGACCCAGGCGGAGTCGAGCCGTCGCAGGACGACGTCGACGCGGCGCAGTTCACCCAGCGCCCGCATCCACAGGGCACCGTCGCGCACGACCAGGTCGGCGGCCTCGACGAGCGGGAAGCCGAGCATCGAGGCCAGATAGGCCTGGTCGAAGGCGGTTTCGGAGTGCACACCGGGGCTGAGCACCACCACCTCGGGGTCGTCGACCTCGGCGGGCGCGGCCTCGAGCGCCGCGACGCGGAGGGTGTCGACGAAGGTCGAGACCTGGCGCGGGGCGAAGGTTTGGTACGTATGCGGCATCGCGCGGCTGATCACCTGGCGGTCGGCGATCGCGTAACCGATGCCGGACGGGGCGCCGGTGCGATCGGCGAAGACCCGGAACGACCCGTCCCGGTCGGTGACGACATCCATCGCGTGCAGGAACAGTTGGTGACGGCCCGGCAGCGTGGTGCCGTGATCGGCGCGCACATAGGCGGGGTCGGCGAAGATCAACTGCGGGGGGACCAGCCCGCGCCGCAACGTGGTGCGGTCGCCGTAGATGTCGGTGAGCAGCGCGTCGAGCAGGCGCGAGCGCTGCAGGAATCCCTGCTCGAGGGAATCCCACGCCGCGGTCTCCACCACATGCGGGACCACGTCGAGTTCCCACGGGACGGCGCGGCCACCGCCGGACTCCCCGGTCAGGGTGTAGGTGATGTCGCGGTCCTCGATCAACCGCTTGACGCGCCGCTGGATCGCGCGCAATCCGGCCGGATCGGAGGTGAGACCGGCCGGATCGGAGGTGGGGGGCACGTCCAGATCCGTCACGACACCACCGCCACGCGGACCCGGGTCTGCTCCTCGGGCCCGCCGAAGGCGACAGGTGCGACCCCGTCGGATGTGGGCCCGTCGGATGTGGACCCGGCGGGCACGGCGACCACGGGTACGGCGAATTGCGACACGGCGGCCTCCGAGAAATCCCCTTCGTCGGGGTTTCCGAAGGTCACCGCCAGGGTAACCGCGCGACAGGGCATCGCGGCCTCCTTCCGGCTCCTCGTCGCCGGACGGTCCCACCACCGTCCGGCGTCGTGATCCGTATCCCCCTGGCTCCGGCGGCGAACGCCACGGCTCCGGTTACGGTGTACCCCACCGTAACCCGAGTCGGCTACCGATCGTCGGAGCTCGCGGGGGCCGCGTCGCCTCCCTCGCCGGCGGCACGCCGTTCCTTGGGCTTGGCGTCGATCCCGCTCTCCTTGCGTTGCGCCGCCGTGATCTCCGCCGGGGCGCCGGTCAACGGGTCGACACCGCCGCCGGACTTCGGGAAGGCGATCACGTCGCGGATCGAGTCCGTCCCGGACAGCAGCGCGCAGATGCGGTCCCACCCGAAGGCGATTCCGCCGTGCGGCGGCGGGCCGTAGGCGAAGGCGTCGAGGAAGAAGCCGAACTGGGCACGGGCCTGCTCGTTGTCGATGCCCATCATCGCGAAGACCCGTTCCTGCACCTCGCGGCTGTGGATACGGATGCTGCCGCCGCCGATCTCGTTGCCGTTGCAGACGATGTCGTAGGCGTAGGCCAACGCGGAGCCGGGATCGGTATCGAAGGTGTCGATGCTGTCCGGGTTCGGGGAGGTGAAGGCGTGGTGGACCGCCGTCCACGCCCCCTCACCGACGGCGACGTCGCCCGCGGCGGTCGCCTCGTCGGCCGGCTCGAACAGCGGGAAGTCGACGATCCACACGAATGCCCACGCCGATTCGTCGATCAGGCCGCACCGCTTGGCGATCTCGACGCGCGCGGCGCCGAGCAGGGCGCGCTGCGCCTTGACCGGTCCCGCCGCGAAGAAGACACAGTCACCGGGAGCCGCGCCCACGTGCTTGACCAGGCCTTCGCGCTCGGCCTCGGACAGGTTCTTGGCGACCGGGCCCGACAGCGTGCCGTCGTCGCCGACCAGCACATACGCCAGACCGCGCGCGCCGCGCTGCTTGGCCCAGTCCTGCCAGCCGTCGAGGGTGCGCCGGGGCTGCGAGGCACCGCCCGGCATGACCACCGCACCGACGTAGGGGGCCTGGAAGACGCGGAACGGGGTGTCGGAGAAGTACTCGGTGCAGTCGACCAGTTCGACGTCGAAGCGCAGGTCCGGCTTGTCGCTGCCGTAGCGGCGCATCGCCTCGGCGTAGGTCATCCGCGGGATCGGCGTCGACAGGTGGTAGCCGATCACCTTCCAGACCGCGGTGAGGATCTCCTCGGCCAGCAGCAGGATGTCGTCCTGGGTGACGAAGCTCATCTCGATGTCGAGCTGCGTGAACTCCGGCTGCCGGTCGGCGCGGAAGTCCTCGTCGCGGTAGCAGCGCGCCATCTGGTAGTAGCGCTCGATGCCACCGACCATCAGCAGCTGCTTGAACAGCTGCGGGCTCTGCGGGAGCGCGTAGAACTCGCCCGGCTGCAGGCGGGCGGGGACGACGAAGTCGCGGGCACCCTCCGGCGTGGAACGGGTCAGCGTCGGGGTCTCGACCTCGACGAACTCGTGGTGGCCGAGGACCGAGCGAGCGGCGGCGGTCAGCTTGGAGCGCAACCGGATCGCCTTGGCCGGGCCGGGGCGGCGCAGGTCGAGGTAGCGGTACTTCAACCGCGGCTCCTCGCCGGGCTGCTCGTCCAACTGGAAGGGCAGCGGGGCGGACTCGGAGAAGACCTCCAGGACGGCTGCCTCGACCTCGACCTCACCGGTCGGGATCTCCGGGTTGTCGTTGCCCTCGGGCCGGCTCTCGACCAGGCCGGTGATCTTGATGCAGTACTCGACACGCAGGCGGTGGGCCGCCTCGGCGACCGCCCCCTCGCGGAAGACCACCTGCACCACACCGGAGGCATCGCGCAGATCGATGAAAACCACGCCGCCGTGATCGCGGCGACGCGCCACCCATCCGGTCAGCGTGACCTCACTGCCGACGTTCTCGGAGCGCAGGGCTCCGGCCAGGTGAGTGCGCAGCACGATGGTCCTTCCGGGTCGAGAGACATTCGGGTCGGGAATGTTCGGTGTTGTCGACCCCGTTCGCGACCGACCGATACCGCCCGGTGACCGCGAGACCGGTCGACAATTGATCACGATCCTACGAGGACGCGCACCATGCTCCGAACGCGACGGGGTCGGCCATGCGAAGCTACCGCCATGACGTTTCGCGAAGGCGCGCAAATCGACCCCAATCGGGCGCGGCGCGGCGGTGGGGGGACCGGCGGTCGAATCGCCCTGGGCGGTGGCGCCGGCGGCCTGATCGTGCTGGTCCTGGCGCTGCTGTTCGGTGGCAACCCGGCCGACTTCCTCGGCGCGGGAACCACGGACAACAGCTCCTCGAATTCGGGCCAGGGCGCCGGCTGCACAGGCGGCGCCACCGAGGCGAATACCGACGTCGACTGCCGGATCAACGCGACCGCCGTCAGCCTCGACCAGGTCTGGGGCACCCAGCTGACGCGGCAGACCGGGGTGAATTACACCCAACCGCAGGTCGTGCTGTTCACCGGATCGGTCTCGACCGCCTGCGGAAATGCCACCAGCGAGGTCGGCCCGTTCTACTGCCCGGCGGACCAGACGACCTATTTCGACACCAGCTTCTTCCAGGTGCTGACCGACCGGTTCGGTGCCAGCGGTGGCCCCCTCGCCCAGATGTACGTCGTGGCGCACGAATTCGGCCACCACATCCAGAACCAGCTCGGCGATCTCGGCCGCGCTCAGAGCGATCCGCGCGGCCCGGAGTCCGGCGCGGTGCGCGTGGAGTTGCAGGCGGACTGCTACGCGGGTATCTGGGCGCGCTACGCCGCGACCGAGCGGGGTCCGAACAACTCGGAACCGTTGCTGCAGCCGCTGACCCAGCAGGACATCTCCGATGCCCTGTCCGCGGCAGCGTCGGTCGGGGACGACCGCATCCAGCAGGCCTCGACGGGCCGGGTGAACCCGGAGGGCTGGACGCACGGCTCCTCGGAGCAGCGTCAGAAGTGGTTCGCCTCGGGATACAACACCGGCCAGATCTCCGGCTGCGATACCTTCACCGCCACCGATCTGGACAACCCGCCCGGCCTGCGCTGACCGGCGGTTCCGTCGGATCGCCCGGCCGCACCGGGCTCCCCGGTCGCCGACCACATCGGTCATCACCACATCGGCCATCACCGCGGCGGCCACGTCAGAAGAGTGTCGGCGCGGGCGCGGGGGCGAGTGCAACAGCCCCCGCGCTCGCCGGCACGCTCACCGGCCGCACCGGCGCGGGCGACGATTCGAAGACGACGTCCCGTCGCGCTGCGTCGGCCCGGTCGGCGAGCCAGTCTCGGTATTCGGCACTCACATAGCCGCCGCGCCCGTACAGCCGCTGATAGCGACCGACCAGGGCGGGATGCTCGCGGCCGAGCCACTCCAGGAACCAGCCGCGGGTGCTGCCGCGCAGGTGCAGGGGGATGACGGTGACGCCGGTGGCGCCCGCGTCGGCCAACGAGGCGAACATCGCGCGCAGGTGGTCACGCCCGTCGGTCAGATACGGGATCACCGGGGCGACCAGTACCTGGCAGCCGAAACCGGCATCGCGGATCGACCGGATCAACGCCAGCCGGGCGGCCGGACTCGGCGCGCCCGGGTCGAGCGCCCGCTGGGTCGCCTCGTCGTGGAAGGCTAGGCTGACCGCCAGGCTGACCGGCACCTCGCGGGCCGCGGCGCTCAGCAACGGTAGATCCCGCCGCAACAGCGTTCCCTTGGTGAGGATCGACATCGGCGTCCGCGACTCCGCCAGAGCGCGAATGATCCCCGGCATCAGCCGGTATCGCCCCTCGGCGCGCTGATAGGGGTCGGTATTGGTACCCAACGCCACCGACTCCCTCCCCCAACTGCGGCGCCGCAATTCCTTGCGCAGCACCGCACCGACGTTCACCTTGACCACGATCTGCGTGTCGAAGTCCGTACCCGCGTCGAGATCGAGATACTCGTGCGTCGGGCGCGCGAAGCAATAGCGGCACGCATGGGTGCACCCACGCATCGGGTTGACCGTCCACCGGAAGTTCATCGGTGACGGCTCCGGCACATGGTTGAGCGCGCTCTTGCACAACACCTCGTGGAAGGTGATGCCCTCGAACTCCGGAGTGCGTACCGTCCGGAGTACGCCGTCACGTTCGAACCCCGGCAACGCGCCGTCGGCCACCGCGAGCCCTTGTCCCTGCCATCGCACGGGACAATGCGAACATATGTTCGACTCGCTGTCAATCGGCCGTCCGCGCAGCGACATCGGCCCGCGCCCCGGGCGACGGCCGTCGAGCACGCCCGGACGTGCGGTGCGGCAGTCCTCCCGACCGCGAATGCGACGCCGGCGCCGGTCCGGGCGCGCGGTACCGACCCCCGGCCCGCTCGACATCCCGCGAACCCGCCGCGGCGACCGGTCCGCACCGGCAACGACCCATGCCCGCCGGCACGATCACGCATTCACCGGACCGCTCCCCCGGATGACGACGGCCGGAATACTCCGAGTTCCCGTCGACGCCGCACGACACGTGCGAATTAGTTCGCCCCGGGTTCGAACACGCGCGGATAATTCGGTGATCCGTCCGCTTCTCGCACCCGCTCGATGGAATTCGGGATATCGGAATGATCTTGATCGAATACGCATCACGCGGCTTGGATCTCGATAACCCAGTAGGCCTATTCACGACATATTCGGACATCCCAACAATTGCCGGCTATTAGTTGGCAATACCCGACGTGAAGTAGGACACAATTCACCCTCCACATTCGCCCATACGGACCGATTGGTCTTACGTTGCTTCTCAACACGACGCGGCGGCAGGGGAGCCGAATTCCGCATCGTGCGTGGCCGCCCATCTCGCTCGCGGCCGTCCTGCACAGCACATGTCCGCCGACGGGGACGGCGGATGCCTTGTCGCACCAGGGGGATTGAGTGAGTTTGAATCTGTCCGGGATTCGCCCGGAAACCGAGGCACCGAACTGCCCGGCACCACCCAGCGATACCGAGAAGTACTGGTATATGGGTCGCCAGCATCGGTGGCTGCTACTGGCACAAGCACTTTCGTTCGCCATGATCGCCTATTCGATCGCGCGGTTCGCGACCGCCGATACCCGACTGCTGCTCTTCCTGCTGCCGATGTCGCTCTACGCGATCACCCTGCTGATCTCGCTGAGCTCCAGCGCCCGACCCAAGCGGACCAGCCTGAGGGACCACGAATATCGCGTTGCCACTTGGCGTCCCACGATCATGCCGAGCGTCGACGTCTTCTTGCCCTCCGCCGGCGAGCCGCTGGAGATCCTGCGCAATACCTACCGGCACGTGGCCGAACTCGACTACGACGGACCACTGACGGTGCACGTCCTCGACGACAGCGCACGCAGCGAGGTCGAACTGCTCGCCGAGCGGTTCGGGTTCATCTACCACACCCGCCCGGACCGCGGCCGCCTCAAGAAGGCCGGCAATCTGCGCTACGGCTACGAACACAGCAGCGGCGACTACATTCTGGTGCTGGACGCCGATTTTGTGCCACGGTCGGACGCCCTGCAGAATATGCTGCCCTACTTCGACGACGGCGATGCCGGCATCGTGCAGACCCCGCAATTCTTCGACACCCACGGATCGATGAACTGGCTGCAACGATGCGCCGGCGCCACCCAGGAACTGTTCTACCGGTGGATCCAGCCGAGCCGGGACCGCGCCCGCGCGGCGATCTGCGTGGGTACCTGCGCGCTGTACAGCAGGGCCGCGCTCAACCGGTCCGGCGGCTTCGCCCAGATCGGACACAGCGAGGACGTGCACACCGGCGTCAATCTGATGAAGGTCGGCTATCACGTCCGGTACGTCCCGGTCCTGGTGACCAAGGGACTCTGCCCGGACACCGTCTCCGGCTTCCTCAACCAGCAATACCGTTGGTGCACAGGAAGTATGAGCCTACTTGCGGACCGCCGGTTCCACGGTGCGAAGCATATCGGCTTCCACCAGCGGCTCTGCTTCTGGGCGGGCTTCCTGTACTACATCTCGACCGCCCTCAACGCCTTCATCGCCCCCCTGCCCGCCCTGGCGATGCTCTACTTCCTGCCCGGCTGGGTCGAGCCGATCAACTCGATCTGGCTGGTCGGAGCGCTGCTGCTGTGGTTCGTCATCCTGCCGCTGACCATGCGCGGCCGGTGGCGCGCGGACGTGCTGCGCGTCCAGGTGCTCTACTCGTTCGCGCACGCGGTCGCGATCGTGCACATCCTGACCGGCAGCACCAAGGAATGGGTGGCGACCGGCGCCGCCAATACGCGCAGCACCCCGCTCTCGGTGACGATCGGGCGAACCGTCAAGATCTATGTGGCGGTGACGTATTCGCTGATCTGGATCGGCCTGATCCTCGGCGTCCTCAACTACGGGATCGAGCGCTTCTGGGCGATGGTGCTGCTCGGCGTCCTCGCCACCTGGGTACACCTGCCGTTGCTGTTCATGCCGATCGGCTCGACCGCTCGCGTCCCGCTGCGCGACTGGCGCCCGCAGTTGTGGCGGCGTCGCTCGGCGACGGCACCCGTTCCGGGAGCGTCGATTCGGCCGCCTGCCGGGATGGTTCCGGAGGCCTCCGGGCCGCGCCATTTCCGTCCGGATATCCAGGGATTGCGCACCGTCGCGGTCCTGTTGGTCGTGCTCTACCACGCCGGGGTCCCCGGAATCACCGGCGGCTACGTCGGCGTCGACGTCTTCTTCGTCATCAGCGGCTTCCTGATCACCGGGCATCTGCTGCGGGAGATGCACCAGCACGGTCGAATCTCGTTGAGCGCCTTCTATACCAACCGCATCCGGCGACTGATTCCACCGGCGATCGTCGTGCTGGTCGCCACCCTGGTGCTCGCGCGGCTGTTCGGATCGCTCTTCCAGTTCCGCACGATCGCCCTCGACGCGGTCTTTGCCTCGCTCTACGGGCTCAACTACCGGTTGGCCCTGCAGGGCGTGAACTACCAGCAGGCCGACGGACCGGAGTCCCCGCTGCAGCACTTCTGGTCCCTCGGCGTCGAGGAACAGTTCTACCTGATCTGGCCGGCGCTGATCGTGCTGTGCCTGGTGGTGACCCGCCGCCGACTCGGCCGGACGTTGCCGCTGGTGGCGGGGCTGCTCGCGGTGGTGATCGCCTACTCGCTGTGGGCCTCGATCACCGTGACGGCCACCAACGCGCCGATGGCGTATTTCTCGCTGCACACCCGCGCCTGGGAGCTCGGTATCGGCGCGGTCCTGGCATTGGCGGCCGGCCGCCTGGCCACGCTGGGGCGGCGCGTCACGACACCGCTCGGCTGGATCGGCATGATCGCGATCCTCTTGTCCGGCCTGGCGTTCACCGACGCGACACCGTTCCCCGGCTACCACGCCCTGCTGCCCGTCCTGGGTACGGCGATGGTGATCGCCGCGGGATGCGCGATGCCGGGTCGAGGCTCGGTCGAGACCGTCCTCGACCGCCGTTCCGTACAGGGCATCGGCGCCGTCTCCTACGGCTGGTATCTGTGGCACTGGCCGCTGCTGATCATGGTGCCGATCATGTACGGCCGCGAGTTCAGCTGGCTCGAGAACGTGCAGGTCACGGTGATCGCGCTCTGGCTGGCGACCATCAGCTACTGGTTGATCGAGTCGCCGACCCGTCGCGCCGAGCTGCGCCGAAAAGTCTGGGGCCTCTTCGGTTTCGGATCGGCGGCGGCGCTGGCCGGGGCGGCGATGGCGATGGTCGTCGCCCTGCCACCGCTGGTCGGCCAGGGCGCGGAGGCCTCGGTGACCGCGCTGGACGGCAATGTCGTCTCCGCGGTGCAACGCGCGGTGGCCTCGGGCACCCAGGTCAGTGCGGCTCCGTCGAATCTGACCCCGCCGTTGGACCAGGTCGCCAACGATCAGCCGGTCAGTACCCGCAACGGCTGCCATCTGGACTTCCTGATGACCATGCAGGGTCCCTGCGACTACGGCGACCGGGAGGCCGACCGTACCGCCGTTCTGGTCGGCGACTCGCACGCCCAGCAATGGCTACCCGGTCTCGATCGGGCCGCCGCGGAATCGGGGTGGAAGTTGGTGTCCTGGACCAAGGCGGCCTGCTCACTGGCCGATATGGAGACCTACAGCCCCGAACTCAAACGCCGATTCACCGAGTGCGAGACCTGGCGTCAGGAGATCGTCGACCGGATCATCGCGCTGCGGCCGGCGGTGGTGATCGTCAGTCAGTCGAATTCGGTCCCCGGCACCTCGATCACCAGTGTGCAGTGGGCCGACCGGACCGCGACCACGATGAGCAGATTCGTCGAGGCGGGCATTCCGGTGGCGTATATCGGTGACACACCGGTGCACGAGAACGACGTTCCCGAATGTCTGTCCCGCAATCTCGACGATGTGGGAGCCTGCAACCTGCCCCGCACCAAGACGGAGGCCTATCCGGGTCGCGGTCAGGCGGTGACCCAGGCGATGACGGCGATGAACATTCCGGTGGTCGATCCGACGGACTGGTTCTGCACCGCGGTGGACTGCCCGCCGGTTATCGGTAACCTGTTGGTGTACCGGGATGATTCGCATATCTCGACGTCGTACGCCTACTACCTGGCACCATTGTTGACCGGCATACTCCCGCAGTGATCGGAGCCCTGTGACACCACCGCGCCGACCGGGAAGGTCCGTGAGCAGACGAGCCTTCCTGGTCGGCGCGGCGGCGGTGGCCGTCGGCGGCGGCAGCGCCGCGCTGGCCCTCGGCGAGGGGGCCACCTCGTGGGGCACCGATCCACCGGATCGACCGTGGTTGGGTCTGTTCGTTCCCGGATCTCCGGCCGAGGCCGTACCGGTCGCGAATACCCTGAAACGATCCCCGTCGCTGCTCGGTTACTTCGTCAAACTCAATTCGAACTTCTCCGCCGATACTCTCCAACATCTCGCCGCTCCCGGCACGATCCCGTATGTCACCCTGGAACCCTGGCTGTGGGAATTCCAATCCGGAGATCTGCCGCAGGAATTCTCCCTGCAGAATCTGCTCACCGGCAGCCGGGACGCCGATTTCCGCCGCATCGCCGAGGCGATCGCCGATTTCGGACGCCCGGTCTATCTGCGGATGGCCCACGAGATGAACGGCCACTGGTATCCGTGGGCGGTCGGGCAGATCGGGAATACCGCCGGGCAATACATCGATCTGTGGCATCACGTGCGGGACATCTTCTCGATCGCACCGTCGATCCGTTGGGTGTGGGCCTGCGCTGGTACCCACAGCGTCCGCTCCTCCGCGCCGCCGATCGAGAACATGTGGCCCGGCGACGATCTGGTCGATCTCGCGGGCACCACCGGCTACGGCTGGGACCACGACGCGACCGCCACCTATCAACCGACCTTCGACCGGCTGACCGCGATGACCGATCGCCCCTTCCTCATCGCGGAGATGGGCGCCGACGGCGGCGTCAACGACGCGGGGGTCACCGGCACCGAATGGTTGGCGACCCTGCCCGCGTATCTGCAGGGCAACCCGCGCATTCGCGGACTCGTCTGGCACGACATCGGCCCCCAGCAACAGGCCACCGGCAACTACCGGCTCACCCAGCAGGCGGTCCTCGACGCCTTCAATACCGTCCTCGAGCAGACCCCGGTGATCGGCAACCCCGCCTGGTCGACGTCGGACGGCGCGGGCAATCCCGCGCTCGACTGACCGGCCCGGCCGTCGCCTTCCACCCGGCCCGGCCGTCGCCTTCCACCCGGCCCGGCCGTCGCCTTCCACCCGGCCCGGCCGTCGCCTTCCACCCGGCCCGGCCGTCGCCTTCCACCCGGCCCGGCCCCACTCCCTAGGATCGACCCGGCGGACACGCGGCCTTCGGCCCCGACGGTATGTCCGGCCATCGTCCGGGAGGAATGCGCGTGCTCAGCTGGATCGCCGAGATGGTCATTCGGGCGCCGCGGCGCATCATCGTCGCGGCCCTGCTGATCGCGGTCACCGCCGGCCTCGTCGGGGCCGGCGCCATCGACCGTCTCGGTGCGGGCGGCTTCTTCGATCCGCGTTCCGACGCGATGCGCGGCACCCAACTGCTGCAGGACACCTTCGACTCGGCAAACCCGAATCTCATCGTGCTGGTGTCCGACCCCGATGGTGTCGACTCCCCCACCGCGCGGGAGGTCGGTCTCGAGGTGACCGAGGAGGTCGCGGCCGACCCGCACGTGCTGTCGGTGCAGTCGTATTGGCAGATGAGCGGGCCGATGGCGATGGGACTGCGCAGCACCGACGGGACCAGCGCGGTCATCGCGGTGCAGCTCGACGGCAACGAAACCGAATTCCAGCGCAGCGGTACCGAGCTCGCCGACCGGATCGGCACCGGCCGCGACGGGGTCACCGTGACCGTCGGCGGCGCGGCGATCGTCTACCGGGACAGCAACGCCGCCGTGACCCGGGATCTGGTGCGCGCCGAGATGGTGGCGCTGCCGATCTCGGCGCTGGTCCTGGTCTGGGTGTTCGGCAGCGCGATCGCCGCGATGCTCCCGCTGGCGGTCGGGCTGTTCTCGATCCTGATGACGCTCGCGATCCTGCGGCTGCTGACCACGGTGACCGATGTGTCGATCTTCGCGCTGAACCTGACCGTGGCGCTCGGGCTGGCGATCGCGATCGACTACAGCCTGTTCATCGTGCACCGCTTCCGGGAGGAGCGGCGCGCCGCGTTGGCGCGCGGGGAGACCGATGTCGACGCCGATGCGGTGCGCCGCACCATCGCGGTCGCCGGCCGGACCGTTCTGTTCTCCGCGCTGCCGGTGATCGTGTCGATGGCCGCGCTGGTGGTCTTCCCGCTCTACTTCCTGCGGTCGTTCGCCTACGCGGCGTCCGCCGCCGTCGCCGCCGCGGCGCTGGCGGCCGTCGTCGTGCTGCCGGCGATCCTGCTGCTGCTCGGCCCGCGGGTCGACGCACTCGACATCCGCCGTCCGATCCGCCGACTCCTCGGCCGCTCGCCGTCGCCGTCCGTCGAGCCGGAGGACAGCGGCTGGTATCGGCTCGCCGACCGGATCGTGCGGCGCCCGGTGCTGCCCGCCGCCGCGGTCGTGATCGTGCTGCTGACCCTCGGCATCCCGTTCCTGCACCTGACCACCGGGTTCACCGACGACCGGGCGCTCAACGAGCAGGTGCCGAGCCGGGTGGTCGGCGACGCGCTGCGCAACGACTTCGCGCAGGACCCGACCGCCTCGATCACGATCGTCGTCCCCGACGGGCCCACCGACCCGAACGCCTACGCCGACTACGCCACCGAGCTGTCCCGGGTCCCGGACGTGACGGCGGTCCTCGCCCCGGACGGCATACACGTCGGCGGGCTGCGCATCGCGCCCGCGCCACCGGACATGCTCTCGGGCACGGTCGCGCGGATCACGGTCGCCTCCGGGGTCACACCGTTCTCCGATCAGGGCGCCCAACTGGTCGACGCCGTGCGCGCCGTCCGACCGCCCGCGGAGGTGATGTACACCGGAGCGGCGGAGCTGAACGCCGAATCGATGCACACGATCGCCACCCGCCTGCCGATCGCCCTCGCCTGGATCGCGCTGACCACCTTCCTGGTGCTGTTCGTCTTCACCGGAAGTGTCGTGCTGCCGCTCAAGGCGATCCTGATGAACCTGCTGTCGCTGTCGGCGACGTTCGGCGCGATGGTGTGGATCTTCCAGGACGGGAACCTGTCGGGCCTGTTCGGCTTCGAACCGACCGGCTACCTCAACGCGACCCTGCCGCTGTTGATGTTCTGCCTGGCGTTCGGGGTGTCGATGGACTACGAGATCTTCATCCTGTCCCGCATCGCCGAGCAGTGGCGTTCCGGGGACGGCAGCGCCGAGGCCAACCGGCAGGCCGTGGCGCTGGGCATCGCCCAAACCGGCCGGATCATCACCGCTGCGGCGCTGCTGATGGCGATCGTGCTCAGCGCACTGGTGTCGTCGTCGGTGTCGTTCATCCAGATGTTCGGGCTGGGGTTGGCGCTGATGGTGCTGATCGACGCCACCCTGGTGCGCGCGATCCTGGTGCCGGCGTTCATGGGGTTGCTCGGCCGGTGGAACTGGTGGGCGCCCGCCCCGCTGGCCCGCCTGCACCGCTCCTGGTTCCCTCCGGAGTCGCTGCGCCACTGACCGTGTGCGTACATCTTCCTCAGCGCGGCGCCGAGGAGACTATGTTCTCGGCGGGGCGCTGAGGCGAACCATTGCACACCCGGGTGGAGCGTCGGGGGCCTACCATCGCCGCCATGCGCAGCGGACGGCTCCCCCGGATCGCCGCGGCCCTGGCCGCGTCGGCGATGCTCTCCGCCTGCGCCGACCGGACGGTGGCCGGCAGCGCCCAATCCGCCCCGGTCACCAGCACCGAGAGTTTCATGACCCGAGCCGACGTCCCGACGGTCGCCCCGACCACCACCCGGCCGACCACGACCCGGCCGACCGGGACCGCGTTGATCGACATCCCGCCGGAGATCGCCGACGCCCTGAACGAGGCGGTCGTCGACGCCGGCGACTTCGCCGGGGACCGCCCCGGCGGCTGGTACTTCACCACGCCGTCGGGCCGCTTCGTCTGCGGGATCGAAACCTCCACCTTGACCGGCGACCTGCCGCAGGTCGGCTGCCAGGGCGAGATCCCCTCGACCGCACCACGATTGCCCGCCCCGGGCGCACCGGACAATCTGATTCCGGCCAATACGATCCTCGCGGTCGGCGACGGCGAGGGTGGCTTCCTCAACGCCGGCGGCGTGATGTTCGCGCCCGATTCCGGTGCGCCGCGGACGCTCCCGTACGGCGAACTGCTGGTCGTCGAGGGCTACGTCTGCGCGGTCGACCCCGAGTTCGGGGTCACCTGCATGACCCCGATCGCGCACGGCTTCGCCGTCTCCTCGGATACCTACGACACCTGGTAGCGCCCGCCGGGTCAGTCGACCAGGGCGCTGACCTGCTGGGCGTTCAGGGCGCCGGTGCCGGGCCGATCCCGGTCGCGGACCAGCTCGACCGCCCGGTACAGGGGACGATCCGCCAGCGCCGCATCGCGCGCGACACACCGCAACTGCCCGACCAGGGCGGCGGCGATCGGTGAGCCCTTCGGCAGCGCGTCCGCCAGCCCGCGCAGGGCGAGCGGCGACAGCTCGCGGCCGCGGTCGTCCTCGGAGTAGACCGCGAGCACGACGTTGACCGCGGACCCGCCCTCCGATGCGCGCAGCAGCACCTGGCAGATCCGCGCCGAACGCGCGTGCAGGGTCACCTCGGCCCTCGTCAGATCCACCCGGATCGGCTTGAACGCGGCGGACCGGTGAATCACCTTGTCCCGCAGAAACAGCCGACCCTTGCCCGCCATCGCGGCGGCCCCGATCGCCGGCAGTCCCAGGATCACCCCGGCCACCAGCGCCACCCACGGCGACCACAGAACCCAGGACAGCACGGCGATCACCAGGGCGAGCCCGAGCAGCAGCCCCGCGGCGACGCGCACCCGGCGGGCGATCAGCTCGGCGGGAACGATGTCGAGGTCGATGTCCTCGCCGGCGGCTTTCGCGTTCATGCCCGCACCAACCGAACGATCTCGTCGACGACGTCGGCGATCGGCACCTCGCGCTGTTCGCCGTTCGACAGATCCTTCAGTACCACCTGCTCGGCCTCGAGATCCCGGTCGCCGATGACGATCGCCACCGCCGCGCCCGAGCGGTCGGCCGCCTTCATCGATGCCTTGACGCTGCGGTTGCCGTAGGCCAGGTCGGTGCGCACGCCGGCGGCCCGCAGCCGCTGGGCGAGCACCGCCAGGCGCAGCCGCGCCGCCTCACCCATCGGCACGCCGAAGACGTCCACCCGGCCGGCCGGGGCGGCGTCGACGCCCTCCGCCGCGAGCGCCAGGACGGTGCGGTCGACACCGAGGCCGTAGCCGATACCCGACAGCGGCTGTCCGCCGAGGGTCTGCATCAGGCCGTCGTAGCGACCGCCGCCGCCGATTCCGGACTGGGCGCCGAGCCCGTCGTGCACAAATTCGAAGGTGGTCTTGGTGTAGTAGTCGAGGCCGCGCACCAGGCGCGGGTTGACCACGTACGGCACCCCCAGAGCGTCGAGGTGGCTGCGGACGGTCGCGAAGTGCTCCGCCGCCGACTCCGAGAGGTAGTCGAGCATCAGCGGGGCGTTCGCGGTGGCCTCGCGGACCTCGGGGCGCTTGTCGTCCAGGACGCGCAGCGGGTTGATCTCCGCGCGCCGGCGGGTCGCCTCGTCGAGGTCGAGCCCGGCGAGGAAGTCCTGCAGGGCGGCGCGGTACTGCGGGCGGCAGGTGTCGTCGCCCAGGCTGGTCAGTTCCAACCGGAAGCCGGTGAGTCCCAGGGACCGGAAGCCGGCGTCGGCGGTCGCGATCACCTCGGCGTCCAGCGCCGGATCGTCGATACCGACGACCTCGATGCCCACCTGCTGAAGCTGCCGGTAGCGGCCGGCCTGCGGGCGCTCGTACCGGAAGAACGGGCCGGCGTAGCTGAGCTTGACCGGCAGCGCGCCGCGGTCGAGGCCGTGTTCGATCACCGCGCGGATCACCCCGGCGGTGCCCTCGGGTCGCAGGGTCACCGACCGGCCGCCGCGGTCGGCGAAGGTGTACATCTCCTTGCTGACCACGTCGGTCGACTCGCCGACGCCGCGGGCGAAGAGCGCGGTGTCCTCGAAGACCGGCAGTTCGATGTGCTGGTAGCCGGCCAGACGGGCGGCCCGGGTGAGCGCATCACGCACCGCGACGAACTGCGCCGAGGTCGGCGGCACGTAGTCGGGTACACCCTTGGGAGCGGCGAACGGGGTGCCCGCGTGCTCGGCGGGAGCCGCCGGGATTTCGGACGGTTCGGACGCCGGGGTGTCGGGCGTGGGGGTCGGTGCGGATGCTGCGGTCACCCGAACAAGCGTAGTGACCCGCTCGTCACCGGCCGCAGCGGGCAAGGTCGGCCCACGGCCCACGGCCCACGGCGCGCGACGGGGCGGCGGGCACGGCACCGCTTCGGCCTACGGGATCGTTGCCGGTCGCCACATGCCGATCGCCGCCGTGCTGCCGGGCGTCTGGATGCGGCTGATCGGAACGAAGCCGAATCGGCCGTAGTAGCGAGCATTGGCGTCGGAGGACGACTCGAGATACGCCGCCGACCCGGTCGCGTCGGCGGCGGACAGGCGGTCGCGCAGCAGGGCTCCCGCAATCCCTGTGCCGCGGGCCTGCGGCACGGTGCCGATCGCGCGCAGATACCAGTGCGGGACCAGCGGCCGATGCCGCTCGGAGATCGCTTCTGCCCGGATCGCCCCGGTGATCCGCGCCCCGAAGGCCCGCAGATAGCGCGGCACCGCCAGGATCCGGTCGCGATGTCGCGGCGCGCGTCCCGGTGCATCCCACAACGCGACGCCCAGCAGTTCACCGGCACCGTCGCCGGCCAGCCATACGTGCCCACCCGCCCCGAAGGTCTCGCGGATCGACGCAAGGAAGACGTCGTGGAGGCGGTCGTCCCGGTTTCCGGGTGGCAGCAAACCGACGGTCAATTCGTCGGTGGCAAACGCCTGCGCGAGGATGCGCGCGGCGGCGTCTTCGTCGGATGGGCTTGCCGGTCGCAGGACAACGTCGTTGTTCGGTCGCGCGGTGGTCGCCATGCCACAGGGTAACGGCGGCGGGTGAACAGGGATCGGGACGATTCCGTGGGCCGCGCCGAACGCCGTCAGCTCAGGAAGGGGTTGCTCGCGCGCTCGGCGCCGATCGAGGTCGCCGGGCCGTGGCCGGGCAGGACCGCCACCGCATCGTCGAGCGGCAGCAGCGACTCGCCGATCGAGCGGATCAGCTGTTCGTGGTCGCCGCCGGGCAGATCGCTGCGGCCAACGGAACCGGCGAAGAGGGTGTCCCCCGAGACGACGACACCGATCTCGGCGCCGGAGGTTTCGGTGGGCAGGTGGAAGCAGACCGAGCCCTGCGTATGGCCGGGGGTGGCGAGCACCTCGAACTCGAGGCCGGCGAGGTCGAGCTTCTCCCCATCGGTCAGTTCGATCACCGTGTCCGGTTCCTCGAAGGTCTCGTCGGTGATGAACTGCCCGAGCTGCGGGCCGATCCCGGAGGCGGGGTCGGCGAGCATATGCCGGTCGGCGGGGTGGATGTAGACCGGGATGTCGTAGCGGTCACAGACCTGCTTGAGGTTCCAGGTGTGATCGAGGTGCCCGTGCGTCAGCAGCACGGCCACCGGCCGCAGACCGGTCTCGTCGAGCACCTGTGCCAGCGGTGCCGCGGCGTCCTGGCCCGGGTCGACGACGACACACTCCGTCCCGTCGCCCGCGATGACGTAACAGTTGGTCTGAAACATGCCGGCCGGGAATCCGCTGATCCGCACGGTGCTCCTTCCTGGCGTCGCCCGATCCGTCCGATTGCGTGCGCGCCTACCCGTCGAGCGTAGGTCACCGGCGGGATCGCCGACACCGGCGCCGATGTCGATTGGTCGCCGCCCGACCGGCGGGTGACGGCCGGCCGCGCGATCCGCAGTGGCAGACTTACCCGCCGGTGGAGTCGAACGGCGGGACAGGTCCCCGGGACGTCGGCCACCCCAGCGGAACGACGAAGGAGCCATCCGAGGTGCCGACCAACGCCGAACGCCGGGCCAACGCCCAGCGCGACCTCCAACGGACGATCGAAGAGCGCGAGAAGAACGCCCGGAAACGGGGTCTGCTGCTGATCCTGGGCTCCGGGCTCGGCGTCGTGCTGCTGGTGGTCGCGGGCGTTCTGGCGTGGCGCACCCTCGGCAGCAGCGACGACACCTCCAACGAGGCCGCCTCCCCCAGCACCCAGATCCAGGGCGACGGGACGACGCTGCCCGACGGTCGGGCCGAGGCGCTGCCCGCGACGATCAACTGCACCTATACCCCGTCCGGTGACGCCTCGAAGCCGGTCGAGGCGCCGCGCTCCGACGGTATCGACACCACGGTGCAGACGGTGTCGATGAGCATGGTGACCGACCGCGGACCGATCGGCCTGACCCTGAACAACGCCGAGTCGCCGTGCACGGTCAACAGCTTCGTCTCACTCGCCTCGCAGGGCTACTTCGACGGCACCACCTGCCACCGCCTGACCAGTGTGCCCGGCAGCCTCGAGGTGCTGCAGTGCGGTGACCCGTCCGGCAACGGCACCGGCGGGCCGGGCTACCAGTTCGCCGACGAGTTCCCCCGTGACCAGTACGCCGACGAGGACCCCGCTCTCGACTTCCCGGTGACCTACCCGCGCGGCACCCTGGCGATGGCCAACGCCGGTCCGGGCACCAACGGCAGCCAGTTCTTCATCGTCTACGGCGACTCCCAGCTGCCGCCGCGCTACACCGTCTTCGGCACCGTCGACGACACCGGCCTCGCCACCGTCGACGCGATCGCCGCCGCCGGCACCGCGGACGGTTCGCAGGATGGTCCGCCGGCCGAGCCGGTGACGATCACCTCGGTGCAACTGGACTGACACCGCGCCGGGCCGGCGGTCGCCGTCGGCCCGGCTCCGCTCGGCGGCATACGCCGGGCAGCTGTGGCAGATGGAACCTATACGGGCCGCGGACGCATATATCGCGTCCACGGCCCGTATAGGTTCCGATTGCCACACCCCTCGGGTGCGACCGGCTAGGCGGCCGAGGTCAGGCGGTAGACGTCGTAGACACCCTCGACGTTGCGCACCACGTTGAGCAGGTGGCCCAGGTGCTTCGGGTCGCCCATCTCGAAGGTGAACCGGCTGACCGCCACCCGCTCCCCCGGCGAGGTGTTCACCGAGGCCGACAGGATGTTGACCTTCTCGTCCGCCAGCGCCTTGGTGACGTCGGACAGCAGCCGATGCCGATCGAGCGCCTCGATCTGAATCGACACCAGGAATACCGACGACGGGGTCGGCGCCCAGACCACCTCCACGAGGCGCTCGGACTGCTGGCGCAGGGAGCCGGCGTTGGTGCAGTCCGTGCGGTGCACGCTGACCCCGCCGCCTCGGGTGACGAAGCCCATGATCTCGTCGCCCGGCACCGGGGTGCAGCACTTCGCGAGCTTGATGACCAGGTTGTCGACGCCCGGCACCGACACCCCGACGTCGCCGGTCGTCGGCGCCCGGGTGGGCAGGGCGGACGGCCGGATCGTCTCGGCGAGCTCCTCCTCGACGTCGCTGACGCCACCGAGCTGCGCGACGAGGGTGTTGACCACCTGCTTGGCCGACACCTGGGATTCGCCGACGGCCGCGTAGAGCGCCGATACGTCGCGGTAGCCCAGTTCGGCGGCCAGCGCGGACATCGAGTCGGCGCCGAGCAGCCGCTGCAGCGGCAGCCCGCTGCGCCGCACCTCACGGGCGATCAGATCCTTGCCGGATTCGATCGCCTCCTCGCGACGCTCCTTCGCGAACCACTGGCGGATCTTGGTCTTCGCCCGCGGCGACACCACGAAGCTCGCCCAATCGCGGCTCGGCCCGGCATTCGGCGACTTCGAGGTGAAGACCTCGACGACGTCACCGTTCTCCAGGCGCCGTTCCAGGGCGACCAGCCGGCCGTTGACCTTGGCACCGATGCACTTGTTGCCGACCTCGGTGTGCACCTCGTAGGCGAAGTCGACCGGGGTGGAACCGCTGGGCAGCGTCTTGACGTCGCCCTTCGGGGTGAAGACGAAGATCTCCTTGACCGACAGGTCGTAACGCAGGGACTCGAGGAATTCGCTCGGGTCCGCGGCCTCGCGCTGCCAGTCGAGCAGCTGCCGCATCCACGCCATGTCGTCGAGTTCGTTGGCGTCGCCCTGGTGACGGCCCTTCGTCTCCTTGTACCGCCAATGCGCGGCGATACCGAACTCGGCCGTCCGGTGCATCTCGTAGGTGCGGATCTGCACCTCGAGCGGCTTGCCCTCGGGACCGATCAGGGTGGTGTGCAGCGACTGGTAGACCCCGTAGCGCGGCTGGGCGATGTAGTCCTTGAACCGCCCCGCCATCGGCTGCCAGATCGAATGCACGACGCCGACCGCCGCGTAGCAGTCGCGCACGTCCTGGCAGAGCACCCGGATGCCGACCAGGTCGTGGATCTCGTCGAAGTCGCGGCCCTTGACGATCATCTTCTGGTAGATCGACCAGTAGTGCTTCGGCCGCCCCTCGACGACCGCGTCGATCTTCGCGTCGGTGAGCTGCTTGCCGATATCGGCGCGCACCCGGGCGAGGTAGGTATCGCGCGACGGCGCCCGGTCGGCGACCAGCCGGACGATCTCCTCGTACTTCTTCGGGTGCAGGATCGCGAACGCGAGATCCTCGAGCTCCCACTTGACCGAGGCCATGCCCAGGCGATGCGCCAGCGGCGCGATCACCTCGATCGTTTCCTTCGCCTTCTTCGCCTGCTTCTCCGGCGGCAGGAAGCGCATGGTGCGCATATTGTGCAGCCGGTCGGCGACCTTGATGACCAGCACGCGCGGGTCGCGGGCCATCGCGATGATCATCTTGCGGATCGTCTCGGCCTCCGCGGCGCTGCCGAGCACGACCTTGTCGAGCTTGGTGACGCCGTCGACCAGATGGGCGACCTCTTCACCGAAGTCGGCCTGCAGCTGCGCCAGCGAGTAGCCGGTGTCCTCGACGGTGTCGTGCAGCAGGGCGGCGACCAGCGTCGTGGTGTCCATGCCCAGCTCGGCCAGGATCGTGGCGACCGCGAGCGGGTGGGTGATGTACGGGTCACCCGACTTGCGGCGCTGGTTGGCGTGCCGCTGCTCGGCGACGTCGTAGGCGCGTTGGAGCAGCCCGAAGTCGGCCTTCGGGTAGCCCTCGCGGTGGACGGCGACCAGCGGTTCGAGAACGGGGCGGACCAGACTGTTGCGCGAGCCGGTGATCCGCCGGGCGAGGCGGGCCCGCACACGCCGGGATGTCGAGGTGGTCGCCGCGCCGGCGCGGGAGTTCCCGGCGTCGATCGGTTCGGTGGTCTGCAGCGCGGACAGGTCCATCGGCCGCGTGCTCGGTCCCTCGCGGCCGGCCTCGTCGACCTCGGCGATCACTCGCCGGACGCGCTGCGCCTGCGCCTGGTCCCTACTGTCCTCGACCGGGGGTGAACCCTCCTCGGCCGACAGGCCCGAGTCACGACTGATATGACGAGTCACCCGGCATCCTCCTCAAGCGCGTCGTCCGATGGTGCCACACTACGGCGCCATCGTGCAGCGGACGACGCCCCGATAGCGACCGGACGCCCGGAAACGATGGCATCCGTGCAACTTCGATGCGCGACCGCGGGACCGGCGATCCCCGACAACAGGCGTCCCCGCTGTCAGTTCAACCGCCACCGGTCCATATTCCATCCTGCACCGATCCCGGCCGGATTGAACAGCACCCCCGACACGGCGTCCGCGACCTCTGTCGTGCGGACATCGGCGAACAGCGGCAGCGTCGGCATCTGATCCCAGAGGATCCGCTCGGCCTCGGTCCCGAGGTCGAGCTGCGCCTGATCGGAGTTGTTGACCCCGAGGATGTCGATAATCGTGCTGACCCGTTCGTTGGAGTAGCCACCCAGGTTGATGGACTCCCCGGTGCGCAGCGCGGCGCGGGCGCGATCCGGTTCGGCGCTGCCCGAGGCGCCCTGGTCGCCGCCGACGGCACCCAGGACGATGTCCGCCCGCGGCTCGACCGGAGCGACCGCGGCGAAGTCCGGGGCCGAGGCATCGACGATGGTGATGCCGGCCGGCGCGCAGGCGTCGGCGATCGCGGAAACCTCGTCGGCGCGGCGCTGGTCCGGGCCGAGGTAGCCGATGCGAATCGTCGGGGCGGTGACGTTGGCGGAGGCCAGCGCCGCGATCGCCGCGTCGATATCCGGATCGGAATAGCGGTCGCCGACCGAGGCGGCGCCGACCGCGCTGTCCAGGACGGAACCGGGCGGCATCAACCGGGTGTCGACCGGGCCGCTGCCGAGCCCGACGGTCGGGGCCGGGTCGACGCGACCGAAGCGGCTGTAGAGGTCGGCGCGGGGCACGCAGAGCGCGACGGCCCGGCGCACCGCCGGGTTGGCCAGTACCCCTTCCTCGGTGAAGATCAATTGTTCGACCGCCAGCGACGGCTGCGTGGTCGCGGTGAAACCGGCGGCGGTGACCGGGCTGCCGGAGGCGTCGATGACCTGGACCGTGCCGGCGTCGACCTTGGGGGGCAGGTCGGTCCCGTGCGGCCAGATCACGATGCGCGGAACCTCCGGCGGCAACCCCCACCACGCGGTGTTGGCGACGAGGACCAGGCCGTCCTGCTCGGTATAGGACTCGATGCGGTACGGACCCGAGGACGGGAATCGGTTGGGGTCGACCTGGCCGGGGATCAGGGTCCAGCCGGTATTCCAGAACTCCGCCAACGGTCGCAGCACCGCCGGATCGGCGCCGCGGATCGCGCCGACGACGTCGGTGACACCGGATTCGCGGCCCGCGACGTGCGCGGGCATGATGTCGCCGGCACCGAAGAGCTGCCCCCAATTGCGGAAGCCGCGGTTGGTGTCGAAAACCGCGATCGCCTCCTTGGTGCCCGCCGCGCAGTCGAGGGTCTCGATGTCGGCGTACCCCGCAGTCGACGCCGGGGTGAACAGCGGCGCCTGCGGGTCGCGGATGCGGCCGCTGCGGGTCGCCCAGGTCAACAGCAGGTCGTCGCAGGTGATCGCGGTGCCGTCGGACCAGGTGGCGGCCGGATCGATCGTGTAGCGCACGGTCTGTTGGTCGCCCGGCAACAGTTCTGCGGTACCGAAGTCGGTGTCCGCGACGGCGGCGCCGCCGGGACCCGGATAGGCGAATCCGGTCAGGGTGCGGGCGAAGGCCGCCGACGCCCCGGTCGCCGCGCCGGCGGCGCTACCCGCGTTGTAGGTGGTGACCGCGTTGTCGATGGCGTAGCCGATCGTCGGGGTCTCCTCGGCGGTCGAGCAACCCGCAGCGACCAGGGCGATCACCGCTACCGCAGTACCCCACCGGCGGCCGGTGAACCTCCGGCGCTTCGGCGTCGTTGCCGTCGGCAGGGTCATCGTCGAGGGGTCCTCACCGTTGGCGTCGGGCACGTTTTCCGGTCGGTCGAGCCCCGGCGCGGGGCGCACTCGGGGTCGCCGTCGCCGCCGGCGAACCGGCCGATCGTGCCGTGGTGGGTCTGGAGGTCGCCGCGGCGGCCGATCCGTCGCCATTGCCGCGGGTGCGGCTCTCCCGGCCGATCACCGAGTCGCCGCGGGTGCCGTCGGCATCGGACTCGACCTCCGCGTCGGCCTCCTCGACCGCGACGCGGGCGCTGCGCCGTTCGGCCGCGCGAGCGCGCTTGGCGTGCACCTTGCGGGTGTGCTCGGCGATCGGGCCCCACCGTTCCTTGATGCTCACCAGCAGCGGCGTGGCGAAGAAGATCGACGAGTAGGCGCCGACGAGGACACCGACGAGCTGGACGAGCGCGAGGTCCTCGAGGGTGCCGATACCGAGCATCCACACCGCGACCACCAGCAGCGCGATCACGGGCAGCACGCCGATCACCGAGGTGCTGATCGATCGCATCAACGTCTCGTTGATCGCCAGGTTCGCCTGTTCGGCGTAGGTCCGTCTGTGCAGGTGGGTGACGCCGCGGGTGTTCTCCTCGACCTTGTCGAAGACGATCACCGAGTCGTACAACGAGAAGCCGAGGATCGTCAACAGACCGATCACGGTCGCGGGCGAGACCTCGAAACCGACGAGCGCGTAGATGCCGGCGGTGACGAACAGGTCGAACGCCAACGCGGTGAGCGCGGCGATCGCCATATCCCGCTCGTAGCGCAGCGTGATGTAGATCGACACGATCACCAGGAAGACCACCAGCGCGATCAGCGCCTGTCGGGTGATCTGACCACCCCAGGTCTCGCTGACCTCGGCGATGCCGATCGCGTCCGGGGTGACCTCGCCGTTGGCGTTGGTCGGTTGGAACGCGGTGAACAGCGCGGTCCGCAACTGATCGATCTCGCCCTGGTCGAGCGTCTCCGAGCGGATCTGGATCGACTGGCCCGCGCCGGAGCCGACGGCCTGCACCGTCTCCGGGGCGTGTCCGAGCGTATCGCTGTAGACCTGCTCGACCTGCTCGGTGCTGATCCCCTGGCCGGGGATCTGGATGCGGGTGCCGCCCTCGAAATCGATGCCGAAGCTGAAGCCGCGGATCGCGATCGCCAGGAGCGCCACCAGCAGGATGCCGCCGGTGATCAGGTACCACCGCCGCCGGTTGCCGATCACGTCGAGCGCGCCGGTACCGGTGTAGAGGCGGGTGAGGAAGCTGTGCTGCTTCTCGGTCTCGAGGCCGGGGTCGGCCGTCACGTCGACCGCCGGGTCCGTTGGGGTGCTCATTCTCCAGCTCCGACCGTCGCGGCCTGCCGTTCGGCGGCCTGCTTGCGTTCGCGTGCAATGCGCATGACCGCGCCCTGTCCGTTGACCGACGGCTTGGCCCAGAACGCGGAGCGCGAGGCCAGGTCGACCAGCGGCCAGGTGACCAGGAAGACGACCACCACGTCGAGGATCGTGGTCAATCCGAGGGTGAAGGCGAAGCCGCGGACCTGGCCGATCGCCAGGAAGTACAGCACCGCCGCGGCGATGAAGCTGACCATGTTGCCGGACAGGATCGTGCGCCGGGCGCGCACCCAGCCGCGCGGTACCGCGGACCGGAAGCTGCGGCCCTCACGCAGTTCGTCCTTGATCCGCTCGAAGAAGACGACGAAGGAGTCGGCGGTCATACCGATACCGATGACCAGACCGGCGATGCCGGCGAGGTCGAGGGTGTAGCCGATCCAGCGGCCGAGCAGTACCAGGATGCCGTAGACGGCCAGCCCGGACAGGATCAGCGACAGCGCGGTCAGCACGCCGAGCAGGCGGTAGTACACCAGGCAGTAGACCAGCACCAGCAGCAGGCCGACCGCTCCGGCGATCAGGCCCGCGCGCAGGGCGGCCAGGCCCAGGGTCGCCGATACCGTCTCCGCCTCGGAGGAGGTGAACGACAGCGGCAGCGAGCCGTACTTGAGCGTCTGCGCGAGGTCGGACGCCTGGGTGGGGGTGAAGTTGCCGGTGATCGAGGTCGGGCTGCCGGCCGGGGTGACCCCTTCGATGACCGGGGCGCTGACGACCTTGGAGTCGAGGACGAAGGCCGCCTGGCTGCCGATGCTGGAGGCGGTGAACTGCGCCCAGGTGTTCGAAGCGTCGGAGTCGAAGGTCAACGACACCTCGTAGCGGGCCTGCTGGCTGTTGAAGCCGGAGGTGGCGTCGGAGATGTCCTGGCCGTCGATGATCGACGGTCCGAGCAGGTAGATATTGGTGCCGTCGGTGTCGCAGGCGACCAGCGGCAGGGTGGGATCGTCGTTGCCCTGCAGCGGGTCGGGCGCGCTGCAGTCCAGGCCCATCGCCGCGATCTGCTGGATCATCTGATCGCTGCTCTGCCGGAGCTGGCGGGCCGACTGGATCTCCTGGGCGGCGCGCTCGGCCTCGGTGAGCGGCCGGCCGTCCTGGCCGGTGCCGTCTGCGGTCGACCCGTCGGTCGGGGTGGCAGCGTCGGTCGGCGCGGCGTCGGTCGCGGCCGGGTCGGCGGGTGTGCCATCGGTCGGCGCGGGGGTCTCGGTGGTGTCGGGCTGGTCCTGCGCGGGGAACGGCCGGTTCTGCGGCGCCGGGGCGTCGGTGGCGGCGTTCGGGTCGACCGCGTTCGGGTCGGTCGCGTTGGGATCGACGGTCGCGTTCGGATCGACGGCGGCGTTCGGATCGACAGCCGCATTGGGGTCGACGGCCGCGTTCGGGTCGGTGGTCGCCGCGCCGAGCTGGTCGCGTCCGGCCGCGGGGATCGAGCCGAGGACCGGCCGGATGTACAGGCGGGCGGTCTGGCCGAGGGAGCGGGCCTGCGAGGAGTCGTCGCCGGGGACGGTGATGACGAGGTTGCTGCCGTCGATCACCACCTCGGAGCCGCTGACGCCCATAGCGTTGACGCGGGTCTCGATGATCTGCTGCGCCTGGGTGAGGCTCTCGCGGCTCGGTTCGTTGCCGTCCGGGGTGCGCGCGGTCAGCGTGACCCGGGTGCCGCCCTGCAGGTCGATACCCAGCTTCGGGGTGGCTTCGCGCGAACCGGTGAAGAACACCAGTCCGAAGATCACCACGAGCAGCAGGCCGAATGCGGTCAGGAGACGGAACGGATGCCGTTTGCCCTCGGCGGTTCGCCGTGGGCGCCCACCGCGGGGGCGCTGCTCAGTCGATGAGGCCACGTTCGGTACGTCTCCTGATGTGATGTGAAGGATGCTTCGGTGGCGACGCTCCCGCACGCGATGGCCTCGCATGCGGGCGTCGTCCGATCGGTTGTCTCCGCCGCCCGGCGTCCGCCGATCGGCCCGGCGAGAAACCGTACTCCGGGTCGACGTCGTATCGGCCGGCGGTCCGGTCCACCGGCGATTCGCCGCGCCGCGGGTCGGACATTCGCGGCGTCGACCCGTGCGGGCGCTGAACTGACCCGTGCGGGCGCTGAACTACCGGAGGGAAGGACAGTGGTTCGACCACCCGATCCCGACGCGCTCGGCCATCCGTGGAGGGCCTGCGCGCGCCGGGGTCGAGGTCAGTTGCCGGGACGAGCCTCGTCGTCGCGGGCCTTGGTCAGCGACGGCGCCGGGGCGTCGTCGGCCGGAGTGACGACGACCTCGTCGACGGTCTCGTCGCCGTCGTATTCGTCGTCTTCGTCTTCATACTCGAAGGCGGACTCGGCGACCTTCTCGCGAATGGCCATCCGCGTCCAGCGGGTGATCACATCGGGGGCGATCTCGAGGTAGACGGTCTCGTCGTCCAGTTCGTCGATGGTGCCGTGCAGGCCGGAGAAGGTCACGACGGTATCGCCGATCTCCAAGCTGCCCTGCAGTTCGGACTGTCGTGCCAGCTCCCGCTTCTGGCGGCGGAACCCGAGAAAGACGGGTAGAAACATCACCGCGAACAGCAGCAGGAGCAGGAATGCCATATCCAGGGCGGGCCTCGCTTTCGACGGGGCTTCACGCGACCCGAAACCGATTGGTCGGGTCCGCGGGCGAAGCCATCAGTTGTGCCATGGCGGGTCGACACCAGCGACCCGCGACCGTGACCAGTGTGCCATCGTCGGGCGACATACCGGCAGCCGACCTCACCGGTGTCGAACCGGTGGATCGCCGGCGCCGGCCGCACGGCGATCAACCATTCGTCGGAGAGCGGTGCCGAGGAGATAGTTGTCACGGCGAGGCTGTGACGCGAATCGTCTGCCATCGCTCCGGCGAATCGACTACTCGAACAATTCCGGTTGGTGGGTGCCGTCGCGGACGGTGATCGAACCGATCTGCAGGTCAGTGGGCGGCACGAGACCGAGGTGCTCCCAGGCTCCGGCGGTGGCGACCCGTCCGCGCGGGGTGCGCGAGACCAGTCCGGCGCGCACGAGGAAGGGCTCGCAGACCTCTTCGACGGTGGCCGGTTCCTCCCCGACGGCCACGGCGAGGGTCGACACGCCGACCGGTCCCCCACCGAAGCTGCGGATCAGCGCGCGCAGCACCGCGCGGTCGAGGCGGTCGAGGCCGAGGCGGTCGACGTCGTAGACCGTCAGCGCGGCGCGTGCGGCGTCGCGGGTCACCACCCCGTCGCCCTGGACCTCGGCGTAGTCGCGCACCCGGCGCAGCAGCCGGTTGGCGATGCGCGGCGTCCCGCGGGAGCGTCCGGCGATCTCCGCCGCACCCTCCGCGTCGATGGTGACCCCGAGGATCGCCGCCGACCGCAGCAGGATGCGCTCGAGGTCGTCCGGCTCGTAGAAGTCCATATGTGCGGTGAAGCCGAAGCGGTCGCGCAGCGGCCCGGTGAGCGCGCCGGACCGGGTCGTGGCCCCGACCAGAGTGAACGGGGCGACCTCCAGCGGGATCGAGGTGGCGCCGGGGCCCTTGCCGACGATGATGTCGACCCGGAAGTCCTCCATCGCCAGATAGAGCATCTCCTCGGCGGGGCGGGCGATGCGGTGGATCTCATCGATGAACAGCACATCGCCCTCGACGAGGTTGCTCAGCATCGCGGCGAGGTCTCCGGCCCGTTCGAGCGCCGGCCCGGAGGTGACGCGCAGCGCCGTGCCGAGTTCGGCGGCGATGATCATCGCCAGGCTGGTCTTGCCCAGGCCGGGCGGCCCGGACAGCAGGATGTGGTCGGGCGCACTGCCCCGCTGTTTGGCGCCGACCAGCACCAACCGCAGCTGTTCGCGCACCCGCGGTTGGCCGATGAAGTCGGTCAACGACTTCGGTCGCAACCCCGCCTCGATATCGCCGTCCTCCGGCACCCGAATCGGCACCATCGGCGCCTCGTCCTCCGAGGGGCCGGGATCGCGGAAGGTACCGGAATGGTCGCTCATCGGGCCGCGCCCAGCTGGGTGAGGGAGGCGCGCAGGACGACGGCGGTCCCGGCACCGGGCTGCTCGGCGAGCACCGCGTCGACGGTCTGCTCCGCGGCGCGGGCGAGGAAGCCGAGCCCGACCAGGGCCTCGACCACCTGGTCGCGCACCGGTCCGCCGATCACACCGCCGGATTCACCGGCATCGGGGCCGGGAACGACGCCGACCTTGTCGCGCAGTTCCACCACCAGCCGGTCGGCGACCCGCTTGCCGATGCCGGGCACCCGCACGAGCGTCTTGATATCGCCGGTCGACAGGGCGGTGCGCAACTGATCCGGTTCCAGGACCGCGAGCGTCGCCATCGCCAGGCGCGGCCCGACGCCGGTGACGGTCTGCAATACCCCGAACAGTTCGCGGGCCTGCGGGTCGGCGAAGCCGTACAGCGTCATCGAGTCCTCGCGCACGATCAGCGTGGTCTCGAGGCGCGCCGACTGGCCGCGCCGCAACCCGGCGAGCGTGGCGGGGGTGGTGTTGATGCGGTAGCCGAGCCCGCCGGCGTCGATGACGGCGTGGTCGAGTCCGATCTCGAGGACCTCACCGCGAATACACGAGATCACGCGCCGCGCACCCCTTTGCTGGTCGGTGTCGCCGCGGCCCCGGTTCGAGCGGCCCGCTCGGCCTCGGTTCGAGCGGCCCGCTCGGCCTTGGTACGAGCGGTGCGCTCGGCGCGCAGCCGGGCCTGGAAGCGACGCTTCTGCTCCGCGGCGGTGGCCTCGGCGGCGGCGAGCCGGGCCATCATCGGCGCGCGCCAGCAGTGGCAGATCGCCAGGGCCAGCGCGTCGGCGGCGTCGGCCGGGCTCGGCTTGGCCTGCAGCGCCAGAATGCGGGTCACCATCTCGGTGACCTGCGCCTTGTCCGCGGAACCATTGCCGGTGACCGCGGCCTTGACCTCGGTCGGGGTATGGAAGGCGACGTCGATACCGCGACGCGCGGCCGCGAGCGCGATCACGCCGCCGGCCTGGGCGGTGCCCATGGCAGTGCTGACGTTGTGCTGGCTGAACACCCGCTCGATCGCCACCGCCTCCGGGTGGTGGGTGTCGAGCCAGTGGTCGACGGCGTCGGCGATGCGCAGCAGCCGCTCCCCCAACGCCATCGACGCGTCGGTGCGCACCACATCGACGTCGAGCGCCGTCACCTTGCGGCCACCGGTCGACTCGACCACGCTCAGCCCGCACCGGGTCAGACCCGGATCGACACCCATCACCCGCACCGGCGCATCCCTCTCGCCCATCACTACGAACTGTTGTTCGAAGCATACGGCGCACGCGTCGACCCGCCCGGTAGGCGGGTGTCGGCGTGCCGCACCGGGCGCGGGCGAGCCGGCTACCGACTCACTCGTCGTCGAGTTCGGCCAGGATCTCGTCGGAGACGTCGACGTTGGTGTACACGTTCTGCACGTCGTCGCTGTCCTCGAGCGCGTCGATCAGCTTGAAGACCTTGCGGGCGCCGTCGGCGTCGACCGCGACGGAGACCGACGCCTGGAAGCCGGCCTCGGCGGAGTCGTAGTCGATCCCGGCGTCCTGCAGGGCGGTGCGCACGGCGACCAGATCGGTGGGCTCGGAGATGACCTCGAAGGACTCACCGAGGTCGTTGACCTCCTCGGCGCCGGCGTCGAGGACCGCGAGCAGGACATCGTCCTCGCTCAGGGCGTTCTTCTCGAGCAGGATGACGCCCTTGCGGGAGAACAGATAGGACACCGAACCGGGGTCGGCCATATTGCCGCCGTTGCGGGTCATCGCGACGCGCACCTCACCGGCGGCGCGATTGCGGTTGTCGGTGAGACATTCGACCAGCACCGCGACACCGTTCGGGCCGTAGCCCTCGTACATGATCGTCTGGTAGTCGGCACCGCCGGCTTCCTCGCCGCCGCCGCGCTTGCGGGCCCGTTCGATGTTGTCGTTGGGTACCGACGACTTCTTCGCCTTCTGAATGGCGTCGTAGAGCGTGGGGTTACCCGAAGGGTCGCCGCCACCCGTGCGTGCCGCCACCTCGATGTTCTTGATCAGCTTCGCGAAGGCCTTGCCACGCTTGGCGTCGATGACCGCCTTCTTGTGCTTGGTGGTGGCCCATTTGGAATGGCCGCTCATGTCCCTGCTTTCGGTCGGACGAATCTGTACACGAGCTCGATCCGCGCGTGATCGAGCGGTGCGTGCGCAATCTGGGGAATGTGCCGATTGATTCTACGCGGACGCCGTGTGGACACGGACACACCACTACCGGCGGGGTACCCGGAAATTTCGGATACCCCGCCGGCAGCGGCGTGCTCGGTCTCGATCAGACGGTCGCCGGAGTGGCGGCGGTCGACAGCGCCTGGTGCAGCAGTTCCAGGGTCCGTACGCGGCCCGGGGTTTCCGTGACCGGCTCGCCGACGCGGGAACCGGCGACCGGGACGACCATCACCTCGTCGACATCGGCGGTGCGCGCCAGGTCGCGGATGCGCTCGGCGGCACCGGTGGGCGCGTCGATGATCCAGGCGCCGCGCATCGCGTCGATCAGCGCTTCGGCGCGGGACGGCATCGGGGTGTTCTGCGCCTGTTCGACCGTTTCGATCGGGGTCAGCGGCAGGCCGGTGCGGATGCGCGCCATCTGCCGCAGCTGCGGCAACGCCCGGGCCTGCGCCTCTTCGACGGTGTCGGCGACGACGACGTTGGTGGTGACGAAGGTATGCGGGCTGTCGATCACGCCGGGCTGGAACTCGCCGCGGTAGATCGCCATCGCCTGTTCGAGCCCGGCGCCGGCGAAGTGGTTGGCAAAGACGTACGGCAGACCCAGCTGGGCGGCCAGACGCGCGGAGTAGTCGCTGGACCCGAGCAACCACAGTTCCGGCACGGTGGCCGCCGCGGGGGTGGCGCGCACCTCGTAGGTCTGACCGTTGCGCAGTTCCAGAGCGGCGCCGTCCCGGTCGACCAGGGCGAGGATGTCGCGCACGTGCTGCGGGAACCGGTCGACGTCGGCGGTCGGGCCGGTGGCGCGCAGCAGCGCGGTGATCACCGGGTCGCTGCCGGGAGCTCGGCCGATCCCGAGGTCGATGCGTCCGGGGGCGATCGCCTCGAGGGCGGCGAACTGTTCGGCGACGACCAGCGGGGCGTGGTTGGGCAGCATGACGCCGCCGGACCCGACCCGGATGCGCTCGGTGATCGTGGCGGCCGCCGCGATCATCACCGGCGGCGTCGAGGCGGCGACGGCGGGCATGTTGTGGTGTTCGGCGAACCAGTACCGGCGGAAGCCGAGCGCATCGGCCAGGCGCACCAGGTCCAGGGACGCCCGAACCGCCTCGGCGCTGGTCTGACCGGAACGCACCGGCACCAGGTCGAGCACGGACACGGCGGGATACGTGAGCGCCGGGGCGCCGGACTGCGCCGCAGCGGTATTCGCGGAATGCGACCCGAGGTCCGAGGTCGCCGACTGTGTGCTCATCCCCCCTTCCAACGCCCCGTGCCCGCTCCCCTATTCCGGATCGGCGACGAAAGTGGAGTCCCACCCGCGCCCCGCGCGGGTAACCGTTCCGGATCGGCGGCGGCATCGGCGTCGGCCGAGGCCGCCAGCGGATAGCAAGGGTATCCTTACTCGATGCAATGGGCCGAGCTCTTCAGCTTCGCGTTGGCATACTCCGGCGTCTTCCTGATCGGATTCGCGTTCATTCTCGGGATGGGAGTTCTGGTGTCCCCCGGTGCGATGTCGCAGGATTACCCGCCGGCGATTCGCGAACGCTACGGGCCGAAAACACAACGCGACCGCATGGTGTCGGCGGTCATGAGCGTCCTGACAACTCTGCTCGTTTTCGGGTCACCGATGTTCGCGATGGCGGCGCTCCGCGACTCCCTCGACGGAACCATCGGATTCCTCGACGGATTCGTTGTCGGCATCTTTGTGCTGTTGGCACTGAATATCTTCGATCTGCTGATCGTCGACTGGCTGGTGTTCTGCACCATCCAGCCGAACCGTCTCGTTCTGCCGGGCACCCGGGGCATGTCGGAGTATCGCGACTACTCCTTCCACTGGAAGGTCCTGGTCCCCCGTCCCATCCCCTGGCCGCTCCTGCTGATCCCCGCATTCGGCGTCTACTGCGGAGTGATCGCACTCATCGTCCGCTGACCGCGGCTCCGTGATTCGGTCCCCGAAGCCGCGCGCACCGCGGCTTCGGGGACCGGATCTCACGGCTTCGGGTGTGGCCGCGGCGGTCGGTTATCGTTCGATCATGTCGATTCGGACCGCTCGATGACGTGGATCATGCTCGGCGCGGCGATCGTGCTCGAGGTGTCGGCGACGCTGGCGTTGCGTGCCTCCGAGGGATTCGCCAAGTGGGGGTGGCTGTTTGTCGTCGCCGGCGGCTACATCGGTGCGTTCACGCTGCTCGCGCTGGTGCTCAAGGCGGGCATGCCGGTCGGTATCGCTTACGGCATCTGGGCGGCCTGCGGGGTCGCGCTCACCGTGGTGCTCGGGGCGCTGATCTTCGGGGAGCCGCTGACCTGGCGGATGGCGATCGGCGTGGCCCTGGTCGGCGCGGGGGTGCTGTTCCTGGAGACCGGCCACCGCGCCGACGCCTCGGGCTGACACCGCCTCGGCCGACCACACCCCTCGGCCGATTACTCGGTGCCGGCTGATAGCTCCGGCCCGGCCGTTCGTCCGCCGAGGTGACGGGCGAGGAAGCGCTCGAGTCTGGTGTACAGCTCGATGTTGCTGTCGGAGTTGATGAACCAGTGCCCTTCGTTCTCGTTGACCAGATAGTCGACCTCGGCGCCACGCGCCCGCAGCGCATCGAAGACCTGATCGGAGTTGCGCCGGTGGACGCGTACATCCCGGGCGCCGTGGATCAGCAGCACCGGTGCGGTGATGTCATCGACCCGGCTGATCGGTGAGCGGGCGAGCATATCGGCCTCGGCGATCGGGTCGTCCGGGTCGCCGATGTACCGCAGGTAGCTGTTGACGACGAGGCGTCGCGCGAACGGGACGACCGAGCGCACCAGGTCGGTGAGGTCGGACATGCCGGTATAGCTGATCGCCGCGGCAAACCGGTCCGGGGTGAACGCCGCCCCGACCAGCGCGGCGTAGCCGCCGTAGGAGCAGCCGTAGATCGCCACCCGCTGCGGGTCGGTGTGGCCCTGCGCGATCGCCCAGTCGACGGCGTCGAGCAGGTCGTCGTGCATGCGGCCGGCGAACTCGCCGATCCCGGCCCGGGTGTGGGCCTTCCCGTAGCCGGTGGAACCGCGGAAGTTGACCTGCAGCACCGCGTATCCGCGGTTGGCGAGCAGCTGGACCTCCGGGTCGTAGCACCAACTGTCGCGGTACCAGGGTCCGCCGTGCACCAGGACGACCGTCGGCAGATTTCGCTGCTCGACCCCGACGGGCAGGGTCAGGTGGCACGGGAGGGTCAGGCCATCGCGGGCGGTCAGCGTGATCGGGGTGACCGGCGCCAGGTCCGTGGGGTCCAGGTGCGGATACGGCCGGAACAGCAGTCGGGCCTGCCCGGTGATGTGGTCGTAGAACCAGGTGACGTTGGGGTCGCGGTCGTGGGTGAAGTCGACCACCCAGCGCAGGCCGGTCCGGTCGCAGGACACCCGGGCGAGGTCACCATCGGAAAGCGCCTCGAGTCGGGGCAGCACCTCCGCGAAATGTGGGTCGAGGGCGTGGATCTCCTGCCGGTCACCGAGGTAGCGGGCACCGAGCAACTCGCCGGTGGTCGGGTGCAGGATCAGGGACGACGGAAAACGCGAATCAGCTTCGGGGCGTGGGGTATCCAGATCGAAGATCGGGTGGCTGTCGACGCCGACCTGTTCGCCCGTGTTCAGGTCGAGGCGGACCAGGCGGGTGCGATCGGAGCCGCGCGACGAGCCGATCCACAGCCCGGCGCCGTCCGGGGTGGGGGCGTTGGGCGATACCCCGAAAATGATGTCGTCGCCGGCGAACCGGGTGATGGTCCGCAGGCCGCCGTCGATCCATTCCGACAGCACATGGTCGCCGTCGGCCTCGACGGTGAAGGCGAGCACCCGTTTGCCGGTGGGCAACCAGGACACGATGTCGCCCGGATTTTCCGCGACGACGGTCAGCGCGCCGGTGCCCGGGTCGAGCTCGTACAGATCGCCGAGGTTGGGGCGCCGCCGATTGAGCTGGACATAGGCGCTGCCCGGCCGATCCACCGGTAAGTGGACGCCGAGCAGGCGGACGCCGGGAAAGGGCGTTACGTCCTCGGCCGGTTCGTCGGGGCGGGTGACGTCGACGCGGTGCAGATGCCAGTTCTCGTCGCCGTCGGTGTCCTGCTGGAACAGCAGGTAGCGGCCGTCGGGGCTCCAGAAGAAGGTGTCGATGTTGCGGCGGCCGTCGGAGGTGACGCGGCGGGCGGTGCCGGCGTCGTCCGTGGTCCAGTCGGAGTCGACGTCGCGCAGAAAGACGTTGAGCCGGCCGCGCCACGGGGCCAGGTAGGCGACGGTTTCGCCGTTCGGGGACAGCAGGGCGCGGCTGCGCACGGGCAGACCGTAGAAGTCTTCGACGGGAATCAGTTTCGGCGCGGTGGTCATCGGGGGCCTCCTCGACGGGGTCGCTGGGTGGGTGTCCCCACTGCACACCCGGACGTCGCGTCGGAGTCAAGCCCGCCGGATGGTCGTCAGGAATCCGGCGCCAATCGCTCCTGCAGAAGCCGCAGGATCCTGCGCTGCGGCGATCCGAGGGCGCCGGCGTTCAGTTCCTCCAGCAGCACCGCGGCCTGCCGAGTCAGGGCGGGCAGGTCGGCGAATCGGTCGACGATCGGCTCGATGGCGGCGGCCAATTCCCCGACCACGGCCTCGATGCCCTCGTCCGGGGTGTCGGCGTCGACGGCGTGGAAGCGGGCGACGAGCTCATCGGGTACCGCCCCGCCCGCGTCGCCCAGCAGGGCGGCGAGGCTCGCCGGGCCGTCCGGGCCGAGGAGGTGGCCGAGCAGGATCATCTGCTCGTGCTCGTACCGGGCCCGCTCCGGCGAGATCCCTTGTCCGGCAGTCGTTCCCCAGGCCGACAGTTCGAGAGGAAGATCGGGCGGGGCCCCGGCGCGGCGGAGCGCGGCGATCGTGGCGCGCCGAGCGGTGAGCTCGTCGATCTGTTCGGCGACCGTGCGGTCGATCTCGTCGAGAAGCCGATCGGCCACCGCCGAATCATCCAGCACCGCAGGCAATGCGGACAGCGGAATGCCCAGGGCGGTCATCCGGCGGATACGCAGCAGCCGGACGAGGTGGCCGACGTCGTAATGCCGATATCCGCCGCCGGTGCGCGGGGGTTCCGCGAGCAACCCGATCTGGTGGTAGTGCCGCAGGGTGCGCACGGTGACGCCCGCCAACTCGGCCAATTCACTGCTGCGCATCCTGCCGCTCCCCCCGGACGTACGCCGATCAGCCGCGCTGGGCCACCAGATCGACGAACTGCCGGTGCAGGCGCCGGTCCCCGGTCATCTCCGGGTGGAACGACGTCGCCAGGACCTGCCCCGAGCGCACCGCGACGATTCGGCCGGCCGCCGGGCCTTCCGCGACGGTGGCCAGCACCTCGACCGCATCGCCGACCCGCTCGACCAAAGGGGCGCGGATGAAGACCGCGCGCATCGGGTCACCCTCGAGACCGGTAACGGCGAGGTCGGCCTCGAAGGAGTCGATCTGCCGACCGAAGGCGTTGCGGCGCACGGTGATATCGATCGCACCGAAGCTGACGGCATCCGGCCGGGTGTCGAGGACCTCGTCGGCCAAAAGGATCATCCCCGCGCAGGACCCGTAGGCGGGCAATCCCTCCGCGAGGCGCTGCCTGATCGGCTCGTACAGGTCGAAGGCCAGCAGCAGGTTGCTCATCGTCGTCGACTCGCCACCCGGCAGGACCAGGCCGTCGACGGCGGCGACCTCGGAGGCCCGACGCACCGGGACCGCGATGGCCCCGGCCGCCTCCAACGCCTCCAGGTGCTCGCGCACCCCGCCCTGCAGGGCGAGCACGCCGATCGTCGGCCCGGTCACGAGGTCTCCCCCGCGCCGACAGTGCTGCCCCGCATCACGAGTCGCGGGCGATTCGGGTCAGACCCTCCTGGGTGACCGCGGCGACCATGTCCCCGGAGCGGTTGTAGATCCGCCCCTGGGTCAGCGCCCGACCGAATCCGGCAGACGGCGAGGTCTGGTCGTAGAGCAGCCACTCGTCGGCGCGGAACGGTCGCAGGAACCACAGCGCGTGGTCGAGCGAGGCCGCCTGGATCTCGACCCCGGGATGCGGCACCCGCGCCGACCCCAGCAGAGTCATATCGCTGAGGTAGGCGAGGGCGCAGACGTGCAGGATGTTGACGTCCGGCAGCTTGCGTCGGTAGCGGATCCACACCCGCTGCTGGGCGGCGAGCCCGGGCAGGGTGCGGGTCTGCTCCGGCGGCACCGGCCGGATATCCCAGTCGGACCACTCCGCCATCCACGTTTCGCGTTCCGCGGCGGGCAGTTCGGCGTAGTCGGGAAGCTCCTCCGGCAGCGGCGCCGGCGGCATCTGGTCCTGGTGACGCAGGCCGCCGTCCTCCGGCACGTGGAACGACGCCTCCATCGTGAAGATGGTCTTGCCGTCCTGGATCGCGTCGACCCGACGGGTGCAGAACGAGCGCCCGTCGCGCATCCGGTCGACGACGTAGACGATCGGTTGCTTGGGGTTGCCGGGCCGGATGAAGTACCCGTGCAGCGAGTGCACCAGGTACTGCTCGTCCGCGGTGCGGGTCGCCGCGACCAGGGCCTGCCCGGCGACCTGCCCGCCGAAGGTGCGCGGCAGATACGACTCGACCGCGATGCCGCGGTAGATGTTCTTTTCGATCCGCTCGAGCTCGAGGATCTCGTCGATCGGCGGATGGTCGACCGCCGGCACGCCGCGGTCGTGGAACCGAGGCTGCTGAGGCTTGTCGGTCTGCTCGGTCACCAGCCACGCTCTGCGAGGCGATGCGGCTGCGGGATGTCGTCGACGTTGATACCGACCATCGCCTCACCCAGACCGCGCGAGACCTTGGCGATCACGTCGGGATCGTCGTAGAACGTGGTCGCCTTCACGATCGCGGCGGCGCGCTGCTCGGGGTTGCCGGACTTGAAGATGCCGGACCCGACGAAGACGCCCTCGGCGCCGAGCTGCATCATCATCGCGGCGTCGGCCGGGGTGGCGATACCGCCGGCGGTGAACAGCACGACGGGCAGCTTGCCGGTACGGGCGACCTCGGCCACCAGTTCGTAGGGGGCCTGCAGTTCCTTCGCCGCGACGTAGAGCTCGTCGGTCGGCAGGGAGGTCAGCCGCCGGATCTGGTCGCGGATCTGGCGCATGTGGGTGGTGGCGTTCGAGACGTCGCCGGTACCGGCCTCACCCTTGGAGCGGATCATCGCCGCGCCCTCGGTGATGCGGCGCAGCGCCTCGCCGAGGTTGGTCGCGCCACAGACGAAGGGCACGGTGAACTGCCACTTGTCGATGTGGTTGGCGTAGTCGGCGGGGGTGAGCACCTCGGACTCGTCGACGTAGTCGACACCGAGCGACTGCAGTACCTGGGCCTCGACGAAGTGGCCGATGCGGGCCTTCGCCATCACCGGGATGTCGACCGCGGCGATGATGCCGTCGATCATGTCCGGATCGCTCATCCGGGAGACGCCGCCCTGGGCGCGGATATCGGCGGGGACCCGCTCGAGCGCCATGACGGCCACCGCACCGGCGTTCTCGGCGATCTTCGCCTGCTCGGGGGTGACCACGTCCATGATCACGCCACCCTTGAGCATCTCGGCGAGGCCGCGCTTGACGCGGGAGGTGCCGGTCTGAGGGGTTGCGTCGTCGGTCGAACCGGCGACGGTGGGGGCGGCGGCAGTGTCTGGGCCGGCGGACATGACGGACTCCTTGTGTGATCGGTGAACAGAACGAGTCTAGGCGGTGCGCGCCGGCGCTCGAACCGACCACCGGCGTCGATTGGCCTCGGCCAGCACCGGACGGATCGGCGGCGGCTTCTCATGGGCGGATGTCAATGCCCGCCGGGCCCGAATCGCCTACGGCGCGCGGCCCTCCCCTTGTCGCTGGGGGTCCTGCTGTCGCTGGGGGTCCAGCCGTCGTTGGGCGGCTTCGAAGCGTTCCCGGGTGGCAGCGGTGATGGGATGCTCCGCTCCGTGGATGCGTGCACTGTCGCGCACGGCGATGTCGAACAGCTCGACCGCTTCGCCGACCCGCCCGGCCGACTCGTGGACCGACGCAAGATTGTTGCGCACGATCAACGTATCGGGATGATCGGGCCCGAGAATCCGATCGCTGTCGGCAAGCGTGCGTTCGAACAGGTCGATCGCTTCGGACCGGCGGCCCGCCGACTCGTAGGCGGAAGCCAGATTGTTACGGGACGACAGCGTATGGGGATGGTCGGCCCCGAGAACCCGCTCCCGGTCGGCGAGCGTGGCTTCGAACAGATCGATCGCCTCCGGCCCGCGCCCCGCCGAACCATAGGCCGACGCCAGATTATTGCGCGCAACCAATGTGCTCGGATGGTCGGATCCGAAGATCCGAGTGCGGTCGGCCAACGTGGACTCGTAGAAGGTGATCGCCTCGCCGATCCGACCCGCGGACTGGTAAGCGGAGGCCAGGTTGTTTCGCGACGACAACGTGAACGGGTGCTCGGCGCCGAGAAGCCTTTCGCCCTCGGCCACAGTGGTCTCCAATAACGCGATTGCCTCGGACCACCGCTCCGCGGTCCGATACGCCGACGCCAGATTATTGCGCGAGATCAACGTGCCCGGGTGATCGACACCGAGGATGCGCTCCCGGTCCGCCAGGGTGGCCGCGAACAAGTCGATCGCCGCCGGCAACCGCCCCGCGGACTCGTAGGTCGAGGCCAAATTGTTCCGCGACGACAACGTATACGGATGCTCCGCACCCAGAACCCGTTCGCTCTCGGCCACCACGCTTTTGAACAAGGCGATCGCCTCGGGTAGCCGACCCGCCGCCCCGTAGGCGGACGCGAGATTGTTGCGTACCGACAACGTGTTGGGGTGGTCGGGCCCGAGAATTCTCTCGCTCTCGGCCAACGCAGCGCGGTGCAGCGCAATGGCCTCCATCACTCGACCGGCCGACTCGTACGCGGCGGCGAGGTTGTTCCGCGAGATCAGGGTATCGGGATGCTCCGCACCGAGAATCCGTTCCCGATCGGCGAGCGTGGCCTCGAGCAGCGCGACCGCCTCCGGCATCTTGTCCGCCGAGGAGTAGGCGGCCGCAAGGTGGTTGCGGGCCATCAGCGCGTCCGGATGGTCGGCACCGAGAAGATACACGGTGGCCTCCTGCGCTCGATGCGCCAACGGAATACCCCGCGCACCGTCGGCAGTCTCGATGAAATGTAGAACCGCTCGGGCGTACAGGCGTGCGGCACGCTCACGAGTATCGGCATCGGCGTCGGAATCGATCAGTCCGGTGGCGAAGACCGACTCGATCTGAGCGACGACGTGCGACCCGAATTGCCGACGGCTCCACGCGTCGTCCGGCCCGACTACCGCACGTTCGACCACGCCGATCGCGGTGGTGACGAGGGAATCGACCGCTTGCCGGTTCGCTCCGGTGTCCACCGAGGAACGCGCCCGTTCGCGCAGGATTCGCGCGACCAGACGATGCATGATCAGCACCTCGCCCGACAGCGACCACGACAGCAACGAGCCGGCCACGATGCGTCCCACCGCGGCGTCGATCACACTCTCGTCGTCCGCGCCCGGCTCGGTTTCAGGGTGTGAGCCCGAGGACCCGACGGCGGTGAGTCCGGCGAGCAGCGAGCGGTCGACCCCGTCCGAAGACAGCATCGCGAACAGTCCCAGTATGCGCCGAATAGCATTGTCCGGAATCGCATTTCCCCCCGGCACACCCTCGACGGTGTCGACTGACAGCAGAATCGAGGCGACCACGGAATGCGGGTAGTCCTGACCGGCGTGACGTTCGAGTGTCGCGGGAAGCGGGCGCTCCCGCAGCCGCCGCAGATAGGCCGAGTAGGTGAGGTTCTGTCCGGTATGGGGGCTGATGGTGGCTGCGGCGACGCTCAGCGCGAGGGGAAGGTGTCCCAGTTCGCCAGCCACGGCCGCGGCTCCGGCGTCGTCATCGAGTCCGGTGGTCGCATCGAGGAACCGGATCGACTGATCCGGTTGGTAGGTATCGACATCCACAGCGACGCCGAGGTGCAGGAACGACCGGTCGACGCTGGTGATCACGATGCGCGCGGGACCGACTCCGGGCAGCAGGGCGCGGATCCGGTTGGGGTCGGTCGCATTGTCGAGAACGATCAGCGCAGCGTCCTCGCGCGACGCCAGATGGTCGCGCAACCGTTCGACCGAGCGGGTGGAGTCACCGTGCGGATCGGCGATGGCGAGTCGTTCGGCCACCCGGACGAGATCGGCGAGGGTCGAGTCGGCGGTCTCGGCGTTGACCCAGGCCACCAGAGGGCATCCGTCGGTGATCCGCGCCCGCGCGTAGGCCGCGGCGACATGCGACTTGCCGACGCCGCGCATGCCGGTCACCACTGCCACGGGTTGCTGCGGATCCGACCACCGGGCCATTTGCTCGATCTGGATGCGTTCGACGAAATGGTGCGGCCGGTCGGGGATCTTTCCGACGACGATCTGCCCTGTTTCCGGTACGGCGGCGGGATGGTGGTGATGGACGCTGTAGGTGACAATGCCGATCGTCTCGGCGACGACCGACCCCTCGGTGGCCGACAGTATGTCGCCGGAGGTTGATCGGCCGGGACGGAATGGCGACTGGCGGCGCGTCCCGGCTAACGAGGGTCCGCGGGCGGCCCGGGTTTCAGGTAGTTGATGATGGAGACGTCCCTGATCTCCTGGGCGACGACCGAGCCGTTGTCCGCGTGCACGTGCGTCCCACCGCCGGTCGGCCTGTCCGGGGGATCGGTAGCAGTTCCGGATTGTCGGCGGTGCAGCCACATCGACGCACCGAAGCTCACGGCGGTCAGGGCCGCCACTGCCACCCAACTCCACGGTTGGTACTCGCCCGACGTCGCCAGGTTGATCATCACGGTGAGGGCGGAGGTGGTCAGCGCAGTCACCGCCGTCGGCGCCAGCACCTGCCGGATCACCGAACCGTCGGCCATGCGGTCACCCTCTCCCCGGCGAATGCTGCGGTCTCGCCGAAAGCCCTGGGACCCGCGCTGACCGGTGCGCTCAGTCTAGGCGCTGTCCGGTAGCGCTCGAACCGACGACCGGCATCAATTGGCCTCGCCGAACAGTCGGCCACCGGCCGACGACGTCCGCCGTCATCACACCTCCCCTGAACCGGAGCCGCACAGTGACGGATCGTGGCCGTTCACCCCACTACCCAAACCAGGAGCGCTTGCGCCCGAATCACTTTCGCCCTTAGCTTGTACCGGGTGGTCGCGGATGGTCAGCGTGTCGGGGTGGTCCGGACCCAGGATCCGACTGCTGTCGACAAGCACTGCTTCGTAGAGCGCGACCGCCTCCGCAATTCGACCCGCGGACTGATAGTCCACAGCCAAAGCACGGCGAATGCTCAAGAACTTCGGGTGGTCGGAACCGAGCGTGCGCTCTCCACGGGCGAGCGTCACCGCATCGAGTGCGATCGCCTCGGAGTTCCTACCCGCTCGGCGGTACGCGTCGGAGAGGTTGGTGCGGGAGGTCAAGGTATCAAGGTGGTCGGGACCCACAAGGCGCTCACGGCTGGAGACCGTGGTCTCCAGCAGCTCGATAGCCTACGGAAGCTGTTCGGCGAATCGATAGGCAACCGCCAGGTTGTTGCGATAGGTCAGCGTCGCGAGATGGTCGGGCCCCCGGATGCCTTCACTGTGGGTGAGCACCGGCTCGTACAGTGTGATCGACTCAGGTAGCCGCCTCGCCGTCAGATACGCGTCGGCGAGCCTGGCTTGCGAGCTCATCGTCTGAAGGTCATCGGGACCCAGAACGCGCCGGAGATCCGCGAGCGTCTCCCGAGCAGAGCGATCGCCTCCGCAACCCGACCGACGGATCGATAGGCGACGGCAAGGTTGTGAGCGGTGGCGAGCGTCTCGGGGTCGTCGGAACCCGGGAACTCTTCGGGATCGCCGAGGAGGGTCTCGTACGGACCGATCGCCTCCCTCGGCCTACCTCCATGCGTATACGCGTAGGCAAGGCCCTTGCACAGGCGCTCGGTGGCAGAGTCCTCGGACTTACCTGCGCGGTTCGAGTCGGAGAGCATCCCTTCGTACAGCGCGATGAGTTCGTCGAACCGCCGAGCGGATCTGTAGGCGTGGACGAGGTCGGCGCGACCGTAGGAGGAACGGCGATCGTCGGGATCCAGATTTCGAGCTGCCTCCGCCTCAGCGCGAATCGCCAGTGGGATAGCCCGGCCGAAGTCACCGATGTTCACAAGTCGACGGATTGCCCTCGACCGCAGAAGCATGGGAAGGTAGACGAATCCGTCACCGAATCGCCCGCACCGCAGGCGGCGTGTGCAGGGCCGCGGCGGTATTGGCCTCCATCAACAGCTCCGGCAGTTCCACGGGGAAGACGGTTTCACCGTTGGCGCTCAACGCGCGCATATCGGCGGCGTCGCACCAGCGGAAGTCGGTGATCGTGCGGACCTCGAGGTCGGTGAACCTGCCGCGGCCGGGTTCGAAGCTCGCGGTGCGCACCACGAAGTAGAGCTCCTCGGAGCGGATCACCTTGCTGTCGAAGCTGAAGGTGGCCACGCGGCGCCAGATCGGCCCGCGCAGTTGGTCGGCGTCGACCTCGAGTTCGGTCTCCTCCCGGATCTCGCGGACGGCGGCCTCGCGCAGGGTCTCCCCCGCGTCGACTCCACCGCCGACGGTGAACCAGAAGAAGACGTCCGGCTTGGCCGGGTCGCAGCCCCGCACGAGCAGCGCGCGGCCGTGTTCGTCGAGGATGACCACCCGTGCCGAGGTGCGGTTGGGCGGCGCGGTCAGCTCGTCGAGGTTGGCGTGTTCGGACAGCTCGAAGTAGGTGGGCCACGGCGCGGTTCCGGCCAGTCTCAGCAGCCGCACGAGGCGCCGTCCGCGCAGGGTGCGGGTATCGCGCACCGCATCGTTGTGGAAACGACGGGCGATCAGCACCCGCGCCTCGGCGTCGCCGAGTTCGGCGGCCAGAGCCGGCTTCAAGGTCGCCTTGTCGATCTTGTCCAGCCGCGCGGACAGGGCGTTCTCCACCTGCTCGCGCTGCTCACGCGAGGCGCGTTCGGCCTGGTCGGCCAGGGCGGTGAGGCTGCGGGCAGCGGTCGGGTCGGCCTCGGCCCGCGCCGACGCGATCGCGCGGGCGACCACCGAACGGCGGGCCAGGGCGGCGTCGAGGGCCTGCCAGGACTGGTCGTAGCGCACGTGCAGCCGGTCGAGGCGGTTGGCGCGGCTGTACGCCCAGAGCGCCAGCAGGATCAGGATCGCGACGAGGATGCCGATGACGATCGCGACGCCGAGCGAGATGGTCAGATCCACCGTCAGGCCTCGACTCGCACGCGTTGGCCGCTGACGGCCACCGTTTCGTAGACCCGGACGATCTGTTGGGCGACCACCGGCCAGTCGTAGGCGCCGACGATGGTGTTGGCGGCGTCGACCAGTTCGGTGCGGCGGCGGTCGTCACCCAACAACTCGACCAATGCGGTACCGAGCGCCCTGCCGTCGCCGACCGGCACGAGCATCCCCGCCCGGCCGTCGCGCAGCACCCGTCGAAAGGCATCGAGATCGGCTGCGACGACGGCGGTCCCGGCGGACATCGCCTCGACCAGCACGATGCCGAAGCTCTCCCCGCCGAGGTTGGGTGCGCAGTAGATGTCGGCGCTGCGCATCGCGGACGCCTTCTGCGCATCGGTCACCTGGCCGAGGAAGCGCAGCCGATCGGCGTGTTTGCCCGCCAGGGACCGCAGTTTGTCCTCGTCGCCGCGCCCGACGACCAGGATTTCCACGTTCGGGTACGCCCGTACCACTTCCGGCAGGGCGCGCAGCAATACCGCCGCGCCCTTGCGGGGCTCGTCGTAGCGACCGAGGAAGAGGACCGTCCGGCCGGGCCGTGGATAGCCCTCCAGCAGCGGAGCGCGGCGAAACGCCGACACGTCGACGCCATTGGGGATCTCGACGGCGTCGGCCCCGAGCGCCTCGACCTGCCAGCGGCGGGCCAGTTCGGAGACCGCGATCCGGCCGACGATCTTTTCGTGGTACGGCCGTAACACACCCTGGAAGGTGCTGAGCACCAACGATTTGGTGGTCGAGGTGTGGAAGGTCGCGACGATCGGGCCCTCGGCGATCTTCAACGCCAGCATCGACAGGCTCGGCGCGTTCGGCTCGTGCAGGTGCAGCACGTCGAAGTCGCCCTCGGTGATCCACCGGCGGATGCGGGCGTAGGTGACCGGACCGAAGCGCAGCCGAGCGACCGAACCGTTGTAGGGGATCGACACCGCCTTTCCGGCGGAGACGACGAAGTCGGGTACCTCGGTGTCGTCGGACACCGGCGCGAGCACGCTGACCTGGTGGCCGCGTTCGATCAACACCCGCGCCAGCTCGACCACGTGCGCCTGAACGCCACCGGGAACGTCGAACGAGTAGGGGCAGACCATGCCGATTCTCATGGCGGTGGGGGGTCTCCCTCGATCCGCCCATCCCCGATCCGCCCATCCCCGATCCGCTCCGCCCCGGTCCCGGCACCTTCGATCCGGGCCCGCCGCTCCTGCGACCAGTCGCCGATCCACAACGGCTGGAGCATGTGCCAGTCGGCGGGATGGGCGGCGATATTGGCGGCGAATCGATCCGCCAACTCCTGGGTGGCCGCCTCGACGCCCCCGGAGACATCGATCGGTTCCTCGATGGTCATCGCCCAACTGCCGGGGGTGAACCAGCAGTGCACCGGCAGCAGCGGAGCCCCGGTCTCGATCGCCAGGCGCGCCGGACCGGCCGGCATCCGGGTCTTCTCGCCGAAGAAGGTCACCGGGATCCCGTGACGGGTCAGGTCACGATCACCGAGCAGGCAGATCACGCCGCCCGCCTCGAGGCGATCGCGCAGCAGTTCGAAGGGCGGCTGCTCGCCGCCCTTCGTGGGGAAGATCTCGAACCCGAGCCCTTCTCGGTATTCGACGAACCGCTGATACAGCAGTTCCGGTTCCAACCGTTCGGCGACGGTCGCGAAACCGCCGTAGGTCTGGGCGAGCCAGACGCCGGCGATGTCCCAGTTGCCGCTGTGCGGCAGGACGAGGATCGCGCCCTTGCCGGCCGCGACCGCCTCGGCGATCCGCCCCCGCCCGGCGATGAGCGGTTCGACATCGGCGGCGGTGCGGGCGAGATCCATCCTCGGCAGCCGGAAGGCCTCGCGCCAGTAGCGGGCATAGGAGCGCACGCTCGCCCGCATCAGATCGGCGGGGACATCGGCCGGGTCGCAGCCCAGCACGCGGGCGAGGTTGCGACGCAGCTGCGCCGGACCGCCGCCGCGCCGGGCGATGACGTCGGCGACCGCGTCGAACGCTCCCACGGCAACCGACTCGGGCAGGGCTCCCACCACCCGCCACCCGGCGAGATATCCGTATGCCTCGAGCCGTTGTCCGACTGTCACGGTCCTTCGCGATCCTCACCGTCGGTGGTACCGACATCGTGTACGCCGTCGGTGGTACCGACATCGTGGGCAGCGTCGGCCGGGGCCGACTTCGGGATGACCTCGCGGGCGCCCGGCGAGCGCCGGACCGCGAGAATCCGTTGGAACACGGTCACGATACTGGCGGCGGCCAGCGGCCACATCGCCACGTCGATGGCGTGTTCGAGCCAACCGATGCCGAGCAGGAACGCCAGGCCGGTCAGCCCGGCGCCGACCAGCACGATCACCAGCCGATCGGGACGTTCGATCCAGCCGCCGTCGGCGGACAGCCCGCTCGCCTCGGCGCGCGCCTTGACGTACGAGATCACCTGCGAGGTGACCAGGCAGATCATGGTGGCCACGAAGAGCCACCGGTCCTCGCGGGCGTAGACCGCCCACCACCCGAGGCCGGCGAAGATCGCGCCGTCGGCCAGCCGGTCGCAGGAGGCGTCGAGGACCGCGCCGTACTTCGTTCCGCCGCCGCGGGCGCGGGCCATCGCGCCGTCCATCATGTCGAACATGACGAACAGCGCGATCACCAGCGCACCCCAGAACAGCTGACCGGCCGGGAACAGCCACAGGGCCGCGGCGATCGTGCCGATGGTGCCGATGACGGTCACGACGTCGGGGGTCAGCCCGGACCGCAGCAGCACCGCTCCGATCGGCGTGGTGACCTTGCTGACGGCCTCGCGGCCGAAGAAACTCAACACAGCACTTCCCGATGTTCGTGCATCACTGCCGCTCTCGCATCACACCGTCGTCCAGGCGTCGGCGAGCAGGCCGCGCGTATCGCGCAACAACTGCGGCATCACCTTCGCTTGACCGATCACCGTGATGAAGTTCGCGTCGCCGCCCCAGCGCGGGACGACGTGCTGATGGAGGTGCTCCGACAACGAGCCTCCCGCGGGGGCGCCGAGATTGAGCCCGACGTTGAAGCCGTGCGGCCGCGATACCGCCTTGATCACCCGGATGGCGCGCTGGGTGAACGCCATTAGTTCGTGGCTCTCCTGCTCGGTGAGGTCCTCGAGGTTCGCCACTCGCCGGTAGGGCACCACCATCAGGTGGCCCGGGTTGTACGGGTAGAGGTTGAGTACCGCGTAGACCCATTCGCCGCGGGCGACGATCAGCCCGTCCTCGTCGGCCATCTTGGGGATCGCCGTGAACGGCTCCTCCTGCGGGCCGTCGTCGGCGGCCGTCGGGGCGGAGGTGATGTAGGACAGTCGATGCGGCGACCACAGCCGCTGCAGCCGGTCCGGGTCACCCACCCCGGTGTCGACCACCGCGGCGTCCTCGACGGCCCCGGCGTCCCCCGGTATCCGACCGTCGGGGGATCCGCCGTCGACCCGCGCGTCAGTCATCGTCCGCCGCAACCCCGTTCGCTACCGCTTCGACCGGCTCCGGGCCGCTCGACAGGAAGGTGGACGCGCTCGGCGAGACGTTGGTGCGCGCGGAGATCCAGTCGGAGATCGCGGTGACCGCCTCGTCGACGGGAACCCCGTTGAGTACCGAACCGTCGCGGAAGCGGAAGCTCACCGCGGCGGCGTCCCGGTCCTGCGCACCCGCCAGCAGCATGAAGGGCACCTTCTGGGTGGTGTGGGTGCGGATCTTCTTCTGCATGCGGTCGTCCCCGGCATCGACGCGGGCGCGCACGCCCCGGTCGCGCAGTCGGGCGATCACCGTGTTGAGGTGTGGCACGAAGTCCTCGGCGACCGGGATACCGACGACCTGCTCGGGCGCCAACCACGCGGGGAAGGCGCCGGCGTAGTGCTCGGTGAGCACGCCGAAGAAGCGCTCGATCGAGCCGAAGAGGGCGCGGTGGATCATCACCGGGCGGTGCTTGGCGCCGTCGGAGCCGGTGTACTCCAGGCCGAAGCGTTCCGGCAGGTTGAAGTCGAGCTGGATGGTCGACATCTGCCAGGTGCGGCCGAGGGCGTCCTTGACCTGCACCGAGATCTTGGGGCCGTAGAAGGCGGCGCCGCCCGGGTCCGGGACGAGGTCGAGCCCGGACTCGCGGGCGACCTCGGCGAGGGTCTCGGTCGCCTCTTCCCATACCTCGTCGGAGCCGACCGACTTGTCCGGGTTGCGGGTGGACAGCTCGAGGTAGAAGTCGTCGAGACCGTAGTCGCGAAGCAGGTCCAGCACAAACTCCAGCAGCGACCTCAGCTCGCCGCGCATCTGCTCCTTGGTGGTGTAGATATGCGCGTCGTCCTGCGTCATACCCCGCACCCGGGTCAGCCCGTGGATGACGCCGGACTTCTCGTAGCGGTAGACGCTGCCGAACTCGAACAACCGCAGCGGCAGTTCCCGATACGACCGTCCGCGCGCGGCGAAGATCAGGTTGTGCATCGGGCAGTTCATCGGCTTGAGGTAGTAGTCCTGGCCGGGTTTGCGGACGGTGCCGTCCTCGTTCAGCTCCTCGTCGAGGTGCATCGCCGGGAACATGCCCTCGCGGTACCAGTCGAGGTGACCGGAGACCTCGTAGAGGTGGCTCTTGGTGATGTGCGGGCTGTAGACGAACTCGTAGCCGGCGTCGATATGCCGGGCCCGCGAGTAGTCCTCCATCTCCTTGCGGATGATGCCGCCCTTGGGGTGGAAGACCGGCAGCCCGGAACCGAGCTCGTCGGGGAAGCTGAACAGATCCAGTTCCGCACCGAGCCGGCGGTGATCGCGCCGCTCCGCTTCGGCGAGCAGCTCCAGATACCCGTCGAGCGCCTCGGTCGACTCCCACGCGGTGCCATAGATGCGCTGCAGGTCGGCGTTGTCCTGATCACCGCGCCAGTACGCGGCGGAGCTGCGGGTGAGCTTGAACGCCGGGATGTACTTGGTGGTGGGGATATGCGGGCCGCGGCACAGGTCGCCCCATTCGCGCTCTCCGGTGCGCGGGTTGAGGTTGTCGTAGGCGGTCAGCTCGCCGCCGCCCACCTCCATGACCTCGGGGTCGTCGACGCTGGACTTGTCGTCGATCAGCTCGAGCTTGAACGGCTCGTTCGCCAATTCCTCGCGAGCCTGTTCGATCGAGTCGTAGACGCGTCGGGAGAACCGCTGGCCGCCCTTGATGATCTGCTTCATGCGCTTCTCGAGCGCGGTCAGATCCTCCGGGGTGAACGGCCGGGCGACCTGGAAGTCGTAGTAGAAGCCGTCGGTGATCGGCGGGCCGATGCCGAGCTTCGCCTCCGGGAAGAGGCTCTGAACCGCCTGCGCCAGCACATGCGCGGCGGAATGCCGGATGACGCTGCGCCCGTCCTCGGAGTCGGCACGTACCGCGTCGACCTCGACGTCGACCTCCGGCGCCCAGGACAGATCCCGCAGCCGGCCGTCGTCCTCACGCACCACGACGATGGCCTCGGGCCCCTTGTTGGGCAGCCCCGTTTCGCGCAGCGCGGTGCCGGCGGTAGTCCCGGCGGGAACCTTCACCCGTTCGGCACCGGTAGTTGCTGCTGCGGCTGTGACCACGAGGATCGTCGCTCCTTTGCTGAAATACTGGGGTCGTCCCGGCGCTCGACAACGGCCGCAAGCGGCCGCGACGAGACATACCGGGGACTGGCTACCCGAACAGCCTATCGACCGACCGATCGCCGACGTACGCCGACGGGCCGCGAACCGGTGGTCAGAGCCAGGGAAGCGGGCTCTGCAACCAGGACTGGTCGAGCCCGACCCAGCGGGCGACCATGCCGACCGCCCCGAGCAGCCACAGCGTCAGCACCACGACGGCGCAGGTGAACAGGGCGCCGAAGCCGCGGACCAGCAGGCTCTGACGCAGATACCAGCCCATGACGATCTCGTACTTGCCACGTACCCAGTGCAGTACCGACTGCGCCCAGTCGAACTCGGAGGCGAGGATGCCGAGGCCGGTGAAGACGATCAGCCAACCGGGACCTGGATACGGGATGGCGACGATGCCTATACACACGACGATCGTGCCGATGATCCCGACCATCATCCGGAAGATCCTCAGGGTCGCCGGCTTGCTCTCGAGGTCGGCTCGCCACGAGCGATAGCGGACGATCAGCCCGCGGTGACGACTGTCCACCCGCTCCGTGGCACCGGTATCCGCAGTCCCGCCGTCGGATTTGTCGGTTGTGGCCACCGGCACCTCCTCGGTCTCCCCTATTCTTCGGACGAATCGTCGGTCAATTCGCCCGTATCCGTTGCCATCGACACTACCCGGGGCGACCCCCGCGACCGGCACCCGCCGAGACATCCGTCCGATTCGTCACGAATCGTTCACCAGCGTTCTCCTGGCCGCCGAACGATCCGGGGTACACCCGCTCGAGCCGCCACGTCACCGGCCGTTGGCCCCCTCCTTTCGGACATACCTTTCACCCGGGCCCGGCCGCTTCGACCGAACAGCCGGACATATCCCCGGAGCCTCTGCCACGATCCGGAGCAGACCGGTCCGCGACGGCCCGGCGGCAGCACCGAAGGAGCGCGTTCATGATCAGTCGATTCCCGGTACCCGAGGTCGCGGACCTGCCGGAGGACCTGCGCGACCGGATCCTGCAGGTCCAGGAGAAGTCCGGCTTCGTGCCGAATGTCTTCCTGGGACTGGCCTATCGACCCGACCAGCTGCGCCTGTTCATGGACTATCACGACGCGCTCATGGATGCGGACGAGCCGCTGACCAAGGCGGAGCGGGAGATGATCGTCGTCGCCACCAGCGCCCGGTGGAGCTGTCTGTATTGCGTGGTCGCGCACGGCGCGATCCTGCGCATCCGCGCCAAGGACCCGCTGATCGCCGACTATCTGGCCACCAACTACCGGCAGGCGGATGTCACCGACAAGCAGCGCGCGATGCTCGACTACTGCGTGCTGCTGTCGGTGGACCCCGATCGGATCGACGAGGAGCAGCACCGGAAGCTGCGCGACGCCGGCTGGAGCGACGACGCGATCTGGGATATGAGCGCGATCACCGCCTTCTTCTCGATGTCGAACCGGCTGGTGCACGCGGCCGGTATCCCGCCGAACCCCGAATTCCATCTCCTGGGCCGGGTTCCACGAGGCTGACCTCGGCGGTCGCGACCGCCGGTCAGGCGGCGCCGGCGACGGCGGCCGCGCGATCGCGAGCGGCGGCGCGGTGCAGGTCCTCGGCCGCGAGGATTCCGGCCAGCCGACCATCGCGCAGCACGGTCACATGATCGCCGAGCTCCTCCCCCAGCCGGGCGATCGCCTCGGCCGCGGTTTCCCCCGTGCCGACGGTCGCCGGTGGCGGCGTGGCGATCTCGCCGACGGCTCGATGCGGCTCGCGCTCCGCGCGGGCGAGCAACTCCCGGCGGCCGATCACCCCCCGGATCTCGCTGAACGCGGCGGGCAGGATGCTGTGTTCGCGCAGCACCACCGGCAGGATCGTCGCCCCGGTGGATCGGACGAGCGCAGCCGCCTCGGCCAGGGTCACCGCGCGTCCGGCGGCCGGTACTTCCACCTCGCCCACCAATTCGGCGAGCAGGCCGGTGCGGTCGTCGTCGAGGAAGCCGAGGCGTCGCTGCCAGGCCCGCGAGTGGTACTTCGACAGGTAGGCGCGTCCCGAATCGGGCAGCACCGCGACCACGGTGTGCTCCGGGCCGAGATCGCGCGCCACCCGCAGCGCCGCCGCGGTGACCAGTCCGGCGGAGCCGCCGACCAGCAGGCCCTCGCGGGCGGCGAGTTCGCGGATGGTGGCCACCGATTCGCGGTCCGGGATCGCGACGATGTGGTCGACGACGTCCGGGTGGTAGCTCTGCGGCCAGACGTCCTCGGGGGTGTCGGGGTGCAGATAGTGGCCGGCGGCCTCGACGAAGAAGGGGCTGCCGTCGCCGCCGTTGTAGACCGAGCTGACCGGGTCGGCGCCGATGACCTGCACCTGCCCGTCGGCCACCTGCTTGAGGTACTCCCCCGTACCGGAAATCGTTCCGCCGGTGCCGATCCCGGCGACCAGATGGGTGACCGTACCCTCGGTATCGCGCCAGATCTCCGGGCCGGTGGTGCGGCGGTGCGCCTCGGGGTTGCCGGGGTTGTCGTATTGGTGGGCGAACCAGGCGTCCGGCCGCTCCGAAGCGATCCGTTCGGCGATATTCGACACGTGATCGGGGTGGTCGCGCGGATGTCCGGCCGGCGTCACGATCAGCTCGGCACCGTAGGCCCGCAACAGATCCTGCTTCTCGATGCTGACATTGTCCGGAACGACGACCACCAGGTGATAGCCCCGGCCGGCGGCGGCCTGGGCCAGACCGATCCCGGTATTGCCGGACGATCCCTCGACGATCGTCCCGCCGGGGATCAGGGCGCCGGATCGTTCGGCGTCCTCGACCATCTGGCGCGCCGCTCGATCCTTGACCGAGCCTCCGGGATTGAGGTATTCGAGCTTGACGTAGACCCGCGCGGAGATGCCCTCGGTCAGCCGGTTGAGACGCACCAGCGGGGTATTGCCGACGGCGGACAGCACCGAGTCGTAGATCGCCATGAGTTGGAGTCCTTCCCGGGGTGTCCGATGGTCCGTACCGCGTTCCGGACCGGCCGGAACACCTGCTCGGACCGTAGGACCGGGCGTCGGCCGCGTCGACCCAAGCGCACACCGTGATTCCAATCCCCCGCGACCGGTCCCGACCACACCGTCGCCGCCGCCGGTTCGCATGTCATGTCCGTGTCCGTGTCCGGGGAACCTGTCGGTGTCGGGGCCTACCGTCGATCCATGCGCACCCTGGATGTCCGCGGCACCTTCTCGCTGCGGGCGAGCACCCGGTTCCTGGAGGGCTTCGCCCCGGCGCGATACGACGGCAGCGGCCCCACCGACGAGCGGCCCACGCTGCGGCTCGGCTTTGTCGTCGACGGCACCGACGAGGTCGCCGGGGCGGTGATCACCCAGCAGGACGACGGCACGGTCACCGCGGTGATCGACGCAGCCGACACCGGCACCGACTCGCCGATCGCCGACGCCGCGGCCCGGCAGATCGAACGGATCCTGTCGATCGACGTCGACGGCACCGGCTTTCCCGCGATCGGGGAACGGGATCCCGTGATCGGCGCCCTGCTCGACCGGTTCGACGGGCTGCGGCCGGTCTGCTTCCTGTCCCCCTACGAATCGGCCTGTTGGGCGGTGATCGGCCACCGCGTGCGGATCGCTCAGGCCGCCGCCCTCAAGGAGCGGATCGCCCGGACCTTCGGCACCGTCGTCACGGTCGACGGCGCGCAGGCCCCCGTCTTTCCGTCCCCCGCCCGGTTGGCGCAGGTCGCCGATCAACTGCCGCTGCCGGAGGTCAAACAGCAGCGGCTGCACGCCCTGGCGACCGCCGCCCTCGGCGGTGCCCTCGACGCCGATCGGCTCCGCGCCCTCGACACCGAGTCGGCGCTGAAAGCCCTGCAGGAGTTGCCCGGCATCGGGCCGTTCTCGGCCGAGCTGATCCTGATCCGCGGCTGCGGGGCACCCGACATCTTCCCGACGGCGGAGCGGCGACTGATCGACTCGATGCGGCAGCTCTATCGCGAGCCGGACGCCGAACTGCCGCGCCTGCGGGCGATCGCGGAGGCCTGGCAGCCGTACCGCAGTTGGGCGGCGGTCCTGGTCCGCGCCTACCGCGAGGAGACCACCGGGGAGATCGGCGGGCGCATGTCCTGAATGGGCGATTTCCCGGCCGGCTCTACGACGCCCTGTCGGAGCACGTCGGGGCCGGTGTCAGAATGAGCGGTATGCGACCACCGAGGCTCCCCCGCGCGCTGCGCGGCGCCGCCGCGGGATCGGTCGCCACCACCGGCGCGCTGTTGTCCCACCTCGCCGGTGGCGGAGCCATGCCGGGCCTCGGCGGGGTCGCCATATCCCTGGCGCTGTCGCTGGTGGTGTGCACCCTGCTGGCCGGGCAACGGTTGTCCTTGCTGCGGCTGACGGCGGCGGTCGCGATCAGCCAGTCGCTCTTCCACAGCCTCTTCGTCCTCGCCGCGCGCCCGGCGCCGACGCTGGTTCTGCCGGCGAGCGCGACCGACGGCAGCCACCTACACGGCGGCGTGCCGATGTCCGACGCGGCGATGCCCGCCGCGACCATCACGACGTCCGCGCCGATGTCCGATGTCTCGGCGCCGTTGCACGACATGTCGGCGATGGCCGGCTCCAGTGCGGGCATGTGGTTCTGGCACGCCTTTGCCGCCGTCGTCACGATCGCGATCGTGCACCGCGGTGAACGCACCCTGCTCGAGCTGCAGGCCCTCGGCCGCGCGATCGCCTCGCGGGCCCGGCGCACCATCGTCTTCCCCGAGTCCGTTCCGGTGGCGATCCCCGACGGACTCACCCGCCTGCCGGTGTGCGCGGCACCCGCATCGGCCGCGGACGAACCCTTCCTGGTGTCGGTGGGCAGGCGCGGACCACCCGGACGGCTGATCTCCGTTCTCTGACCGCCGTCCCACCGTCGCGTCTGCGATGCGCCGTGGGACCGGCGGATTCCGCAGCTCCCCTCTCGGGGCGCTTTTCTCCGCGCGTGGCGTCCCCGTGCCGGAACGACACGGGTGACCGCCGCGCAGATGGGTGGTTTCACATGCGCGCATTTCGCGCGATGGCGGGCGCGGTCCTGACCGCTGCCGTTGTACTGGTCGCCACAGCCGCACCCGCCGCGGCGCACGACGACCTGATCTCCAGTACGCCGACCAGCGGTCAACAGCTCGAGACCGCGCCGGCGGATGTGCAGTTGACCTTCTCGGCCGACGTCCTGACGATCGGCGCCGCGGTGATCGTGGTCGACGCGTCCGAACAGGACTGGGTCGACGGCGCACCACAGATTCAGGGTGGGTTGGTGACGGCTCCGCTGCGCACCGGGATGCCCGCCGGCGGCTACGAGATCCGGTGGCGGGTGGTGTCCTCGGACGGCCATCCGATCAGTGGGGTCGTGCCGTTCACCGTGGCGACCGGCGTGCCGGTCACCGAGCCGTCACCGACCGGTCAAACGACAACGGATCAGCCGACGTCGAGCCCGGCACCGTCGGGGCAGTCGACGAGCGCGGCGGCGGGCACGGACACCGCCGCCGATGCCGCGGGCTCCGACGACGGCTCGGGCGGCGCGCTGCGCGTGCTGCTGGTCGGCCTCGCCGGCGCGGCCATCGCGGTCGCGGTCTACCTGGTCGTCCGCGCCCGACGCGGCCGCACCGGATCGTCCGGCGATCCGCGCTCCTGACCCTCGCCTCCCCGAACCTCACCGGAGCGCCACCCCGACATCACGCGGGGGCGTCCCTCCCCACCTCACGGGAGTCCCCGACTCCCGGAAAAGGACCAGTGCGTTGACTATTCGCATCACCACCAACCGTCTGTTGATCGCCCTGACCGTGGGTGCGATCGCCCTGACCGGCTGCTCCAGCACCGACAGTTCGAGCACGAGCACCTCCGGTACCGACACCTCGAGTGCCGGCTCCTCGACGAGCGCGGCGTCGAGCTCCACGGGTTCCGGCTCGACCGCCACCGCGGCCGAGGCGGTCACCCTCGACGACGCCTGGGTCAAGGCCGCCGACGCCGGCATGTCCGCGGCCTTCGGCGTGCTGTCGAACAGCTCCGATGCCGACGTCACCGTGACCGCCGCGGCGAGCCCGGCCTCGACGATGCTCGAGCTGCACCAGACCGTCACCAACGACGCCGGCGAGATGGTCATGACGCCCGTCGAGGGCGGCTTCGTCGTGCCCGCGGGCGGCACCCTTGCGCTCGAGCCGGGCGGCAACCACATCATGCTGATGGACCTGACCGGCCCGCTCGTCGCCGGAGACGAGGTCCCGGTGACCCTGACCTTCGCGGACGGCTCCACCGCAGAGTTCACCGCGCCGGTGAAGGACTACTCGGGCGCCAACGAGTCGTACGAGGGCGACTCCGGGATGACCATGGATTCGGGCTCCTGATGCCGGCGCCCGAACCGGGCGCCCGTCGATCCGAGACGCCGCGGCGGCGAGGCCCGCTTGCCGCGGCGTCGAGGCGACAGTTCCTGATCGGGGGAACCGTCGCCGCCGTCGGCGCGTCCGGCGCGATCGGACTGGACTACGCCCTGCGGCAGAACGGCGAGTCGACCTCGGCGGAATCGGCCGGTGCGGCGGAACCGCTCAACGGGGATCGGCTCGTCGACTTTCACGGCGCCCACCAGGCGGGTATCGCCACCGCCGCCCAGGCGCATGCCACCTTCATCGGCCTGGATCTGCATCCGGAGGTCGACCGGGCGGGGCTGCGCCGGTTGATGCGCATCCTGTCCGACGACGCGGCCAGGCTGACCCGCGGTTCCGCCGCACTGGCCGATTCCGAACCGGAACTGGCGATCTCACCGGCCGGCCTGACGGTCACCTTCGGCTTCGGGCCCGGCTTCGTCGCTCGGACCGGTAGGGACGGTCCGGCGTGGTTGCGGCCGTTGCCGGCGTTCTCGATCGACCGGCTGCAACCGGAGTGGAACGACGGGGATCTGCTGCTGCAGGTCGCCTCGGACGATCCGATCACCGTCGCGCACGCGGTGCGGATGCTGCTCAAGGACGCCCGCAGCTTCGCCGGGGTGCGCTGGACGCAACAGGGTTTCCGCCATGCGCACGGCACGGTCGCGCCCGGCACGACGATGCGCAATCTATTCGGCCAGGTCGACGGAACCACCAATCCGACGCCGGGGACCGACACCTTCGACCGGGTGGTGTGGGCGACCGACGGGTGGCTCGCCGGTGGCACGGGCATCGTGATTCGGCGCACCGCGATGGATCTCGATACCTGGGACCGCCTCGATCGCGGTGGGCGGGAACAGTCGGTCGGGCGTCGCCTCGATACCGGGGCGCCGCTGACCGGTGCGGCGGAGCACGACGAGCCGGACTTCACCGCGACGACGGCGATCGGGTTCCCGGTGATCCCGGAGTTCTCCCATATGCGGCGGGCCCGCTCGGACAACCCGGACGAGGTGATCTTCCGGCGGGCGTACAACTACGACCTGCCCCCGTCCGGGGGCGCGGTTTCCGATTCGGGGTTGATCTTCGTCGCCTACCAGGCGGACGTCGACGCCCAGTTCGTGCCGATCCAGCGCCGCCTCGACGAGTTGGATCTGCTGAACGAGTGGACCACCCCGATCGGGTCGGCGGTCTTCGCCGTCCCGCCGGGGTGCGCCCCCGACGGCTATATCGGCGAGACCCTGCTGGAGTGACCACCCACCCCGGTCGGCACCGGCTCGGATACGGCGGACTGCCGCCCTCCGCGCGTCGGGGCCGGCTGCCGATCGGGTCCTCCGGTGCGCCCGCCGACTCGCAGTTGCCGATCGCGCAGAAGATGTTCGCGCATCAGCGATTCCGCGCGATCGGCATCCCCGTCGACGATGGCCGCGAGGATGTCCTCGTGTTCGGACTGCCGGTCGACGAAGGGGCGGCTCCCCCCCTCCGACGGTCCGGGACCGTTCGGCGATTCGCGCCCGGTTGACGATTCACGCTGGGTTGTCGATTCACGCCAGGGAGCGCAGACCTTGGCGATCGCCTCGAGCCCCTGCAGCAGTTCGGTCAGCGTCGGATTGCGCGCGGCATGCCGCAGGATGGTGTGAAAGTCGTTGAACAGCAGCCGCTTCTCGGTCGGGTCGGCCGACGCGGCGGCCCGGCTGGTCGCCTCGGTCAGCCGGGCGAGGTCGGTCTCGCTGCGGCGTTGGGCGGCGGCCTTCGCGGCGGCGGTTTCGAGGATCTCGCGGACCTCGAAGACGTCCAGGGTCTCCTGTTCGGAACGGATCCGCGGCAGGTAGCCGCGGGAGGTGATCGTCAGCAGGCCGTCGCGTTCCAGCAGCGCCAACGCCTCCCGCACCGGGGTGCGGGAGACGTCGAACTCGACCGACAGCGCCGCCGGGATCAGCGAATCGCCGGGCCCGTAGGTGCCGGAGGTCAAGCGGCGGCGGATTTCGGCGTAGATGCGGTCGCGGGCACTACCGGCGGGCGCCCGGTCACCGGAGCCGCCGACCGCGCCCCGCTCAGCCATCGGCCGCGACCTCGGCGAACGGGGCCGCTCCGGTGACCAGCGGGCGCTCCGGATCGGAGCGCCAGTCGGCGAGCGATCCGTCGTAGATCGCGGTGCGGTGCAACCCGACCTCGTGGAAGGCCAACGCCAGACCGGCGGCGTTGATGCCGCCGCCGCAGTAGACGATCGTGTCGGTGTCCGGGCCGATGCCGAGCCGGTCGGCGAGCGCCCGGGTGCGCGCCGGATCGATCCGCCCGTCGTCGAGGGTGTCCGGGTAGGGGGCGCTGTGCGAACCGGGGATGTGACCGGTGCCGGGCTGCGCCGGATCGCCCCGGTAGGCCTGCTCGTTGAGCGCGCAGAGCACCACCTCGGGGGCTCCGGCGATCCGGTCGATGTCGACGAAGAAGCCGTCCGCCGCCGCGTCGATCGTCGGCCGACGGTCCTCGGCATCCGGGAGCGGTTGCGGTGCACCGGATTCGACCGTACCTCCGGCCGCGGTCCACGCGGTGAGCCCGCCGTTGAGGACCCGCACGTCGGTGAATCCGCGCGAGCGCAGCACCCACCACACCCGGGCGGCCCAGGCGCCGGTCAGCCGGTCGTAGACGACGATCGGGGTGTCCGGGCCGATGCCGACGCGGGCGGCCGCACGGGCGATGCCGGCGTCGGTGGGACGGGTGAACGGCAGCGCCGACCCGGGGTCGGAGAAGTCCTCGAAGAGGTCCGCGAAGCGGGCGCCGGGGATATGCGCGGCGGAGAAGTCGTCCCGCCCACTGGCGAAGGGCGGGTCGTCCGGGCCCGCCCCGCGGCGGATGCTCGCGTCGAGGACGATCACCTCGTCCCGGTGGGCGATCAGCCAGTCGGCGTCGACCAGCGCGCTGCGGGTGCCGGTCATCGGCCGACCCCCACCGGTGCGGTCGATGCGGCGCGGTTGCGCCATTCGCCGCGTTCGGGCCGGTCGAGACCGAGGTTCTCGCGCAGGGTGGTGCCCGCGTATTCGGTGGGCACCAGGCCGCGGCGGCGCAGTTCGGGCAGGACCCGTTCGGTGAAGTCCACGAAGGCACCGGGCACGTGGGTGGCCTGGATCATGAAGCCGTCCGCCGCGCCGGCCTCGAGCCATTGCTGCATGGTGTCGGCGATCGCCTCGGCCGAGCCGACCATATTGCCCTCGGTGCGCGCCCCGTACCAGCGGCCGATCTCGCGGATCGACAGCTTCTCGCGTTCGGCGAATTCGACGATCTCGCGATAGTGCCCCTCGACCCCGACCTCCGCGAGCGGCGGCAGCGGACCGTCCAGATCGTATTGGGTGAGATCGACATTCACGTGGTACGCCATCCGGGAGAGCCCGGCTTCCGGGGTGACCAGATCGGCGAACGCCCGGTGCGCCGCCTCGGCGTCGGCGGTTGTCTTCCCGACGACGGTGGTCACCGCGGGCAGGATCTTGACCTGGCGCGGATCGCGGCCGCGCTCGGCGACCCGGCGCCGCAGATCCCGCGCGAAATCGATACCGGATTCCAGGGATTCGTGGCTACAGAAGATGACGTCGGCCCAACGGGCGGCGAAGTCGCGGCCCGACGGCGAGGCCCCGGCCTGCACGATCACCGGGTAGCCCTGCGGCGAGCGCGGCACGGCCAGCGGCCCCTGTACGCGGAAGTACTCGCCGACGTGGTCGATCGCCTCGACCTGATCCGGGCGGCCGAAGACGCCGGACTCCCGGTCGTGCACGATCGCCTCGTCCGACCAGCTGTCCCACAGCCGGGTGGTCACCTCGAGGAATTCCTCGGCGCGCCCGTACCGTTCGGCGCGCGGCGGCAGCGCGTCCTGGCCGAAATTCTGCGCCTCGGCGTCCTGGAAGCTGGTGACGACGTTCCACGCGGCCCGGCCGCCGGTCAGGTGGTCGAGGGTGGCGAAGGTGCGCGCGAGGTTGTACGGCTGCTGATATCCGGTCGACGCCGTCGCGGCGAGGCCGAGGTGTCGGGTGACCGCGGCCATCACCGTGATCACCGGCAGCGGGTCGAGACGCGGGGTGCCGGTGCCCCAGCGCACCGCCGGGTCGAACGAGCCGCCGAGGCTGCGCGGTACGGCCAGCGAATCGGGCACGAACGCCATATCGAACCGGGCGTCCTCGAGGATCCGGGCGATGCGCACGTAGTGCTCGGCGGTCAGGAAGCCGGTCCCGGCGTCGGGGTGACGCCAGCCGACGGTGCCCTGCGGTCCGGCGTTGAGAAAGGCGGCCAGATGCATCAGTTCGCCAGCTCCCAGAGCCCGTCGACCAGGGCGACGGCAAAGGAGCCGCTGCCGCCGCGCGGTCCGAGACGCTGTGCGGCGTTCTCGGCGGCCCGCGCATAGGCGGCGTGCGCGGTCACCGCGGCGAGCAGGCGATCCTCGGTGACGGCGGCGGCGCCCGCGGCGAGCGCGCCCAGGCTGCACCCGGCGCCGGTGACCTGCGTCAGTCGCCGGTCCCCGCCGGGCACGGCAACAACCTCGGTGCCGTCGGTGATGTAGTCGGTCGGGCCGCTGACCGCGAGGACCGCGCCGCTGGTCCGAGCCAGGGCAGCGATGTGCTCGACCGCATCGGCGGAGTCGGCGGTGGTCTCGACCCCCTTGCCGGTCGCGTCGCCACCGGCGAGGGCGATCAATTCGCTGGCGTTGCCGCGGATGATCGCCGGGCCGAATTCGAGCAGGGAGCGGACGAAGGCGTCGTATTCGACCGCTCCGGCGCCGACCGCGACCGGATCGAGCACCCACGGGGTGCCGGCGTCACGGGCGGTCCGGGCGACGGTGCGCACGGTCTCGGCGTCGTTGGACATCACGGTGGCGGTGTTGATCCAGACCGCACCGGCGCCCGCCGGGAAGGTGGTGGGCCAGTCGGCGCCCGCGCCGATCGCGGGTCCTGCACCGGCCGCGAGCAGGACGTTCGCGCTGAGGTTGGCGGCGATGTAGTTGGTCAGGCCGTAGACGAAGGGCCCGACCTCACCGATGCGGCGGTAGGCGGCGGCGACCTGCGGATCGTCGAAGGAGGTGGCGCGGGAGGTGTCGATGAGGGCGGTGGCCGACTCGGTCATGAAGGTGCTCCGAAAGGGGACGGTTCGTGCGGACCCCTTCTGCATACAGCTGTATACAGTTGCGCCACGAGGGTTCCGCGCAGCGTGCGCGGAACCCCGGCCACGGGATGCGGGGCTCGCGACAATCGTCGGGTTACCCCGAACACCCGTCCGAGAGGTCCCCATCGCCGATGACCGCCCGCATCTTCTGGTTCCTGCCCACCTCCGGTGACAGCCGCTCGATCGTCGGCGCCTCGCACGCGTCGAGCCATCACGTGCGCCCGGCCGGCTACCGCCCGCCGACACTGAGCTATCTGACCGAGGTGGCCCGCGCCGCCGACCGGCTCGGCTACGAAGGGGTGTTGACCCCGACCGGAACGTGGTGCGAGGACGCCTGGTTGACCGCGGCGGCCCTGCTGCAGGAGACGCGGCGACTGAAGTTCCTGGTGGCCTTCCGGCCGGGTTTGACTCCGCCGACGTTGGCGGCGCAGCAGGCGGCGACGCTGCAACGCTTCTCGGAGGGGCGGCTGTTGTTGAACATCGTCACCGGTGGGGACGACAGCGAACAGCGCCGCTTCGGCGACTGGGTCGACCACGACCGCCGCTACGCGCGCACCGACGAATTCCTCGACGTGGTGCACCGGATCTGGACCGAGGGGCCGGTCGACCACGAGGGCGAGTTCTTCCGCGTCGCCGACGCCCGGGTCTCCGAACCCCCACTGCCGCTGCCGGAGTTCTGGTTCGGCGGATCGTCCGCCCCGGCGCTCGAGGTGGCCGCCAAGCGGGTGCACACCTATCTGACCTGGGGTGAACCGCCGGCCGCCGCGAAGGCCAAGATCGATCGGGTCCGCGAACTGGCCGACGGCCACGGCCGCAAGCTGCGCTACGGCATCCGCCTGCACACGATCAGCCGGGCGACCTCCGAGCAGGCGTGGGCCGTCGCACAGGGCCTGCTCGACGAGCTGACCGACGAGCAGATCGCCGGCGCCCACGGTCTGCACGCGGGCTCGCAGTCCGAGGGGCAGCGACGGATGGCGGCCCTGCACGGCGGCAGCCGGGAGAACCTGGAGATCCACCCGAACCTGTGGGCGGGCGTCGGGTTGGTACGCGGCGGGGCGGGCACGGCCCTGGTCGGCTCGCACGCCGAGGTCGCCGATCTGATCGCCGAGTACCACGACGCAGGGTTCGACGAGTTCATCCTCTCCGGCTACCCGCACCTCGAGGAGGCCTACTGGTTCGCCGAGGGGGTGCGGCCGATCCTCGACGCCCGCGGGATCACCGCCCCCGCCGCTCCCTGACAACGCGCGGCCGGCACCCGACACAATCAGCGGCCCGCGCCGACCGTCACCACCTCCCGCGCCGCCGCGACGATCCGATCGAGCCAGACATCGGTGCCCAGCTCCCGGCGTTGCGGTTCGTTCGGCAGCTCGATGCTGATCGGGGTGCCCGCCGGCAGCGCCTCGATCACGCCGCGCAGTTCGAGCCCACCCTCGCCGGGGATCAGCCGCTCGTTGCGGGCCTGACGGATCAACTCCTCGTCGGTGGTCGGCGTCGGCACGGAGCCGTCACACAGCTGGACGTAGTGGATCCACTCCGCCGGGATCGCGCGCAGGTCGTCGAGCGTCGTCGCCGACCGGCCGGTGTGCAGCGTGTCGACAAGCACCGAGCGCGACGGCCCATCGGCCTGCTCGACGATCGCCACCGCGCAGCGCGCATTCGGCACCGCGGTCCACGGCATGAACTCGAGGCTCGCCGCGATCCCGTAGGTCGCGCAGAGCTGCGCGAGCTGCGCATAGGAGTCGGTCAGCCGGGCGATGTCGGTATCGTCGCCGCCGACCAGGACCGCCCGGGCGCCGAGCTGCGCGCCGGCGTCGAGGAGCGGGCGGTAGCTGTCGGCGACGAAATCCGCGCCGATCCGGATGATCTCGATGTCGAAGACCGAGACATCGGAGTTCGCCAACCGGGCGGTGACCTCGCGCATCGCGGCGGGGTCGGTGTGCAGCGGATAGGCGGTTGTCCCCGGCGCCGCGGGCAGCAGGCGCAGCCCGATCGTGTCGAAGCCGTGCCGTTCCGCCAGCGCGATGTGGTCGAGCGGGGCGGTGTCCAGGACGGTCAGGGCCGCCAGGCCCAGAGGTGCGCTCATCGGGAAATCTCCTGTCCCAGGGTGGCGTCCACCGGCGCGATCGATGGCTGCGATGCGTCGGCCCGGTCGGCGGCCGGCCGGCCCAGGGCGGTGCCGGTCAGATAGCCGAAGGTCATCGCCGGTCCGATGTTGACGCCGCCGGACGGGTAGTGCCCGCCCATGACGCTCGATTGGTCGACCCCGACGGCGTAGAGCCCGTCGATCGGGGTGTCGGTCTCGTCGAGTACCCGCGACTGCGTATCGGTCACCAAGCCGGCAAAGGTGCCGAAGCTGCCGGGGACGACCTTGACCGCGTAGAAGGGCCCCTCCTCGATCGGCGCCAGGCTCGGATTGGGCCACGGGTTGTCCGCGTCACCCGAGCTGCGGTTGAACGGGGTCTCCCCCCGACCGAACTCGGGATCCTCACCGCGACGGGCGTTCTCGTTGAAATCGGCGACGGTCTTCGCCAGGCCGTTCGGGTCGATCCCGCAGCGCCGGGCCAGCTCCGAGAGGGTCCGACCACGCTTGAGGTAGCCGGAGAGGCGGTGGTTGAGGTGCGGCACCGGGAACGGTTTCGCGATGCCGAGGGGGTAGCGCCTGAGGTAGCGCGCGTCGGCGATCAGCCAGGAGCAGACCTGGTCGCCCTCGGGGACCGCTTCGAACATGCCGAGCGTGTAGTCGTGATATCCGTTGGCCTCGTTGACGAATCGACTGCCATCGCGGATCACGCCGATCACGCCGGGCTTGCCGCGGTCGAGGATATGCGGGAAGACCCCGCGCCGACCGTTGACATAGCGCACCAGTGAGACCGGGCAATAGGCCGCCGCCGACGCGGTCGTGGTGTCGAGGCGCCCACCGAGCGCGGTGGCCAGACGCAGCCCGTCGCCGGTGGTGGTCGCCGCCGGGGGCAACGTCCAGTGCTCCCGGCCGGTCGGGGTGCGATCGAAGCGCTCCCGCCGCAGGTCGACATCGTGGCTGAATCCGCCGGTCGCGAGCACCACGCCGCGCCGCACGGCGACGGTATAGGTGTCGACGGGTCCGGCCAGCCGGATCGCGGATACCCGGCCGTCGGTGGTCACCAGTTCGGTGGCGGCGGTGTCCGTGCGGATCTCGACGCCGGCGTCGAGCGCGGAGCGCAACAGTCGCCCGATCAGGGCGGTGCCGTTGACCAGGCTCTGCCCCCGGCGGTGGACCGCGAGATCGAGCGCATGGCGGCTGACGCGCTTCGCGCAGTGCAGGAAGGCGCGCGCCGAGCGGGTGGAGTGCAGGAAGGCCTGCAGGTCGGGCCCGGCCATGATGCCCATGCCCAGGAACGAGGTCTCCCACATCTGTCGGCGCAGCAGCCGGGCGACGTCGGGTCCCAGTCGGGTCAGCCGCACCGGCTTCGGGGCGACCTGACGGTGACCGGAGGCCGCGCCGGGGCTGCCGCCGTGGATATCGGCCGCCGCGCCCGGAACGAATTGCAGGGCGGTGCGCTCCTCGAAGAAATCGACCATCTCCGGGGCGCCGGTCAGATAGGCGTCGACCTTCGCCTCGTTGAAGTTGTCACCCAGCCGGGCCCGCAGATAGGACTTCGGCTCCTCGATGCTCTCGACGACGCCGGCCTCCCGCGCGAAGCGGTGCCGCGGCGTCCACATCCAGCCGCCCGACCATGCCGTGGCACCGCCGCAGGTCGACGCCTTCTCGACGACGAGGACCCGGGCGCCGCCGTGCGCGGCGGCGACCGCGGCGGCGAGGCCGCCCGCCCCCGATCCCACGACGACGACATCGAATTCCTCAACCCCCGAGACGCTCTCGGCGATCTGATCCGTCGCGCTGGTGTCGATCATGACAGGGCTCCTTCCGGTTGGCCTGTGAGATCGACCCCGGTGAGATCGACCGTTGTGCCCGTGCGGGCGGATTCGTAGATGGCGGTGACGATCGCCAGGGAGGCGCGCGCATCGCGTCCGGTGACCACCGGATCGCGTCCCTCGCGGACCGCGTCGACGAAGTCGCGGATCTGCAGGGTGTGGAAGGGGGTAAGTCGCGCATTGATGTCGCCGATGTCCTGGTGGGCGGACTCGTCGCCGAGGAAGGGGGCGCCGAAACTGGTGTCGCCGGGCAGCGCCCAGATCTCGTTGACGCCCTCCTGCCCCTCCGGGTATTCGAGCACGCTCGCTACCGCGCCGGTCGCGCCGACGACGGTGACCCGGTTGCCCAGGTTGTGGGCGGCCGCGGTGGTCGCGGTGATCGTGGCGGTCGCTCCGGTGTCGAAGGCGACCACCGCCGACGCGCTGTCCTCGGTTTCGATGTGCTCGCCGTGAGCGTGGGTGCGGATGAAGCCGGTCACCGATACCGGTGTGCCGCAGAACCATTGGAGCAGATCGACCTGGTGGATCGCCTGGGTCATCAGCACGCCGCCTCCGTCGGTATCCCACCGCCCGCGCCACGGGTCGCAGGAGTAGTAGGCGGGCGGGCGGTGCAGCAGGACCGAGACCTCCCCGAGGATGGGGGTGCCGAGGCTGCCGTCGTCGATCGCCCGGCGGATGCGCTGCGCGGCCGGCCACAGCCGGCGCTGGAAGACCACCCCGAAGGTGACCCCGGCGGCCTCGGTCGCGGCGACCATGCGGTCCGCGGCGTCGAGTTCGACGGCGATCGGCTTCTCGCACAGCACGTGTACGCCGGCGGCGGCCGCCGCGACCACCACCTCCTCGTGCACCGGATGCGGGGTGCAGACGGTGATCGCGTCGGGCCGCAGGGCCAGCAGGCTCTCGACCCCGGCCACCCCGGCGGGGATGCCGTACTGCGCCGCGAAGTTTCGGGCGCGATCGGAATCGGTATCGCAGCAGGCGATCACCTCGACCCCGGGGATCTGTTGCAGGGAACGGGCGTGGTTGCCGGCGATCTTGCCGCAACCGACGATGCCCACACGCAGGGTCATCAGAAGTGCTCCTCTTTCTCCACGTCGCGGGCCGCGGATTCGCCGCGGTCGAGACGATCGAGTTGGGCGATGTCGTCCGCGGTCAGCGCGATATCGGCCGCCGCGAGATTCTGGGCCTGCCGCTGGGGGTTCGCCGACCGGGCGACCGGCAGCACCCCGACGGCCAGATGCCAGGCCAGCACGATCTGGGCGGGCGTGCGCCCGTACCGTTCGGCGATCCCGACGACCACCGGATCGTCGAGGACATCGCCGCGGCCGAGCGGGCTCCACGAGGCGATCGGCACGCCGAGCCGGTCGGCGACCTCGCGGACCGGGCGGCGTCCCAACGACGGGTCCATCTGGATCTGGTCGACCGCCGGCGCCTCGCCGACCTCGTCGACCACCCGGGTCAGGTGCGAGCCGAGGAAGTTCGAGACCCCGGCGTAGCGGATCAGTCCGGCGTCGCGGCATTCGAGCAGACCGGCGAAGGCCGATACGTAGCGGTCGAATCGCGGCAGCGGCCAGTGGATCAGGTACAGGTCGAGGTAGTCGAGCCCCATCGTGTGCAGGCTGCGTTCGACCGCGCCCCGGATGTCGCCGGAGATATGGTCGCTGCCACGCAGTTTCGAGGTGACGAAGAGCTCCTCGCGGGCGACGTCGGTGGTCGCCAGCGCGGCGCCGACCGCGTCCTCGTTGCCGTAGATCGTCGCGGTGTCGATATGCCGGTAGCCCACGTCGATCCCGCCGAGCACCGCGCGGGTGGCGTCCTGGCCGACCAGCGGCCAGGTGCCGAGTCCGATCGGCGGAATCGTGGTGCGCAGGCTCGCGCCGGCGCCGGCGGCGGCCGCGGTCATGCGCTCGCCGCCTGTCGCAGCCGCGCACCGATCTCGGCGACCGCGTCGACCGCGGTGACCAGAGCGGCCTGGATCGAACCGCCGTCGCCGCCGGCGTCGCCGATCGCGTGGATACCCAACGGCGGGGCCACCGCCCGCAGCCGACCGAGCAGGTCGTTGCGCGGGACGATGCCCGTCGACAGCAGCAGCTCGCCCGGCGCGTCGATCCAGCGTTCGCCGTCGGCGTCCCGGATCAGCGCGCGGTCGGCCTCGGCCCGCACCACGCGCGCCGACAGATGCGCGGTCAGGTTCGGGTCGGCCGCCAGGCGCGGGAGCAGCACGATCTTGGCGCGTCGTCCCACGTCGTGGGCGATCGTCTCCTGGGGGCCGATCAGCACGACACGCGTGCCGCGGCCGAGCAGGTCGTCGGCGATCGCCGCGGCCTCGCGGTCGGCGCCATAGATGGTGATCGCCTCCGGTGCGGCGTCGCCCGAGCGCAGGAAGTCGCGTACATCGCGGAACGGTCGGTCGACGATCTCGATATCCGGTCCGACCCCGTCGCCGCCGGCCGCCAGGATGATCGCGTCGGGGCGATCGGTCGCGAAGCGGGCGGCGTCGACGCGGGTGCCGGTGTGCACCGTGACCGGCAGATCGTTGATCTCGTCGCGGTACCAGTCGATGATCCGGTGGTATTCCGGGTACTCGCGCAGCGCCGAGGCCAGCCCGAAGTCGCCGCCGATGGTGGGCCGCTCGTCGTAGAGGTCGACCCGGTGACCGAGGCGGCCGAGTTCGCGAGCCGCGGCCAGTCCGGCGGGGCCGGCGCCGATGACCGCGACGACGGTCGGCCGGTCCGCCGGCGCTTCCGGTTCGGCCGCGTCCCGCCCCACCCAGGGGTTGACCGAGCACGGGATCGGCCCGGCGGCCAGCGAATCGATGCAGTAGTTGCAGGCGATGCAGGGGCGGTAGCGGCCGCCGTCGAGCGCGCGGTTCGGGAAGTCGGGCTCGGCGTGCAGGGTGCGCGCCATGCTGACGAAGTCCGCCTTGCCCGCGGAGATGATCTCGTCCGCGGTGTCCGGGGTGTTGATCCGACCGGCGACGCCGACCGGGATGTCGTAGTCGCGGCGGTAGGGTTCGGCGTAGTCGCGCAGCAGGCCGCGCTCCCACTCCCCCGGCTGGATGATCCACTGTCCCGCTTCGTAGTTGCCGGCCGAGACGTCGAGGAAGTCGAGCCGCTCGACGTCGGTGGCGGCGATGCGCTCGCGGGTCAGCTCCGGGGTCAGCCCGCCCTCGATCCCTTCGAACGCCGAGAACCGCAGCCCCAGAGCGATATTCGGGGTGCGTTCGCGGACGGCGGCGATCACCCGATTGAGGAAGAGCGTCGGCTCCGCCCATTCGTCGGTGCGCAGGTTGTAGGCGGGCGAGAGGAACTGGTGGATCAGATAACCGTGGCCACCGTGCAGCGACAGGACGTCGACCCCGGCGCGCTCGCAGCGCTCCGCGGCGTCGGCGAAACACTCGATGATGTGCTCGATATCGTCGACGTCGAGTTCCTCGGGCATCTGACCGCCGACGACCTGGCACGGGATCGGGCTGGGCGCGACCGGAACGAAACCGCTGACCACACCCTGGGCGGTGCGCCCACCGTGGTTGAGTTCCACCCCGAGCAGGGCGCCATGCCGGTGGACCTCGTCGGCGAGGCGGGTCAATCCCGGCAGGCAGTCGTCGGTGTCGACGGCCATCTGGCGGATGCGGCCCTTGCCGTCGGCCCGCACATAGGACGCCTCGGTGAAGATCAGCGCCGCGCCGCCGCGGGCCCGGCGGGCTATGTAGTCGATGTACTCGTCGGTGAGGGTTCCGTCCGGATGGCAGTAGTTGCGTTCCATCGGCGCCGAGACGAAGCGGTTGCGCAGGGTTACCCCTCCGATGCGCAGCGGCTCCGCGTAGGCGGGAATTTGGTTGTCGGTCACTCGTTCTCCGGGCACTGGTTCTCCGGTCACTGTCGTTCTCCGGTCGCTGTCGAAAGTCTGTACGGGGAGGCCGCGCGGGGCTATCGCGCGGCGCCGGCCCGCCGATCGAGCACCTCGGCGAGGTGGCGGCGCATCCGGGCGGGGTCCGGGTCGATACCGGTCACCAATGCGAAGCTGTCGGCCGCCTGGGCGACCAGCATCTGAGCGCCGTCGAGCGTGCGGCAGCCGACCGACTGCGCGGCGGCCAGCAATTGGGTGCGCACGGGGCGATACACCACGTCGGCAACCCAGAGATGCGGCCCCAGCAGGTCGGTGGCGAAGGGTGTACCGGGATGTCCGTCCATGCCGATCGGCGAGGCGTTGACCACCCCGTCCGCGTCGGGCAGGACACCGGGCAGGTCGGCCGGCGCGATCCCGCCGACGGCGACCCCCGAACGCCCGAGTCGGTCGGCCAGGGCTGTGGCGCGATCGACATCGGTATCGGCGATCAGGAGTCGCCGGGCGCCCGCCCGGACCAGCGCACAGCCGACCGCCGCGCCGGCGCCGCCGGCCCCACACAGCACCACGGTGCCCATTGCCGCGCCCGGCAATCCGGTCCGCAATGCCGTGCGGAAGCCGGTCTCGTCGGTGTTGTGGCCGACCGTTCGCCCCTGTCGGAGTACGACGGTGTTGACCGCCCCGATGGCCGCCGCGTGCTCGGTGATCTCGTCGAGACCCGTCATCACCGTCTGCTTGCAGGGGTGGGTGACGTTGAACCCGGTGTAGCCGTTGGCCAGGGCGTCCCGCAGGACACCGGCGGCGTCCTCGGGGCTGCGGTCGAGCACGTCGATATCCAGCAGTTCGTAGCTGTAGTCGGACAATCCGAGGGCGCTCGCCTCGGTCTGGTGCAGGGTCGGCGACAACGAACCGTCGATCCCGGCTCCGATGAGTCCGATCCGATGGTGTGAGCGAGACATGTTCTTCACCTGTCCTGTACCTGTCCGATGGGGATATCTGCTGTCCGGGATCAGCTGCGCCGCAGGCCCAACTGAGCGGTGGGGGTCCGATAGGTCTCGGGTCCGGTGGCGAAGGCGACCGCCGACAGCACCGCGAAGCCGAGGCACATCCACGCGACCGGGGTCCAGTTGCTGGTGTCGCCGGAGGTCATCGCCTGGGCGACGGCCGGGGTGAAGCCCGCCACGAGCAGACCGAGCATCAGGCCGATCGCCATGCCGCTGAATCGAACCGACGCCGGGAACTGCTCGGGGAAGGCTGCCATGTAGCTGCCGTTCGGGGCGGCGTAGAAGCCGCCGAGCAGGACCATGCCGGCCAGGAAGACCAGGGCGACATTGCCCGAACCGATCGCCGCGAAGTACACGAAGATCATCACGCCGGCGCCGAGGACGCCACCGATGAAGACCGGCTTGCGGCCGATGCGGTCGGCGAGCATGCCGTACAGCGGCTGGGTGATCACCGCGCACATATTGGCCGCCGCGATCGCGAGCAGCATCATCGTGCGGTCGATGCCGTTGTGCTGGGTGGCGAACGCCAGGGCGAAGACGTTGATGATCGTGTTCATCATCGCGAAGGTCGAGCTGAACATCACCCGCACGACCGAGGCCCAGTGGTTGCGGAACAGTTCGACGATCGGGACATCGGCGGTCTTGTTGGCCGCCTTGGTGTCGGTGAAGACCTCCGGCTCGTGCAGCTGACGGCGCAGCCAGAAGGCGACGGCGGTCATCAGGATCGACAGCCAGAACGGGACCCGCCAGCCCCAGGTGTAGAGGTGCTCGTCCGGGAGCATCGCAACCGGGATGAACACCAGGCTCGACAGCACGATGCCGAACATGATGCCGCTCATGGTGAAGCTGGCGAAGAAGGATCTCCGGTGATCCGGGGCGTGCTCCATCGACAGCGAGGCCGAGCCCGGCGACTCGCCGCCGGCCGAAAGCCCCTGCAGCAGACGCAGAGCGACCAGCAGGATCGGAGCGAACATGCCGACCTGGTCGTAGGTCGGCAGGCAGCCGATCAGGAAGGTCGACAGACCCATCAGGCCCAGGCAGGCGATCAGGGTATTGCGTCGGCCGATCTTGTCACCGAGATGTCCCCAGAGCACGGCTCCGAGGGGTCGGGCGACGTAGGCGACGCCGAGCGTCGCGATCGACAACAGGGTCGAGGTGGATCCGCCGGGGAAGAACACCTGGCCGAAGACCAGGGCGGCTGCCGATCCGTAGATGAAAAAGTCGTAGTACTCGAGCGTGCTGCCTACGAAGCCGGAAACCGCGGCTCGCTTGGCCTGTCCACGCTCTTTCGCCGGGGGCTGCTGTTGGTCCGGCGAGATGGTTGTCGCCATGGTGTCTCCTCCACACTTGTGACGCCAATCGCACTGATGGAAGAAGTGTGTGGGGAGACACCTAAGTTCGTCCAACACTAAGTTGGTCTCAGACTATGCTGTTTGGAGTCTTAATTGGCGGTCGCGGACCAGTTCACGCCCGGCGGCGGTGTCGGCAGCACCCTCTCGGCCAGGGCGAGTACCGCCTCGCGCACCACCGAACGGTGAATCGCCTTCGCCGACCACGCCAATCCGTGGTTCATCCGCACCGTTCCGCCGGTCAGTCGGACGAAGACGGCACCGGGTGGGGCGACGTTCGCAAGCCCCTCGGTCATCAGCGCGACCCCGACGCCCGCCGCGACCAGCATCAGGATCATGTAGGGGTCGGTGATCTCCTGGACGACGCGCGGCCGGAAGCCCGCCTCCAGGCAGGCGCGCATCGCGTCCTCCTGCAGCGCCGAACCGGCGGTCAACGGGGTGGAGATGAAGTCGTCGTCGGCCATCTCGACCAGCTCGATCACCGACCGGTTCGCCAGGCGGTGATCGCTCGGCAGCACCACACAGAAAGGCTCCCGCGCGATCAGTCGGGTATGCACGAGGGCCGACTCGACGGGGAGACCGACAAACGCGAGATCCAGTGCGCCACTGTCGAGTTGCTGAATCGCGTCGCGCGTCATCACCCGCCCGACCAGGTCGAGGTCGATGTCGGGATAGGTGGTGCGGACCGCCCGGGTCAGCGGCGGCAGAGACAGGTGATTGAGGGCGCCGGTGAAGCCGAGGGTGATGTGCCCGTAGACCGCACCGACCGAGGCGCGGGTCGCCTGCCGGGCCCGTTCGACCTCACCGAGGACCGCCCGGGCGTGCGGCAGGAAGGCGTGACCGGCGGCGGTCAGCGCGACCGACCGGGTGTTGCGCTCGAAGAGTTCGGCGCCGAGCTCCTTCTCCAGTTTGCGGATCGTCTGACTCAGCGGGGATTGCGCCATCTGCAGTCGGGCCGCGGCTCGTCCGAAGTGCAATTCCTCGGCCACGGCCACAAACGACTGCATCCACCGAATTTCCATTCCCGCCCTTCCGCCGCACCCCGAAACATATAGTCGGAAATCTACATAGACGTTGCACATTATGTGCGCGAAATACATAGATTCGGATGCGAAGGAGCACAGTCATGGGGCGACGAGCCGTGGTCACCGGGGGCGCGAGCGGGATCGGAGCCGCCTGCGCCGAACGGCTGCGAGCCGACGGGGTCGAGGTGGTCACCGCGGACATCGCCGCGGGCGCCGACCAACGCCTGGATGTGCGGGATCCGGAATCGGTGACCGGGCTCTTCGATCGGATCGGCCCGGTCGACATTCTGATCAACAGCGCCGGGGTGGTCGGGCCATCGGCGCCGCTGGTCGAGGTCGACCTCGACGACTGGCGGCGGACCTTTGCGATCAACACCGAGGGCACGTTCCTGACCTGCAAGACCTTCGCCCCGGCGATGTGCGAACGCGGCTGGGGGCGCATCGTCAACCTGGCCAGCATCGCCGCGAAGGACGGCAACCCGCTGCAGAGCGCGTATTCGGCGTCCAAGGCGGCGGTGATCGCGCTGACCAAGTCGTTGGGCAAGGAATTGGCGACCACCGGGGTACTGGTCAACGCGATCGCCCCCGCCGCGGTCGCCAGCCCGATGAACGCGGACACCGACCCGGAGATCCTCGAACGCTCGCAGGCGTTGACCCCCATGCGGCGGATGGGTCGCCCCGAGGAGATCGCCGAATTGGTCTCCTGGCTCAGTTCGTCGGCGGTGAGCTTCTCGACCGGGGCGGTCTACGACGCCTCCGGCGGGCGCGCGTCCTACTGACCCCGCGCGCCCACCGTCGTCGGCGGCCCGGGGCTCAGCAGTGCTTGAGGGTGCCCCCGTCGATGACCACATCGGAGCCGATGACGCTCGCGGCCACCGGCGATACCAGGAAGGCGACCAGGTCGGCGACCTCCTCGGGCTCGACCATCCGCCCGCCGGCCATCCCGAACGCGGCGGGCTGGCCCGCGAGGAAGTCGCCGTGCGGCACCCCGGCGTCTGCGGCCGTGCGAGCATCCGAACCACGATCGTTCAGAGTGGGGTGAGGCTGGATTCGATGGTGAGGTAGAGCACGGGAGCTTCGCGGGTCATCGCCGTGCCTCACCGGCCCGCCAGGAACTCGGCGAAGGCACGCGGATCGATATCCGCCGAGACGTCACCGTCGCGGCAGCCGCGTTCGGCGAACACCCTGTGTGCTCGTCCTGCATCGCCCGCAGCTTCCAGGCAATCGCCGGATCGTGCCCGGCGAAGGAGGAGAACACCGCCACAGGCCAGTACACGAGTTCGACGGCCGTATTGCCAGGGTTGTGACGACCAGGAACCGCACCTTTGGGCGGATGCTGTTATCCCGGCCTTGCTGATACCAGCGGCACATTAACGTAACTCCGCAGAGCACATTCTCGGTACCTACCCGATGCCGGTCAAGAATTCTCACGACGGAAGGATCAAGACTCCGGGCAGGTCAGATCAGGTCGACGACGTCTCCACAACATCACCGTTCCTGCATCAGGAAACTCTGTTCACCAGGTGCAGGCGGAACCAAATGGCCGGGTTGCTGGTTGAGCGCGTCGAGGATGGCTTGCGGATCGCTGACCAACCGGACCAGCCCGATGAGCTTCGCGGGATAAGCGCTCGGGTCACCGGCGAACCCGGCCTCGTCGAATTCGACACGCAGCTGCTGCCGTTGCAGCAACGGCAGCAGATCAGCGGTCTCATGCCGGAGGCGACCAGCCTCGGACGCGAGCGGTGTCTGCGGCGTGTGGCGGCGGCGCAACCGTTCGAGAGGGCCGGTGTCGTCATCGTCCTCGGGGCGTGTCTGCTCGATAGGTCTGTCCGCCGCCGCGAGGAGGCGAGCGGTGGCCTCGCGCAAACCCGGGTCGTCAGCGTCGACCGGCAAGGGAATCGGGATGCTCTGGACCTTCCAGACCGCGCTGATCTCGATGGCGAGCGACACGCTGGACACGTCCTCGCAGACGTTCACGTACCGGAACACGTTGGCCTTCTGGGCGTCGGCACTGAGTTCCACATCGCCCATGAGGCCGGGCAGCTCCGGATGTATTCCCGGCTCGATGACGCAGTCGGACCGGAGCTGAACGCGGTAGAGGTAGAACTGGCTCGCAGCGTCGCGCTGGTCGTTCATCCTGCGGAGCATGTTCTCGATGGCGGCCTCGTAGGTGCCGATGTGGAGCGCTTTGGACTTCTGCCGCGCCGCCCAGCGTTCCACCGCTCCGGGAGTCAGCCCGTCGTGTTCCATCCTCCGCTTGGTCTCGTCGGTGAGCTGCGCTGCGGGGTCGAAGTCCCTGTCGGGCCAGACGGCGTGGGTAGAGGAGTGATACCAGTACCACGCCCTCACGGTGTCGTCGTAGCGAGCCGGGTTCTGCGGTCGCACCCAGAAGTCCGGCCGGTGCTCGCTGGTGCAGTCGGTGCCACATTTCGGGCACGGCTCATCGCCCGTGTCGAAGCGTGCGAGCCACGCGGCGTCGACCTCCCACTCGTGGGCACAGGTCCAGCAGCGCATGTAGCGGAGGCGGTCGAAGTCGACGGGCCGTTCGGACACTACGTCAGACTTCCACGGCCCACCGACAGAGACGCCGCTACGGGGCGGTGTGTCGAATAGTGCACCTGCGCTGGGAGTTTCGAGGCGGTGCCCACGGGCTACAACACCCTCGACATTGCCGCTAGTTGCCTGGGCTGGACAAGTAGCTTCCTTACCTGGTGGTCCCGGCTGGGATCGAACCAGCGACCTCCCCGGTGTGAACGGGACGCTCTTCCACTGAGCCACGGGACCAACTGCGGGCCACATCGAACGAATCGATGAACACCGACGGGCAGGAACAGTAACACGAGGACGCAGGCGAGCCGAAATCGTCGTCGCCGCACCAAGCGCCGGCCGGCGCCGAGGGGCGTCCGGTCCCCCGCCGCCGGGTCCGACCGGGCGGTTCATCCGCCTCCGATCACCCGGTTCCGGAAGGCCACCGTCCGCCGAGTCCGTACCCGCCGTGCGACGCCCCATCGCCCGCCGCGACCCGCTGACCAGCCAATTTGGGTTTTGCGTGAGACGTCGGCTAATGTTCTCAAACGCAAGGCACGGGGCGCTGCTCCCGGCCGAGCACAGTGCGGATGTAGCGCAGTTGGTAGCGCATCACCTTGCCAAGGTGAGGGTCGCGGGTTCGAATCCCGTCATCCGCTCGAGATCGAGGTGGGCCCACGGTGGAGTGGCCGAGTGGTGAGGCAACGGCCTGCAAAGCCGTGCACACGGGTTCGATTCCCGTCTCCACCTCTCTTGCAGGCCCAAAGCGGTTTGCGGACCTGCGCGATTAGCTCAGTGGGAGAGCGCTTCCCTGACACGGAAGAGGTCACTGGTTCAATCCCAGTATCGCGCACCAACAGAAGGGCCCGCCGGATTCCCGGCGGGCCCTTTCTGCATCCCGACCTCGATGGCTGCCGCCGTCATCCGAGGATCACCTCCACCGCATAGAGACCGGCCGTGGCGATCGCCAAGCCACCCAGCAAGCCGACCAGCACCCGCTCGGGAAGCATCGGACCCAGGCGTGCGCCGAGGATTCCGCCGAGCAGGCCACCCACGCCGAGCGCCACCCCCAAGCTCCAGATCGGCGCAATCGTCGAATCGCCCACCACCACCGACAGCACCGCGAAGACCGTCGCACCGACCGCCGAGGCGACGAAGGTGCAGGTCAACGCGGCGGGCGCTACCGTCGACGTCCGCATTCCACGCCCGACGAGGACCGGGCTGACCAACGATCCCCCGCCGATGCCGTATACCCCGCCCACCAGGCCCGCGCCCAGGGCGAGGAGCAGGATCGCGCGACGGGACGGACCCACTCGCCCGTCGACCGGGACGCGCCGACCACGCGCGCGTCGAAGCAGCCCGATGCCCAGCACCAGCAACAGGCCGGCCGCAACGATGCGGAAGGTCCGTGGATCGGGGACCACCAGGACCCGCAGGACCGAACCCACCACCACCCCCGGCACCGTTCCGGCCAGCAGCAATCGGGTCAATGGCGTCAGCAGGGCACCGGCGCGGGCCTGGCGCACGAGTGCCCCGGGGATCGACACGAGGTTGAACAGCAGATTGGTTGGCGTCACCGCGGGGCTCGGCACCTCCAGGACGCTGACCTGTACCGGCAACAGGAAGACCGCACCGGATACACCGACCGGGGTGGTCACCATCGCGACCAGAGCCCCGATGACCACCGCCGCGGCCAGAAGGGAAACGCCGACGTCCACGCCGACACGGTATCCACCACGGATGCGCACACCAGGTGCGGCGCGGCGGAATCTCCTCGCCGATGCGCTGTGCAGCGTGCTGTGCACGTACAGTCGCCCGCACGTGATGGGAGTGGGATGGAACGGGACGTGTTCGAGTGGCGCGGTCGGCGGATCGCCTGGTGGCGCGCCGGCTCCGGGCCGCCGGTGGTGTTCTGCCATGGCACGCCGTGGTCCTCGCACCTGTGGCTCGACATCGCGCAGGCCCTCGCCTCCGAGTACACCGTGCTGCTGTGGGATATGCCCGGATACGGGGCGTCGTCGATGGACCCGGACCACGACGTCGACCTCGGGGTCCAGGGCGAGGCGTTCGCGGCCCTGTTGACGCACTGGTCACGTGACCACGGCGTCGAGCCGCACGTGGTGGCCCACGACTTCGGCGGCGCGGTCGCCCTGCGCGCCCACCTGCTGCACAGCCGGGCCTACCGCTCGCTGACCCTGGTCGACGTGGTGGCGCTGCGGCCGTGGGGATCGACGTTCTTCACCCTGGTCCGCGAACAGTCCGAGGTCTTCGGGCGGCTGCCGGACGCGATGCACGAGGCGCTGCTGCGCACCTACATCTCCGGCGCGGCGCACCGCCCTCTGCGCGCCGACGATCTCGACCGCCTCTGCGCCCCGTGGCTGACCCCGGCCGGGAAGGCGGCGTTCTACCGGCAGATCGCGCAGGCCGACGAGCGGTTCACCGCCGAGATCGAGCCGCTGCTACCGAAGGTCGCTCCCCCGGTCCATATCGTCTGGGGCGCCGACGACACCTGGATCCCGGCCGATCGGGCGCGCCGCCTGGCCGACGCGATCCCCGGGGCGACGCTGAGCATCGTGCCGGGCGCCGGACACCTCATCCAGTGGGATCAACCGGCCCGCCTGGCCGTCGAGATCCACCGTGTCCTGCGCGATCACCCCACATCCTAAAACATACCCGAAGGTACGTTCGGCGCGGCTTGACCCGACCCCGCCGAGCCCGCAGTACCGTTGACCGTATGCAGGCAGCACACGGAACAGCGATCGTTCAGGCCGTCCCCGAGGACGCGCCGGCGCTCGAGCGTCTAGCCCAGATCACCTTCCCGCTCGCCTGCCCGCCGACCAGCCTGGCCGAGGACATCCGCCAGTTCCTGACCACCTCCCTGGCGGCCGACAACTTTCGCGCATGGATCGCCGATCCCACGGCGACCGTTCTGGTCGCTCCCTCGGAGACGCAGGCCACCGGCGAACTCGCCATCGACGGTTTCGCCGTCGTCCTCGCCGAGGAGCCGAACGATCCCGAGGTCGCCGCGGTGATCACCCCGCGCCCGGTCCTCGAACTGAGCAAGATCTACGTCCACCCGGCCCGGCACGGACGCGGCACCGCGGCGAGCCTGATGGCCGCGATCATCGAGGTGGCCGCGGGGTCGTCCGGCCTCTGGCTGGGCGTCAACCAGCAGAATCTGCGCGCGCAGACCTTCTACCGCCGCAACGGGTTCGAGGTGGTGGGCAGCAAGCACTTCCAGCTCGGCACGGTGGTCGAGGACGACTTCGTGATGTTCCGGCCGGTCGCGCACCCGTCGCCGGGTACCGCATGAGCGAACCCTGCCCCTGTGGGTCGGAGGACGAACTCGACCGGTGCTGCGGACGTTTCCTGCCCAGCCGCGGCGGCACGGCCCTGCCGGAGACGCCCGAGCAGCTGATGCGCAGTCGCTATACCGCCTTCGCGGTGCGCGACGCCGACTATCTGCTCGCGAGCTGGCACCCCGATACCCGGCCGGGCACGGTCAACCTCGATCCGAGTATCACCTGGACCGGGTTGGAGATCGTCTCCGCCGACGGCACCTCCTCCTACGCCTCCGAGGGCACGGTGGAGTTTCGGGCGCAGTTCTGGCACAAGGCGATTCGACGGTCCGGCGTCCAGCGGGAGCGCAGCACCTTCCATCGCGAGGACGGCCGCTGGTACTACGTCGGCGGGCGCATTCAGAGCGAGGCCGACCCCTCGAGGTCGGGGGCCTGACCCCGCTCCGGCCGCGTCATCCGACGGTGCTGGGCACCAACAGCTCGCGCACGCGCGGGATGACCTCTTCGCCGTAGAGCCGGATCGACTCCATGCGCTGGTCGTGTGGCAGCGAGCCGACGGCGTACTTCAGGTCGAAGCGCGAGAGGCCGAGGACGCGGATCGCGCGGGCGATCTTGCGGGCCACGGTCTCCGGACCGCCGACGAAGAGGGCGCCGCGCTCCCCCAGCTGGCCGTCGTACTCCGACCGGCTCATCGGCGACCAGCCGCGCTCGCGGCCGATGCGGGCGAAGGCGTCCCGGTGCGGGCGGAAGTGCTCGTCCGCTGCGGTGGCGTCGTCGACGGCGATATGGCCGGGGCTGTGCATGCCGATCGGCAGTTCGGGCGTGTCGAACTGGGCGAGGGCGCGCCGGTAGAGGTCGGTGAACGGCTCGAAGCGATCCGGGGAGCCCCCGATGACCGCCAGCATCAGCGGAAGCCCGTGATGCGCCGCCCGCACCACCGACTCGGGCGAACCGCCCACGCCGACCCAGGTCGGGATCGGCCCGTCGACCGTCGGCGGGTACAGCGTCTGATCGGTCAGCGCCGCGCGGGTGGTGCCCTCCCAGGTCACCGGCTCGCCGCGCAGGATGTTCGCCAGCAGGTCGAGACGCTCCTCGAAGAGCACTTCGTAGTCGGCGAGATCGAAGCCGAAGAGCGGGAAGGACTCGGTGAACGAGCCGCGGCCGACGGTGATCTCGGCCCGCCCCTCCGACAGGGCGTCGAGGGTGGCGAAGCGCTCGTAGACGCGGACCGGATCGTCGGAGCTCAGGACGGTGACCGCGGTGCCCAGCGTGATGTTCTCGGTGCGCCCGGCGATCGTGCCCAGCACCACCTCGGGTGCGGTGATCGCGTACTCGGACCGGTGGTGTTCACCGACGCTGAAGTGATCGATACCGACCCGGTCGGCCAGCTCCGCCTCGGCGACCACCTCGCGCAGGGCCCGCGCCGCGGCTTCCGCTCCGGCGTCCGGGCCTTCCGCGATGTCGCCGAAGGTATCGAGGCCGAAGGTCGGCTGCTCGGGGGTTCCGTAGGTACGTCGGCTCATCGCTACCTCCACATAGTTGATATCGCAATCAACACTGGACGTCGGACGATATTCCCCGGCGGGAAGGACCGGGTCAGGCCACCGATGCCTGGCGGGACAGCGCCAGCAGGCGGGACGTCGCGCGCAGGTACTTCTTGCGGTAGCCGCCCTGCATCATCTCGTCGGAGAAGATCTGGTCGAGCTTCGCGCCGGAGACGACCACCGGGATGCCGGCGTCGTACAACCGGTCGGCGAAGACGACGACCCGCAGGGCCACCGCCTGGTCCTCGACCGGGTGCACCCCGGTGAGCAGGACCGTCGACACCCCGTCGATCAGGGCGCCGTACTTGGAGGGGTGCAGGGTGCCGAAGAACTTCAGCAACGCATCGAAGCTGTCGATCGTCGCGTGGGGGTCCTTCTCCGCGGCGGCTTCCAGGGCGTCCTGCGGCAAGGGATCGGGCGCGGGCGGCAGATCACGGTGGCGGTAGTCGGGACCGTCGACACGCACCGCTTCGAAGATCGCGCCGAGCTTCTTGATCTCGCGCATGAAGTCCTGGGCGGCGAAGCGGCCCTCGCCCAGCTGGCCCGGCAGGGTATTCGACGTCGCCGCGATCGAGACGCCGCGCGCGGACAGTTCGGTGAGCAGTCGCGAGACCAGCATCGTGTCGCCGGGATCGTCGAGCTCGAATTCGTCGATCGCCAACAGCGAGTGGTTCGACAGCTGTTCGAGCGCCCGCGTGAAGCCGAGGGCCCCGACCACGTGGGTGAGCTCGACGAACGTGCTGAACGCCTTGGGCTCGTCGACCGCGTGATAAATCGACGCCAACAGGTGAGTCTTGCCGACACCGAAGCCGCCGTCGAGGTACAGACCCGCACCGGACACCTGCTGCGCCTTGCGACCGAAGAAGCCGCGCTTGCCGCCGGCCCGGATCTTGCGCACCTTGGCGGCGAACTCCTCGGCCGCCTTGACCGCGGCCTTCTGACTCGGCTCGTTGGGGTCCGGAATATAGGTATCGAAACCGACCGACGAGAAGGTCGGCGGTGGCACCAACGTGGAAATCAATTGATCGACGGGAACGGTCGGATTCCGATCGACCAAGTGCTGAGCCATGGTGGACAAGAGTAACGACGTGGTGCAATCGGCCTGTGACCCGTCACGAGAAAGCGACCCACTTCACAACAGATCCGACCGATCGGGACTCGCCGGGGACGGTTGGTGCGGCGAGCCCGCCGATCGCCATCGGCAGCCTCGGCCCCGAGGAACTCGCCGACCTGTACGCCTACCCGGCCGACCTGTCCGGACCGTGGGTGCGCGCCAACTTCATCACCAGCATCGACGGGGCGGTGGCGGTCGATGGCCTGTCCGGGGGCCTGGCCACCCCGGCCGACCAGCGGATCTACCACCTGCTGCGCAGCCTCTGCGATGTCGTACTGGTCGGCAGCGGCACCGCGCTGGCCGAGAACTACGGGCCGGTCGCCTTCGATCCTACCGTCCGTGACCGGCGCGTCGAGGCTGGGCTGGCGCCGGTTCCCCCGATCGCCGTGGTCACCGGGTCCGCCCGCATCCCGGCCGATCATCGCCTCTTCGGGGCGGGCGACGCCGCGCCGATCGTGCTGACCGGCGAGTCCGCCGACGAGGGGCGGGTCGACGCGCTGACCGCTGCCGGCGCCCGGGTGATCCGGTTGCCCGGACAGACGGTGGAGCCGGCGGAGATCGTCGCCGCGCTCGCCGAGCTGCACCTGCTGCGGGTGCTCTGTGAGGGCGGCCCCTCCCTGATCGGGTCGATGATCGAGGCGGACCTGGTCGACGAGTTCTGCCTGACCACCGCACCGATCCTGACCGCCGGGCGAGCGGGCCGGGCGACAGCCTCGCCGCATGGCGCCGTGCGGCGGGCCCACCGGGCGGTGCTGCTGACCGACGACGACGGGACGATCGCCACCCGCTGGGTGATCGATCGCGATCGCCCCTGATCCGCGATCGCCGCTGATCATCGGGCGGGTGTGGCGAACGTCCCGGCGGGTCGGTGCTCGGGTGTCGGCGGCGGCCGGCAGGCTGGACGCCATGCGTGCGCGGCCGGTCACCCGAGTTCTCGCCCTGACCGCGGTGGTCACGGCGACGCTTGCCGGGTGCAGCCTCGGCCCCTCCGACCGGCCGGGATTCGCCTTCCAGGAGCGGTCCGTCGGCAGTCCGGGCGCGGACACCTCCCCGACGGTCGAGCCGCCGCCCGCCCCGGAGGTGCCGATCGTCGACCTCAGCTACGTCGACTGCACCTCGATGCTGATCACCCAGTGGTCGCTGCCGGCCCCGCCGGCCGGGGTCACCCTGGAATGTTCCTCCTACCAGGCGCCGATGGATCCGACCGATCCGGCGCTGCCCACCGAGGTATCGGTCGGCGTCGTGCGGGCGACGTCGGCGGCCACCCCGGCGGATGCGGCGCCGGTGATCTACACCTCGGGCGCGGATCGGCCGTCGAGCGCGGCGGTCGCCGAGTTGGCCACCCAGCCGAACAATCCCCTGCTTGCCGAACACCCGGTGGTGGCGATCGACCGCCGCGGTACCGGGCTGTCGTTCCCGTTGCTGTGCGCCAACCCGCTCGACCAGCAGACGATGATCACCCTCGGCCAGTTCGCCGGCGGCGACCCGGTCGATGCGGTCGCCGCCGCCGCGCGCGACATCACCGTCGACTGCCGCGACGCGGTGATGCAGTCGGCCGAGGACTTCCGCCCGCCCGGCCGGATGGTCTTCCGCGCCTCGGACGCCGCCGCCGATATCGAGGTCCTGCGGGACTTCTGGGGTGTGTCGACCATCGGCCTGATCGGCGCCGGCAACGGCGCGCTGACCGCGCTGGCCTACGCCGCCGCCCATCCCGACCACGTCGGCCGACTGATCCTCGATGCCCCGGTGTCCACCGGCCCCGACCCGGTACAGACCACCGAGTTTCGGGTGATCGGCCAGCAGGCCGCCCTCGACAGCTTCGTCGCGCGGTGCCGCGCGATCGCCTGCTCCCTCGGCGACGACCCCGCCGCGGCGATCGACGACCTGGTCGCCCGGGCGGCCGGTGGTGGGCTGCCGCCGCTCTCCCGCGCCGGGGTGATCGGCGCCCTGCAGTGGGGTCTGTCCGACGTCGCCGGCGCCGACTCGGGGGCGCGCACCCGCATCCTGGCGGACGCGCTGTCCGCGGCCCGCGACGGCAACGTCGACGACGTGCTGGTCCTGTCCGATCGGAACCTGGCCGCGACCGGATCGGACGGTCAATTGGCGTCGCGATGCAGCGACGGCAACGACTCGGTGGCCCCCGACCGGGTGCGCGAGCTGGCCGCCCAGTGGTCGGATCAGTACCCGGTCTTCGGGCCGACCGCCGCCCTCGGGATGCTCGCCTGCACGGCTTGGCCGGCCGACGAACCGCCGACACTGCCGGCCGAGCTGTCGGTGCCGGTCCTGGTGACCAACGGCATTTCCGACCCGGTGACCGGCAATACCGGCACCGCCGACGTGACCGGCTCGCTCGCCAACGCCGGGGCGGCTACCTCGACGCTCACCTGGCACGGGCTCGGCCATCCCCCGCTCAGCGGGTCGGGTTGCATCGCCGGCGCGGTGACCACCTACATCGACAGCGGCCGACTGCCCGCCGACGGCACCGTCTGCCCGCCCTGATCCACGCGCCTCGCGCCGCGTCGATTCCCGCCGCACGCTGTGCCAGGCTGGAGCCATGTTGGTTGCATTCAGCATCGCTCCGACCACCGCAGAAGCCGACGGCGGCGTCGCCGAGGCCGTGGCCCGGGCGATCAAGGTGGTGCGCGATTCCGGACTGCCGCACGAGACCACCTCGATGTTCACCACGATCGAGGGCGACTGGGACGAGACGATGGACGTGGTGAAACGGGCCGTCGAAGCGGTCGCCGAGGTGACCCCGCGGGTCAGTCTCGTTCTGAAGGCCGACATCCGGCCCGGCTTCACCGGTCAGCTGCGCGCCAAGCGCGAACGCATCGACGAGATCCTCGGCCCGGACTCCTGACCGCGACGATCCGGTACCGCAAGCCGCGCCGAGCGCGGGTTCGCGTACCGGATCGCGGGAACCGGACACGGTGTGCGGAACGGCCGGGCCGGTCGGGTACCTTTTGCGGGTGGTGATGCGCGCGCTCGAACCCAAGACGGCTCGGACCGCGGCGGATGCCATTCGTTATGTGATGTGGCCGCTGGCCATCATGACCGTCCTGCACCGCATTCTGATCAAGGCGGTCAACCGCTACATCACCGACGACTTCCGCCCGGTCTACGACGCCGCTGTCGCGTTCTGGAATCGGCAGCCGGTGTACACGGCCGATTACGGTTCGGTCGACCCGCACTATCTCTATCCACCGAGCGGGACCCTGCTGATCGCCCCGTTCGCGGTGCTCGATCCGGAACGTTCCCGCTGGCTGTTCGTCGGGGTCAATACGATCGCGATCCTGATCGCGCTGTACATCATCCTGCGGATGTTCGGGTATGGCATCAGGTCGGTGGCGGCGCCGATTCTGCTGTTCGGGGCGTTCGCCAGCGAGACGGTCACCAATACGCTGGTCTTCACCAACATCAACGGTGCCGTCCTGCTCGGCGAGGTGCTCTTCCTCTGGTTCGTTCTGCAGAATCGCCAGTGGTTGGCGGGCATAGCGATCGGACTGACGCTCGCGGTCAAACCGGTGCTCGCACCGTTGCTGCTGATCCCGTTCGTCTACAAGCAGTGGCGCACCATCGGCACGGCCATCTTCGTGCCCGCCGTGCTGACGCTGCTGGCGATCCCGTGGTCGGTCGACGCCGGCGCCTTCATCACCCGCACCATGCCCTATCTGACGGCGCCCCGCGACTACTTCAACAGCGCGATCGTCGGTAACGGCCTGTACTACGGGTTGCCGGAATGGCTGATCCTGGGCATGCGCGGACTGTTCGCGGCGATGGTCGCGGTCTCCCTGTGGCTGCTGTGGCGGTACTACCGCGAGGACCGCGTCTTCTTCGTGGTCACCACCTCCGGTCTGCTGCTGCTCGCGGCGTACCTGCTGTCCTCGCTGGGGCAGATGTACTACTCGATGACGCTGTTCCCGCTGCTGATGTCGGTGGTACTGCGCAACTCGGTGATGCGCAATTGGCCGGCCTGGCTGGCCGTCTACGGATTCATGTCGTACGACAGTTGGCTCTCGGCGCGCTACTTCACCGCCGGTCGCGCGGCCGAGTACATGCGGGTCAGCTTCGGATGGTCGCTGCTGATCATCGTGATCTTCGCCGTCCTCGTCGGCCGCTACCTGACCGCCAGGCGTCAGGGCCGCCTCGAATTCGGCATCGACCCGATCTTCGACGCCGATCTGCCCGCCGGCTCGCAGGCCACGGATTCCGAGCCGACCACCGGTCGACACGCGGCGGTCTCCGCCGAGGGTGCGGTGGTGGGGTCGCGGGCACCCGGCTCCGGTCACGCGGACACCGTCCCCCGGCATCGGGCCGACCCATCCGGTGAGGCACCGTCCGACGATGGTGCGACCGCCCGGATCGATCGGGAACATCCGGGCATCGAAACGCGTCTGAACAGCTAGGTTGCGTCTCCCATCAGCTACCGGACGGTCCAGGGATGGGGGAACGCGGACTCGGGGGCAATCCCCGGTCCGCCGCTGGTACGGCGGACTGTCCCGACTACCGATAGCGTGGTGTGCATGTCTTCTGCCCAGTCTCTACCCGCGCCCAAGGTTGCGTTGACCGACGACGAGTGGCGGGTCAAGCTCAATCCGGAAGAGTTCCGCGTGCTGCGTCGGGCGGGCACCGAGCGCCCCTTCATCGGTGAGTACACCGATACGAAGGAGCCGGGTGTCTACGTCTGTCGCGCCTGCGGGGCCGAACTGTTCCGCAGCACCGAGAAGTTCGATTCGCATTGCGGGTGGCCGTCGTTCTTCGATCCGGCCGACAGCGACGCGGTGATCCTGCGCGACGACGATTCGCTCGGCATGCACCGCACCGAGGTGCTCTGCGCGAACTGCCACAGCCACCTCGGGCACGTCTTCGCCGGTGAGGGGTATCCGACCCCCACCGATCAGCGGTACTGCATCAACTCGATCAGCCTGCGGTTGCAGCCGGGCCCGACCGAGGCCTGATGTGCTCGCCGACGAACGTCGGCGGGTCGTAGGCGCGGATCGGCGGTAGGTCGCCGTCGTAGCGCTCGATCTCGACCAGAACGTGCTGGCCGGTGCAGCCCTGCGCCAGGTCGGAGGTCCCGATATCCGGGGTCAGCACGTTCGGGTTGCCGTGCACGCACATGCTGGTCGGGTCCGCCGGATCGAGCGGGTCGTACCAGGCGCCGGTAGCCAACTGCACGATATGCGGACGCAGTCCCGCGTCGAGGATGGCGCCGGCCAGGCAGGCGCCGCGATCGTTGAATACCCGCACGACGTCGCCGTCCGCGATCCCGCGGGCGGCGGCGTCCGCGGGGTGTAGGCGGATCGGTTCGCGGCCGCGGATCTTCGACTTCTGGCTGGTGGCGCCGTGGTCGAGTTGGCTGTGCAGCCGGGTGCGGGGCTGATTGGCGATCAGGTGCAGCGGGAAGCGCTCGGCGCGTTCGCCGTGCAGCCACTCCTGCGGCTCGATCCACACCGGATGTCCCGGGCCGTCGCCGAATCCGGCGACCGTGTCGGAGAAGATCTCGATCAGTCCACTCGGGGTGCGCAGCGGGTTGGCCTGCGGGTCCTTGCGGAACTCCTCGAACATCACCAGGTCGTCCTCGGTGCGCATCCGGAAGCTGCCCTGCTCGCGGAACTGTTCGTAGGTCGGGGTGGTCACGCCGTCGGCGCGCAGGAAGCCGCGCCACTGCTCGTACATATGCCGCAGCCACTGCTCGCTGCTGCGCCCCTCGGTGAAGCGTTCACCCAGGCCCATCTTGGCGGCGATCGCGGCGAAGGTGTCGTAGTCGTCGCGGGAGTCGGCGTACCGCGGCACCGCGGCCTGCATCGCCACCAGCAGCGGGTCGTTGCGGGTGCAGGACAGGTCGTCGCGTTCGAGCGCGGTGGTCGACGGGATCACGATGTCGGCGTGCTTGGCCATCGGTGTCCAGTACGGGTCGTGCACGACGATCGTGTCGGGCCGCCCCAGCGCGCGCCGCAGCCGGCCGAGGTCCTGGTGGTGATGGAACGGATTGCCGCCGGCCCAGTAGACCAGGTGGATGTCCGGGTAGGTGCGGCTCTGCCCGTTGTACCGGTAGCGGCCGCCGGGATCGAGCAGCATGTCGGCGATCCGGGCGACCGGGATGAACTGATCGATCGGGTTGTTGCCCTGCGGGAAGGTCGGCAGCGGATACGGCACCGGAGCGAGCCCCGACTCGTTCATCGACCCGTAGCCGTGCCCGAAACCGCCACCGGGCAGCCCGATCTGGCCGAGCATCGCGGCCAGGGTCACGCCCATCCACGGCGCCTGTTCGCCGCCGCGTACCCGCTGCAGCGACCAGGTGACCGTCACCAGGGTGCGACCCTCGGCCATCCGGTGGGCCAGGGCGACGATCACCTCGGGGGCGATCTCGGTGATCGGCGCCGCCCACTGCGGGGACTTGGCGACCCCGTCGTCGAGGCCGAGCAGGTAGCGCTCGAACCGCTGGTAGCCGACGCAATACGTGTCGAGGAAGTCGCGGTCGTGCAGGCCCTCGGTGACCAGCACATACGCCAGGGCGAGCATCAGCGCAACATCGCTGCCCGGCACCGGCGCGATGCGTTCCGCCTCGCCGTGCATGTCGTCGGCCAATGGGCTGATCGAGATGATCCGACCGCCGCGTTCGCGCAACCTGTCCAGGCCGTCGCGAGCCGGATGATTGCTGGTGCCACCGTCGTTCACGGCGGTGTTCTTGAGCGGGATACCCCCGAAGCAGACCACCGTATCGGTCCAACGGGCGATCACGTCCCAGGATGTACTGCGCGCGAACATCTTCCAGTGCGCCCCGAGAACGTGCGGCATGATCATGCCGGTCGCACCGAGCGAGTAGCTGTTGACCGACCGGGTGTAGCCGCCGGCCAGCTTGAGGAAGCGGTGAATCTGGCTCTGCGCGTGATGGAATCGGCCGGGGCTCGACCACCCGTAGGAGCCGCCGTAGATCGCCTCGTTGCCGAACCGCTCGATCACCCGGCGCAACTCGCCGGCGAGCAGCGAGGTGACGGTATCCCAATCGACCTCGACGAAGTCGTCGGCACCCCGGCGGTCGCTCGGCCCGGCGCCGTGTTCGAGCCAGCCGCGGCGGACCGCGGGTCGGCGGATGCGGGAGCGGTGGGTGACCGAACCGCGCAGATTGTCGAGCACCGGCGACGGATCGAGGTCACCGGGATCGGGTCGCGCCTCGACCACATCCCGGCCGTCGGTCACCGCGGTGTACATGCCCCAGTGGGCGATCTGCTGAGCATCCGGCCGTCTCACGGCATGTCCTCCTCCGGCCGGGCCATTCGGCGGTCCCGGCGTCTATCTTCCGGTACCCGATGCGATCGGCAACCCGTACGGGGCGATCGCGCGCAGCAGCCCGTCCGGGCGCTCGTCGGTGGGCACCGGATCGACCAGGGCGAAGTGCGCGCCGAGCGCCCGCGCCCCACCGTCCGCGATCTCGGAATCCCCCACCATCAGGGTGACCTCCGGGCGGACGTCCAGTCCGTGCAGCGCGTGCTCGAAGATCGCCGGATTCGGCTTGACCGCACCGACCTCGAAGGACAGCGAGAACAGGCCGACGGTGTCCAGGACGCCGAGCTTGTCGAAGATCGGACGCAGATCGAAGGGTATATTGCTGACCACCCCCACCTTGATCCCGGCGTCGGCGAGGCCGCGCAGCACCGCGGCGGTATCCGGGTACGGCGTCCAGCTGTCGACATCGGAGACCCGCGCGTAGAGCCGCTCCGCGAGCGCCGGCGAGGCACCGGACGCCAGCAGCACGTGGGTGAACGCCTCGTGATGCGCCTCGGGGTCGAGGTCGCGGCGGTCCCACTTGGCCTTCTGCGCATCGGTCATGTCGACCGGGGCGCCGGTGGGTGCGGTCAGCCGGCGCATCAGTTCGACCTGCTGCTCGACGTCGTCGGTACCGCCCGGCCCGGCGAACCAGTCGCCGGCGTGTTCCAGGCGGAAGAGCGTGCCGGAGAAGTCGAACAGCACCGCCTCGAGCGGCGCGGTCGCAGCCGGATCGGTCACGGCAGGGCGCCGACTAGGTCGGCCGGCTCGACGCGCGGCCCGGTGAAGAAGGGCACCTCCTCGCGCACGTGCAGGCGGGCGCGGGTGGCGCGCAGGTCGCGCATCAGGTCCACGATGCGGTGCAGCTGCGGCGCCTCGAACGCGAGGATCCACTCGTAGTCGCCGAGGGCGAAGGAGCTGACGGTGTTGGCGCGCACGTCCTTGTAGTCGCGGGCGGCCATGCCGTGTTCGGCGAGCAGGGTGCGGCGCTCCTCGTCGGGCAGCAGGTACCAGTCGTACGAGCGGACGAAGGGGTAGACGCAGATATAGGCGCCCGGCTCCTCACCGGCCATGAAGGCGGGCACGTGGGACTTGTTGAACTCCGCGGGGCGGTGCAGCGCGGCGTTGCTCCACACCGGCTCGCTGGCCTGGCCGAGCGAGGTGAGGCGGCGGAAGTCGGTATACGCGGCCTGCAGGTCCTCGATCTGCTCGGCGTGCCACCAGACCATGTAGTCGGCATCCGCGCGCAGTCCGCTGATGTCGTAGAAGCCGCGGACCACCACACCGCGCTCCTCGAGCTTGCGGACGAAGGCGGTCAGTTCCTCCGCCGGGCCCTGCCGGTTGGCGCCGAGTTCGCCGGCGCGCACCTTGAACACCGAGAACATCAGGTAGCGCTGCTCGGAGTTGATCGCGTTGTAGTCCAGACGTGCCATACCTGCCATCGTGCCACCCTGGTCCGACGGTCGGATCCGGCCCCGCCCGCACGATGCGAATCACACCGGTTCCCCACGGGCACGAACCGAACCCAGCCGACCGGCCCGATCATGGTGTGGTCAGTCTCGGTCCAGGATGTCCATCGCCGTCGGGTCGGTTCCCGGAGACCACGCCGACAGGAACGCGCCCATCCGGTCGGCCTCGACCAGTTCCAAACGGGTGCCGAGCGCCACTGCGGTGAAGTAGGCAAATGATCGCCCCTCGGTACGGCCGTCGTAGTCCATGTCCAGACCGCACCGGCCCGACCAGTCGTCGGCACTCGCATCGAGCGATGCGGCCCACCATCCCAGGTGGTCGAAGCGCGGCCCGGACGATTCGGTGTCCCAGGGACTACCGGCGGGGCCCTGTATGAGCTCGATGAAGGGCGGCTCGGTGGTGAACACGATCCGATACGCCCATGGCCCCAACGACGCGGATTGCGGAGTATTCCACGTGACATCCACGGCCCGGGAGAGCAGATCCATGCTCGCTTCGATGTCGGGCACGGCGAATCCCACGTGATAGAAGGCCGTCTTCTTCGTCATTCGGTCACCTCACCGATCCTCATGTCGATCGACTGCCGTCCACCATCGCCGGCAATGCCACCCGATGGTGGACCACCAGCGCGCACGTTATCGCCAGGAAGAACGCCATGCTCACCCACGGCAGAGCCGAGGCGTGGGTCACGGCGAGCACCACACCGCCCACGGCCGACCCCGTCGCCATTCCCGCGTTGAACAAGGTGACCAGGATCGCCTGGACCATATCGATGCGGTCTCCGGCCGCGCGTGCAGCGGCTGCCTGAAACAGCGTCGGCGCTGCGCCGAGGGCCAGACCCCAGCAACAGATTGCCAGGATGACGATCACGGAGTTGGTCGACCAGATACCCAGTGCCGCCGCAGCGATCAGGAAGCAGACGGCAACCGAATATCCCAACGTTCGAATGTGCCGGTCGATCACCATGCCCGTTATCCAGAGGCCGACCGTCGCGCTGACTCCCATGACCAAGAACACGGCGGTGATGTTGCCGTCGAGGCCGGAGTATTGCAGGAACGGCTCCATGTAGGTGTACAGGTTCATATGGCCGGCCTGGAAGGCGAAGGCGCAGAGAACGATCACCACGATCCCCGGCCGAAGCAGGGCGGTGATCACCGGCGACCTGCCGCCCTCGGCCGCGCGCTGCCGGGACTGAGCGGTCGCCTCGGCATCCAGACTCGGCAGTCGCCGGAGGCCGGCGCATGCGGCAACGGCACCGACGACCGCCAAAGCCGCGTACACACCCCGCCAGCCGACGAGAGTTCCGAGGTAGGTCCCGAGCGGAAGGCCGACCGCGAGAGCGAGCGGTATTCCGGCCATCGCGATCGACAGCGCCTTGCCCTTCTTGGTCGCATCGGCGGTGATACGCATCGCGTAACCGGCTACCAATGCCCATTGGACACCCGCACATACGCCGGCGACGATCCGCGCGGCGACAGTCAGCGCATAGACGTCGGACAGGGCAGTGACCGTGTTGGCCACCACAATGCCGGCGACCGTGAGAATCAGCAGCAGCTTGCGAGGTAGATGTCGCGTCAGAGCGGTCACGGGCACGGCGGCGAGCATCGACGCGGCTGCGTACACCGTCAGCAACTGGCCGGTCGTCGATGGCGACGCCTGCAGGCCGGCCGCCATACCGGACAGCAACCCGGCCGGTACGATCTCCGTCAGCATGGTCACGAAACCGAACGCCGACAAAATGGCCAGCGCGATCAGCCGCATCGGCTCCGCGCGTCTCGATGTGGTGAGGTTGCTCATGGCGGTCTCCCGTTCACTCACGGAATGATCGACCGTGGCTGCCCTGGTTGATCGGGCGAACGACGATGCGATCGAGATTGACGTGCACGGGAACGTGGATCGCGTAGCTGATGACGTCGGCGACATCATCGGGCTCCAACGGTGTCATCCCGGCATAGATCCGATCGGCACGCTCGGGGTCGTCGGGAAAACGTCGGCGGAAGAACTCCGAGCGAATGATCCCGGGACACACCTCCACGACGCGAACACCGGTTCCCAACAGCTCATTCCGCAACGTGACGCTCACGGCGGACTCCGCGTGCTTACTGCTGCTGTATCCGGAGCTGTTGTCGAGCGGCTCGAAGGCCGCCACCGACGTGACGTTGACAACGGTGCCGGTCCCCCGTTCGACCATTCCCGGGACGATGGCCCGTGTGACGAGCACCGTCCCGAGAACATTGGTCCGCCACATCCATTCCCACTGATCGATCGACGCGGCGACTACCGGTGCGGAGCCCCGTGCTCCGCCGGCATTGTTGACCAGAAAATCGACACCGCCGACCGCCTGCCCGAACCGCGCGACGGCGTCCGCGTCGGTGATGTCGACGGCATGCGGGATAATCCCGCCACCGGCCCGATCCGCGATCATCGTCAACCGATCCTTGCGGCGGGCGAGAGCGTGGACGTGAATGCCCTTCCCGGCCAGCAATAGGGCCGTAGCCCTTCCCACTCCGGAGCTGGCTCCGGTGACAACCGCCACGCGCGGTTCCCGAGTGCTCATCGCCGTACCGGCTTCCCGCTGGAGGTGTTGATGAAACGAGGACCGTAGAAGCAGGGCCGCCCGAGATCGCTGAGCAGCCGGATCTCGTCCGCCTCTCCCGGGTAGAGCGTGTCCAAGTCTCCGACCGCTCGCTCGGGCACTTGGAAGCGAACAATGTTGAAACACGAGATGACTCGCAGTTCGTTCATCTCGAAGACCGCTCGCCCCAGCGAGGGCCAGGTATCCTCGACCGAACCGTTCCAGGCATCGTCGAGTGCGCCCAGCATCCTGGTGTACGCGCTGTCGAAGGCTCGCAGTTCGGTTGTCACCGCGACCGAGTTGGGATCGGTCCGCAGGATGGCGCGGTAGCCGTCACGCGGCACAGCCAGGGTGTTGATGACCTCCGGCCACGCGATCCGGTCCCCTTGAAAGTACCTGCGCTGCCCCTCGCTCGCGGACGGTCGATCATCGCGGCCGTCACCGTCGTCGGCTGCCTGCCCTTCGCCGGAATACCTTCGACCGTATCGAAGTTCCGCGAACCGTGCGTAATGCGAAAGCTCTCCCCCTGAGTTTTCCCCGGCGGTCAAAGTCGTCGACTCGACTCCCTCCCCCTGGTCGATGATCAGCTCGATTCCGGTCAATATCTGGTCGACCACAGCGGTTCGGCGGGACACGTCGATGACTGCGTATCCGAGATTTCCGCCCACTTGATTGGAGCGCTGCGGCAACTTGGCAGCAGCCGCTATCTCGGCAGCGTTCTTCTCGACAGCCGCCGCGATCGCTCGATAGAAACTACCTATCGTAGGAAAACGAGCCTGGCCGTCACCGGACAGAACCGCGGGGGACTCGATCCGCATGAATGTATCGAGCTGACGTTTGGACAATCGTGCGAACCGACCACGCAACGACGGTGCGATTCCACCGGGCAGTCCGTCCAGCACGACCCACGGATCCAGTTGCGCGATCCAGGCGATCCACCGATCGCAGCTAACACATTGCAGGCCGCAGCCATATGCAACATTTCCTCCATCAGCACTGACCGGAGGGTGTTGTAGGCGGGATAGTTCTGGACCTCGAGCGAGTACATTGCAGCCGAATACAGCGGCATCGTCGCGTGCTCGACCGCGATCGCGGTTTGTAGGGCGCCCCTGATCCAATGAATATCGTGGACGGGCTCGAAGGCTCGGCTCTGTACAGCTGATGACACTATTGCTCCTCGGTGGCAATCAAGGTGCGGCCAACGCATGTCTAGTCGGCGGGAAGAAGCATCTCCTCGAAGAGGTCCTGGAACGAGGACTCGAGTTCGGGATGCTCGAAGAACTCCGGTCCTACAGGCTCGAAGATCGCGTCCCCCAAGCCACTGTGCGTGTCGAACATCATCGACACGATCGTCCCGATCTCGCGGCCGAAGTAGTGGCTGACCATGGCAACCGCGCTTCCGTTGACGCCGTAGGAGCCGGTGGCAGTCCAGATTCGCTCGGCCGGATTGCCCACCCACATCCTGCGCGAACGGGAAACGTTGAAACCTTCGTTTCGTAGACCACGGGCAATCGCCGCAACCGTGGTTGCCGGCAGGCCCCCGAGTACGCCCGCGCGGGCCAGGACACCGACACCTGAGCAGTTGGCAGCAACGATCCGACCGGACTCATGATGCCGCCGAACAGTATTCAACACGCGCTCATCGGTGGCGATCGCCCCCGATCCGACGCCTCCCGGTACGTAGAACAGATCGAACAGCTCGTCCTGATCGAAGGCGCCATCCGGAACGACCTGGGTACCCATCTGCATCGAAATCACACGACCGTCGAGAGCAACCAGTCGAACGTCGAGTTCCTCGTTGATCGTGTCCCGTTGCCACGGTGCTATGTCCCCTCTCAGAACCATCGCGGTGCCCTTGAAAATCTCCAGGGGGTCAGACAATCCTGCTCGCTGACCTGTGCATACCCCAGCACTCCGATGGACTTGATAACGGGACTTGTCTCCACCTCGGTGTTCGATTGCGCCTGCCGCAGCTTGGCACGACCTACCATGAGCGGACTCCCTTGCTTGACAGCTATTTTGGGCCGGTCCCGGGTCTCCGACGGCCGGCTGGGACGATGGTTCGAGCGGTGCGAGCCGGGCTGCCGCTGCACGCGATCAATCAAAACGCTACGTATCGAATCTGTCAAGTGCTATCGTCCGGATGGTGAGCACCACGTCCGATGACCAGCAGTCGACTCGTTCTGCGACCGGTGGGCCGTCCCCGTCTCGCCATGGCGGCCGCCGACGCAACGAAGAAGCCCGACGAGCCATCCTGGATGCCGCGTACACCTCACTGGTGGAGGGCGGCTTCAACAAGACCTCCATCGAGGAGATCGCCCGTCGAGCCGGCGCAGGAAAGTCGACGGTCTATCGATGGTGGAAGTCCAAGGCCGCACTGCTTCTCGATGCCGTCCACGAACGGGAGATCACCTATCCCACGTTCCAGTACACCGGAGATCCCCGGACAGACCTGCGCAACGAGGTGCGCGCGGTCCTGACCTTCTACGCCGGCGAGACCGGCTCGGCCACACTTGATCTCTTCGCAGAAGCGCGATTCGACGACGTCCTGCACGACGAGCTTATGGAGCGGTTCATCAAGGTGCGGCGCGACTTCACCACCGAGTTCTTTCGACGCGCCGGCGCCGACGGCCTCGTCAGAAAGGGCCTGGCAGTGGACGTCGTTATGGATTCCATCTGGGGCGCAGTGTATTACCGCCTGCTCGTAATGAGAGTTACCCCCGATCTCGACTATGCCGATCGCTTGATCGAAACCGTCTGGCCGAGTCTCGCTCCAGAACGCTGAGGATTCAGCAACCCCATCCCGCATGCCAACAGCCGTTTCCACCGCACAATTCGAGAGGCCGAGGCGGCCGCAATTCGAAACGTTGGCTATCCGTAAACCGGGCGTTAACCACATCGTTGCACCTCACCCTCCCGCCATTCGAGAACCATTGTGATCTCAATCACCGCACAATGCGCGGGGGCACTCCAGCTATCAATCATCCACCGCGAGCTGACCTCGGAAAACACTCGGCGGGTACGCTATCCGCCACGACGGTCAATAAATACTCCGATAGCAGTCATTATTCCGATGGGATATAGACGGCCTCCTACAAACCGAATCTGCTGTATCGTACGAGGTGGCCATGCACCGCCGGTAGTCGCATCCACCAACCCGCAGCCCTCCGGGATGAATTCCCGAGCACGCGCCTTGCGTATCTTTGAAATCCGGCGCTTTCCGCCAGACTTGTACCACGACCGCTCGATTCACATCACATTCCTCTCTGCAGTTGACAGAGCGACTGAATCACTGCCGGAGTGCTGTTTTCGTTCGTCGAGAGATCTGCCGCCACAGATACAGCGATAGGTTTCACGAATGATCTGAGAATCTGGATACTCGGAAAGGTGAAAACCTGTGAGTAGCGCTCTATTCGTCGTGACCGAGGTGTACCACGCAGACGGGTTTCACAGCCCGACCGGATTCGATATACGTGAGGCTGCAGAGGTATGGGACTTCCTGACCGTGCACGGCTTCGACGTCGAATTCGCCTCTCTCGGCGGCGGGACCGTCGAGGGGGTATTGAAGTCGTCCCCGAGCCGGGCGATAGAACGCTTCAACCGTGCTTTCGATCGCCCCCTCACAGTCCCGACCATCGCGGCCGCGCGCGCCATCGACCAGCCGTACGAGATTGTCTACTTCGTCGGTGGGATCGGGGCGATGTGGGACTTCCCGACTCAACCCGCCCTACACGCACTGATCGAGAGCGCCGAGGCTCGACGGGCAGTCGTCGCAGCCATCTGCCACGGCCCTGCAGCCTTCCTCGGGCTACGTCGCAGCGACGGCAGCCCATGGGTCCAGGACCTCCAGATCACCTCCTTCAGCGACAACGAGGAACGAAATCGCGGGGTTCTCGATCTCTTGCCCTTCTCTCTCCAGCAGGCGCTCGAGTCGGCAGGCGCGACGGTCCTGTGCGCCGCGGACCGCGCGTCGAACGTCGTCCGTGACGACTTGGTCATCACCGCCCAGAACCCCACGAGCATCGCCGCGCTCGAGTCAGCCCTGATCGACGCTCTCCGACCTATCGGAAAGGGATCCGCATGACCACGCTCGAAGCCCCCACCCGTCGCGTCCTCCTGCAGGCCAATGCCGATGACCTTGCAGCCGTCCGGGATTTGGTTACCCCCGAAACCGAAATCAGGCACGAAAACCCGTCCGATGACCTTTCCCGGGTGGTCGTGAAACCATGGGGCCACGAATCCCGGGTATTCGCCGACCCCGTCTACGACCTCTGGCATCTGTGTATCCGCGCCGGAGGAGCAACCTCGATGCACGCCCACCTGCGCAAGACCACGCATCAGCTGTGCCTGTCCGGGGAGGGGAGGTTCGACACCCTGCACGGATCACATGCGGTCACCCCCGGCACCATCGTGTCGATCGGCCCTGCGGCGTTTCACCGAACCCGCGCCATCTCCGCGGAATTGCACCTCATCGAAGTCGAGACGCCGCGAAACAAGTTCGATCTCCTGCGGCTGCACGACAGCTACGATCGTTCCAAAACCGCATACGAGGCGTCTGTCACATCCGAAGGCGAATCACCACTCGAGCCAGTGCGCCGACGCGCTCACACACATTTGCGCCGCACCAGCACAGGCGCGCGATTCGAATTCACCTTACGTTCGGGTATGGACATCTTCTATACCCCCCGGGCTCGCGATCTCTTCTATGTACCAGTGGGATTCGAGTCGTTTATTTCAGGCCATCCGGTCCTCGGCTGTACCCCTGGCACGAAAGCCCCCGTGTTGACTGATCAGACCTATCTGGCCGTCGCATCACGATAACAGGACGCTACCAATCTCTTCGCCACCCAGTTCATGACAAGGAGTATGAGCCATGCGAGCAACTATCCTGACCGCCGAAGGGTTTCAGGATCACGATGTCATTTATACCTGGTATCGGTGTCGAGAAGAGGGATGGGATATCGACATCGCCACCAAAGACGGTCGTCCGGTATCCGGAAAGTACGGCACGCCATTGCCCATGGACAAGACCGCGGGCCCACTGATCTCCTTCGACGACCTCGACATCGCCGAGTTCGACGTCGTGATCCTCACTGGCGGACACGAGGCACCGGACCGGGTACGTCAGGACCCGCGAGCCACAAGATTCGTCGCCGAGATGGCAGCGGCGGGCAAGGTCGTCGCCGGCCTCTGCCACGGCCCCTGGATCATGATCAGCGCCGGAGTACTGAAGGGGCGCAAAGCATGTGCATATATCGGGCTACGTGACGACGTCATCAATGCAGGTGCGGACGTTACCGATGCCGACGTCATCGTCGACGGAAACATCATCACCTGTTCGTACTACGCATACGTCGGCACGTTCATGCGCTCGGTGTTCGATACTGCCGCGAGCCTCGTCGGTGAGCCTGCGACCGTCGGATGAAGTCCAACAACGTTGTACAACTGCTGCTGCTCGACTTCGACGGTGTCATCGCCGACTCGGTCGAGGAGTGCACGGCGCTGAGCTACTGGGCCGGGCCGGAGCAACCGCCGGTCGACATCCGCACCGCATTCGCCGAGATACCGGAGGACTTTCGGAGTCGATTCGCGGAGCTTCGACCGTTCAGCCGAACACTCGACGACTTTGCGGTGACACAACTGGCCAGAAAGACCGAGCCGGTCACGACCCAAGCCACCTTCGACCGATTGAAGGCCGCGATCGATTCCGATGATATCGAACGGTTCGCGGCGTCGGCCCGGAGGCTGCGGGATCACTGGCGCGAAACGAATCGCCGCGAATGGCTCGATACGCATACCGTGTTTCCCGGGATCCCGGAGCTACTCGCGCGGTACAGCGGACGAGTCTTCGTCATCACCGCAAAGGACGCGACATCGAGTCTCGAGATCCTTCGGCACTTCGACCTGTCCCGGCATGTCGCCGGTGTGATGGGTGACGTGAGCGACAAGGGTTTGGCGGCGCGGTGTCTGGCGATCGGTGGGGGTCTACCGCTGGACGCGGCCCTGTTCGTCGATGACAACATCACCAATGTCGCGCGAGTATCCGCCGCCGGAGTGCCGTCGCGGTGGGCGACGTGGGGCTGGGTGTCCCCGGAGCATGCGGGTCGGGCCGCCGAGCTCGAACTGTTTTCCCTCGACCTTCGGGAGCTTGCCCACATCTGATGGGACGCCGGGGTCGGCAGAGGCCAGAATCGGCATATGGGAGTTGACCGGGCACCGTCCCTCGACGTGTTGCGCACGTTTCTGGCCGTCTATCGCACCGGCTCGTTCACCGCGGCCGCCCGTCAGTTGTCCGTCACGCAACCGACTGTCACCAATCATATTGCGCAACTGGAGCGAACGCTGCAGACGGAGTTGTTCATCCGTTCGACCGGTGGCGCCCAACCGACCGCACCGGCGCACGAAATGGCCGGTGCGGTCGGCGAGCAACTCGATCACCTCGAGAGGTTCTTCGCCGAGGACGTCGTAGGTGATACCGAAGCTCGCATTCTGCATCTCGGCGGTCCCCTGGAGTTCACGACCGAGCTACTGCTGCCCGCTCTCGCCGGTCGTGCCGATAGCCTCCCGCGCGTCGAGTTCACCTTCGACGTCGCGGAGGAACTGATCGACCGACTCGTCGCCGGGCGCCTCGATCTGATCATTTCGACGGTGCGTCCGCGGGCCGACGGCGTGACCGCGTGGCCGCTCATGGACGAGGAATTCGTGCTGGTCGCAGCTCCCACGATGGCCGTGCGGGTGGTCGGTTCAGGTAGCGAACGTTTCCGCCACATCCCGGTGGTGGCCTACGATCGCAAACTTCCCATCATTCGCCGGTACTGGACGACTGTGTACGGGGTCCAAGCCGAACTGGGTACCGCCACCCTGCTACCCAACCTCAGCGCGGTTCGTTCCGCAGTCCTGAGCGGCTTCGGAATCAGCGTGCTCCCAAGCTATCTGGTCACCGACGAGCTCGAGCGCGGAGAGTTGATTGACCTCGAACAACCGGAGGTGGCGCCACTGAATACCTTGTTTCTTGCCGCGATGACCGGGGCATTGTCGCGACGCAGGTCATTGCGAACCGCGGTCGATGTTATTCGCAAAGCAGTGCGCGACAAGGTCCGTGACCAGGATCATGCCTAAATCGGGTTATGCCACAGATTTGTTTTTCTCTTGGACGCCGGGTCCATCCGTACGTAGATTCATCGACGGAGTTGCAATTACGGCTCCGCTCGGGCGAATTGCCTGCCCCCACCCTCCCACTGCCGAAGGAATGTGAGCAACCATGAGCAATGGACGAGTTCTCTTCATCCTCACCAGCCACGACGATCTGGCCGGTGTTCGAAAGACGGGCTACTACATCAACGAAGCCGCGCACCCCTGGAAGGTGCTGCGCGATGCCGGCTACGATGTTGACTTCGCGTCGGTTCGCGGTGGGGTACCTCCGCGAGACGGCTTCGATCCGGACGACGCGGACCAGGAGGCCTTCCTCAGCGATCCGTCGGTCGCCGCGCAGCTGTCGAACACGAGAACCATAGCCGACTATGATCCGGCCGACTACGACGCCGTTCTCTACGTCGGCGGGCACGGGACGGTTTTCGACTTCCCCGGCGACGCAGCGCTGGCCGCTTTCTCCGGTCGGGTCTACGACAACGGTGGTGTTGTATCGGCGGTCTGCCATGGACCCGCCGGGCTGCTCGACATCACAACCGCCGACGGCACGTACCTGGTCGCCGGAAAGAATGTCGCGAGCTTCACCAACGAGGAGGAGGCGGCGGTCGGTCTGACCGATGTGGTGCCCTTCCTGCTCGCAACCGCGCTCGAACAGCGCGGTGCCATTCATCACCCGGCCGAGAATTTCACCGACCACGTGGTGGTCGACGGGCGCCTGGTCACCGGGCAGAATCCGCAGTCGGCCGCCGGCGTGGGTGAAGCCGTCGTCAAGGTTCTCGCCGAACGTTGATTCAGTCGCGAGCCCGGCGGGCGGCGCGCTCGGCATCGGCGACGCAGGCGGCCACCCCGACGCCGTGCCGGTAGGCGCCGGCCAGGGTCAGGCCGGGGAGGTCCGCGATCCGCCGGTCGACCTCGGCGATCAGTGCGGCATGGCCGGGCGCGTACTGCGGGATGCCCGCACGCCAACGGTGCACCAGCGTCGCGTGCGGCTGCACCCGCAGACCGGTGACGGTCTCCAGGTCGGCGAGGGCGATGTCGATCAGCTTCTCGTCGGCGGCCTCGACCACGGCGGCATCGTCGGCGCGGCCGAGGGAGGCGCGCAGGACGGTGCGCCCGCGGGCCGGCCACTTGACCGAGGAGAAGGTGAACGCCTTGGTCTGCAGCGGTTCGTCGGCCGCGACAAGGACCCCGGAGCGGTGCGGCAGCGGCGGGTCGTCCGGAATGGCGAGCGCGACGACCGCGGCGGCGGCGCGTTCGATGCGCGCGAGCTCGACGCTGACCTCGGGTGCCACGCCGTGCAGCGCCTCGGCCGCCTCCGGCGCCGGGAGCGCGACGACGATCCCGTCCACATCGCCGACCGGGTCGACCGACCAGCGGCCGCCGACCCGCCCGATCGGGCCGACCGGCCGGCCGAGGACCAGGTCGACATCGGCCGCCGCGAGCAGGGCGTCGACCAGGACGCGATAGCCGCCGCGCACCGAGCCGAAGACCGGTCCCGAGCGGGTCGGCGGCATGGCCCGTTCCACCGCCTCGATCAGACTTCCGGCGCCGGCGTCGAGGGCGGCCGCCAGGGTCGGCAGCGCGGCGCGCACACCGATCCCGTCGGCCCGACCGGAGTAGACCCCGCCGAGCAGCGGGTCGACGCTGCGGTCGACCACCGCGCGGCCGAATCGGTCGCCGACCAGCGCGCCGATCGACGGATCGGAGCCGACCTCCCAGCGCAGCGGCCGGTCGCGTTCGGCGTCCACCCGCGCGGCGGCGCCGGCGTCCACCAGGTCTCCGAGCGCGGCGCCGGACGCGGGGATACCCATCAGGGTGCCCGCGGGCAGGGCGTGCAGCGCGCCGCCGGCCCATACGGAGGGGCGCGCGTCGCCGGGATGCTCGATCAGGTCGGCCAGGCCGAGTTCGGCCAGCAGCGCGGGGACCTCGGGCCGCCGGGTGACAAAGGCCTCGGCCCCCACGTCGAAGGGACCGTCCGCGAGATCGACGGTGTACAGCTGGCCGCCGGGGCGGTTCGCGGCGTCCACCAGCACGATGTGCGCCTCGTCCCCGTGCAGCCGGCGCAGCCGATAGGCGGCGACCAGCCCGGAGATTCCGGCGCCCAGGACGGCCAGACGGATCGATGGGGCGGGGGTGTCGGTCATGGCGTCAGAGCGAGTGCACCAACTCGACGGCGGCGGTCAGCACGCCGGGGTCGGTGTCCGGCATGACGCCGTGGCCCAGATTGAAGATGTGGCCGATCGCACCCGCGGCGATCGCGGCGTCGGCATCGGCGACCACCCGGCGCACCCGCTCCTCGACCACGGCCGGGCCGGCGAAGAGCACCGCCGGATCGAGGTTGCCCTGCAGCGCCTTGCCCGCGCCAACCCGTCGCGCGGCCTCGACCAGCGGCACCCGCCAGTCGACACCGACGACGTCGGCGCCCGCGGAGCTCATCGCACCGAGCAACTCCCCCGTACCCACACCGAAGTGGATGCGCGGCACCCCGGCCGCCTCGACCTCGGCGAAGACGCGGGTGCTGTGCGGCAGCACGAACTGGGTGTAGTCCGCCAACGACAGGGTGCCCGCCCAGGAGTCGAAGAGCTGCACCGCCGCGACGCCCGCCTCGAGCTGCACCTTCAGGAAGGTGGTCGTGATGTCGGCCAGCGCGCCCATCAGCCGATGCCAGGCCTGCGGGTCGGAGTACATCAGCGCCTTGGTGCGCTCGTGATGCTTGCTCGGCCCGCCCTCGACCAGGTACGACGCGAGGGTGAACGGCGCGCCGGCGAAGCCGATCAACGGGGTACCGCCCAGCTCGGCGGTCAGCAGGCGCACCGCGCGGCCGATCGCGCCGACCTCGTCGGGCTGCAGTCGGGGCAACGCGTCGACATCGGCGGCGGTGCGCACCGGATGGGCGATCACCGGGCCGACACCCGCGACGATGTCGAGATCGATACCGGCGGCCTGCAGCGGAACGACGATGTCGGAGAACAGGATCGCCGCGTCGACGTCGTGCCTGCGGACCGGCTGGAGGGTGATCTCGCAGACCAACTCCGGGTTGAAACAGGCGGCGAGCATGCCGACATCGGCGCGCAGCTTCCGGTACTCCGGCAACGATCGACCCGCCTGGCGCATGAACCACACCGGCCGGCGCTGCGGGCGCAGGCCGCGGGCGGCGCGGATCAGGGGCGAATCGGAGACCGCCGTCACCGGCGAATCGGAATCGGCCGTGACCGGCGAATCGGAGGCGGGAAGATCGCGCACGGCGTCGTCAACGTTCATCTCCCCCATCGTCCCACCCAACCGGCCGCGCCGACCGATCGGGGCGAGGGCGTTCCGGCCGGCACCTGGTGCACACGACGATCGGGAGAGCACGGTCGAGGACGTATTGTCCTCGGCGCCCTTCTCTCGCGCGTGGTGTGCAACGGCCACCGGGTCTCCGGTGACGGAGAGGCGACCGTCCAGTACCACCACCTGGTCGAACGGTGTACACCGGGGCGGCGCGCCTGCGTGTCCGACGCCCGGCGCCGGTCTACGTTCGAGGCCGTGACCAGGCGTGGACAAACCGGGCAGCCCGAGGCCTTCCGTGCGGCCGTGGAAGCCATGGGGCGCGCGACGGTCCATCCGGCGATCGAGGTCGGCCCGATCCGTCCGCCACAGAAACTGGCCCCGTACAGCTACGCGATCGGCGCGGAGGTCAGCCATCCGGACGACGACCAGGTCCCCGAACAGTCCGACGGCGACGCCTTCGGCCGGCTGATCCTGCTCTACGACCCGGACGGCGACGAGGCCTGGAACGGCACCATGCGGTTGGTCACCTATATCCAGGCCGATATCGACGAGGTGGTCGCCGCCGATCCGCTGCTGCCCGAGGTGGCGTGGAGTTGGCTGGTCGACGCCTTCGCGGGCCGCGAGCAGGAGCTGACCGCCCTCGGCGGCACGGTGACCGCGACCAACTCGGTGCGGTTCGGCGATATCGCCGGGCCCACCCGGGCGCACCAGCTCGAGCTGCGGGCCTCGTGGACCTGTCTGACCGACCGCGTCGACCGGCACGTCGAGGCCTTCGCGGAGGTGCTCGCCTACGCCGCGGGCCTGCCGCCGGACGGGGTCGCCGACCTCGGCCGCCGGGATCGCTGACCGCACCTCGCCGCACCGCCCGACACCCGGCCTCCGCGAGGCATGCCGGCGATCGGGTCGCCGCTGCGTAAGGTGTGTGAATGCCGGATCAGCAGGACAACACCATCGTGAACGGGTCCGGGCCCGATATCCCCACGGCGACGCCGACGCAGCCGGACGTCCCCGCGACCCCGGCCGCCGCGACCGAGCCCGAGGCCGCGCCCGCCCTCCCCCTGCTCGAACCGGCCGATGGCGTTCCCCCCGTGGTCGAGACGCCCGAAGGGGTGGCCGCCGCCGTCGCCGCGCTGCGCGCCGGGACCGGACCGCTGGCCGTCGACGCTGAACGGGCCTCGGGTTTCCGCTATTCGAACCGCGCCTACCTGGTGCAGCTGCGACGCGCCGGCTCCGGAACGATCCTGCTCGACCCGATCCCGACCGCCGATCACCTCGACGAGCTGGCCGAGGTCATCAACGACCTGGAGTGGGTGCTGCACGCCGCCGACCAGGACCTCGCCTGCCTCGAGGAACTCGGCCTGCGACCGCGGGCGCTCTTCGACACCGAACTGGGCGGGCGCCTCGCCGGCTACGAACGGGTCGGCCTGGCCGCGATGATCGGCAACCTGCTGGGCTTCCACCTGGCGAAGGGACACGGGGCGGACGACTGGTCGACCCGCCCGCTGCCCGACGACTGGCTGACCTACGCGGCGCTGGACGTCGAACTGCTGCTGGAGTTGCGCGAGAAGGTCGCCGCCGACCTCGAGAAGCAGGGCAAGCTCGACTGGGCGCTCGAGGAGTTCGAGCACGTGCGCACGTCCCCGCCGTCGGGGCCGCGGCCCGACCGGTGGCGGCGCACCTCCGGCCTGCAGACGCTCAAGTCGACCCGCCAGCTCGCGGCGGTCCGCGAACTGTGGATCGAACGCGACGACATCGCCGCGCAGCGCGACATCTCCCCCGGCCGGGTGTTGCCGGACGCGGCGATCATCAACGCCGCCAAGACCGCGCCACGCAGCCGCACGGCGCTGATCGCCCTGCCGATCTTCTCCGGCTCCCGGCAGCGCCGGCGCGCCGACCGCTGGTTCGCGGCGCTGCAGCGGGCCCGCGACCTGCCCGATTCCGAGCTACCCCCGCGGTCGGCACCCTTCGACGGGCCGCCGCCGGCCAACCGGTGGGCGCGCAAGGATCCCGAGGCGGCGGCGCGGCTGACCGCGGCCCGGACGGCGCTGCGGGAGGTCGCCGATCAGCAGCGGCTACCGCTCGAGAACCTGCTGACCCCCGACCTGGTGCGGCGGCTGTGCTGGACGTGGCCGTCCGACCTGATCGCCACCGAGGAGCACCCGGCCGACCTCGATCGGGTGCGCGAGTACGTCGGCGGTGTGCTGTCTGCGGGCGGATCGCGGCGGTGGCAGCGCGACCTGGCGATCGAACCGTTGGCCGCGGCGTTGAGCACGGCCACCGCGGCGGCCGAGACCGCTCCCGACTCCGCCGAGTAGTACCCGCCGCCGGGGCCGCTTACCCGTCGGCCGCCCCCGACGGAACCACCGGACGCGGCCGGGGTCGGGACGTCAGGCCAACCAACCCTGGACCCGCGCCGCCACCGCGGCGGCGGTCAGACCGAGTTCCTTGTGGATCGCGTCGCGCGAGGCGTGCTGGTAGAAGCGCTGGGGTAGACCGACCTCGCGACAGCGCACGTCGACCCCGGAATCGCGGATCGCCGCGGAGACCGCCGAACCGATGCCGCCGTGCAGGCCACCGTCCTCGACGGTGACCACCAGACGGTGGTCGGCGGCGAGCTTGACGACCGCCTCCGGTACCGGCAGCACCCAGCGCGGGTCGACGACCGTCGCGTTGATACCGCCGGCTCGCAGCGTCTCCGCGACGTCGAGGGCCAGCCGGGCGAAGGGGCCGATGGCGATCAGCAGCACATCGCGGGCGTCCTCGGCGGCCGGTTCCGCGAGCACGTCGACGGTCGAGTCGATCCGCCGCACCGCCTCGAGGTCGGGGCAGACCGAGCCCTTCGGGAAGCGGACGACGGTCGGACCGTCGGTGACGGCGACCGCCTCGCGCAGTTCCTCGCGCAGCGTCGCCGGGTCGCGCGGCGCGGCCACCCGCATCCCGGGCACGATGCCCAGCAACGACATGTCCCACATGCCGTTGTGGCTCGCCCCGTCCGGGCCGGTGATGCCCGCGCGGTCGAGCACGATCGTCACCGGCTGCTCGAGCAGCGCGACGTCCATCATCACCTGGTCGAAGGCGCGGTTGAGGAAGGTCGAGTAGATCGCGACCACCGGGTGCAGACCGCCGAGGGCCAGTCCCGCGGCCGAGGTGATCGCGTGCTGCTCGGCGATGCCGACGTCGAACATCCGGTCCGGGAAGCGCCTGCCGAATTCGGCGAGGCCGGTGGGGCCGGGCATCGCGGCGGTGATCGCCACAACCGACGAGTCGCGCTCGCCGATCTCGACCAGCTCCTTGGAGAACACCGACGTCCAGTCCGGCGAGGGCGTCGAGGTGGCCCGGCCGGTGTGCGGGTTGATCACGCCGGTGGAGTGCATCTGTTCGGCGCTGTCGTTCTCGGCGTGCGAGTACCCCATCCCCTTGCGGGTGACGGCGTGCACGATCACCGGACCGCCGAAGGCCATCGCCCGCCGGAAGGCCGACTCCAGGGAGGCGCGGTCGTGCCCGTCGACCGGGCCGACGTACTTGATGCCCAGGTCGGTGAACATCACCTGGGGGCTCAGGGCGTCCTTGAGGCCGGCCTTGATACCGCGCAGGACCGTATAGGCGGCGTCGCCGACCATCGGGATCAACTGCAGCAGTTGGCGGCCCTCGTCGAGCAGCTTCTCGTAGGCCGGTTGCAGGCGCAGACCGGCGAGATGATCGGCGAAGCCGCCGATCGTCGGGGCGTAGGAGCGGCCGTTGTCGTTGACCACGATGATCAGCGACCGATTCTCTCCGGCGGCGATGTTGTTGAGCGCCTCCCAGCACATGCCGCCGGTCAGGGCGCCGTCACCGACGACCGCGACGACGTGCCGGTTGCTGTGCCCGGTCAGTTCGAAGGCCTTGGCCAGGCCGTCGGCGTAGGACAGCGCCGCGGAGGCATGCGAGGACTCGACGATGTCGTGTTCGCTCTCGGCGCGGCTCGGGTATCCCGACAGGCCGTTCTCGCGGCGCAGCGTGTCGAACCGGTCGGCGCGACCGGTGACGATCTTGTGCACGTAGGCCTGATGGCCGGTATCCCAGATGATGGGGTCGCGCGGCGAGTCGAAGACGCGGTGCAACGCGAGGGTCAGCTCGACGACTCCGAGGTTCGGACCGAGGTGTCCGCCAGACGCGGCGACCTTTTCGATCAAGAAGCGACGGATCTCCTCCGCCAGCTCGTCCAACTCCGCGTCCGACATCGAGCGCAGGTCTTCCGGGCCGTGAAGACGGGACAGTTCATCCACCAGACGTTCCTCCCATCCGAGACCACCGCGGGCGACGGGCCGTTGTGCCCCCGGTCGACAATCGAGTCTACTGTCCCGCCGGAGCACGTCCGGGATTCGACGACTCCCGCGCCGCCGAACCACCCACGGATGTGATCCGGCTCTCAGTCTCCACGGGTCAGCAGGGCGATCGCCTCGACGTGGTGGGTCAGCGGAAACGCGTCGAAGGCACGCATCCGCCGCGGCCGGTAGCCGCGCTCGCCGTAGAGAGCGAGATCACGTGCGAATGATGCGGGGTCACAACCGATATGGACGATTCGGTCCGGCTCGGCGGCGCAGACCGCGGTGACGACGGCGCGGCCGGCGCCGGCGCGCGGCGGGTCGAGGATCACCGCCCGCGGATCCGGTCGCAGCGTCGCCAGGGTCCGGACGGTCTCGCCCCGATGGAAACGCAGCGCGGGCACATCGGCCAGGGAGCGCCGACCCGCGGCGACCGCGGCCGGCGCGATCTCGACCGCGTCGACACCACCGGCGGGCCCGACCCGGTCGGCCAGCGGGGCGGCGAACAGCCCGGCGCCGCTGTAGAGGTCCCAGACGATGTCGCCCGCGTCCGGGTCCGCCCACTCGGTCACGACGTCGCTGTAGACGCGCGGTGCGGCGATGTGGGCCTGCCAGAAGCCGGTCGGCTCGAGCTGCCAGACGTGCGTGCCGACGCGTTCGACGACGGTCGGATCGCCTTCGAGCACCGTCGAGGTACGTCGCGCTCCGCCGCGGGTCCGGCGGCCGGTGGCCCGCTCGCGGCGGGAGCCGGAACGGGCGGCCGGGGCGGGCGGTCCGATCTCGACGACATGCCGCTCGCCGTCCGCGTCGCGCATCACCAGCAGTTCGCTGCCCGGCCGGGAGCGCAGGTCGGCGATCCCGTCGATCACCCCCGCGACCGGCTGCGGGCAGCGCAGATCGGCGACGACGTCCTCGCTGCGGTAGCGGTGGTAGCCGAAGCGGCCGTCGGCGTCGGCGGTCAGCCGCACCCGGGTGCGCCAACCGAGATCGGGTGCCCCGGCCTCCGGCGCCGCCGGCAGCGTCTCGACGGGGACTTCGCCGACCTGCGCGACCCCGGGGCCGCCGATGCGTTCGAGCTGTTCGCGCAGGACCGCCGTCTTGTAGGCGAGCGCGCCGTCGCGGTCGGTATGGGCGAGGTCGCAGCATCCGGAGCCGCTCTCCGCCGAGGCGGCGCAGACCGACGGCCGGCGGTGCGGCGACGGATCGAGAACCTCGATCACCTCCGCGCGGCACCAACCCGGCTTGTCGTCGGCCTCCACCCGGACGCGCACCCGTTCCCCCGGCAGACCCTGTCGGACGAAGACCACCCGACCCTCGTGGCGGGCGACGCAGAATCCGCCGTGCGCGGGTCGGTCGAGGGTCACCTCGAGCGTGCGCCCCAGCCAGGCTCCGGGCCGCTCGGCCGCGCCGGATACACCGTTCGGGTCGGATACACCATCGGTCATCGTCGGGTCACCGATCGTCGTTCGTGCGGGCGGGGCCGATACCGCGGCGCGCGGTGCCCGGGGCGGGGCCGACCAGCCGGTTGCGGGCATGTTCGGAGGAGACCAACTGCCAGGGCACGCTGGTGACCATCACACCGGGCTGGAAGAGCAGCCGCGTCTTGAGGCGCAGGGCGCTCTGGTTGTGCAGGATCTGCTCCCACCAGTGGCCCACAACGTATTCGGGGATGAAGACGGTGACCACGTCGCGCGGCGAGTTGCGCCGGATGCGCTTGACGTAGTCGAGGATCGGCCGGGTGATCTCCCGGTAGGGCGACTCGATCACCTTCAGCGGGACGGTGATGTCGCTGCGCTCCCACTGCTCGACCAGCCGGCGGGTCTCCTTGTCGTCGACGTTGACCGTCACCGCTTCGAGGGTGTCCGGACGGGTCGCCCGCGCATAGGCCACCGCCCGCATGGTCGGCCGGTGCAGTTTGGAGACCAGCACGATCGAGTGGGTGCGGCTGGGCAGCACCCCGTCCCATTCGTAGTCGGCGAGTTCCTCGGCGACGGCGTCGTAATGCTTGCGGATCGCCTGCATCAACAGGAACGCCGCGCCCATCGCCAGGATCGCCACCCAGGCGCCGGCGGTGAACTTGGTCAGCAGCACGATCACCAACACGGTGCCGGTCATCACGAAGCCGATCGTGTTGATCACCCGCGACCGCATCATCCGCGCCCGCGCCGATGCGTCGGTCTCCGACTCGAGCAGTCGGGTCCAGTGCCGCACCATGCCGGCCTGGCTGAGGGTGAACGAGACGAACACCCCGACGATGTACAGCTGGATCAGCCGGGTCGACTCCGCCCCGAAGGCCACCACGAAAGCGATCGACGCCAGCGCCAGGAACAGGATGCCGTTGCTGAACGCCAGCCGGTCGCCGCGGGTGTGGAACTGTCGCGGCAGGTAGCTGTTCTGCGCGAGCACCGAGCCGAGCACCGGGAAGCCGTTGAACGCGGTATTGGCGGCCAGGCCGAGGATCAACGCGGTAACGACGACCATCGCGTAGTAGCCGGGCGGGAAGTTGTCGAAGACGGTGGCGGCGACCTGGGTGAGCAGGGTCTGCTGGTGGTAGTCGGCCGGCACGTTCGCCAGCTGGGTCTGCGGATTCTCGACGAAGACGACGCCGAGCCGCCGCGCCAGGAACAGGATGCCGAGCATCAACCCGACGCCGATACCGCCGAGCATGACCAGCGTCGCCGCGGCGTTGCGCGACTTCGGCTTCCGAAACGCCGGTACACCGTTGCTGATCGCCTCGACACCGGTCAGGGCGGCGCAGCCGGAGGTGAAGGCGCGGGCGATCAGGAAGGCGAACGCCAGGGTGCTCATATGGGATTGCTGGGCGATGATCTCGTAGCGCGCGGACTCCGCCTGCAGATCGTCGCCGAGCAACGACAGCCGGATCGCGCCCCAGATCACCATCCCGGCGGTGAAGAAGATGAAGGCGTAGGTGGGAACGGCGAACGAGATGCCCGATTCGCGAACGCCGCGCAGGTTCATCGCCGCGACGAGCACGATCGCGCCGACGGCGAAGGCCACCTTGTGCTCGGCGACGAAGGGGAAGGCCGATCCGACGTTGGCGGCGGCCGCGGAGATCGACACCGCGACGGTCAGCACGTAGTCGACCAGCAGGGCCGCGGCGACCACCAGGCCGGCGGTGCGGCCGAGGTTGACCGTCGCGACCTCGTAGTCACCGCCGCCGGAGGGATAGGCGTGCACGTTCTGGCGGTAGCTCGCGACGACGACCGCCATCACCACGGCGACGGCCAGGCCGATCCAGGGGGTGAAGATCAGCGCCGTGCTGCCGCCGACGGCCAGCATGAGGAAGATTTCCTCGGGGGCGTAGGCGACCGACGACATCGCGTCGGAGGCGAACACCGGCAATGCGATCCGTTTCGGGAGCAGGGTCTGCTCCAGCGTGTCGCTGCGAAACGGTCGACCCACCAGCAAGCGCTTGGTGACCGTCGAAATACTGGGCACAGCGTGTCAGCGTAGGCCTCTGCGGAATCGATAGAGTACCGGTGGGGCCGAACCGTTCCGAACGATTTCGATACCCTCCTTCGGCCGGCCACCGGCGCGGTGGACCGGGTGGCGCAGGCCACCGCAGCCCGATCGACAGGAGACCCGTGTACGTCGTTGTAATGGGTTGCGGCCGTGTAGGTTCCGGCCTCGCCACCGCCATCCTCGCCGCCGGGCACGAGGTGGCGATCATCGACCAGGATCCCGGCGCCTTCGTACGCCTGCCGCCGGGCTTTTCCGGCCGCACGATCACCGGCCGCGGATTCGACCGAAATGTCCTGATCGAGGCGGGGATCGAGCGTGCGGACGCCTTTGCGGCGGTCTCCTCGGGCGACAATTCGAACATCATCGCCGCGCGAACGGCGCGTGAACATTTCGATGTCGAACGTGTCGTGGCCCGTATTTACGATGCAAAACGCGCCGCGGTATACGAGCGCATGGGCATTCCGACGATCGCGACGGTCCCCTGGACGACCGATCTGCTGCTGCACGAACTGCTCCCGGAGGCCCCCGGCGTCCGCTGGACCGAGCCGACCGGATCGGTCACCGTGACCTCCGCCTACGTCGATCCCGGCTGGATCGGGCGAAAGATCGTCGCGCTCGAGGCGGCGTCGGGTGCGCGGGTGGCGTTTGTCGTGCGACTGGGCCGTGGGGTGATCCCGGCGCCCGGCAGCGTCCTGCAGGCCGACGACGAGGTCTATCTGGCCGCCCTGGTCGACACCGTCAACCGGGCCGTCGCGGTCGCGGCGGCCCCGCCCGTCGACGCGGACTAGGAAGGATCGCCGTGAAGGTAGCCATCGCCGGAGCCGGAGCCGTGGGCGGATCGATCGCCCGCGAACTGGCCACCGCCGGACACCGGGTGCTGTTGATGGACCGCCGCGCCGACGTGATCGGACGTCCCGACCCGGTACCGGCAGGCGGGCCGCCGACCTATGCCCATCCGATCGAACGGATCGTCGGCGACGTCTGCGAGCTGTCGCTGTTGGAGTCGACCGATCTGCAGGACTACGACGTCGCGATCGCCGCCACCGGCGACGACAAGGTCAATCTGGTGTTCAGCCTGCTCGCCAAGACCGAGTTCGGGGTCGGCCGCGCGGTCGCGCGGGTCAACGACCCCCGCAACGAATGGCTCTTCGACGAGTCCTGGGGTGTCGACGTCGCGGTCTCGACCCCCCGCCTGCTGGCGGCGCTGGTCGAGGAGGCGGTCTCGGTCGGCGATCTGGTGCGGCTGATCACCTTCCGCCGCGGTGGGGCCGATCTGGTGGAGATCACCCTGCCGGAGAACGCGGCGATCGCCGGCAAGGCGGTGCGCCGGTTGAAGCTGCCCCGCGACACCGCACTGGTCGCGATCCTGCGCGGGGATCGGGTGATCGTGCCGCAGCAGGACGACCCCCTCGAGGGTGGCGACGAGCTGCTGTTCGTGGTGACCGGCGACGGTCAGGCGGAACTGCGCGAGGTCCTCGGACTGGTCTGAGCGCCCGCGCGCCGGTACCCGGCGCTCAGCCCCGTGGCTCGTCCCGGCCGTGGCGCGACGCCGCGGGCGACTCGCCCGAATCGGCGGCGGCCGTGTCGCTCACGCCCACCGCATCGTTGACGCCGACCGCATCGTTCACACGCACCGCATCGTTCAACCGCACCGCATCGTTCACACGCACCGGGTCGGACGGGCTCGCCGGGTCGGTCGCGACCTCATCGCTCGCCTCGGGGTTGTCGTCCGCCACCGCGGCGAGCGCGCGATCGGCGCGGCGCACCGCCCAGATGCAGACCACCAGGGCGACCGCGGCCAGCGGATACCCCATCGCGATGCGGGCGACGCCGAGCCAGCCGACGCGATCGTCGTCGTAGAGGCCGGACTGCACCAGGTAGCGGGCCGCGAAGACCGCCACCCACACCATGGTGGCGATGTCGTAGGCGCGGCGGGCGGCGGGAACGCGCCGCCACGTGCCGTCGCGACCGTTGAGCAGATTCCAGATGACGCCGACCAGCGGGAAGCGCACGAGCACCGACAGCGCGAGCACCGCGCCGTAGATCAGGCTGGTGTAGAGCCCGAAGAGGTAGTAGTCCCGCGCCTCACCGCTGCGATACGCGATGAAGCCGCACAGCGCGACGCCGAGGAAGCCGGAGATCGCCGGCTGCACCGACTGCCGCTTGAACAGGCACCAGATCAGGATCGCCAGTGCCGCACCCAGAGCCGCCCCGATCGCGGGCGACATCCCGAAGATCGCATTGACCGGGACGAAGACGCCCACCGGCAGCGTCGACTGCACCAGACCGCGCCAACCACCCATCTGGTCGAGCAGGGTCGCCGAGGTCGGCTTGTCGTCGTCGGAGTTGCCCGTGGTCATACCGACCAGGGTGACATACGACCGCCGCGGCTCCCACGTCGCCGCGCGAGCCGCCCGCGGACGTGGTCAGCCGTTCGGCTCGGAACCGTCGCGCAATTCGTAGTACGGGTTGAACACGACCTTGCGGCCGTCGCGTTCGCCGATGCGGCCCTTGACCATCACGGTGCGGCCGGCCTCGATACCGGCGATCTTGCGCCGGCCGATCCACACCAGGGTGACCGCGTCGGTCCCGTCGAAGAGCTCGGCTTCCACGCTCGGGGTCGAACACCGCGAGCACGCATCGACGCTGCGGAGCCGCCCGAGGAGGGTGACCTCCTTGCCCCGAGTGCAGTCGACCGCGGGCAGCGCTCCGGTGGCCAACGACTGGGTGGCCATCCGCTCGGCGTCCGTGACGTCCTGATCCTCGGTCAAGCGACGTCCCAGCCGCTTGAAATAGCCGGTGGCACTTGGTGCCATGTGGTGCTCCTGAAGCTCGTTCGCGTGTCCTACATCGGCGTAGAAACCTGCTCCCACTGTAGTCCGATTCCGATCGCGAAACACCTGTCGGACCGGCCGCGTCCGCCCTCTCGGCCCGGGGCACAATCACCCACCATGTCAGCGTCGACTTCCCGTACCGCCGTGCTGCTTCCCGGCACCGGTTCGGACGCGCGGTTTCTGGAGAAGGCCTTCGCAACCTCCCTGCTCGGAGACGAAGTCACGGTGATCCGGGTCGACCCCGATCCCGCGGACCTCATCGCCTCGTATCGGCGCGCCCTCGACGCTGCGGCCGGACCGGACACGATCGTCGGCGGGGTCTCGCTCGGGGCGTCGGTCGCCCTGCGGTGGGCGGCGCGGCGGCCGGGGGGATGCGCTGCGGTGATCGCCGCGCTGCCGGCATGGACCGGCCCGCCGGGCGAGGCGCCGGCGGCGGTGTCGGCGCGGGTGACGGCCGACATGCTCGACGAGATCGGACTCGAACGATCGATCGAGACGATGACCGCCGGCAGTCCCCCGTGGTTGGCCGCGGAGTTGACCCGCTCCTGGCGGGCCCAGTGGCCGGATCTGCCGGCGGCGCTGCGGGAAGCCGCGGGCTATGCGGGTCCGAGCCCGGCCGAGTTGGCCGCCGTCACCGTCCCGGTCGCGGTGATCGCCGGCAGCGACGACCCGGTCCACCCGCTGCCCGTGGCCCGGCAGTGGTGCGCCCAGCTGCCGGTCGCGGACCTGTCGACGCTCACCCTCGACGAATTGGGCGCCGATCCGGGCAGGCTCGGGACGCTCGCCCTGGCGGCTCTGGAGCGCCTGAACACGGGGAACGGCCGGGGCCGAGCAGCCGACGAGTGACCGCCGGCCGGGTCAGCCCAGCTGCTGCATCGCCGAACCGGCGGCGCCGCGGCGGCCTCCCGGAACGGCCGGGATCGCACCGGTGCCGGGGGCGACCGGAATCGCACCGGTGGTCGGGGCGGTCGGGATCGCACCGGTGCCGGGCGCGACCGGAAGCGCACCGGTGACCGGCCCGGTCGGGATGGCACCGGTCGGTGCCCCGGTCGGGATCGCGCCCGTGGGAGCCCCGGTCGGGATCGCGCCGGTGATCGGCGCGGCGATCGGAATCGCGCCGGTGCGCGCGGCGGCGGGGATCGCCCCGGTACCGGGCGCCATCGGCGCGCCGGCGGTCGCCGGGATACGCCGCACGCCGACCGCGGCCGCATTCTCGGCGGCGCTCTGGGCGCGGCGCTGCATCTCCTTCGCCTGAAGGTGCTCGACCATCACCTTCGGCAGGACGATCGGCAGCAGGTTGCGCGCCGGATGCGGCGAGGGGCCGCGCACGACGGCGGTCTCGCTGAGCACCGCGCGGGTCAGCCGTACCAGCGGCGCATCGGCGGTGACCATGCCGGTCGGCCCCGTCGCGACGGCGCGCACCATCCAGCGGTAGCCGTCGAAGCCGATGAAGCGTCGGTCGCCGTCCGGGCCGGCGGCGTGGACCTCACGGCCGTAGGCGCCCTCCTCGACGGTGACGACCTGCCCGTTCTTGCGGAGCAGATCCGACATCTCGCGCGCCATCTCGCGCCACTGTCCGGGCGACTTCGGCGCCGCGAGGGCGGCGATCGTGATGCGCCCGAACTGGGTCTGCATGTGTACGCCGGTCGCCCGACCACCCTCGCCGATCTCGACCTGCAACTCCGCGCCGGACAGGAACGGCAGCATGATCGAACCGAAATCGAGGCGCTTGGAGGCCATCGTGGCCCGATCGAGACCCAGGGCGTCGACATCGTAGGGACCGGTGCCGGGCCCGGGCAGCTCCGCTCCGTCCCGGATGACCTCATCGTCGAAGTCGTCGATCTCGTCGATATTCCGAGAATCGACCGTCCGGCCCTGGCGTCCGGTGGAGTTCCCGCGCTGCCGAGACGAACGTTTACCGCGTCCGAACATCTACACAGATCCCTTCATCGATCCCGCCGACTTCTCTCCGACCACGCTTCTTCGACCATGTCTTCCGACCATCGAGGCACCCGACCGCGCCCGTCATCTCCCGAAATCTTTCGCTCAGGCTCCCGCGCCCGCCGCAAGGACATCGTGTCCACCGGTCGAACCGTAACCACCGCTGCCGCGGTCGGTGTCGTCCAGATCATCCACCTCGACCAGGTCGACCAGCTCGACCCGCTGGACCAGCAACTGGGCGATGCGATCGCCGCGCTGGACCCGGATGCTCTCCCGCAGATCGTGATTGATCAGACACACCTTCAGCTCACCGCGGTAGCCCGCGTCGACGGTACCGGGCGTGTTGACGATCGACAGTCCGGCACGCGCGGCCAGACCGGATCTCGGATGCAACAGCCCCACGGTGCCCACCGGCAGCGCGATCGCAATACCGGTGCCGACCAGAACCCGCTCGCCGGGCGCGATGACCACCTCGGTCGTCGCGTAGAGATCGAGGCCCGCGTCACCCGGATGCGCCCGCTTCGGCAGCGGCAGGTCCGGGTCCAACCGACGAACGGCGACAGATATCGGTTCGGTCACAAGCCAGAAGACTACCGGTTACGGTTCCGATCTCCGGGCAGTGGTCGGGATCGGCCGACGAGAAACCGGCCACACTCCCCACTCGCACCCCGCCGGCGGTAAGGTCGACAGCATGTCCGCCGAAGCCCGAGACGACACCGCACCGCGCGCGGCCGACCGGTCGACGGGTGTGATCCACCGCGAGTACCTCTGGGTATCGGCATGGATCTGGCTGCTCGCCCTGGGTATCGCCGCGGTGCTGTCCGCGGAGATACACATGGGATCACCGCAGGTCCCCGCCTGGTTGCCGTACCCGTTCCTGCTGGGGCTCGCGGCGTTCGCGATCTTCCGCATGGGCCGTACCACCATCGCGGTCGTCGACGGCCCGGACGGCCGCGAACTGCAGGTCGGCGACGCCCGGCTGCCGACGCGGTTCATCGCCCGCGCCGCCGTGGTCCCGCCGACCGCCAAGAGCGCGGCGATGGGTCGCCAACTCGATCCGGCGGCCTACGTCCTGCACCGCCCGTGGGTGCGCCCGATGGTGGTCGCCGTGCTCGACGACCCGGACGATCCGACGCCCTACTGGATCTTCAGCACGCGTCGCCCGGAAGCCGTGATCGAGGCCCTGGGGCTGTCCACCGTCGATCAGGACCCGCCCACCTCCCTCGGTCGGTGATCGTGAGCCGATCACCGACCGGAAGGACGGTGGTTATCGAGTGATCCGACGGTGACCCACCGCGCGGACGTCGTCTCAGGCCGCGCAGTCCCGGCACACCAGAGCGCCGCCCGCATCGCTCGCGAGACGGGACCGATGGTGCACGAGGAAACAGCTCGAGCAGGTGAACTCGTCCGCCTGCTTGGGGATCACCCGCACGGAGAGTTCCTCGCCCGAGAGGTCCGCTCCCGGCAGTTCGAAGGATTCCGCGGTGTCCGACTCGTCGACATCCACCACGGCCGACTGCGCCTCGTTGCGTCGAGCCTTCAACTCCTCGAGGGAGTCCTCCGACACCTCGTCGGACTCGGTGCGCCGAGGAGCGTCGTAGTCGGTAGCCATTATTTTCCTGACCTTCCTGAATCGATTCCCCTGCGCGCGGGGATGGGTCTTCACCGTCCACACGCAGGCACGATCGTGGCTATTCATCGCGCGCCCGCAGGCACCGAAACCCCCGCCGAGGGGCGACGGCCCATCCGGGAGGCGGCCGAACAATAGCCCACCCAACCGCCGATGTCGAAAACGGGCGGTCCTGCGGCGCTATCGTGTCGTCCGCTCCCCCTCCGATTCGGCTCGATCCGGTACCCGGAACCGACCCGCACGTCGCCCTCGAGGAGATTCGAAAACTGCGATTGCGAACCGACAACGTACGAGGGCGCTCGAGCATTCCCGAAAGCCCTTATAGAGTTGAAAAGACTGCGAGGGCGGGCCCGTGACCCGGCCGGAGCAAACCGACGGCCCCCGTTCATGCGGGTCGATGGCGTAGACGGCCCGCCGAGACGGGTCGATGGCACAACGGCGCGGAAGGAACACGAGTAGACCGTGGTATCCCTGATCACAGAAGGCTCCTCGAGCGACCCGAAGGGGCGCCCGTTCCGGCGTCGCCGCACCCTCCCGTACGTGATCATGGCGCTCGTACTGGCCCTGGTGGCCACGGGTCTGTGGATTCGGGTGTTGACCGCGAGTGAGGAATCCGACATCGCGGTGGCCTGCAATGCCCCGACCGCGCCCGCGGACGGCTCCCCCACTCCGGAGCTGGGCACCGTGGTCGATGCCTCCACGATGCTCGACGTCCAGCCCGCCTCGGTCGGTTCGACCCGGGTGCGGGTGTACAACGCCAACGGCCAGCGCGGTCAGGCCTCGACCGTCGCCGCCGAGCTGAGCGATATGGGCTTCGCCAGCGCCCCGGACGTCCAGGCCGGCAACGACCCGATCTACGTCGACCAGAACATGCAGTGCCAGGGGCAGATCCGCTTCGGTGAGCAGGGCCGCGCGGCGGCCGCGACCGTGGCTCTCGCGGCCCGCTGCACCGAGTTCGTGCTCGACGGCCGCACCGACGACACGGTCGACCTCGCTCTGGGCACCTACTTCCAGGACCTGCAGCCGAACCCCGACGCCATCGAGGTGCTGCGCATCCTGGCCGATACCCCGGTCAACACCACCCCGCCGCCGGTCGACGTCGGCCTGCTGGAAGCCGCCCGCCACAACCAGTGCTGACCCGCAGCGACGGCGAGGAGCCATGCTCCCCGCCGTCGCTGACCCGACCGCGCTGCGCGGGACAGCCGGCGGGCGGGTGATGGGGGTGCGTGGTCAGGCCGGGTAGTACTTCGCCAGCCGGACGGCCTGGACGACGCCCCGGCAGACGGTCTCCTTGATCGCCGCGGCGGGGCGGCCACCGATCGTCCACCGCAGCGGATGATCGTTGCGATCGGTGGCCTGGATGACCGCATCCCGGCGGCCGAGGCTGACGTTGCGACCGACGAACCGCATCGAGAAGGGCCGAGCCCGCCGACTGCCGACGCCCTCGGCGATCAGCAGATCCGCCGCGTAGGCCCCCTGCGGGATCGCCGCCTGACACGAGGGCCGCATCCCCGGCACCGCCGCGATGTCGCCGACCGCCAGCACCCGCGGATCCTCGACGCTGCGCAGGTACTCGTCGACGCGGATCCGGCCGGCCGGGTCGACCGCGACCCCGCCGATCGGCGCGCCGGCACCGGATGCCACCGCCCAGACGACCAGGTCGGCGGCTCGTGTCCCGCCGTCGGCGAGCGTCGCCCGCCCATCGGCGACCTCGAGCACCGATCCGGTGACCACCTCGACCCCCGCCCGTTCGAGCCCGCCCCGAATCCGCGCGCGTCCGCGCGGATCGAAGTCGGCGGCCGGTTCGCTCGCACCGATCAGCTCCACCCGAAGATCCGTTCGGGCCCGGGCGATCTCAGCGGCGGCTTCCACCCCGGTCAGACCGCTTCCGACCACGGCCACCGTCGCCCCCGTCGGCAGGGCGGCGATCGCGCCGGCCGCGTGCTGCGCCCGTCCGAGGCTGTCGATTCCCACCGCGCCGTCCGGGAGGTTCGCCGCCTGGCCCGCCGCGAGAATCACCCGATCGAACGGCACGTCGGACGGCTCGCCGTCGACATCCCGGACCACCACTACCCCGTCGCCGACCTTCTCGGCGCGGCCGAGGTGCAGGTCCACGCCGTCGGCCAGCAGGGCTGTCAGCGGCCGGGTGGCCGTGCCGGTCCCGGCCGCCAACTCGTGCAATCGGATCCGCTCGACGAAGTCCGCCTGCGGGTTGACCACCGTCACCCGCATCCCGGAACCCCGTCCGGCCAGACGATTGGCCGCCATCACTCCCGCGTATCCCGCGCCCACCACCACGACGTGCATCGCTGTCTCCCGGTTTGTCGGTTGTTGTTGCCTATCGGACGGTGACCGGCCCACAAATGTGACAACTGTGCGCCGGATCGCATCCGCGCGGACCCGCTTCGGCGCCCCTGGTCCAACCAACCGACCGACCACCGGGCTCGGGCTCGGGCTCGGGCTCGGGCTCGGGCTCGGGCTCGGGCTCGGGCTCGGAGGTCAGCTCACGGCGTCGATCGATCCGGCGATACCGGCCCGGTCGAGCAGATCGAGCAGGTCGTCGGCGATTCCCGGTGCCGCCGCCAGGGTCAGATCGGTCGGGCCGGACGGCAGCCGGACGATCGCGCCCGCCTCGGCGGCGATCAACGCCCCTGCCGCCCAGTCCCAGGGGTGCAGCCCGTGCTCATAGGAGGCGTCGACGGTGCCGGTGGCGACCATGCACAGGTCGAGCGCGGCCGAGCCGACGCGGCGGATATCGCGGACGGCGGGCAGGACGGTGGCCAGGGCGTGCGCCTGCCGCTCGCGGCGCGCGGACGCGTAGCCGAATCCGGTGGCGATCAGGGCGGTCGCCAGCTCGGTCCGGTCGGAGCAGACCAGGGAATGCGCTTCGCCGTCGGCATCGATCACCTCGGCGCCGCCGCCGAGCACCGCCCGGTAGGTCAGCCGCCGCGAGACGTCGACGACGACACCGGCCAGCGTCACCCCGTCGACACGGGCGGCGAGCGATACCGCGTAGGCGGGCAGTCCGTAGACGAAGTTGACGGTGCCGTCGATCGGGTCGACGACCCACTGGACGCCACCGGCCGGGGCGTCCCCGCCGCCGGCCTCCTCGCCGAGGACCGAGTCCCCCGGACGCAGGCGTGCGAGCAGATCGCGCACGAGCCGTTCGGTCTCGGTGTCGACGATCGTCACCGGGTCGGTGGGCGCCGACTTAGTGGCGACCGCACCGTCGGCGACCGCACGGCGACCCCCGATCCCGCCGAGGACCTCGGGGCGCCGCACCCGAACGTGTCCGGCCGCGGCCTCCGCGACCACCGTCGCCACGGCGGCGAGCGTCTCGACGTCCGTCGCCGCGTCGTTCGGGGCTCCGGCGGACGGGTCCGGGCCGGGAATTCGCGCCGCACCACCCCCCGAATCGCCGCCATTGTCGGACCCATCGGCACGTTCCGGGATACCTGTGCTGATCACATCCTCATCGCAACACACAGCGACGCCGCCGGCACTAGTGTTGGCAGTCGTACGAGTCACATCGCGCCGGACCGCGCATCGTCCGCCGCAGCGAAAGGGAGCCCACGATGCCCGATTCCGCAGAAGACGCCCCCACCAACGACACTCCCGAATCCGCCGATACCGCATCCGCCGATACCTCGACGGATTCCGCACCCGCCGCCCCCACCGGTCCGCTCGGCTTCGGTGTCGACGTCGGCGGCAGCGGCGTCAAGGGCGGAGTTGTCGATCTGACCACCGGCGAACTGGTCGGTGAACGCTTCAAGATCCTCACCCCGCAGCCCTCGACCCCCGACGCGGTCGCCGAGACCGTCGCGAAGGTCGTCGAGCACTTCGGTTGGACCGGACCGGTCGGCGTGACGCTGCCGGGCGTGGTCACCCACGGCGTGATGCGCAGCGCCGCCAATATCGACAAGGCCTGGATCGATACCGACGCGGCGGCCCTCTTCGGCGACGCTCTCGGCGGGCGCTCGGTGACCGTCCTCAACGACGCCGACGCGGCCGGGGTGGCCGAGGACGCCTACGGCGGCGGCAAGGACACCACCGGGGTGGTGATCCTGTTGACCTTCGGCACCGGTATCGGGTCGGCGGTCCTGCACAACGGCGTCCTGCTCCCGAATACCGAACTCGGCCACCTCTACGTCGACGGCGAGGAGGCCGAGCATCGGGCGGCTTCCTCGGTCAAGGAACGCAAGGACCTGTCGTACAAGAAGTGGGCCGTCGAGGTCAGCCGGGTCCTGCAGGAGTACGAGGCGTTGCTGTGGCCCGACCTGTTCATCGCCGGTGGTGGCATCAGCCGCAAGGCGGACAAGTGGATTCCGCTGCTCGAATGCCGCACCCCGGTGGTCGCCGCGACCCTGCTCAACACCGCCGGGATCGTCGGCGCGGCGATGGCGGCGACGAAGGCCTGAGAGGTCTCCGCCGGCGCCGCTGCGGCGCCGGCGGAACGGCCCGGCGACACGTCGGTTCCGGTGGTCACGTGCACCGCGACGGGCCCGCGCGGGGTCCGATCGTTACAATGGTCGATGCCCGGCTCGAAGCCGGAAAACCCGTTCAACTTTCGCCGAACCGATACTTCGGCACAATAACGCGGCACGACACCGTCACGAAAGGGCGTACGTGGCTGTCACCGACACCTCACAGGTCACCGACACCGAGCAGGCTCAGCCCGCGGCAACCGCCGTGGCCGAGCCCGAAGCGGCCCCCGCACGGGCGGCGACCAAGCGCACTGCGGCCAAGAAGGCTCCCGTCAAGCGGGCGACCAAGGCGGCCGCCAAGAAGGCCCCCGCCAAGCGAGCCACCAAGAAGAAGACGACCGGCGACGACGCCGAGCCGGCGGACGGCGCCGACGTCACCGATATGGATGACCTCGACGGTCCCGACGGTGACCCGGGCGTCGACGGCGAGGAGATCGTCGTCGAGGCCGAGGCGGAAGCCGAGGAGGAGACCGCCGAGCCGACCGCCGAAGACAAGGCCTCCGGTGACTTCGTGTGGGACGAGGAAGAGTCGGAGGCGCTGCGGCAGGCCCGCAAGGACGCCGAGCTGACCGCCTCCGCCGACTCGGTGCGCGCGTACCTCAAGCAGATCGGCAAGGTCGCGCTGCTCAACGCGGAGGAGGAGGTCGAGCTCGCCAAGCGGATCGAGGCCGGCCTCTACGCCACGCATCTGATGGCCGAGCTGACCGAGAAGGGCGAGAAGTTGCCCGCCGCTCAGCGTCGGGACATGAACTGGATCTGCCGCGACGGCAATCGCGCGAAGAACCACCTCCTCGAGGCCAACCTGCGCCTCGTGGTGTCGCTGGCGAAGCGCTATACCGGCCGCGGGATGGCGTTCCTGGACCTGATCCAGGAGGGCAACCTCGGTCTGATCCGCGCGGTCGAGAAGTTCGACTACACCAAGGGCTACAAGTTCTCGACGTACGCCACCTGGTGGATCCGGCAGGCGATCACCCGTGCGATGGCCGACCAGGCCCGCACCATCCGCATCCCGGTGCACATGGTCGAGGTGATCAACAAGCTCGGCCGCATCCAGCGCGAGCTGCTCCAGGATCTGGGCCGCGAGCCCACTCCGGAGGAGTTGGCCAAGGAAATGGACATCACCCCGGAGAAGGTCCTCGAGATCCAGCAGTACGCGCGCGAGCCGATCTCGCTGGATCAGACGATCGGCGACGAGGGCGACAGCCAGCTCGGCGACTTCATCGAGGACTCCGAGGCGGTTGTCGCGGTCGACGCGGTGTCGTTCACGCTGCTGCAGGACCAGTTGCAGTCGGTCCTCGAGACGCTCTCCGAGCGCGAGGCGGGCGTCGTGCGGTTGCGCTTCGGCCTGACCGACGGCCAGCCGCGCACCCTCGACGAGATCGGCCAGGTCTACGGGGTCACCCGTGAGCGCATCCGTCAGATCGAATCGAAGACGATGTCGAAGCTGCGCCACCCGAGCCGTTCGCAGGTTCTGCGCGACTACCTCGACTGACCCCGAGCCGGTCCGGCGCAGTCCCCCCGCAGGACCCGGCCCGACACCCGCACAACGCCGTCCCCGTCCCGTCCGACGCGGACGGCGTTGCCGTATCCGGGTGTGCCGTGGGCTGAGCCGGATCCGAGGCGGTCACCGCGCGACGTGCAGTTCGGCTCCCAGCGGGCCGAGCAGATCGCCGCCGACCGGTTCGGCGGCGATCGTCACCTCCGACAGGCCGAGCCAACCGGCGAGGACGGCCAGTTCGTATGCCAACTGCTCGGCGGTATCGGCCGGGGCATCCGGCTGGGCGAAGGCCGAGCGCACCACCAGGGCGTCGGCGGCGCGGTCGGCCTTGAGGTCGACCCGCCCGACCAGTTGCTCCCCCAGCAGGAACGGCAGCACGTAGTAGCCGTGGACCCGCTTGTGGGCCGGGGTGTAGATCTCGATGCGGTAGTGCATGTCGAAGAGGCGCTCCAAACGGGTCCGCTCGAAGACCAGCGGATCGAACGGCGCCAGCAGCGCCCGGGCGGATACCGATCGCGGTACCGCGGCGGCGGTGTCGAGGTAGGCCGGCCCCCACTCCCGCACGGTCACCGGTTGGGCGATGCCGGCCTCGACCAGATCGTCGAGGGCCGGGCGCACCGCAGCCATCGAGAGCCGAAAGTAGTCGGCGATACAGCGAACGCTGCCGATCCCCAGCCCCCGCAGGGAGATCTGCACCAGTTCCCGCACCGCGTCGGCCTCGTTGTCCGGGGCGCCGGCCCGGATCTCGGCCGGGATCACCCGCTCGGTCAGGTCGTACCGACGCTCGAACTGACGGGTGCGCCCGGCGCTGGTGACCTCGCCGACGGCGAAGAGCGCCTCGAGCGCCTGCTTCGCGAGGGTCCAGTTCCACCCCCAGTGGTCCCGCTGCACCGCCGACCCCTCCAGCAGGCTGTGCACCTCCCGCCCGGTCAACGGGCCGCGCTCGTCGAGCAGGGAACGCACGGCGGCGAGCACCTCGGGATGCTCGGCGCGCAGGCGACGCACGTGGCCGCTGTCGGCCATCCGGTCCATCCGCCACCGGAGCAGCTCGCGGGTCCACGGCGGGACGAACGACGCCTCGTGCGCCCAGTACTCGACGAGGCGCCGCGGTGCGCGTCCCGACGCACGATCGAGCAAAGCGACGTCGTACGGCCCCAGACGGGCGAAAACGGGCAGCAGGTGGGCACGGGCCACCACATTGACCGAATCGATCTGCAGCAGCCCGATCCGGCCCAGCAACGACCCGATATGGCGCATCGTGACCGGTCCGGTCGGCCGCGGCGCCGCGAGGCCCTGCGCGGCGATCGCGATCCGCCGCGCCTGGGAACGGCTCAACTCCCGTACGCGGGGCGCGGCCGAACCACCCCCGGACGGGCCGGCCGAGTCGATCACCTTCACGCGAGCACCTTCACGATCGACGATGCTAGGCGGGCCCTCCGACATGTTCGCCCCTCCGGCGCACGGTGAACCGGCGATGACGGACCAGAAAACATACGGTACGGTCTTGGGAAAATCCGCCCGTCGCAGTCGGCACTATAAACCTCGGTGAGAACGGCCACCCGGCGAACAAAAGTGACACCGGACACACCGGATGTCGGGAACACACGGCTGGTTCCAATCGTCTGTCTAGGGTGTAGGGAACGTGCCATCCAGGCGCGGCGGGGGCCCCATACGGCACAACAGTCAGGTGCCAGGACGGAGGAGCCATGACCGGAACAGTCACCACCTCAACTCTCACTGCCGCTGATCGTTGCGACCGGTGCGGGGCGGCGGCTCGCGTGCGGGCTGTCCTCCCCGGAGGCGGAGAACTGCTTTTCTGCCGTCATCACGGCACGAAGCACGAAGCCCAGCTCCGAGCCCTCGAGGCGACGATTCTCGTGGAAGAGATCGACGACTAGTGGCAGTCGGGTCGCCACGTCGACCCGAATTCCCCGTCCGATGGCCGCGCACCGCGGCCCCTGACACAACAGAACAGCCGTACCACAGCATTCACAACTGAACATCTTCGACATCGCGCGGACGTCCGGGAGGAGACGTCCGCGCGATGTTGTTTTCGGGGATGTGTCGGTCCCGCCGACCGTCGAAACGTCCCGGGAGCCGGACGCCCCCGGGAGTCGGTCATCACGGCAGTCGGACGCCCGCAGGCGCCACTTCCGGCCTCGGCGGCCGGCCGGACCGCTCAGGACTTGCGCAGGTACTCGATCCGGTTCTGCAGCTGGTCCGCGGTCGCGATCGCGGTCGGCGGCCCGCCGCACACGCGCCGCAGCTCGCCGTGGATGACGCCGTGGGGCTGACCGGTCCGGTGATGCCGCATCGCGACCAGGGAGTTCAGTTCGCGCCGCAGCCGGCCCAGGTCGGCCGCGCCCGCCGACGGACCGGTACCGACCTGCGGTGCGGTCGGCGCAGGGGTCGGCGCCGCGGCGACCGCGGCATTGCGGTCGAGCTGCTCGCTCTGCCGGCGGCGCAACAGTTCCCGCATCTGATCGGCGTCCAGCAGACCGGGCAGGCCCAGGTACTCCTGCTCGTCGGCGGATCCGGCGAACGCCGCGGTGCCGAACGAGGAGCCGTCGTAGATCACCTGGTCGAGTTCGGCGTCCGCGCCGAGCGAGACGTACCCCTTCTCCTCCGGGTCGTCCTCGGTCTCGGTCTTGTTCGCCTGCTCGATCAGCTCGTCGTCCCAGCCCTCCTTGGGCCGATGCGGCTTGCCCAGGACGTGGTCGCGTTCGGCTTCGAGGCCGCTGGCCAGTTCGAGCAGGACCGGGATCGACGGCAGGAAGATATTGGCGGTCTCCCCCTTGACCCGCGACCGCACGAAGCGGCCGATCGCCTGGGCGAAGAACAGTGGCGTCGACGCGCTCGTCGCGTACACCCCGACGGCCAGCCGGGGGATGTCGACACCCTCGGAGACCATGCGCACCGCGACCAACCACGGTTCGTTGGACTCGGCGAAGGTGCGGATGCGATCGGAGGAACCCGGATCGTCCGAGAGCACCACCGCCGGGGCGATCCCGTTGATCGACTCGAGGATCTTGGCGTAGGCGCGGGCGGAGACGGTATCGGAGGCGATCACCAGGCCGCCGGCGTCGGGAACCCCGGAGGAACGCAACTGCGCGAGCCGCACGTCGGCCGCCGCCAGGACCGACGGGATCCACTCGCCGTTGGGGTCGAGCGCGGTGCGCCAGGCCCGCGCGGTGTGCTCGGCGGACAGCGGTTCGCCCAGACGCGCGGAGTACTCCTCCCCCGCGTTGGTGCGCCACCGCGCCTCGCCGGAGTAGGCGAGGAAGACCACGGGCCGCACGACGCCGTCGGCGAGCGCCGCCGAATAGCCGTAGGTGTGGTCGGCGCGCGAGCGCATCAGACCCTCGCCGTCCGGCTCGTACGTCACGAACGGGATCGGGCTGTCGTCGCTGCGGAACGGGGTTCCGGTGAGGGCGAGGCGGCGGGTCGCGTCCCCGAAAGCCTCACGGATCGCGTCGCCCCAGGTCTTCGCGTCACCGCCGTGATGGATCTCGTCGAGGATCACCAGCGTCCGCCGGTTCTCCGTCCGGACCCGATGACGGGTGGGGTGCGCCGCGATCTGCGCGTACGTCACCACCACACCGTGATAGTCCGCCGAGGTGGCGCCGGTGGAGTTGCTGAATCGCGGGTCGAGCGCCAGACCGAACCGCCGCGCGGCGTCCGCCCACTGGTACTTGAGGTGCTCGGTCGGCGCGACCACGGTGACCTGATCGACCGTTCGGTCCGAGACGAGTTCGGCGGCCAGGCGCAGGGCGAACGTCGTCTTGCCGGCACCGGGGGTGGCGACGGCAAGAAAGTCGCGCGGGCCCGAGGAGAGGTACTTGGTCAGTGCCCGTCGCTGCCACGCGCGCAGCGACGGTCCGGCCGTCCCGATCGAAGCCGGACTCGCGCCGCTGGAATCGGTTGAGGCTGATGGCACTCGATGGAGCCTAGCGGTTCGCGCGACGCCCGGTTCGAGGCACTCCGGTGAGGCCCGGCACAGCCGGCGGCACGATCGTCACCACACCGGCCGGTAGTGATCGACACCACTTCGGGGTGGCAACGCGCACGGAATCCGGGCATCGGGGATGCTGGAGTCCACGATGCCCGAGCACGACAACCCTGCGGAAGCGCCGATCCGACCCGCCGCCGACACCTCGGCCGGCCGAGCGACGAGCGCTTCCGACCCGACGAACGGGCCCGCGCCCCTCGTGCTCTGGCGACTGATCTGGCACACGATCACCCGGGCGTGGGCCCACTCGATCTTCGCCAAGGCCGCGACCGCCGCGTTCTGGCAGACGCTGTCGCTGCCGCCGCTGGTGATCGGCCTGGTGGGCAGCGTCGGATATGTCACCCCCTGGTTCGGGCCGAATATCCTCAACGACATCACCGATGCGGTGCTCGACTTCGCCAGCACGATCTTCAGCTCGCAGGTGGTCGACGAGGTGATCTCACCGACGGTCGACGACGTGATGGCCAGGCCCCGCGCCTCGGTGATCTCGTTCGGCTTCATCCTGTCGCTGTGGGCCGGATCGTCGGCGGTCTCGACCTTCGTCGACTCGATCGTGCACGCCCACGAGCAGCAGGACGCGCGCAATCCGATCTGGCAGCGAATCTTCGCGCTGCTGCTCTACGTCGGATTCCTGTTCGCCGCGGTGGTCGTGCTGCCGGTGATCGCCCTGGGGCCCTCGCTGATCGGCCGGCTGATCCCCGGGTCCTGGCACAGCATCGTCGGGCGCATCATCGATATCGGCTACTTCCCCTTCGTGGGGGCGGTGCTGATCGTCGGGCTGACCACCCTCTACAAGCTCGCGCTGCACAAATCGTTGCCCTGGCACCGGCTGCTGCCGGGCGCCCTGCTCGCCGGCGTCTTCTTCCTGGCGGCGAGCGTCGGCCTGCGCGCCTACCTGTCGGTGATCAGCGCGGCGGGCTTCACCTACGGGGCGCTGTCGGCGTTCATCGCCTTCCTGCTGTTCACATTCTTCCTCGGCTTCTCGATCGTGCTGGGCGCCGAGTTCAACGCCTCGCTGCAGGCCTTCTGGCCGGCGCGGGCCACGCGGATCGAGCAGGTCCGCGGGTGGATCACCGAGCGCACCGCGATCGATCCGGGGGTCAATCCCATCGGTGCGCTCACCCGCCTGGCGACCGGCCCCATCCGGACCGGCGAGCCGGTGGAGGCGCCACCCGAGGAGGCCCCGACGATCCGGTTGCCGGACGCCGGTCGGCCGCTCGACCCCGCATCGGCGCCGACCGTCCGCACGCCGGAGGGCGTCCGCACGCCGGAGGGCCGGACAAACCCCGGCACCGGTCCCGACACGGCGACCGGCCCCGGGGTGCGCGGTGCCTACTTGCGCAGCGAGTCGTAAACCTTCTTGCATTCCGGGCAGACCGGCGAACCGGGCTTCGGCGAGCGGGTGACCGGGAAGACCTCGCCACAGAGCGCCACGACGTGCGTCCCCATCACGGCACTCTCCGCGATCCGTTCCTTCTTGACATAGTGGAAGTACTTGGGAGTGTCGTCGTCGGTCGTTTCGTCGGTTGTCGCATCGGGACGCTCGATCGTCTGCGTGCTCATGGTCCGATTATGCGCCGCCCACCCCCTCCGACGACACGCCGGTCACGGTGGGGGCGCCCTCCCCTTCGAGCCGTCGGAGTGGGACAGTAGATGCCATGGGTAGACGCGAACGAGTCGAACTGGACGACTCGGGTCGCCCGGTCCTGATCACCGATGCCGAAACGTCCTTCGAGGAGCAGCATCGGGCGCGGGTCCGCAAGTACATGATGATCATGTCGGTGCGGATCCCGGCGCTGATTCTGGCCGCGGTGGCGTACTCCGCGTGGGCGAATCCGTGGATCTCGCTGGCGATCATCGGCGTGTCGATCCCGCTGCCGTGGATCGCGGTGCTGATCGCCAACGACCGCCCGCCGCGCACCGCCGACGAGCCCCGCCGCTACGACCATCGCCGCACCGCGGTGGCCGGTACGTCGGCCCCGGCGCTCGAGGCGCGGGTGATCGACAGCGAGCCGGACGAGGCTCCCACGGCCGAGGCCCGCGCCGACCAGGCATAGCGCAACGTCGCCGGCGTGCGAATCTGCACGGTTTCGGGGTGCCGAAGCAATAGTTGTCGCGGCGGCCGAAAACCGGGCAGGTTTGCACACCCCCGGCGCCGTCACCGGCGGACGGAGACCTCCATACCGCCGCGCAGCGGCAGCGTCGAGGAACGGAACGGTCCGTTCGGGTCCCGGACCACCGCCAGATACTCCGCGTACTGCGCGGCGGCGACCACCACATTGTTCGCCAGCACGACCGCTCCCGGCCGAAGCGCGTCCAGGGTGGCCGCCAGGGCGGGCGCGGCCATATCGATCCACACGTCGAGCACCATGAGGTCGATCGGGCCGTCGACGGTCGGCAGACTCTCGCGCAGATCCCCGTCGAGCACCGTCGCCAGGTCGTCGAGCCCGGCCTCCGCCAGGTTCGCCCGGGCGGCCGCCGCCTTCGTGGGCTCGAATTCCGTACCGAAGACGGCCGGGGTCACCGTCGCCGAGCCGGCGCCGTCGGCGACGTTGTCGCGCACCGCCGCGGCGAGGTGGATCGTCGAGTAGCCGAATCCGGTGCCTGCCTCGACCACCCGCCGGGCGCCGAGGGTGCGCGCGGTGACGTAACAGATCTGCGCCTTGGTCGGGTCCATCGCGTCGAGCTTGTCGCGCATCCACGAACGCCCGTCGCCCCCGCCGGATACCGAGCCGCGTCCACCGCCGAGGTGTGAGCGCAGCGAACGGGCGAGCACCGACGCCGCGATGCGCCGGGACTGCCGTCGATTGGCGGCGCGCAGGCGATCCGCGACGGCCGCCGCCCGCGGGTCGAGCGACTCCCCCGCCGCTCGCCCGGACGTCGTCGCCGGATTTGTCCCGGTTGCCGGGGCCCGCTCTGTCCGGCCGTCGTTGGTCCCCCGGCTCTCCATGCCCGGGACGCTACTCCGAACGGCGCCGCTTCTCAGTAACTTCTCAGGGCTGCTCACGGGAACCCGCAGGTCAGAACACTTTGCGAGACATAGGCCGGGGAACTACTCCGGGGTACCTCGGCGTTGAACGAAGTGAATGATCAGCCAGGAGGAGGCATTCATGACCAGCCCGAGCACCACGACGAGGATTCGCCCCACAGATGCCGATCTGGATGCCCAGAGCCCGGCTGCGGATCTCGTTCGCGTGTACCTCAACGGGATCGGCCGCACCGCGCTGTTGACCGCCGAACAAGAGGTGGAGCTGGCGAAGTCGATCGAGGCCGGTCTGTACGCCGACCACCTGCTCGAGACGCAGAAGCGGTTGTCCCCCACCCGCAAGCGTGAACTGGCGACCATCGTCCGCCAGGGCCGCGCGGCGCGCGCCCACCTGCTGGAGGCCAATCTGCGCCTCGTGGTGTCGCTGGCGAAGCGCTATACCGGCCGCGGCATGCCGCTGCTCGACCTGATCCAGGAGGGCAACCTCGGACTGATCCGCGCGATGGAGAAGTTCGACTACGCCAAGGGCTTCAAGTTCTCCACCTACGCCACCTGGTGGATCCGCCAGGCGATCACCCGCGGCATGGCCGACCAGGGCCGCACGATCCGGCTGCCCGTCCACCTGGTCGAGCAGGTCAACAAGCTCGCCCGCATCAAGCGCGAGCTGCACCAGCAGCTCGGACGTGAGGCCTCCGACGAGGAACTGGCTGCCGAGTCGGGCATCTCGATCGACAAGATCGCCGATCTGCTCGACCACAGCCGCGACCCGGTAAGCCTGGACATGCCGGTCGGAACCGACGAGGAAGCCCCGCTGGGTGACTTCATCGAGGACTCGGAGGCCACCTCGGCCGAGAGCGTCGTGATCGCCGGGCTGCTGCACACCGACGTGCGGACCGTCCTGGCGACCCTCGACGAGCGCGAGCAGCAGGTCATCCGGCTGCGCTACGGCCTCGACGACGGCCAGCCGCGCACGCTCGACCAGATCGGCAAGCTGTTCGGTCTCTCCCGCGAGCGGGTGCGCCAGATCGAGCGCGAAGTGATGAGCAAGCTGCGTCAGGGCGATCGAGCGGAGCGCTTGCGCGCATACGCGTCCTGACCCAACCGAGCGGACGGGCCACCGGAGAGACAACCGGATCGCCCCGTCCGCCCCACGACCAGATCGAGGGACCCGCCGGCGCTGTGGTGGTCGCCGGCGGGTCCGGTCATGTTCGGGGGCGGTACGGGGTGGTCACGGCGGCGGATCGGTCACCAGAGCCGACGGGGGCCCTCCGTATTGGTGTCCTCCGGGCGCACCCAGGCGCGCGCGTCGGTGATGAACGCGCCGTCCGGTGAGGACAGGATCGGGTCGCACACGATCGACGGAACCTCCGGGAAGTCGGAGACCAGGGTCGCGATCCGTTCGACCACATCCGCCAGCGCCGCCTTGTCGACGCCCTCGCGAGTGCTGTCGCCGTTGAGCAGGGGCGCGGCCCGCGGCGCGTCGACCAGCCCGACCGCCTCCTCGCGGGAGATCGGCACGACCGCATAGGACCGGTCGTTGAACAGCGCCGGGATCACCCCGGACAGACCGAACGACACCAGCGGCCCGAAGGCCGGATCGTCGCTGGCCCGCACCGAGCAGCCGATGCCCTTGGGGACGCGCACCTGCACCTGCACCCACGGGCTGCCGATCTCGGCGGTCAGGTCGTTGTAGGCCTGCCGCACCCCGTCCGCCGCGGTCAGGTCCAGGCGCACGCCGCCGAGATCGGGGCGGTGCCGCCACCCGACGTCCAGGGCCTTGACCACCACCGGGTAGCCGATCTCCTCGGCGGCCGCGACCGCGTCGTCGGCGTTGTCGACCCGCTTGAAGGCGGGCAACTCGAGGCCGTAGCAGCGCAGCAGCTTCGCGGTGTCGACGTCGCTGAGTTCGCCGCCGCTCGGCTCGCTCTCCAGGTAGGCGTCGATCAGCTCGCGTGCCGCCGCCCGGTCGATACCGTCCGGGCGGACCGGTCGCGGTTCCGGTGTGGCCCGCCAGGCGACGTAACGCCAGGCGCGGGCGAGCGCGGCCACCGCCCGATCGGGGTCGGGATAGGACGGGATCGACCCGAATCCGGCGACACCACCCGACTCGTCGATCCCCCGGGCCAGGACGTCCGGGATGCCCTCGGCGGCCAGGAAGGTGGTCAATACCGGCTTGTCGCTGCCGCTGGTGGCGCCGAGCAGTTCGCTGGCGAACTCGGAGACCCGAACGGTCACCGGCGGCACGAAGACGGCGATCACCGAGTCGACATCGTGGCGCCGCAACTGCTCGGCGACCGTGACGGCAAGGGTGTGGCCGTCCGCCGCGGCCCCGACGTCGATCGGGTCGTAGGCGTCGAGCCCGGCGCGGCGGCAGGAGACGACGGCGAGCACACCGAGGGCGGTCGAGTTCGACACCACCGCCACCCGCGGCCCCTGGGGCAGCGGCTGATAGCCGATCAGCGCGGCCGTATCGAACAGTTCGGAGATCGAGCCGACCTGGATCACGCCGACCTGCTCGAAGAGCGTCCGGACGATCGTGTCGTCGACCGCGGCACCCGATGCCACCGACGGCGGCGCCGCGCCGCGGCCGCTCTTGACCGCGATGATCGGCTTGCGGCGCGATACCCGTCGCGCGATCCGGGTGAACTTGCGGGCGTTGCCCAGCGTCTCCAGGTAGAGCAGCACCAGGTCGGTCGAGTCGTCGGTGTCCCAGTACTGGAGCAGGTCGTTGCCGGACAGATCCGCGCGGTTGCCGGCGGAGACGAAGGTCGACAGCCCGAGACCCCGGGTGGCGGCCTGGTCGAGGATCGCGATGCCCAGGGCGCCGGACTGGCAGAAGAAGCCGATCCGACCGGCCGGGGGCATCCGCGGCGCGAGGGTCGCGTTGAGCGAGACCTCCGGATCGGTATTGGCGACGCCGAGGGCGGCGGGACCGACCACGCGCATACCGTGGGCCCGCGCCGCGCGCACCAGGGCGCGCTCGCGCTGCCGACCGGCATTGCCCGCCTCGGAGAAGCCGGACGAGACGATCACGATCGCCCGCACACCCTTCTCGAGGCAGTCGTCGAGGACGGCGTCGATCGCATCGGCGGGGACGGCCGCTACCGCCAGGTCGACGTCGTCGGGGATATCGCGCACCGACGGATAGGCGCGCACCCCGGCGACCGACGTGCGTTCGGCGTGCACCGGGAAGACCGGCCCGGTGAAGCCGGCGCGCAGCAGATTGGTCAGCACGACGTTGCCGACCTTGTTCGGGTCGGCGGAGGCGCCGATCACCGCGACCGAGCGGGGCCGCAACATATTGCCGACATTGCGGGCCTCGGCGGCCGACTCGCGACGGTTGCGGACGGTGACCTGGACGTCGTTGGGGTCGATGGCGAATTCGAGGCGGATGACGCCTTCCTCGAAACGTCGCTCGACGGTGTAACCGGCCTGCTGGAAGACCGTCAGCATCGCCTGGTTCTCGGCGAGTACGTCGGCGACGAAGCGGTGCAGGCCGCTCTCGCCGGCCGCCGCGGCGAGGTGTTCGAGCAGGATCGGTCCGAGACCGCGCCCCTGGTGGGAGTCGGCGACGACGAAGGCGACCTCGGCGGACAGTCCGTCACCCTCGGGCAGGTGCTCGTACCGGCCGACGGCGATGATCTCGTCGCCGAGCAGCATGATCAGCGCTTCGCGGTACTTGTGGTCGACCACCACGAAGCGATGCAGATCGCGCGGCGTGATCACCGGGTAGGGGCCGAAGTAGCGCAGGAAGCGGGTCCGCGCGGACAACCCCCCGTGGAAGTCGACCAGGCGTTGGGCGTCGTCGGGGGTCATCGGCCGCAGCAGCACCACTCGACCGTCGGAGGCCAGGACATCGGCCTCGCGGTGCAGCGGGTACTCCCGGCCGATCCGCAGCTTCTCGCGCGCCGCGTCGTCCGCCGGGGGCGGCAGCAGCGGCGGCGCCTCCGGCTGCGGTGCATCGGTTCCGGCGGCGGCAACCGTGCCGGCGCCCCCGCCCGACCTGCCCCGTGCGGAATTGTTCTCGGTCACGAGCTCTCCTTACCGTCACCCGTCGCGATCGATCGGTCCACGGCCGCGTCTCGTCCTTCAGTCTTGTACCGGTCGGGCCCGGTGCGAATGTCGGCTACGTCTCGAAATCCGGTGTCTCGACATCCGGTGTCTCGACATCCGGCCTGTCGAAACATCGGTGTCTCGACATCGGCACAGCTTCAGTCTCGTACATCGTCGGGGTCGAGGCCCAGGGTCGGGAAGACCGACCGCCGAACGGCGAGGATCGCACCATCCACCCGCTCGACCGCCCGGTCGTGGCGCGGATCGCCGGTATCCGGGGCTCCGCCCGGCCCGTCCCAGGGTGCGTAGTACGCCGATCCCCCGTCCCCGAAGGTATCGGGCAGTTCGATACCCGGCACCGATTCGTGGACGGTCTGCTTCCACTTCTCCGGGATCGGGGTTGTCGGGTCCAGATCGCGATCGAGGGCGGTCGCCAACAGATGCGTCCACGACCGGGGCACCACCCGGATCACCCCGTAGCCACCGCCGCCGACGGCGAGCCACCGCCCCTCGCACAGTTCGTCGGCGAGATCGCGCATCGCCCGGAACGCACCGACCTGCCCCTCGACGGTCAGCGACAGATCCGCGAGCGGATCCTCCTTGTGGGTGTCGACCCCGCACTGGCTGACGATGATCTGCGGCTTGAAGGCGCGCAGCACCGACGGCACCACACCGTGGAATGCCCGCAGCCACAACGCGTCCTCGGTGCCGGGCAGGAGCGGAATGTTGACGATCGTGCCCTCCGCGGCGCCCTTGCCGATCTCGGCCGCCCAGCCGGTATTCGGCCACAGCGTCGCCGGGTGCTGGTGGATCGACACCGTCATCACCCGCGGATCGTCCTGGAACGCCGCCTGGACGCCGTCGCCGTGGTGGACGTCGACGTCGATATAGGCGATGCGCTCGTAGCCGCGGTCGAGCAACCACGAAATGGCAACGGCCGCATCGTTGTACACGCAGAAGCCGGATGCGTAGTCCGACATCGCGTGGTGCATCCCGCCGCCGATGTTGACCGCGCGGGTGGCGACACCGTCGGCGATCGCCCGGGCCGCGGCCATCGTGCCGCCGGCGATCACCGACCCCGCCTCGTGCATGCCGGCGAAGATCGGGTTGTCATCGGAACCGAGACCGTGGTCGAACTCGGGGCCCGGCAGAATCGCGGGCTCCCCGGCCGCCGACGCCTTGGCGACCGCGTCGATGTAACCGCGGGTATGCACCCGCAGCAGTTCGGTCTCCGCCGCGATCCCCGGGGCGATCGTCTCGACATCGTCGAGAATCCCGACATTCTCGGCCAATGCCATGGTGAGCGCGAGTCGCGTGGGACTCATGGGATGGTCCGCACTCCATCGGTACTGAAGGAAGCTGCGACTCCACACAACCGCCCCACTGCGCGACCTTCCAACCGGCTCCGTCGACGATGTTGCCCGCATAACCTCGACGCTACGGCACCGACAACACTCCGGGGCACGGACGAGAACTATCTATCGCACGGGATACCTCCTACCCGATCGGGTAGGTACCTCACCGCGCTGCGCTGGGCGAATCACATCGAGGGAATCAACCGTGCGCGGGAACTGTTGGCAGTACCGAGACGCCCCGCCGGGCGACGGCCACCCGTTGGGGTGGACGTCACCTGCTTCGGGGTGCGCAAGGCTAGAATCACCCCATAGCGAAGGGATATCTGCGTGAAGGATCTCGTCGACACCACCGAGATGTACCTCCGAACGATCTACGATCTCGAGGAGGAAGGCGTTGTGCCGCTGCGAGCGCGCATCGCTGAGCGCCTGGACCAGAGTGGCCCGACCGTCAGCCAGACCGTCGCCCGCATGGAACGCGACGGGCTGCTCAATGTCGCCGGTGACCGTCACCTCAAGTTGACCGACAAGGGTCGCGAACTCGCGATCTCGGTGATGCGCAAGCATCGCCTGGCCGAGCGGCTGCTGGTCGACGTGATCGGGCTGCGGTGGGAAGAGGTGCACGCCGAGGCCTGCCGCTGGGAGCACGTGATGAGCGAGGAGGTCGAGCGCCGCCTCGTCGAGGTGCTCAACAACCCGACGACCTCCCCCTACGGCAACCCGATCCCGGGGCTCGACCAGCTCGGCGTCGGCCAGACCGCGCCGACCCCCGAGGCGCTGGTGCGGCTGAGCGATCTGTCCGCCGGGCAGGCGACCGCCGTCGTGGTGCGCCGGCTCGCCGAGTACGTCCAGTCCGATCCCGAATTGATCGGCCGACTGCGCGATGCGGGTGTCGTCCCCGATGCCCGCGTGACGGTGACGCTCGACGCGTCCGGCACCGCCACGATCACGACGCAGGGTCACGAGGACGTCGAGTTGTCGCCGGAGATGGCACACGCCGTGCAGGTGAAGACCGTCTGATGCGACTGCTGGTCACCGGCGGCGCCGGATATGTGGGTGGCGTATGCGCGGCGGTCCTGCTCGAGCGGGGTCACGAGGTCGTGATCATCGACGATCTGAGCACCGGTAACCGGGACGGCGTCCCGCCCGGGGCGACCTTCGTCGAGGGATCGGTGATCGATACCGTTACCGGCGTCTTCGCCGAGTACGGCCCGTTCGACGGTGTGCTGCATTTCGCGGCGCAGTCGCTGGTGGGCGAGTCGGTCCTCGATCCGGCGAAGTACTGGCACGGCAATGTCGAAACCGCGCTGGCGCTGCTGGACGCGATCGTCGCCTCCGGCACCCCGCGGCTGGTGTTCTCCTCGACCGCGGCCACCTACGGCGAACCGGAGATCACCCCGATCACCGAGGACATGCCGACCGCCCCGACCAATACCTACGGAGCCACCAAGCTGGCGATCGACGCGGCGATCACCGGCTACTCGCGCGCCTACGGCTTCACCGCGACCAGCCTGCGGTACTTCAACGTCGCCGGCGCCCACGGCGGCTTCGGCGAGAACCGGCGGGTGGAGACCCACCTGATCCCATTGGTCCTGCAGGTGGCTTTGGCTCAGCGCCAAGCGATCTCGGTCTTCGGTACCGACTGGCCGACACCGGACGGCACCGCCGTGCGCGACTACATCCACGTCGCGGACCTGGCGGACGCCCATCTGCTGGCGCTCGGCTCCGGTACACCCGGTGAGCACCGCATCTTCAATCTCGGTAGCGGGACCGGCTTTTCGGTTCGGGAGGTCATCGAGGCCTGCCGCCGGGTGACCGGCCTGCCGATCGCCTCGATCGATGCCGAACGACGCGCCGGGGATCCGGCGGTCCTGGTCGCCTCCAGCGCCAAGGCGACCGCCGAGCTCGGCTGGCAGCCGACCCGCACCGACCTGGACGAGGTCGTCGCCGACGCGTGGGAGTTCACCCGGGCGCTCGGCAGCCGTTCGCACGCCGCTCACCCCGCCTCGGTCTGAGCGTTTCCGTCCGCCGCCCGGTATCGCCGGGCGGCGGTATGCGTATCGGCGTCGATATCGGCCGACACCCGATCGGCGACCACCGATAACGAGCGAACATCGGTCGGCGACATACCGATCCGTAGCGCGTCGTCGAGCAGTGCGCCCAGGCGGTGCGTCGGGTCGGCATCCAGCGCCGCCGCGAAGGCGATCCCCGCCCGCGCCCCGTCCCCGCGTGCATAGGCGTGATAGCCGGCGAGGGTCAGAGCGGTCGCCCGGTCGCTGCCGCTCAGGTGGCGCCCCACCGCGGTCCACAGGCGTTCGGCCGCGCGCTCGGCCCCCTCGATCCCGAGGGCGACGTCGCGCACCGAGACATCGCGGACCGCGACGGCGACATCGGCGATCAGCCGGATCGACGCGGAGTGCATCGACTCGGAGTTCGCACGATGGTCGGTGCGTCCGGCGTCCCGCACGGCTTCGGTGATCGCCGCCCGCGCATCCGCGCGATCCGGGAATCCGCGGTGCGCGTCGATCGCCCGCTCGACCGCCCGTCTGCGGGATCGCAGGACCGGCAACAGCTCCGCCTCGAGGTCGCGCCGGTCGGCGGCGACCGGGGTACCCCCGAGGAGGCGCACCAACGCCAGATCGCGGGTCGCCGGATCGGCCAGCATCCCCGACCGGTGATCGCCGTCGCCGGTCCACTGCGGCGGATGGTCACCGGCACTGTCGATCTCGCACCACGATGAGCCGTCGGCGAGCTGCGGGGCGAAGTACGCGGCGATCAACGAGCAACCGTGAGCGCCGAGGACCTCGGCGAAGGTCTCCGCGGTCGGGATGTGGTCGGCCCATCCGTGCGCATCACCGTCGACCACCACGAGCAGGGCCCGTTCGACTCCCCCGTTGGCGCAGATATCGGCCACCACCGCCGCGGACGGCGCGAGCAGGTCGGGGTGGCCCGGCAGGTCCTGACGCATCACCGGGCCGACGGTGGTGACGCCGTCCTCACGGCGCAGGCCGACGACGATCGTCGAGGATTCGGGAACGAAGCCGAGGATGGCGGGCAGCGTGGCCAGCAGGGCGCCGGGATCGCGGATCGGGGCGACGGCGGCGAGGTCATCGGTGGTCATGAATGGCAGCTTTCCGGGCTGCCGCCGCGGCCCCGGGCCGTCGACCTGCGAGTTCGCCGCAGCTGTGGATAACCGTAGGCCCGGGGACAGGCCTGCTCGAGTGGGCGACCCGGGTCAGGAATTCCGCAGGTTGAGCACTGTTTCGGTGAACAGCGTGTCCAGCCCGACCGTATCGATGGTGTCGAGGCGGCCGAGGGCGACCGCGGTGACGCGGTAGTCGCCCTGTTGGGCGGCGAGGGTCACCGTCTGTTGGGTCGGTCCGCCCGCATCCGACTCGATCAGCGTCCGCAGGCCGGCGGATTCGTCGACCCCCACCGGCGGGGCCGCGGTCAGCTCGGCCCGATGCCGAACCACCGAGCCGCCGTCTGCGACGGTGAAGTCCCGACAGTTGCGCCACTGCGTGACCAGGTGCAGCAGCTTCGCGTCGACCCGTTCGACGACGACCATCAGATTGGCGGCATTCGCATCGGTGGCGAGCAGGACCGCCGCATCCGCGGCGAGCGGTTGCGGGGTGCAGTTCGAGGGATCGACGGCGGCGCCGGTCGGAATTCCCGTCACGGTCCCGACGACGCTCGCCCGCCGATCGGCCGGAACGATCTCGGAGGTGTATCCCTCCGGGACGTAGCTCGCGTCGACCAGCAGGTCGCTCGGCGATACCCCACCGGTTCCGGCGCTACCGGCGGCGACGGCAGCGGTGGTGGTGGTGACATCCTGCGGCGCCGGGGCCGGCGTCCCGGCCTGCGCCGGAGCCGGGTCGACGGCGACCGACGTCGGCACCTGCGTCTCCGCGGTGCCGCTCGGGGCGACCTGCACCGTGCAGCCCGTCGCGATCACGACCAGCGTCGCGGCCGCACCGATCCGGCCGAACCGACGGAAGCGGTGACCCACACTCATACCCCCACCTTGCCCGGAACGTCCGCTTTTCCGGGGATGCGGGCCCGGCGTGTCCCCGGTCCGCACTCAGCCCCCACCACCACCACCGGAGACGGCGAAGCGGGGCTGCCCACGACATCCCATCGATGCCGCCGACAACCCCGCCTCGTGTGTCGAACGTGTCCCGACGACGCTTCCGCCGCCGGATTCGCGCTCAGTTGCCGCGCGCGATCCACTCCTCGAGGTGCGGGGACTCCGCGCCGATCGAGGTGCCGTCGCCGTGCCCGGTGCCGACGACCGTCTCCGCCGGCAGGGCGAAGAGCCGGTCGCGGATCGACCCGATGATCGTCGGGAAGTCCGAGTAGGACCGTCCGGTCGCACCCGGGCCACCGGAGAACAGCGTGTCCCCGCTGAACAGCCGACCGGCCTCCGGCAGGTACAGGCAGACCGAGCCCGGCGAGTGGCCCGGCGTGTGGATGACCTCGATCTCGGTGCCGGCGACCGGGATACGGGTGCCGTCCTCGATCGACCCGAAGGCGACGCCCGGGTGGGTCTGCTGCCACAGCACGTCGTCGCCCGGGTGCAGCAGCACCGGGGCGTCGAGCTTGCTGCTCAATTCCGGGGCCACGGTGACGTGGTCGTTGTGCGCGTGGGTGCACACGATCGCGACCACCCGGCGTCCGCCGACGCCCTCGATGATCGGATCGGCGGTGTGGGCCGCGTCGACGATGACGACCTCGTCGTCGTCGCCGATCAGCCAGATGTTGTTGTCGACATCCCAGGTACCGCCGTCGAGCGAGAAGGTGCCCGAGGTGACGATGTTGTCGACCCGCAACGCTCCGCTCACTGCACGACCACCGAACGCAGCACGTCGCCGCTCTTCATCGTCGCGAAGGATTCCTCGACGTCGTCGAGCGCGATCCGCTCGGTGACGAACTTCTCCAGCGGCAGCCGTCCCTCCCGGTAGAGGGCGACCATCGTCGGGAAGTCGCGCTCGGGCAGGCAGTCGCCGTACCAGGACGACTTGAGCGAGCCGCCGTGCGAGAACAGGTCGATCAGCGGCATGTCGAGGGTCATATCCGGGGTCGGCACGCCGACCAGCACGACGGTGCCGGCGAGGTCGCGACCGTAGAAGGCCTGCTTCCAGGTCTCCGGGCGGCCGACCGCCTCGATGACGATGTCGGCGCCGAAGCCGCCGGTCAGCTCCTGGATGCGCTCGACGACGTCCTCCTCGGTGGCGTTGATCGTCTCGGTCGCACCGAATTCGCGGGCCCAGTCGAGCTTCTTCGGGTCGCGGTCGATCGCGATGATCGGGGTGGCGCCGCCGAGGCGGGCACCGGCGATCGCGGCCATACCGACGCCGCCGCAGCCGATCACGGCCACCGACTGGCCGCGGCGGACCGCGGCGGTGTTCAGGACCGAGCCGAGGCCCGCCATGACGCCGCAGCCGAGCAGGCCGACGACGGCCGGATCGGCCTCCGGGTCGACCTTGGTGCACTGGCCCTCGTGTACGAGGGTCTTGTCGGAGAAGGCTCCGATACCGAGGGCGGGGCTGAGCTCCGTGCCGTCCTCGAGGGTCATCTTCTTCGAGGCGTTGTGGGTGTTGAAGCAGTACCAGGGCTCGCCGCGCTTACAGGCGCGACACTGACCGCAGATCGCGCGCCAGTTCAGCACGACGAAGTCGCCGACCTCGACCGTGGTGACCGCGTCACCGACGGACTCGACGACCCCGGCGGCCTCGTGACCCAGCAGGAAGGGGAATTCGTCGTTGATGCCGCCCTCGCGGTAGTGCAGATCGGTATGGCAGACACCGCACGCCTGCACCGCGACCACGACGTCGTTGGGGCCCGGGTCCGGAATGACGATGGGCACCACCTCCACCGGCTTGCCCTTCTCCCGTGCAACGACACCGCGAACCGTCTGAGCCATTCGTTGTCCTCCACATTCGAAAAGTGGGCGCTCGACCGCGCGCGTTTCACCGCCGCCTTGTGAGCGTGGCAACGCGTTCATACGGTTGTGATGCGAGCGCCATATACCGGTCGATTGTCAGCCTAATAGTGGAGGCATGTCTTCGGAGAATCAGTACGACCTGGTCGTGATCGGATCCGGTCCCGGTGGCCAGAAGGCCGCGATCGCCGCCGCCAAGCTCGGCAAGCGGGTGGCGATTGTCGAGAAGACCGACATGATCGGCGGCGTCTGCGTCAATACCGGCACCGTGCCGTCGAAGACATTGCGCGAGGCCGTGGTCTATCTGACAGGCATGAACCAGCGCGAGCTCTACGGCGCGAGCTACCGGGTCAAGTCCGATATCACCCCGGCCGATCTGATGTCGCGCACCGAGCACGTGATCGGCAAGGAGATCGAGATCGTGCGCTCGCAGTTGCAGCGCAACCGGGTGGAGATGCTCACCGGCACCGGCAGCTTCCTCGACCCGCACACGATCGCGGTCGACCAGCCCGAGCGCGGCGAGCGGTCGATGGTCACCACCGATTACGTGGTGATCGCGACCGGTACCCGCCCGGCCCGCCCCGCCGGCATCGACTTCACCCCCGGCCGGGTCCTCGACTCCGACGACATTCTCAATCTCAGCGCGATCCCCGCGTCGATGGTCGTCGCCGGCGCCGGCGTGATCGGCATCGAGTACGCGTCGATGTTCGCCGCGCTGGGCACCAAGGTCACCGTGGTGGAGAAGCGGCCCGCGATGCTCGACTTCTGCGATCCGGAGATCATCGAGGCACTGCGATTCCACCTGCGCGATCTCGCGGTGACCTTCCGCTTCGGCGAGGAGGTCGTCGGGGTGCAGAGCAGCGAGCGCGGCACGTTGACCACCCTCGCGAGCGGCAAGCGCATCCCGGCCGAGACGGTGATGTACTCCGCCGGCCGTCAGGGTCTGACCGACGAACTCAACCTGCAGAAGGCCGGACTCGAGGCCGACAACCGCGGGCGGATCTCCGTCGACGACCATTTCCGCACCGAAGTGGAGCACATCTACGCCGTCGGTGACGTCATCGGCTTCCCGGCGCTGGCCGCCACATCGATGGATCAGGGACGCCTCGCCGCCTACCACGCCTTCGGCGAAACCGAGGTCGCGCTGACCCCGATCCAGCCGATCGGGATCTACTCGGTCCCCGAGGTCTCCTACGTCGGGGCGACCGAGGTGGAGCTGACCGAGAAGTCGATCCCCTACGAGGTCGGGGTCTCCCGCTACCGCGAGCTCGCCCGCGGACATATCGCCGGCGACTCGCACGGCATGCTCAAGCTGCTGGTGTCGACCGAGGATCGCAGCGTCCTGGGCGTGCACATCTTCGGCTCGGGCGCGACCGACCTGATCCACATCGGCCAGGCGGTCATGGGCTGCGGCGGCACCGTCGACTATCTCGTCGACGCGGTCTTCAACTATCCGACCCTGTCGGAGGCGTACAAGGTCGCGGCGCTCGACGTCACCAACAAGATCCGCGAACTGCGCTCCTTCGGCGTGTAGCCGCGCCGGTCGGCCCGATCGATCCGCGCCCGCACCGTTCGTACGCCGCGCCGACACCGCCGGCCGTGTACACACCCGAAACATCGACCGTGCAGAATGAGCGTTCGGACGGTGTCATTCGGACGCCGAACGGTGCTCGGTCACGGATGGGTCGGTCAGGCCGATCGACGTTCCGGGACGTGCTCGGCGGGCGTATTCGCTTCCACCGGGTGACCGGGGTGTGCGTGCACCCGCGTATGTGCCCGGATCGTGCCGGGGGGAAGGGGTCCACGGTGGACGACACCTCCGAGCTCTATCGCTTCGCGCGGGATCCGGAGACGGCCCTGCCGGAGGGATCGGCCCCGGTGCTCGTACACGGGCTCGAGGGATACTCCGACGCCGGTCACGCCGTGCGGCTCGCGACGAATCATCTGCGCAACAGCCTCGATCACGAGGTGCTCGCGTCGTTCGCGATCGACGACCTGCTCGACTACCGCTCGCGGCGCCCCACCCTGACGTTCACCTCCGACCACTTCTCCGGGTACGACGAGCCGCGGCTGGATCTGCTGATCGTCCGCGATGTCGACGCCACCCCGTTTCTGCTGCTGGCCGGTATGGAACCGGACCTGCGCTGGGAGCGGTTCATCAAGGCGGTCATCGAACTGTCCGATCGCTTCGGTGTGCGCGCGGCGGTCGGGCTCTCGGCGATCCCGATGGCGGTACCCCATACCCGCCCCACCGGGCTGACCGCCCACTCCTCCGACCGCAGCCTCGTCGCTCCGGAGGACCGCTGGGGAGGCGAACTGACGGTGCCGAGCAGCGCCTCGACCCTGCTCGAGTACCGGATGGGTGAACACGGCGTCGTGTCGACCGGCTTCTCGGTCCACGTCCCGCACTATTTGGCGCAGACCGACTTCCCGGCCGCCGCCAAGGTGATGCTCGAACGCATCGGCACGCTCGGTGATCTCAACCTGCCACTCGCGGCGCTCGACGATGCCGCGGAGAAGATCCGCGAGCGGGTCGATCACCACATCGAGAACAACGAGGAAGTGCAGTCCCTGGTCGCCGCACTGGAACAGCAGTACGACGCCTTCACCGCCCAACGTTCCGAGGACCAGCCGTTGTTGGCCTCGGATCAGCCGCTGCCCAGTGGCGACGAACTCGGCGCGGAGTTCGAACGCTTTCTGGCCGAACAGGACGACCGGGAAACCGGACCGGACAACCTGTGACCGACATGCGGTGAGCCCCACCGCAGCCGCCGCGGACCGTCTGCCCCGATCCGCGGCCTGGCCGGATCGAGGAGAACGATGAGCCCGACCACAACCGGCGAGAATCGCGACACCGTCGTCCGCGCCCTGCGGCCGGTACCCGACCGGGAGCCGACGCTCGAATATCGGATGATCCACGGCTACCGTCGGGCCTTTCGCATCGCGGGCAGCGGCCCGGCGATCCTCCTGATCCACGGCATCGGCGACAACTCCCTGACCTGGAAGGACATCCAGCCGCATCTGGCGCGCAATCACACGGTGATCGCCGCGGATCTGCTCGGCCACGGGCGGTCGGACAAGCCGCGGGCGGACTACTCGATCGCCGCGTACGCCAACGGCATGCGGGATCTGCTGTCGGTGCTGGAGATCGAGCGCGCGACGGTGATCGGCCACTCCCTCGGCGGCGGGGTGGCGATGCAGTTCGCCTACCAGTACCCGGAGATGGTCGAACGGCTCGCGCTGGTCTCCTCCGGAGGTGTGACGGCCGACGTCCATCCGGCCCTGCGGCTCGCGTCGCTGCCGGTGGTCAACGACGTGGTCAAGCTGCTGCGCATCCCCGGCACGATGTGGTCGGTGCGCACCGTCGCGAACCTGGTCGCCGCCGTCGACAAGGCGCCCGTCCACCCCTTCGGCGGCGCGCTGCACGACAGCGAGGATCTGATTCGCGTCCTCGGCGACCTCCTCGATCCGACGGCGTACCAGGCCTATCTGCGGACCCTGCGCGCCGTCGTCGACTGGCGCGGCCAGGTGGTCACGATGCTCGATCGCTGTTATCTGGCCCGCGATCTGCCCGTGCAGTTGGTGTGGGGCGACCACGATTCGGTCATCCCGGTGCGGCACGCGCATCTCGCCCACGCGGCGATGCCCGGCTCCCGTCTCGACATCTTCCGGCGGGCCGGGCATTTCCCGTTCCACGACGACCCACTGCGTTTCCTGCGGGTGATCGAGGAGTTCCTCGACTCCGAACCCGCCGCCCGCTTCGACCGGTCCACCTGGAACCGGACCCTCGCCCGCGGGGTGGTCGAGGACAGCATCGCCGGGCCCGCGGCGACCCGCCGCGCCGTGCTCGGCGCGATCGGCCACGACGAACGCAGCGCCACGTGACGGCCACCTTGCTGCTGACCGACGCGATCCCCGCCGACGGCGACGATCCGGACGCGGTCTACGAGGCCTTCGTCGACTGGGTCGGCGGCCGCGGCCTGACCCTCTATCCCGCCCAGGACGAGGCGATCCTGGAGTTGGTGACCGGGGCGAACGTCATCCTGTCGACGCCGACCGGCTCGGGCAAGTCCATGGTGGCGATGGCCGCCCACTTCCTGGCCTTCGCCCGCGGGCAGCGCAGTTGGTATACCGCGCCGATCAAGGCGTTGGTCAGCGAGAAGTTCTTCGCGCTCTGCGAGGTCTTCGGCCCGCACAACGTCGGCATGATCACCGGCGACGCCTCGGTCAATCCCGGGGCGCCGATCGTCTGCGCGACCGCCGAGATCGTCGCGAACATCGCCCTGCGACAGGGCGCGGACGCCCCGGTCGACCAAGTGGTGATGGACGAGTTCCACTTCTACTCCGACCCCTCCCGGGGCTGGGCCTGGCAGGTGCCGCTGATCGAATTGCCGCGCGCGCAGTTCCTGCTGATGTCGGCGACACTGGGCACCACCGACTTCTTCCGCGACGATCTGACCGCCCGCACCGGTCGCCCGACCGCGGTGATCGCCGGCGCGGAACGCCCGGTGCCGCTGAGCTTCTCGTACGCGCTGACCCCGATCGTCGAGACGATCGACCGACTGATCGAGGAACGCGAGAGCCCGATCTATCTGGTGCACTTCACCCAGAAGGAGGCGCTCGAACGCGCCCAGGCGCTGACCTCGCGGTCCTTCGCCGACAAGAAGCGCAAGGACGAGATCCAGGAGGTGATCGGCGGCTTCCGCTTCACCACCAGTTTCGGGCGCACGCTCTCGCGACTGCTCGGCCACGGGATAGGCGTCCACCACGCGGGCATGCTGCCGCGGTATCGCCGTCTGGTGGAGCGACTGTCGCTGGCCGGACTGCTGACCGTCGTCTGCGGGACCGATACCCTCGGCGTCGGCATCAACGTGCCGATCCGCACCGTCGTGTTGACCGGTCTGACCAAATTCGACGGACAACGCATGCGGCATTTGCGATCCCGCGAATTCCACCAGATCGCCGGTCGCGCCGGCCGCGCCGGATTCGACACCCGCGGCACGGTGGTCGTCCAGGCACCGGAATACGAGATCGAGAACCACCGCAACCTGGCCAAGGCCGGCGACGATCCGAAGAAGCGCCGAAAGGTCCAGCGCCGCAAGCCTCCCGAAGGATTCGTCTCCTGGTCGGAGGCGACCTTCGACCGCCTGGTCGCCGCTCCCCCGGAGCAGTTGGTCTCCCGCTTCTCGGTCAGCAACTCGATGCTGCTCAACGTGATCGCCCGACCGGGCAACTGCTTCGACGCGATGCGCCATCTGCTCGAGCACAACCACGAAAGCCGCCCCGCCCAACGCAAACACATTCTGCGGACCATCGGGTTGTATCGCGGGCTGCTCGCGGCCGGCATCGTCGAACGCCTCCCCGAGCCGGACGCCGACGGCCGCTGGGTGCGCATCACCGCCGACCTGCAGGCCGATTTCGCGTTGAACCAGCCGCTGTCGACGTTCGCGTTGGCGGCGTTGGAGTTGCTCGATCCCGAGTCCCCCGAGTACGCCCTGGATGTCATCTCGGTGATCGAGTCGACGCTCGACAATCCGATGGCCGTCCTGCTCGCCCAGCGGCACGCGGCACGCGGCGAGGCGATCGCGGCGATGAAGGCGGACGGCATCGAGTACGACGAGCGCATGGAGTTGATCGAGGAGATCGGTTGGCCCACCCCGCTGGCCGATCTGCTCGTCCCGGCGTTCGAGACCTACCGCTCGGGACACCCGTGGATCGACGGCTCCGCGCTGTCGCCGAAGTCGGTGGTGCGCGACATGGTCGAACGCGCGATGACCTTCTCCGACCTGATCTCGGCCTATGGTCTGGCCCGCGCCGAGGGCACCGTGCTGCGCTATCTGGCCGACGCCTACCGGTCGCTGCGACAGACCGTTCCACCGTCCGCGCGCACCGAGGAACTCGACGACCTGATCGAGTGGTTGGGCGAACTGGTGCGCCAGGTGGATTCGAGCCTGCTCGACGAGTGGGAGGCGCTGACCAACCCCGACCCGGAGGTGCCGGTCGGGCCACCGCGCGAATCGGATGCCCCGCGACCGATCTCGGCGAATACCCGCGCCTTCCGAGTCATGGTCCGAAATGCGGCATTCCGACTGGTCGAATTCGCTGCGCGACGGCGCTGGGCCGATCTGGCCGAACTGGCGCCGGATGTCGATTGGTCGACCGAATTGCAGCCCTATACCGACGAGTACGGCCCGGTCGACTCCGGCCCGAACGCCCGCGGCGGGGCGCTGTTCGACTACACCGCGGATGCCAACGGGATTCGGTTCCGGCAGATCATCGACGACCCCGAGGGCGATCACGGATGGGCGATCACCGCGACGGTCGACGTCGAAGCGTCCGATCGGGCCGGCGAGGTCGTACTGACCGACGTGGAGTTGATCGCGGGCTGAGCCCGCGCCACCGCGGCGGGACGGCGCACCCGGTCGCTCGAAAGCTCCTGCGGCCGAGCGACCGCTGTGCCCCGCCGGGGGCCTGCCCGGCCGGGGGGGAATCAGGTCGAGCGGCTCGGATCGGGTAGGGCGACCGGGATTTCGCGGCCCAACTCGACGTCGGGGGCCAGCGGCAGCGAGTCGCCACTCCAGAAGCGGCCCGGGTCGTACCAGTTGGTGGTCTTGCGGGTTTCGAGCAGGCCCATCGCCTCGTAGGTCACCGCCACGACCTCCGCGCAGTACGCCGATTCCAATCGCCGGGCACCGCCCGCCTGCTCCTCGTCGCCCTCGTCCGGGAGGCGCCCGGCGCCGCGGCCGGGCAACTGAACCCGCCCGCGCAGCCACCGACCCAGCAGTCGCATCGTATGCGGGAAGTCGACCCCGTTCATGCGGGCGATCGTCTCGAGCAGCCGATCCTCCTGCTCGACGGTGATCGAGCTGAGCAACTGCCGAAACCAACACCGCTGCTCGTACCTACCGGTCCACTGGTCGATCGCCTGCCGCGCGTCGTGCAGCTGCACACCGCGCTGACGCCGCCCGGTCCACATGTCCTCGAGCGAGGCACCCAGCTCGGCGTGCCACATCAGCGGCGGCAAATCATCCAGCGCCACAATCATTCCGACATGGTTGACCGGACTGTTGGTGAGCGTCTGAATCGCTCGGTCCGGGCCGGATCGGCCACGGAACAACCAAATGTCGCCCGTACGGCTGATTTCCAGGGCGTCATCGACGTTGACCGGTCGCACGCGCACAGTGTAAAGCCAGCCGCCCGGCCCCCCGACACGACCCCGAGGAGGGCGTGCGGCGCGACTCGGGAACGGGTCCGGCGACACGGCGCCGATACCCCGGTGCGGTGCCCGATTCGGGACCGACACTGACCTAGCATGAGCGAATGTCCCTGTGGAAGTGGGTCGGCTTGGCCGGCATCGTCGGCGTCACGGCGGGCGGTGTGCTCGTGGCCCGGAATCAACGGCGCCGCGCCACGTACACCCCCGGGGAGATCCGCGAACGGCTCCACCGCCGCTACGCCGAAGCGGTATCCCGCTCGACCACGGCGTCCTGAGCCCGCGCCGTTCGCGACCGGCGGCGGCATCCGTATCCTGGGATCGGTCATGCCCATCGATTCCGATCGCGATTCGTCCGATACCCGCGAGCCCGCACCGTCCGGTCCGGGTGAGATCGCGCCCGACGCTCGTCGCGAGCCCGCACCTCCCGTGTCGTTCGATCTCGACGAACTGACGATCGCCGACGCCGAACGCTTCCGGACGCGGCTGCGGCGTGCCCGCAGTCCGCGGGCACGCGCGGCGATCGGTGAGGACTTCGAACGGGCCCGCGGGATCGTCGAGCGGCGCCGCGCCGCGGTCCCGACGATCTCCTATCCCCCGGATCTGCCGGTGACCGCCGCCCGCGATCGGATCGCGGAGGCGATCCGGGACCACCGGGTCGTGATCGTGGCGGGTGAAACCGGCTCGGGCAAGACCACCCAGCTGCCGAAGATCTGCCTCGACCTCGGCCTCGGCGTGCGCGGCATGATCGGCCACACCCAGCCGCGGCGGCTCGCGGCCCGATCGGTATCCGAACGCATCGCCGACGAACTCGGCGAACAGATCGGCAATCACGTCGGCTATCAGGTGCGCTTCACCGACACCTCGAGCCCGTCGACCCTGGTCAAGGTGATGACCGATGGCATCCTGCTCAACGAGATCAATCGCGATCGTCGGCTGAGCGCCTACGACACGATCATCATCGACGAGGCCCACGAGCGCAGCCTCAATATCGACTTCATCCTCGGCTATCTGGCGCGACTGTTGCAGGTGCGCGACGACCTGAAGGTGATCGTCACCTCGGCGACGATCGACCCGGAACGTTTCGTCGAGCACTTCCGGTCGATGGGGATCGACACCCCGATCATCGAGGTATCGGGGCGGACCTACCCGGTCGAGGTGCGGTACCGCCCGCTGACGGTCGAGGTGGGCGAGGAGGTGATCGACCTCGACGAGGTCGACGGGGTCTGCGACGCGGTCTCGGAGCTGCTGGCCGAGGGCGATGGGGACATCCTGGTCTTCCTGTCCGGCGAACGCGAGATCCGCGATACCGCCGACGCGCTGCGCGACCGGAAGTTCCGAAACCTCGAGATCCTGCCGCTCTACGGTCGGCTCTCGGCGGCCGAGCAGCATCGGGTCTTCCAATCCCACACCGGCCGGCGGGTGATCCTGTCGACGAACGTCGCGGAGACCTCGCTGACGGTGCCGGGCATCCGGTACGTGGTCGATCCGGGGACGGCGCGCATCTCCCGGTACTCGCTGCGGTCCAAGGTGCAGCGGCTGCCGATCGAACCGATCTCGCAGGCCTCGGCGCGCCAGCGGTCCGGCCGCTGTGGTCGTGTCGCCGACGGCATCTGCATCCGGCTGTACTCCGAGGAGGATTTCGACGCCCGTCCGGCGTTCACCGAGCCGGAGATCCAGCGGACCAATCTGGCGTCCGTCGTCCTGCGGATGGCGGCCCTGAGCCTCGGCCGCATCGAGGACTTTCCCTTCGTCGATCCGCCGGACCCGCGGGCGGTGCGCGACGGCATCGCGGTCCTGACCGAGCTGGGCGCCCTCGCCGGCACCGACGACCGGGGATCGTCCGACGCGACCACCGACCGGGCGTCCGACGGGACCGCCACCGATACGAACTCCGGGTCGGGCTCGGGTTCCCCCGGCTCCGACGGCTCGGGCCTCTCCGGCTCCGGCTCCGGCTCCGGCTCCGGCTCCGGCTCCGAGGAGGCGACCGCGGGCGGACGGGCGGGGGGTCGCCGCGGCCGGGGTCGGCGGTCGACGGCCGGCGACGACGAAACCGAGCAGGCTCCCCGGGGTCCCCGCTTGACCCCGGTGGGCCGCGAGCTCGCCGGTATCCCGCTCGACCCCCGGATGGCCCGCATGCTGCACGAGGCGAACCGCACCGGCGTACTGGCCGAGGTTCTGGTGATCGTCGCGGCGCTGTCGATCCAGGATGTCCGCGAGCGGCCGACCGAGCATCGCGGCGCGGCGGACTCCGCCCATGCCCGCTTCAACGTCCCCGGCTCGGACTTCCTGGCCTACCTGCGGCTGTGGGACTACCTACGGCTGCGTCGCGACCAGCTCTCGTCGAGCGCGTTCCGCCGGCTGTGCCGCACCGAGTATCTGCACTATCTGCGGGTGCGGGAGTGGCAGGACCTGCACGGGCAGTTGCGCGGCATCGTCCGCGATCTCGGGTGGACGGTCGATCGGCGGGATCTCCCCGAGCCCACCGACGACGGCGTTCCCCCGCTGGCCGGCGACGTCGAGCGGGTCCACCGTGCGATCCTGGCCGGCCTGCTGACACATATCGGTCTGCGGGAGGGTGAGACCCGCGAGTTCGCCGGAGCGCGCGGCACCAAGTTCGCGATCTTCCCCGCATCGTCGCTGGCGAACAAGCCGCCGCGGTGGGTGATGGCCGGCGAATTGGTGGAGACCAGCCGCCTCTGGGCACGCACGGTCGGCCGCATCGAACCGGAGTGGGTCGAGCAACTGGCCGGCCATCTGGTGAAGCGGCAGTACGCGGAGCCGCACTGGTCGAGCAAGCGCGAGGCGGCGATGATCCGCGAGCGGGTCACCCTCTTCGGGGTGCCGCTGGTGACCGGGCGGCCGGTGCAGCTCTCGCGGATCGATCCGACGCATGCGCGTGAACTGTTCATCCGCCACGCCCTGGTGGAGGGCGAGTGGCGCGGCCGGCACCGCTTCCTCGACCACAACCGTCGGCTGCTCGAGGACACCGAGGACCTGGAGAACCGGGCCCGGCGGCGCGACATCCTCGTCGACGACGACGCCCTGTTCGATTTCTACGATCGCCGCATCGACGGCGAGGTGGTCACCGCCCGACAGTTCGACGCCTGGTGGAAGCGCAAGCGTCGCGAGACCCCGGATCTGCTCGACTTCACCGTCGACGTCGTCACCAATCCGCAGGCGGCGGGCCTCGACGAGGCGGCGTTCCCCCGGATCTGGCAGCAGGGCGAGGTGCGGCTGGATCTGACATACCTGTTCGAGCCGGGCAACGCCGACGACGGCGTGACCGCCACAATCCCGGCGTCGCTGCTCGACCACGTCCGGTCGGTGGGCTTCGACTGGTTGGTGCCCGGTATGCGCCACGATCTGGCGACCGCGTTGATCCGGACCCTGCCGAAGGAGTTGCGTCGCCGGGTGGTGCCCGCTCCCGACATCGCGACCGCCGCGCTGGCTCGGATGCCGGTGCGCACCCGCCCCTTCGTCGACGCCCTGACCGCGGCGATCGTCGAGGTCTCCGGGGTGCCGGTGGTGGCGGGCAATTTCCGGCCCGATGCGCTCGATCCGCACCTGCGGATGGGTTTCCGGGTCGTCGACGACTCCGGCCGCGAGGTGGGGCGCTCCCGCGATCTCGAGGCGCTGCGCGTCCAGGTGCGCGGCTCCCGGCCCGGCCGACCGGCGGCGGCCGCGGCGGCCGCTCCGACCGCGGTCGAGTGGACGGCGGATACCTTCGGGACGCTGCAGGACGAGGTGACACGCACGGTGCGCGGGATGGACGTGACGGCCTATCCGGGCCTGTCGGTGGACGGGACGGGAACGCCCGGTGCCGGTCCGTCGGCGAACGGGTCCGGGGGTGCGACGCTGCGGATGTATCCGTCGCGGATCTCCCGCGATCGTGGGCATCGCCGGGCGGTGGCCCGGCTGGCGGCCCGACGCATCCACCCGGCGGCCGGTTCGTTGTTGGGGTCGTTGGGGACTCGGGATCGGTTGGCACTCTCGCAGAGTCCGTATCCGTCGGCGCAGGCGCTGGTCGACGACATCGTGTTGCTCCTGGTGGCCGAACAGGCCGCTGCCGCGCCCGCGCCGATGTCCGCCGAGGACTTCGAGGCGCTGGTCACCCGGATCCGACCGGCGATCAACGCCGCCGCACCGCGCACGCTGCGCGCGGTCGCCGCGATCCTCGCGGCCGCCGCGGAGGTGACCGCTCTGCTCGGTACCGCTGCGACACAACGGTTCCCGGATACGGCCGCCGATGTGCGCGAACAGGTGGACGGGTTGATCTTCGACGGCTTCGTCTTCGACACCGGCAGTGAACATCTGGCCGATCTGCCGCGTTACCTCAGCGGTGCGCGGATGCGACTGGAGGCGCTGCCCGCGTCGGCGGACCGGGATCGCGTGGGAATGGTGGCTCTGGATCGGGTCTTCGCGCAGTACGCGCAGGCGCTCGAGGCGCTGCCCGAGGGCGCCCGCATGTCGGAGGGCGCTCGCCAACCTGCATGGATGATCGAGGAATTGCGGATCAGCCTCTTCGCCCAGGGCCTCGGAACGGCCTATCCGATCTCGGAGAAGCGTGTGGCCCGAACGATCGCCGCCCTCGTGCGGCGCTGAGGTCGACTCTCGCGTTAGAGGATCAAGTCTGAGCTACTCAATCCGCCAGGCCGAGATAACTCCGCACCGCTGCGCCTCATTCACAGGTACGCATCAATACCCTGAACAACTGTCTCTACCGTTCCGATCGCAGCCAACGCGTCAAGGTCCTCCATAGGTAGTATCCCCAATACCCCGGCGGGATCCATATCACAGCGATGAACAACTTGATTTCGGCGGCCTACCACTAGATTCAATTCGGTAGTAATCCCTGAACCGATTCCAAATGCTCCTCGCCATATTCCGTTCACACCCACCGAAGCGAAAGCTTTCGCTATGTCATCAGGCTTCTGGAAGGTCTCGGCACTGAGGCGTTGGTTTACAAGTTCACGTGCCATCAGCTCGAACTCAACAGCACCTGGTGCGTTTAGGAGATCACACACAGCACCGAAGTGCAGTCCGATACGCCCCGCCGTACCAGGCGGTCGTATGCCCCTCAGGATCTCAATCGTGAAGTCCAAGACAACGTCATGAACGTACGCGTCGAGCGCAGCCACGCCTTGGACCAGGGCCGATCGGTACATATCGGAAGAATTGACACTCCCGGAGGTGATGCCGGAAACCGCCACACCGAGTCCGACCAATTCACGGGCCCGCGCAACGTTGAGATTAAACTGCGGCAGCCTAGAAGTCGCCACTATTTCTACCTAGGAACCGTCAGTCAACTTGATGACCCGTTGAGCGAGTTCTTCAAACGTGTCCCGGAAGCTATCAATGCTCGCCTCTTGGTTCGACCAAAGCCTGCCTCCGCGACCGACATCCTCTCGCGTCAGTGCGAAAACCGGCTTTCGCGTTTGCTGCGAATGAGCGATCAACGTATTGAAGTCAGGAACTTCGGCAAGTACATAGTGAGAATCCATTCCAGAATCCCGGTACTTCGTCGCCGAAAGCAGCAAATCGGTTCTTCTTAGGGCCGGCACTAGAGAATCCAGAATAGCTTCATTTAGTTTGTCGAAGTACTTTTGAAAAGCCTGGGTCGGCTTTCCGCTGCGAACTCGGAACCGCTGCACAACCACGCCGAGAAACTTCAAGCGCGGTTCCGGGAAAGGGTAGTCTGCCTCCGCTAGAACTTCCAATTTGTTCGCTCTCCTGGCCCAATCCATCCACCTAGGAAGGATTCTCGCAAGGGAGTCGATCGCCATCACCGAGAAAATATCCGGACTGCAGGGAACCAAGCAGTAATCAGAGGTCGCAACGAGGTTTTGATTAATCGCCCCCAACCCCGGGCTGAGGTCTACTATTACATAATCGGCATCATATTTATCAGCTGTTATCTTAAAGAGATGAGAAAAGCTGCCAGGAAGATTTCTCAACCCCTGCAAAGACTCCGAGAGCTGCTGCGCTATTCCCAAGGATGTTTCATCCTCGGATAGAGCAATATGACCCGGAATAAGATAGAGCCCATCTCGACCGGGAACCGGGATACAATCAACCGGCTGAAGCGGAACAGGTCGCGACTTAAATGCGGGCTCTAGGGCTTCCTTTAGATTCACTCCCGGATTCACATTGTAGAATTCCTCTAGGGCATCTTCAGCACTTAGCTCCAATACCATCCCAGTGAGATTACACTGCGGATCAGCGTCTACCATTATCACCCGTAGACCGCGGGAGGCTAGCATCCAGCCAAGATTAAAGCAAGTCGTAGTCTTGGAAACGCCACCCTTATTATTGAAGAGTGTGATCGTCTTAGCCATCTGGCTCAGTCCTCCGCTCGCCATTCCTTTGCAAGGACCCTACCCGCTGCCATCCCAGATGGACGTAGATCTAACGCGGAGACGCGCCGCCTGTAGCCAGATGCGAATCCAGATCGCCCCCACGGTCGCCATCCCGCTGCCGCAGGGAACGCAATTCCTCGATCTCGCGGGCGAAGTCCTCGGCGGAGCTGAAAGACCGGTAGACCGATGCGAACCGCAGGTAGGCGACTTCGTCGAGTTCGCGCAGCGGTCCGAGGATCGCCAAACCCACCTCGTGGCTGGGGATCTCCGCCGAACCGGACGCCCGCACGGTGTCCTCGACCCGGTGCGCCAGCAGGGCGAGCTGGTCCTCGTTGACATCCCGCCCCTGGCAGGCGCGCCGCACACCCTGGATCACCTTGTCCCGGCTGAAGGGTTCGGTGACGCCGCTGCGCTTCACCACGGCCAGGACCGCGGTTTCCACCGTGGTGAAGCGCCGCCCGCATGCGGTGCACTGTCGTCGTCTGCGAATCGCGTTCCCGTCGTCCGCCTCGCGCGAGTCGACCACGCGGGAGTTCTCATGACGACAGAACGGGCAGAACATGCGCAACCCCTCGGTTCTCGACCACGTCTGGACCGACCATTTCGGCCGGGTACGCATTCCGAGAATACCCTGCTCAGCCTGGGTGCTCGAGCCCCTCACCCCTCCCGGCGTCATCCGGGGGCTCCGACGGGAATCGGACCTCGTCACCCGCCGACCGTCGCCGACGAGTCCACCGAGACCACCGCGGCGACCGGCAGCGGAGCCGGCCCCTCCGGGATCGGGGTGGCGCGCAGGTTCGCGATCCAGACCAGCAGCATGCACGCCGTCGCCACCAGCAGCGCGATCACCACGGTGCGGATCAGGCGAATCAACGGCGTCTCATCGATGACGATCGTGGTGGTGGCCCGCGTCGCGGTGACGACCTCCCGCTCGCGCGACCGATCGACGTCGACCATCGACGAGCGCCGCCGGGGAACCGGACGGCGGTACCGGTAGCTGTCGAGGTAACTGACCGATCCGTCGGCGAACGCCACGTCGGTGAACGCCACGTCGGCGGTGGTACCGCGCGGCGGCGCGATCCGTGCAGGCCGAACCGCGAGCGCGCCGTCGGCCCGCTCGGCGGAGTCCGCGGTGTGTCCATCGATACGCATCAGTGCCTGTGTCATGATCCGTCCCTTCGCCGGTTCGGCGACCCCCGGCCGCCGGTATTCGATCAGACGTTCGATTGCACGTCTGTTCGATTTCTATCACGGGGGGCCGACAAGTTCACCGGAAAAGTTCGCCGACCATCCGCGACACGCCTCGAACATCTGTTTGATCAGGGCGATGGGTGCGACTAGATTCGAGACCAACGACGCCACGACCGGCGCAGGACGGATCCCTCGATCCGATCCGGTCGGCCGCGCGCCGACCGACCAGCGACACAGGGAGCCCAGCATGCCGACCACCCGGGATACTCACGGCGCCTCGGACGAGGCCGACGATCACGCCACCGCCGGTGTGACCCGGCTGCGCCCGGAGGGCCCGGCGGTCGTGGAGGAGGAGGCGCCCTCCCTCGACGTCTCCGAGCTGACCGATCGTCAGCGGCGGGTCCTCGAGGTCATCCGCGCCTCGGTCGCCGAGCGCGGCTACCCGCCGAGCATCCGGGAGATCGGCGATGCGGTGGGCCTGACCTCGACGTCCTCGGTCGCCCATCAGCTGCGGACGCTGGAGCGCAAGGGCTTCCTGCGCCGCGATCCGAACCGTCCCCGCGCGGTCGACGTGCGCGGCGTCGACGACTCGTCGTCGACCTTCGACGGCGATCCGCTGCCCACTCCGGCGTTCGTGCCGGTCCTCGGTCGGATCGCCGCCGGTGGTCCGATCCTCGCCGAGCAGGCGGTCGAGGAGGTCTTCCCGCTGCCGCGCGAGCTGGTCGGCGAGGGGTCGCTCTTCCTGCTCAAGGTCGTCGGTGAATCGATGATCGACGCGGCGATCTGCGATGGCGACTGGGTGGTCGTGCGTCAGCAGAACGTCGCCGACAACGGCGACATCGTCGCGGCGATGATCGACGGCGAGGCGACGGTCAAGACCTTCAAGCGCACCGACGGCCAGGTCTGGCTGCTCCCCCACAACGACCTCTTCGAGCCGATCGACGGCACGGATGCGGTGGTCCTGGGCAAGGTCGTCACCGTCGTGCGCAAGATCTGATCCGGTCGCGCGCGTGTCGGGCGCCGTGGTTGAGCGCCCGACAGACGCGCGTCACCGCTATTCGACGAGCTTCCCGGCGACCGAGATGTCGTCGCGCATCAGCGTGGCGATGGCGGCGGGGATCTCCGGAATCGGCTCGCGTACGACGCCGGTCGACGGCGACCACACCAGGTTGACCTGCAGGGCGGGGTCGAGGTCCGGGTAGTCGCTGCGATTGTGGCAGCCGCGTGTCTCGCGACGTTCGAGGGCGGCCAGCAGGGTCGCGCGCGCCGCCAGCGCAGCGGACTTCAGGTCGAAGGCGTGCGCGAGATCCTGGTAGCCGGCGATGTCCGGATGCACACCGATATCGGCCATGCGGGCCTCGATCGCGTCGAGTTCCGCCAGACCGGTCCGCAGGCCCGCCTCGTCGCGGACGACACCGGCATGCTCGGTCATCGTATTGCGGATATCCCGCTGCAGGGCCCGCACATTCTCCGGACCGTCGGTGGACAGCAGGTCCGCGATCTCGGCTCGCGCCCGGGCGACCGCGTCCGACGACCGCTTCTGAGCGGACAGCCCCGCGGAGTACGCGGCCGCCGCCTGCCCGACGATGCGGCCGAAGACGAGCAGTTCGATCAGCGAGTTGCCGCCCAGCCGGTTCGCCCCGTGCAGACCCGAGGAGGCTTCGCCGATCGCGTAGAGCCCCGGCACGTCCGTGGAATGGTCCTCGGGACGCACCCAGACCCCACCCATCGAGTAGTGCGCGGTCGGTGCGATCTCGATCGGATCCTTGGTGATGTCGAGCATCTGCAGCTCGAGCATCGTCTGGTAGACCCGCGGCAGCCGGGTCATGATCGTCTGCCGGGGTAGGTGTGAAACATCGAGCCACACACCACCGTTCGGGGTGCCGCGCCCCTGCTTGATCTCGGTGTAGCAGGCCAGCGCGACCCGGTCGCGGGTCGACAGTTCGAGGCGCTGCGGATCGTAATTGCCCATGAAGCGCTCGCCGAGGCCGTTGCGCAGGATGCCGCCCTCACCACGCGCCGCCTCGGAAACCAGGCTTCCGGCTGCGTTTTCCGGTTCGAGAATGCCCGACGGGTGGAACTGCACCAGCTCCGGATCACGCAGCCGACCACCCGCGTCGACGGCCAGCCGGAAGGAGTCGCCGGTGTTCTCGTCCCGGCGGGACGAGGTACGCCGCCAGATGCGGTTGTGCCCGCCCGCCGCGAGGATCACCGCATCCGCGTGGATGAGATACCTTGTGCCGTTTTCGATGTCGAACCCGTAGGCGCCGAAGACGGCGCCGTCGTCGTTGACCAGGATGCGGGTGACGTACACGCTGTCGAGGATCGGAATCTGCAGCTGCGCCGCCCGATTGATCAGGGTGCGTTGGATCTCGAGGCCGGTGTAGTCGCCGGCAAATGCCGTGCGGCGGTAGGTATGTGCGCCGAAGAAGCGCAACGAGATGCGGCCGTCCGCCTCGCGGGCGAACGGCATTCCGTACCGTTCGAGGTCCTCGATCCCCCGCGCCGCGCCGGAGGTGACGATCTCGACGGTGCGAGGGTTGGCCAGCAGATAGCTCTCCTGAAGCGTATCGGCGGCGTGTTGTTGCCAGCTGTCGTCGGGATCCATGGTGGCCAGGGCCGCGTTGATCCCACCGGCGGCCAGCGAGGTGTGGGTGTCCATCTTCGGCCGCTTGCCCAGGGCGAGGACGTCGATGCCTGCTTCGGCCAGCTCGATCGCGGCCCGCAGTCCGGAGCCTCCGGTGCCGACGACGAGGACGGTAGTGGACATTTGGCGTTCGGTTGTGGATATCCGATGGTCCGGGGTGCTCATCACTCCAAAGGTAAGGACGACCTCTGCATTACTCCAATGCATATTTCTGGTTGATTCGATACGGATATGCTATCGAGGTGAACCTCGAACAGTTGCGCAGCTTCGTGGAGGTGGCGCAGATCGGCAACTTCACCCGGGCGGCGGACCGGCTGCACCTGGCGCAACCGTCGCTGAGCCGGCAGATCTCCACTCTGGAAAGTGATCTCGGTGCCGAACTGTTCCATCGGGCTCGCGGCGGAAGCACGCTGACCGGTGCCGGGGAGCTACTGCTGCCGTTGGCGCGGCGGATGCTCGCCGACGCCGAGACCGTCCACCGGGAGTTGGCCGAACTCGCCGGCCTGCAGCGCGGTAGGGTCCGCCTGGGGGCTACGCCGACACTGTGCATCAGTCTCGTCGCCGAGGTGCTGAGCACCTTCCACGCGGCTTACCCGGCGGTCGAACTACATCTGTCCGAGCGGGGATCGCGGCGGCTCCTCGATGAATTGGCCGGTGGGGAACTCGATCTGGCGCTCATCACCACCTCGGACGCCGCGCCCGCCGAGCGCTTCACGGTGACGCCGCTACTGGTCGAGGAACTCGTCGTGATCTCCTCCGCCGCCCGACCGGCGGTGGTCTCCGGCGCCACGATCGACCTCGCCGCCGTCGCGGGCCTGCCGCAGATCGTCTTCAGCTCGTCGTACGACCTGCGGGGCACCACCGACGACGCGTTCCGCGCAGCGGGCCTGACACCGAACGTGGTGCTCGAAGGGGCGGAGATGGACGCGGTGCTGCGCTTCGTCGAGCGCGGCCTCGGCGTGGCGATCGTGCCGGCGATGGTCCTGATCGATCGCCCCGGCCTGCGTTCGGTACGGCTCGAGGAGCCGACGCTCACGCGCGTGATCAGCCTGCATCGTCCGTCGGACGTCGCGCCCACGGCGGCGGTCGACGTCATGCACCGGACGATCACCGCCACCGCGGTGGCCTTTGCCGCGCGGGCCGGGGACACCATGCGCACGGCGCCGCGCGTCGCGGATGACTGACGGCGCTCGCACACCGACGGCGCCGGTTCGGGTCCGGGTCGTCGGTATCGGTCCGGGTCCGTCGGTATCAGTCCGGGTCGTCGGGGCCTCCCAGCATTCGCTTGAGCTTGGCCATTCCGCGGTGACCTGCGACCCGCACGGCCCCCGCGTTCCAGCCGACCACCTTGGAGGTTTCCTCGGCGGACATGCCCACCACGACCAGAAGCGTCACGATGTCGCGCTGATGGTCCGGCAGCTTCGACAGCAGCGCCCGACGGTCCGGGTACCCCCGGGGCGGAATCCCGGCTGCGGACAGCTCGCTTTCGGCGGCGTCGAGGGCATCGGGCAGCGATGGTTCGCCCGGGCCGTCGGCCTCCGCGATCCGGGACAGGGCGACCATCGTCGAAACCGCCAGGTCCTCGGCGACACGATCGGCGAGTTCGCCGGCGTGCCCCGTGTCCCCGATCCGGCGCCGGCAGTACCGCAGAATCACCGTGTACAGGCCACCGACCAGCGGCGAAGGTATCCACCGGCCGCTGGGATCCGGCCTGTTATCGGGATCGTCCGGGGCCGTCGGGTTCGTATCCGGCACGGGACAGCACCTCCATCGTCGTTGTCACCTCGGCGTCGGACCGGTTCGATTGTTCCCTATCGGTCTCCCACCCGCCGAGCACCATCGCCCGCAACGACGCGTCCCCGGCACCTATGCGATGCCGGGGACGCGGAGCGGTTCGAGAAGGTCAGGCGAGGTTCATCCCGCGCCCGATGATCTCCTTCATGATCTCGGTGGTGCCGCCGTAAATGGTCTGCACCCGCGAATCGAGGAAGGCCTTCGCGATCGGGTACTCCTTCATGTAGCCGTAGCCACCGTGCAGCTGCAGGCACCGGTCGATCAGCTTGACCTGCGCATCGGTGGTCCACCACTTGGCCATGGCGGCCTCCTGCACCGTCAGCTTGCCCTCGTTGAGCAGCTCGATGCAGCGATCGACGAAGACGCGGGCGATCGTGGTCTGGGTCGCCAGATCCGCCAGCTCGAAGCGGGTGTTCTGGAAGGCACCGATCGGCTTGCCGAACGCCTTGCGGTCCCGCACGTACTGGCTGGTGGATTCGAGCACCGACTCCATCGCGGCGGCCGCGACGACGGCGATCGACAACCGCTCCTGCGGGAGGTTCTGCATGAGGTAGATGAAGCCCAGGCCCTCCTCACCGAGGACGTTCTCCTTGGGGATCCGCACGTCGGTGAAGCTCAGCTCGGCGGTGTCCTGGGCCTTGAGGCCGATCTTGTCGAGATTGCGACCACGTTCGAAGCCGGCCATCCCCCGCTCGACCACCAGCAGGCTGAAGCCCTGGGAGCCCTTCTCCGGATCGGTGCGCGCCACGACGATCACCAGGTCGGAGTTGATGCCATTGGTGATGAACGTCTTCGAGCCGTTGAGCACCCAGTCGTCGCCGTCGCGGACCGCGCGGGTCTTGATGCCCTGCAGGTCGCTGCCGGTACCCGGCTCGGTCATCGCGATCGCGGTGATGATCTCGCCACTACAGAAGCCGGGGAGCCACCGCTGCTTCTGTTCCTCGTTGGACAGCTCGGTCAGATAGGGCTGGACCACGTCGTTCTGCAGGGTGAAGCCGAGGCCGCCGTAGTGGCCGCGGGTGTTCTCCTCGCCGACTATCGCGTTGTACCGGAAGTCGCGCACACCGCCGCCGCCGTACTGCTCCGGAACCGCCATCCCCAGAAAGCCCTGCTTACCGGCTTCGATCCAGACGTCCCGGTCGACGATGTTCTGCTCCTCCCAACGATCGTGGTTGGGGGCGACATTCAGCCCGAGGAACTTGCGGTAGGACTCGCGGTACAGGTCGTGTTCGGCGTCGAACAGGGTACGTTCCACTGGCTCTCCTCGAAGGGCGATGTCGATGGCTCGTCGGCGCCGGCGCGCATGGCGGCCCGCCCGACCACATGCAGGCTAAAACGTGATGCCGGACACCGACAGGACCGGAGCGAGCACCTTTCGTGACCGAAGCAATGTGTGCGAACTGTTTCGGCTGCCGCCAGACATCGACCGCAGCGATACGCCGCACGAAGGCGTGACAGACGATCCAGGGCTCCGGACGATCCGAAACGCACCGATCGCGGGAGTGATCGTCTCCGCCGCAAAGGACACCTGCCCGGCTGACGCCGAACACGTCCACCCCAACTGAGGAGGATCGATATCTTCCTTTCAACATGATAATCTTCCTAGATGGCGCTCAACATCAAGGATCCCGAGACCGATCGGTTGGCCCGCGAACTCGCCCAGCTCACCGGCAAGCCGATCACAACTGCGCTACGGGAAGCGATCGAGGAGAAACTCGCGGCTCTTCGAGCACGACAGTCCGCCGTGACTGCCGCAGGCCTGGAGGCGATCATCGCGCGGGGGCGCGCGCGAGCGACGATCGACGACCGCAGTGCCGACACGATCCTCGGCTACGACGATCGGGGCCTGCCCGCGTGATCGTCACCGACACGTCGGCGCTGGTCGCGATCGTGCTGGGTGAAGACGACGCGGAACGGTACCTCGCCCGTATGCACGGTGAGCAGGTCCTCATCGGCGCTGCCACGGTCGTCGAGTCCGGCATCGTCGTGGAAGCCAAGCAGGGACCCGACGCTGCGCGGGATCTCGAACTGTTACTCGACGGCGTCGCCGCGACCGTCGTGCCGGTGGACGCCGATCACGCGCGAACAGCCATCACGGCGTGGCGCCGATTCGGAAAGGGACGTCACCCCGCCGGCCTGAACCTCGGGGACTGCTTCTCCTACGCGACCGCCAAGCTCGCGAACGCCCCGTTGTTGTTCAAAGGCGAGGACTTCGGGCAGACCGATCTGACCAGCGCGTGGTGATACCACCGGACAGCCTCCGAACTCTGTAGCACCAGGGACCGGGGTAATGGTCGTTGCGATCCGCAACGGCAGCGCGGCGTTCGGCTATCGACGGCCGCGCCCACCCTTCGCGTTCGACGCGTCGGTGTCGGTCGGGTCGAGGGCGTACGGATCGTCGGGATCGAAGGGCAGCGCCCGATCCTCGGCCGCGATCTCGTCGTCCACGTCGTCGGATATGTCATAGGCGTCGTCCTCCTCGGCGGCGCGACGCCGCGAGCGACGGCCCAACAGCACCGAGACGCCGATCAGCAGGACCGTCGCGGACAACGCGAAGATCAGTGCGCCGGACGGGCTCACCGATCCGTCGGCGACCGGCTCCGCGATATCCGCGGGAGCGACCATGTCGACGACCCCACGCACCACCGCGATCGGTTGGGTCGCCTGCCGGGTGCCGCCCTCCGACGCCACCAGCAGGTCACCGTTGTCGAGGAAGGCGATCGCCTCCCCCTGCGGCTGCGCGGGCAGCGGCACGACGAGCGCGGGAGGACCGAGCAGGGACTGCGCGACCCCGCCGTCGCCGATCCGGAAGAGGTAGAGGTCGGTATAGGTGCGCACCGCGGCGACGGTGCCGGACGCGTCGATGGCGGCGCCGGTCACCATCAGCGATCCGTCGATCAGCGGTGGACCGCCCTCGGTGCCGGTCGAGGTCACCACGAAGGGCCCGACCGCCCGCATCGGCGTGGGACCGGGCGCGGCGAGGTCCTCCACCGGGACGTCGGCGGTGAAGATCTCGCTGTTGCCGCCGGCGTCCTTGGTGATCACCACCGGGCGGCCGTCGGCCTCGAGCAGGATCGCCTCGGCGTCGCGGGGCCCGTCGGGGTAGGTCATGCGGTGCACGGCGCCGGTGCGGTCGGTCAGGTTCAGATCGGTCATCGCGATCGTGTCCCGAACCCCGGCGTTGTCACCGATATCGGCCAGCCAGAGTCGGCCGTTCCGATAGGTCATGTCCTCGACGTCGTAGGGGTCGATCGGGTTGGGAATCCACTCCAGAACCTGGCAGGAGCTGTCCATGGCCGCGACCCGATCGTCGTTGCCGCTGTCGCCGACGGCGTAGATCGTGTCGCCGACCACGGTCAGCCCGGACAGTTCCACCAGGCCCGGGTCGTCCGGGGTGCAGTAGACCTCGGAGCCGGCGGACGTCTGGGTGGCCGACGGATCCGGCGTTTCCGCGGGTTGCGCGGCGGCCGGAGCCATCCCCAGGCAGAGGCAGACGACGGCCCAAGCGGCCCCCGCCGCCCACCTCGGCCGTCGATATCTCACGTCGACCGAACGAACTCGCGCAGCGAAGGAACCAGACCCGCGGGAACGCGGACCCGGACGTGCGTGCCGTCGGCTTCGTGGGCGGTCTGGGTGACCCGGGCCGCGTGGTGCAGCCGGGAGATCACGTCGCCGCGTTCGTAGGGCACCACCAGATCCAGCGAGACCTCGTCGGCGTCGACCACCGCGCCGATTCGTTCCCGCAACTCCTCGATGCCGGTGCCGTCGGCCGCCGATACGACGATCGATTCCGGAAGCAGGCTGCGCAGTCCGGCCAGGACCACCGGGTCGGCGGCGTCGGCCTTGTTCAGCGCGATCAACTCCGGCGGATGCCGCCGGTCGTCGCCCTCCAGCACCTCGCGCAGAACCTGGCGCACCGCGCTGATCTGGGCGGTCGGATCGGGGTCGGAGCCGTCGACGACGTGCAGGAGCAGATCGGCGTCGGCGACCTCCTCGAGCGTCGAACGGAACGCCTCGACCAGCTGGGTCGGCAGGTGGCGCACGAATCCGACGGTGTCGGTCATGACGACCTCGCGCCCGCCGGGCGAGGTCATCCGCCGGCTGGTCGGGTCGAGGGTGGCGAAGAGGGCGTCCTGGACGAGCACTCCGGCGCCGGTCAGCGCGTTGAGCAGGCTCGACTTGCCGGCGTTGGTGTAGCCGACGATGGCGACCAGCGGCGCGGCCCCTTCCAGCCGGCGGGCCCGCATGGTGTCGCGGGCCTGCTTCATGCCGCGGATCTCCCGACGCAGCTTCGCCATCCGCTCGCGGATCCGGCGCCGGTCGGTTTCGATCTTGGTTTCACCGGGTCCGCGCAGACCCACGCCGCCGTTGCTGCCGGCGCGGCCACCGGCCTGCCGGGACATCGACTCACCCCAGCCGCGCAGCCGGGGCAGCATGTACTCCATCTGCGCGTAGGCCACCTGAGCCTTGCCCTCGCGGGAGGTGGCGTGCTGGGCGAAGATGTCGAGGATCAGCGCGGTCCGGTCGATGACCTTGACCTTGACGATCTTCTCCAGGGCGGTCAGCTGGGCGGGGGTCAACTCGCCGTCGCAGATCACGGTGTCGGCGCCGGTCGAGACGACGGCGGCGCGCACCTCCTCGGCCTTGCCGGAGCCGATATAGGTGGCCGGGTCCGGCTTGTCGCGGCGTTGGACGAGCCCTTCGAGGACCACCGACCCGGCGGTCTGGGCGAGGGCGGCCAGCTCGGCCATGCTCGCGTCGGCCTCCTTGACCGATCCGGACGTCCAGACGCCGACGAGGATGACCCGTTCGAGGCGCAGCTGCCGGTACTCGACCTCGGTGACGTCGTCGAGTTCGGTCGACAGCCCGTTGACGCGGCGCAGGGCGTCGCGTTCGGCGAGCTGCAGTTCGCCCACCGACGGCTCGGAGCGCGCATATCGGCGGGGCGGTTCGTCGAGGGGGTGAGTCGGCCCGGCGTGCTCCGGCGCCGTATGTTCCGGCGCGGCGGACAGCCGCGCGGTCCCGGTGGACTCGGCGTACTCGGCCTCGGTCGACTCGTGGTACTGCTGTGGTTGTTCAGTCATATCTTCTTCATGTTCCCACGGCGGCAACGGTCGATGCATGCGGTTTTTGTGCCGCCCACCAGCGATGATCGATCGTGCCGGAGGCCAGCAGCACCGAGGGGCCGCGCAGGATGGAGCCGTCCTCGTCGATGCGGGCCTCCAACAGTCCGCCGGGCACGCGCACCGCGACCGTGCCCTCGCTGTCCCCCTCGAAGGCCAACGCCGCGGCCGCCGTGGCGATGACACCGGTTCCGCAGGAACGTGTTTCACCGACGCCGCGTTCGAAGACGCGCATCGCGACCGCGCCGTCGCGCGGCGGGGTGATCAGCTCGACGTTCACCCCGGCCGGGAAGAAGGAGTCGTCGACATCCGGCCGGTGAGTCAGGTCGAGCTCGGCGAGGCCGGCGGCGTCTAGACCGTCGACGACGCAGGCCAGATGCGGGTTGCCGACGTCGATGCCCAGGCCCTCGTAGACCCGGCCGTCGAGCACCGCGGTCGAGGTACCCAGGCGCCGCACCGGCCCCATCGACACCGAGATATCGGCTTCGGGGCCGCGGTGGTGGTGCACGACCACCGGGCGGGCTCCGGCGCGCGACCCCACCACGGTGCCGTTGTAAGGCATCAGGCCGGCCGAGATCAGGTAGTGCGCGAAGACGCGCACCCCGTTGCCGCACATCTCGGCGATCGAGCCGTCGGCGTTGCGGTAGTCCATGAACCAGTGCGCGGCGTCGACACCGTCCGGCAGTTCGGCCAGGACACCGGCGTCGAGCAGGGCGCCGGCGCGGGCGACCCGCAGGATGCCGTCGCCGCCGAGGCCGGCGCGGCGGTCACAGATGGCAGCGACGATCTCCGGCGACAGGTCGAGGCGCGCATCGGGATCCGGCAGGACGACGAAGTCGTTCTGCGTGCCGTGTCCCTTCAGGAAGGCGACATCCTCGTTGCCACCGGTCGGGGCGCCACTGATCTGCATCCCCCCATTCTCGCATCGCGGTGGGCGGGGCGGTCGCAGGCCGGGGCCGCGGGTCACTCCCCCGCGGCGGCGAGGCCGTCGAGAACCCGGGCGAGCAGGTCGTCGGCCCCGGGATCGAACCAGACGATCCGCGGGTCGCGCCGGAACCAGGAACGCTGCCGCCGGACATAGCGACGGGTTCCGGCGGCGGTGGTCTCGATCGCCTCGGCGCGGGTCATCGTGCCGTCGAGGACCTCGAGGGCCTGCTCGTAGCCGATCGCCCGGCGGGCGGTGACGCCGTCGCGCAGCCCCAGCGGGATCAGCTGCTCGACCTCCTCGATCAGCCCGGTGTCGAACATGCGCTCGGTGCGCAGCGCGATGCGGGAGTCGAGCAGTTCGGTCTCGCGGTCGAGGCCGATCAGGTGGGTCTCCCAGCGCGGTTGCCCCTTGGTGGGAGCGGAGGCGGCGAACGGGCGACCGGTCAGCTCGACCACCTCGACCGCCCGGACCAGCCGGCGCCCGTCGGTCGGCAGGATCGTCGCCGCGGCCACCGGGTCGACGCGCCGCAGTTCGGCGAGCACGGCCTCGGTGCCGCCGATCCGCAGCACCTCCTCCCAGCGGGCACGCACGGCCGGATCGGTCGGCGGAAGCTGCCATCCGTCGAGCAATGCCTGCACGTAGAGCATCGAGCCGCCGACGATGACCGGCCGGCGGCCCCGCTCGCGGATCGCCTCGATATCGGCCTCGGCGGCCTGCTGGTAGCGGGCCACGGTGGCGGTATCGACGACGTCGAGCACGTCGATCTGGTGGTGGGCGATACCGCGGCGTTCCGGCACGGGAACCTTCGCGGTGCCGATGTCCATGCCGCGATACTGGGCCATCGCGTCGATGTTGATGATCTCACCGTCGAGGCGTTGGGCCAGGTCGAGGGCCAGATCTGATTTGCCGGTGGCGGTCGGTCCGATCACCGCGATCGGACGGATCGGGGTGGTCACATCCCCTCCGGCAACCAGGTGCCCACCCAATATCCGACGCCGAAGGGATGGCCCCGATAGAGCTCGCGGGGCACCACCGGCTCGCCGAGGGCGGCCACCGCCGAGGCGCCGATCCGCCAGGCCGCGGTGGACCCCACGCCGACCCGCGTGCACTCCTGCTCGTCGAGCGCCCCGAGCCCGGCCAGGTCGGCTGTGGTCAACAGGTCGTCGAGTCGGCGCTGAACGGTCGCGGCGTCCGGGTGCAGTCCGCCGGGCGCGCGTTCGGTGAGGGTGCGGGCACCGTCGCCGACGATCACGAATCCGACCCGGTCGCCGCCGACCATCGCGGCGATCAGGTGGTCCGTGGTATCCGAGCGTTCGCCGGCGGTCGGTTCGGGTGCCGCGATCAGCACCCGGGCCGGCACCCGCGGTGCGACGCGATCGCGCAGCCATCCGACGGTCAGGGCGGCCAGCGGCACGGTGGGGTCCGGACGTCGGGGGCCGGGAATTCCGGAGCCGGGCAATTCGGTGTCTGCGACTCCGGGATCGGGGGGTCCGGGGTCGGGGGTCGGGGCCTCGTCGGAATCGGGCGGATCCGCCGGGCCCAAGCGCACGGTCACCTCCGCGCCGAATCCCCGATAGGTGCCGACCGTGTCCGGGCCGAAGACGCCGACGACCTCGCCGCCGCCGGCCACGCCGACCGCGATCCAGCGGTCGACGTCGGCGATCGCCGCGCCGGCGGACAGCACCGCAGCGCGCAGATCCGCCGTCTCGGCCGCCGCCGACCCGATCAGCTCGGGCACCAGCAGCGGTGGTCCCGGTATGAGAACAACCCCAGCCAGCACGGCGTCTCACGGTAGTCGAGCACCCCGGGGAGGCCGCAGGCAGCAAGCCGACACGACATAAGCGCCGAACCGTGCGCACACCGGGCGAGCACTGATGTTCAATGGGAGCCGGAGCTTCGCATCGACCGGTGACCGGCAGCACGAGGGCCCCACCCGGCCGGATGCGACGGATGGCAGCCGTGTCGCGCGGCGAAGGAGCGAGGACCATGACCGCAACGAGTGTCAACGACCGGAGCGAACGGGACGAGCAGCCCGCGCTCGGGACGCCGCAGGAGCCCGCAGGCACGGAGATCCCCGCAGGCCCGGAGATCGCAGCAGGCCCGGAGATCGCAGTGTCACCTCCCGAAGCCGAAACGCCGCCGGAGACGGCTGCACCTGCATCGGAGTCGGAAACAGTGGCGGAGCCGGAGTCCGCGCCGGTGGAGCCGCAGGCAACCGCCGCGCCGTCGACACGACCGACGCCCACCCCCGGCCCTCGACCGGGTCCGCTGCCCGGTGGACATGCCAAACCCGGCCCGCCTCGCCCGGCACCCTCCCCCGCTGCCGTCGCCCAGCATGTGACACCTCATCCGGCCCCTCGGCCGGCGACCACCGATCCGCGCAGCCACGGCCGCATCGATCCCGACGGCGCCGTCTGGTTGATCACCGCGGCCGGCGAACGCAATATCGGCTCCTGGCAGGCCGGTGACGCCGAGGAGGGTATGGCGCACTTCGTCCGACGGTTCGAGGACCTCGAAACCGAGGTTGCGCTGCTCGAGAACCGGCTGTCCGCCGGGACCGGTGACGCGTCCAAGACGGTAGGCGCGGCGCGCGGCCTGCTCGAGGGCCTGCCGGACGCCGCGGTGATCGGCGACGTCGACGCGCTCGAACGGCGCCTCACGTCGATCGTCGAATCCGCGCAGGAAACCTCGCGGGAGGCGGGCGCGCAGAAGGCGCGGCAGAAGGCCGAACGAACCGCCCGCAAGGAGGAGCTCGCCGCCGAGGCGGAGACGATCGCCAACGAGTCGACCGACTGGAAGACCGCCGGCGACCGGATGCGCACGATCCTCGACGAGTGGAAGTCGATCCGCGGTGTCGATCGCAAGGTCGACGACGTGCTGTGGAAGCGGTACGCGAAGGCCCGCGACACCTTCAATCGACGCCGCGGCTCCCATTTCGCCCAGCTCGATCGGGACCGCTCGGCGGCGCGTTCGGCCAAGGAGGACCTGGTCGTCGAGGCGGAGGCGCTGTCGTCGTCGACCGACTGGGCGCAGACCTCGACCGCCTACCGGGATCTGCTGACCCGGTGGAAGGCGGCCGGTCGGGCGTCCCGCGATGTCGACGACGCGCTGTGGGCGCGGTTCAAGGGGGCGCAGGACATCTTCTTCGCGGCCCGCTCGGCCGCGGACGCCGCCCTGGACGAGGAGTTCGCCCGCAACGGCGAGCAGAAGGATCTGCTGCTGGCGGAACTCGACGCCGTCGACCCCGGCACCGATCTCGAGGGCGCCCGGACGGCGTTGCGACGCATCCGCGACCAGTGGGACGAGATCGGCAAGGTGCCGCGCAACCGGATGGCCGACCTCGAGGGCCGGCTGCGCGCCTACGAGAAGCGGGTCCGCGACGCCACCGACGCCCAGTGGAAGCGCACCGATCCGGAGGCCGACGCCCGCGCCGACCAGTTCCGGGAGCGGCTGGCTCATCTCGAGGATCAGTTGGCCCGCGCCGAAGCGGCCGGGCGGGCCAGGGATGCGGACAAGCTGCGCCCCCAGGTCGAGCAGTGGCGTCAGTGGGCGGAGGCGGCCGCCTCCGCGGTGGCCGACCGATAGTGCGAACGCGGCGCTAGTTCGTGCGGTCGAGCGACCGGGATCAGGACAGTGGTGATCCCGGCGTTCGACCGTCGATCGTGTCGACCGAGGGGCGCCGCCAGACCACCGCGAGCCACTGGGTGAGCAGCACCAACACCACCGCCCAGGTCAGGATCAAACCGATACCCGGGCCGGGGGCGTCCATACCCGGCGGCGGGGTCTGCCGGGTCCAGATCGCCAGCAGCCCGGCGGGGGCGGCCAGGGCGGTGAAGGCAGCCGCGAGCCAGGCGATCCCCCAGCGGCGCAGCGCCAGCGCGAGCGTCGAGGTGACCGCCGACAGGATGACCAAGCCGACGAAGATTCGGCCGGGGACCGCGAAGTGGATCGCCTCGGAATGGCCGGAGTCGGCGAGCACGTCCCACCCGTTGGCGGTGCCCGCCCAGGGCAGCACGGTGACCACCACCATGATCACCACCAGGGCGGCGATGACCATCGCGCGCAGCCCGGGATCGATCTCGGCCGCAAGCCGCCGTTCCACCCCGGCCAACTCCGATTCGAAGTGGTCGAGGGCCGACTTGTCCGGCCGGTCGATCATCAGCCGCAGCCGCCCGTGGAGCAGCCGGACGCCACCGGCTCCTGCGCCGGTCGGCCGACACCGGGCAAACCCAGCCCGATACCGATCGGTGGGGTATTCGGCTTGCGTCCGGCGTCGTGGTTGTCCCCGGCGCGGGTGCGACGATGCGAGAGCACCCCGGCATCGGCGAGCAGGTGATGCGGTGCGGCAGCGGTGATTTCGACGGTCACGACGTCACCGGGACGAATCGGCGCGGTGCGCGGGTCGACGCCCTCGGCGGCGAAGTGCACCAGCCGACCGTCGCGGGCGCGGCCGGTCAACCGCTCGGTATGCGCACCCTTGCGGCCGGTGTCCGCGGAGACGAGGACCTCCGCGACGCTGCCGATCAGCTTCGTGCCCTCCTCGAGCGCGATGCGGTCCTGCAGGTCGGTCAGGCGGCGGTAGCGCTCCCCCACCACCTTCGGGTCGACCTGATCCGGCAGATCGGCCGCCGGTGTCCCCGGACGGCGCGAGTACTGGAAGGTGTAGGCACTGGCGAAGCGCGCCGCCTCGACCACCTCGAGGGTCTGCTGGAAATCCTCCTCGGTCTCGCCGGGGAAGCCGACGATGATGTCGGTGGTGATCGCCGCGTGCGGCATCCGCTCGCGCACCCGTTCGAGGATGTCGAGGAACCGCTTGCGGCGGTAGGACCGACGCATCGCCCGCAGGATGCGGTCCGACCCCGATTGCAGCGGCATGTGCAGGACCGGGCATACCGCCGGGGTCTCGGCCATCGCCGCGATCACGTCGTCGGTGAACTCCGCCGGATGCGGCGAGGTGAAACGCACCCGCTCGAGGCCCTCGATCGATCCGCAGGCCCGCAGCAGGGCGGCGAAGGCGCCGCGGTCGCGCGGCAGATCGGCGTCGGCGAAGGACGAGCCGTAGGCGTTGACGTTCTGTCCCAGGAGGGTGACCTCGAGGACTCCCTCGGCCACCAATGCCTCCACCTCGGCCAGGATGTCGCCGGGGCGGCGGTCGATCTCCTTGCCGCGCAAGGCCGGGACGATGCAGAAGGTGCAGGTGTTGTTGCAACCGACCGAGATCGACACCCACCCGGAGTAGGCGGAGTCGCGCTTGGCCGGCAGCGCCGATGGGAACTGCTCGAGCGATTCGACGATCTCGACCTGGGCCTGCGCATTGTGTTGGGCGCGGCGCAGCAGGGTGGGCAGCGAGCCGATGTTGTGGGTGCCGAAGACCACGTCGACCCACGGCGCGCGGCTCAGGACCGTCTCGCGGTCCTTCTGCGCCAGGCAGCCACCGACCGCGATCTGCATGCCGGGGCGCTCCGCCTTGATCGGCGCGAGATGGCTCAGATTGCCGTAGAGCTTGTTGTCGGCGTTCTCACGCACGGCGCAGGTGTTGAAGACGACGAGGTCGGGGTCCTGGCCCTCCGGAGCGGGGGCATACCCGGCGTCCTCGAGCAGGCCGGACATCCGTTCCGAGTCGTGCACGTTCATCTGACACCCGAAGGTCCGAATACGGTAGGTCGGAGATTCGGGGGCCGAGGGCGCGGCAACCGCAACGGAAGACATCGGCGCCAGGACGGTTACGGCGCTGTTTTCCACCCGTTCAGGGTACGACCGGGCGTCGATTCGGTCCCTCCCGGCGTACCGTTCCGCCCGCCGTGCGACCCCGATCGACCCCTCCCGGAGCGCTGCGCGACCGTCTTCGGCGCCATCCGCCACACCGACAAGGCCTCGGTGCACAAGACCCGCTTTCATAAATTTTCCGTTACGGGAGCCACCGATGTGTATCCGATTACGATCACATTGCTCCGAATACGCATAGGGTCATGCCCCATGAGCACCACCGACGAGACACCCGCCGGCTCCGGAACTCCGATGATCGAGATGGTCGATGTCCAGAAACACTTCGGCGCACTGCACGTTCTGAAGGACATCAACCTGGCGGTACCCGCCGGCCAGGTCGTGATCGTGCTCGGACCGTCGGGCTCCGGCAAGTCGACGCTGTGCCGCACGATCAACCGTCTCGAACCGATCGACAGCGGCACGATCCGCGTCGACGGCATCGAATTGCCCTCCGAGGGACGCAAGCTCGCCGAGCTGCGCGCCGACGTCGGCATGGTCTTCCAGTCGTTCAACCTCTTCGCCCACAAGACGATCGTCGAGAACGTCATGCTCGCCCCACTCAAGGTGCGCAAGCAGAAGTCGGACGCCGCCAAGAAGCGGGCGATGGAGTTGCTCGACCGGGTCGGCATCGCCAGCCAGGCCGACAAGTACCCCGCCCAGCTCTCCGGTGGTCAGCAGCAGCGTGTCGCGATCGCCCGGTCGCTGGCGATGGCGCCGAAGGTGATGCTCTTCGACGAGCCGACCTCCGCGCTCGACCCCGAGATGGTCAACGAGGTGCTCGACGTGATGACCTCGCTGGCCAAGGAGGGCATGACGATGCTGGTCGTCACCCACGAGATGGGCTTCGCCCGCCGCGCCGGGGATCGGGTCATCTTCATGGCCGACGGCGCCGTGGTCGAGGACACCGATCCGACGTCCTTCTTCGACAATCCCCGGTCCGATCGCGCCAAGGACTTCCTCGGCAAGATCCTCAGTCACTGATTCCGACGTCGTTCGCATCCTCCGACGTCCCACCACAGCGGGTTTTCTCGATCAGCCGCCCGGCCCGCGATCTCGATGACCGTTCCAGGCTGATCCACGAAGAAAGGTAACGATGAGACTCACAGCAAAGGCCCGCATGGCAGTCGGCGCCCTGGCGATCGGCTTTGTGGCCACCGCCTGCGGTGGCGGCGGCGATGCCGGCACCGTGACCGAGCATGCCGCCGAAGGCAACCTCACCATCGGTGTGCGGTACGACCAGCCGGGTCTGGGTCTGCGTCAGCCCGACGGCACGCTGACCGGTTTCGACATCGCGGTCGCCGAGTACGTCGCCGATCAGTTGGGTGTCACGCCGGAGAACATCACCTTCCGCGAGGCCCCCTCGGCCCAGCGCGAGACGCTGATCGAGAACGGCGAGGTCGACTACATCGTCGCCACCTACTCGATCACCGACGCGCGCAAGGAGAAGGTCGACTTCGCCGGCCCGTACTTCACCGCCGGGCAGTCCCTGCTGGTGCGTGAGGACAACACCGACATCACCGGCCCCGAGTCGCTCAACGACGGCAAGCGGCTCTGCTCGGTGACCGGCTCCACCCCGGCCCAGCGCGTCAAGGACGAATACGCCCAGGACGTGCAGCTGCAGGAATTCGACACCTATTCCGCATGTGTCGAGGCGCTGCGCAACGGCGCCGTCGACGCGGTGACCACCGACGACGTGATCCTCGCCGGCTTCGCCGCGCAGTCCCCCGGTGAGTTCAAGCTGGTCGGCGAGCCGTTCTCGACCGAGAACTACGGCATCGGCCTGGCCCTGGGCGACGACACCTCGCGCAGCGCGATCAACGACGCCATCGAGGAAATGATCAGTTCCGGCGCCTGGGCGGACGCCTTCGAGACCAACCTCGGACCGTCCGGCTACGCCATGCCGGAGCCGCCGACGGTCGATCGCTACTGACCTCACCTGTTCGAGCTCGACCGGGCGACGGTTCGCCACTGCGAACCGTCGCCCGGTCCTCGACAAGCCCACCGGTCTTGATTCACCACCGCTGAACCCGAGGGTCCGGCCGAGATGAGGTACGCATGAATATCCTGTCCCAGTATTGGGGCCAGATGTTGGACGCCTTCTGGGTGACGATTCAACTCACCGTGCTGGCCGGGATCGGCGCGCTGGTCATCGGCACGATCCTCGCCGCGATGCGCGTGTCGCCCATCCCGGTGGCCCGCTGGTTCGGCGCGACGTACGTGACGATCTTCCGCAACACCCCGCTGACGCTGATCATCGTCTTCTGTTCCTTCGGTCTGTATCAGACCCTCGGTGTCGCGCTGGCGCCGGAGGAATCGCGGACGTTCATCAACACCAACAACTTCCGGCTCGCCGTGCTCGGCCTGGCGATCTATACGGCCGCGTTCGTCTGCGAGTCGCTGCGGGCCGGTATCAATACCGTCGCCGTCGGACAGTCGGAGGCCGGTCGTTCGCTGGGGCTGACCTTCACGCAGAACCTGCGCTACATCGTCCTGCCGCAGTCCTTCCGCGCGGTGATCGCCCCGCTGGGCAGTGTGCTGATCGCGCTGACGAAGAACAGCACGGTCGCCGCGGTCATCGGCGTCTCGGAAGCGGCGTTGCTGATGAAGGAGATGATCGAGAACGAGGCCGCGATCTTCGTGATCGGTGGTCTGTTCGCCCTCGGCTTCATGATCCTGACCCTGCCCACCGGCCTGTTGTTCGGTTACATCGGGAAGCGCTTGGAGGTGGCGAGCCGATGAGCAGCCGCGCAACTGTTCTCTACGACGCACCGGGTCCCAAGGCTCGGGTGCGCAACAACCTGCTGTCGGTGGGTGTCGGCCTGGTCCTGCTGGTGATCGCCTTCTTCATCTATCGGGCGCTCGACGACAAGGGCCAGCTGACGTGGGACAAGTGGTCGCCGTTCCTCGAGTCGACCACCTGGACGACGTATCTGCTGCCCGGTATCCAGGGCACCTTGATCGCCGCCGCGCTGTCGATCGTCTTCGCGTTGGTGCTCGGTGCGGTCCTGGGCATCGCCCGGATGTCCGATCACCGGTGGGTGCGGATCATCTCCGGCACGATCGTCGAGGTCTTCCGCGCCGTGCCGGTGCTGATCCTGATGATCTTCATGTACCAGGTCTTCGCCGAATACCGCCTCTTCCCCACCCGCCAGTTGGCGTTGGCGGCGGTGGTCACCGGTCTGACGCTGTACAACGGCTCGGTCATCGCCGAGATCGTGCGCGCCGGCATCAAGTCGCTACCGAAGGGTCAGACCGAGGCCGCGCAGGCGTTGGGTATGCGCAAGGGCCAGGTCATGCGCCTGATCCTGCTCCCCCAGGCCGTCACCGCGATGCTGCCCGCGATCGTCTCGCAGATGGTTGTGGCCCTGAAGGACTCGGCCCTGGGCTACCTGATCGGCTACATCGAGGTCGTCCGCGCCGGCCAGCAGATCGGTGCGTACTTCCAGAACTACCTGCCGTCGCTGATCGTGGTCGCCGCGATCATGATCGTCCTGAACTCGACCCTGACCCGCATCGCCACGCTGCTCGAGAAGCGCATGCGTGCGGGCCGGAACAAGAAGACCGCCGCCCAGCCGGTAGGCGCCGCCACGGTGGCGGCTCCGGGCGTCGACATCACCAAGAAGGAACCGTGATCGACAGGGCATAGCCCGGATGGACAACGAGTTCGGTCGGTCGACAGCGTCTTTCGCTTCGGCCGACCGAACTCGTTCACAGCACGTTTTCGTGCGACACCCCGAACTGATTCCCACCGGACGACACGGCCGCCCGACTCACCTGTGCCGTCTTCTCTTCTTCTTCGGACGGTTCGACCCGGCGCCACCTGCACCAGGCGATTGTGGTTCGCCCGTTTCGGTATTCCGGTGACTTCCGGGCTGTGCTGCGAGGTCGTGGACCGGCCGTGCGCCCGGTCGAGGCGCTGCGGCAGCAACCACCGGCGACACCCTCTCCGACTCCATTCGCTCGATCCGACGGAACACCAGGTGCTGCTGAGCGTAGGTCCAGATGTTGTTGGCCACCCAGTAGAGCAGGATCGCGATCATCAGGAACGGACCGCCGACAACCACGCCGAACGGGAGAACCCACAGCATGAGCGTGTTGATCATGGCCGCCTGCGGATTGTCCGCCACCGCCGCGTCCTGTCGAGCAATCGAGGCACGCGAGTTGAAGTGTGTGGCAATCGCCGCGACCAGCATCAAGGGAAGGGCGACACCGGCGATGATCCAGACCGACGGGATCGGGAGACCGTAGGCGGCAAGCTGTGCCTGCGGGGTTGTCATGGCGGCCGAGATCGGGGCACCGAACAGCCGCGCGTCGAGGAACGATTGGACGTCGGCTGCGCTGAACAGATAGTTCGGCACCTGCGCGTTCTGCTCGATCGACATGCCGAGCCCACCGAAGCCGTCACCCGTACGGTTGAACGACTTCAGCACGTGAAACAGGCCGATGAACACCGGCGCCTGCATCACGATCGGCAGGAAGCTCGTCAGCGGTTTGACTCCGTACTCCTTCTGGAGCTTTCGCATCTCGAGGGCCAACCGCTGACGATCGTTCGAGTGCTTCTTCCTCAACGCAGTCAGACGCGGGCGCATCTCCTGCATCCGAAGGTTCGTCCGGATCTGTCTGACCGTCGGAATCACCAGAACCGCGCGGACGGTGAACACCAGAAATATGACCGACAGGGCCCACGTGATACCGCTGTCCGGTCCCAGGAACGGGATTGCGCCGAATACCTTGTGCCAGATCCACAGGATTCCGGACACCGGGTAATAGATGAAGTCGAGCATGGTCTACCTACCTCGTTGGCGCGCACCAGGGCAGTCTTCACCGACGTCCGGGGGTCGGACATGCTCGACCGGGCCTATTCGGGCAGCGGGCAGGAAGGCACGAAGCGGTCGGCAAGCCGGGGGCGCCCGGGTGCGCTGGATGACGGACTATGCCGGCGAGATCATCGGATCAGCCGGCCGGACATGCGAAAGCTCGCCTAGGCGAACTGAATCGCGAGGCCGGGAGCGCGCGGCCGGACCCGTCCGGGGGCATCGAGCCGAGTTTGGCGTCGGAACGAGCCGCGCAATTGGCGCTCGTCTCCGGACAGTCCTTCGATGATCTGCGGGAACTGTGTGGCCACGTTCCGTCGAACACACGCAAGCGTGACGGCAACTGCCACCAACAGCACCGCGACTGAACCAAGAGTAAAGGTCGGACCGGCAGTTGCCGGCACCAAGAGAAGAGAGACGACGGGCATCACCAAGAGCAATGCCCGAAGCATTGCGCTGGTGCCTGTTGTCATACCAGCGAATCTACGCGTCGAATGAGAGTGACGCTGCCGCGCCGAGACATCCGGTTGACGGCCCGACCCAACCTGCGTGTCAGTCGGGGTAGACCTCGTTGGCCGGGTCGAGGCGCTCGAGTTCTCGGCGGGCAACGGAAAGGGCGGTGTTGGAGGAGAAGCCGCGGCGCATGAGGGTGCCGACGAGGCGGCGCAGGAGCTTGTCGCGTTCCGCGCGGTCGGTGGGAATGGTGATGGAGCGCAGTTTGCGGCGGACCACCTCGGCGGCGCCGTCGAGTTCGGCGTCCTCGTCCAGGTCGGTGAGAGCGTCGTCGACGGCGGCCGCACCGATGCCTTTGCCGGTCAGCTCCCGGCGAATGGCGGAGCGGCCGCGGCCGGAGCGCTGCCGACTGGCAACCCACTGGCGGGCATAGTCGGCGTCGTCGATCAGGCCGACCTCGGTCAGCCGATCCAACGCCGCTTCGATCACCGGCTCGGTGAATCCCTTGGCCAGCAACCGGTCCTGCAGATCCGCGCGCGGACGCGCCTTGGCCGTGAGCAGGCGAAGACACACGGTCTTCGCCTGCTCGACCGTGCCGCCACCGGTGCGCGGATCACCGGCGGCGGCAGGCTTCATGGGACGCAACCGATCAGAAGTCGACCGGAGCCGGCGCGGCGTCCTGGTCGGCGACGGTCACGTCCGCGCCGATACCGAGCTTTTCCTTGATCTTCTTCTCGATCTCGTCGCGGATGTCGGTGTTCTCCAACAGGAACTTCCGCGCGTTCTCCTTGCCCTGACCCAGCTGGTCCCCCTCGTAGGTGAACCACGAGCCGGACTTGCGGATGAAGCCGTGCTCGACACCCATGTCGATCAGCGAGCCCTCCTTGGAGATGCCCTTGCCGTAGAGGATGTCGAACTCGGCCTGCTTGAACGGCGGGGAGACCTTGTTCTTGACGACCTTGACGCGGGTGCGGTTACCCACGGCATCGGTGCCGTCCTTGAGGGTCTCGATGCGGCGCACGTCGAGCCGGACCGACGAGTAGAACTTGAGCGCCTTGCCACCGGTGGTGGTCTCCGGCGAGCCGAACATGACGCCGATCTTCTCGCGCAGCTGGTTGATGAAGATCGCGGTGGTGCCGGAGGAGTTGAGCGCACCGGTCATCTTGCGCAGCGCCTGGCTCATCAGCCGGGCCTGCAGGCCGACGTGGCTGTCACCCATCTCGCCCTCGATCTCGGCGCGGGGCACCAGGGCGGCCACCGAGTCGATCACGAGGATGTCGAGCGCGCCGGAGCGCACCAGCATGTCGGCGATCTCGAGCGCCTGCTCGCCGGTGTCCGGCTGGGAGACCAGCAGCGCGTCGGTGTCGACGCCGAGCTTGGCGGCGTAGTCCGGGTCGAGCGCGTGCTCGGCGTCGATGAAGGCCGCGACACCGCCGGCGGCCTGGGCGTTCGCCACCGCGTGCAGGGCGACCGTGGTCTTACCGGAGGCCTCCGGACCGTAGATCTCGATGACGCGGCCACGCGGGAGTCCGCCGATGCCCAGCGCGACGTCCAGCGCGATCGAGCCGGTGGGGATCACCGAAATCGGCTGGCGCGCCTCGTCTCCGAGCCGCATGACCGACCCTTTGCCGAAGTTCTTGTCGATCTGCGCCAGCGCCAGCTCCAGCGCCTTGTCGCGGTCATAGGCTGCTGCGGCCATCTGCCTTCTCCTCGGTTTCGTGCGATCTCGGGGTTCGAATGATCTATCCGACGAACGTGGTCTATCCGACGAACTACGGCCACCGTAGAGGTGCACACCGACAGGTGAACGTCGCTGGAGCCAGCATAGGTGAACATGTGTTCGATTGGCGCGAGTGGACGGGCGACACGCCGTCGAATCGGCGGATCCATCCACAGGGCGCGTGTTGTCCCCGGGAGGTGCCCGACCGGGGCCTTCGGCGGTCCCGCACCTCGGACCAGGGGCCTACCAGCGGGAACGGGGGACGTCGAAGTCGGCGCAGAGGGCGCGCCATACCTCCCGCGGTTCGACACCGGCCTCGAGGGCGTCGGCCGCGGTGCGCCCGCCCAGGCGCGCGGAGACGTGGTCGACGAGCAGCGATCGGCCGCGAATCGTGCCGAACTCCTCGTCGATCAGGTCGTAGAACAGCGTCAGACGCACGGGGCAACCGTACTCGAGTCCGCCGAGCCTTCCGTACCCCGCCGCTCGGTGGGAGCCGGATCGAAGCGTCGCCCCCCTTCCGGTGCCCCACGGGCGGCGGCATCCTCGACCACCGCGTGGCAGATCGCCACCGGGTCGACCACGCGCTGCGCTCCCCCGGCGGCCCGCTGCGCCGCCCGCCGATAGGACGGGTCGTCGAGCACGGTGCGCACCGCGGTCCGCACCAACTCGGCCGTGGCCGGGCGGACGACGACGGCGGATCCGCGGCGGGCCGCCCGCTGCGCAAGCTCCCATTGATCGCCGCCGCCGGGGATCGCCACCACCGGCACCCCGCGGGTCAGGGCCTTGGTGAGCAGGCCGTGGCCGGCGCCGCAGACCACCACATCGGCTGCCTCGAGCAACAGATCCTGACGTCCGGCGCCGGCGACCATATGGTCGGGGACGCCCTCGGGCCGGTCGAGGGCGCTGATCACCACCCGCACCGGAAGGTCCGCGAGCGCCTCGACGGTCGCCTCGAGCATGCCGGGGGCGCCGGTGGCCGCGGTCGACGGGGCGACCATCACCAACGCGGCGGTGCCGGGGGGCGGTTCGAGCACCACATCGGTCGGCTCCCAGTGCAGAGCGCCGACCACGCGAGCCTCGACGGGCCAATCGACGCGGGCGAGTTCGAGGTCGGGGATGGTGGCGATCAGCCGCGCGGTCGGACCGGGGTCGACGGCGGGCAGACCGATGCCGACACGCGCCTGGGACCGTTGCCGCAGACCGGCGCGGACGGCCCGTCCGGTCATGGTGCGCAGCAGGATGTCCCGGCCGCGCCCGAGCGGACCGCGGCCGGATTCCAGACCGGAACCGATCGGCGGCAGCGAGCGCGACGGGCGGTAGAGCGGATGCGGGGACAGCTCGACCCAGGGCAGCCCCAGCAATTCGGCGGCCAGTCCCCCGCCGGCGGTCAGCACGTCGGCGATCACCAGGTCGAGGGACTCGTCGGCGAGGTCGTCGCGCAGCAACTCCGCCATCCGGGCCGCCCGCTGATGGATGCGTCGCCCGGCGTCGAGGTCGGCGTCGCCCGGTTCGGGCTCCAGACCCCGCAGCAGGCGGGCGGTCGTGCCGTCGGCAGCCGCCGGGGCCAGCCACCCGGGACCGGTATAGAGAATCGGCGTATCACCCGCGTCGCGCAGGCGACGACAGAGGGCCAACGCCGGAAAGGCGTGGCCGGCGTCCGGTCCGGCGACCACCGCTGTCCGCATGGCGGAAGCCTACGGTCTCCGGCCGAACCCGGCCGTTGCGCACGTCCCTTCGGACGGCGGCCGTCAGAAATCGATCTTCGACGACGACTTGTTCGAGTTGATGGAGCGCAGCAGGTAGTACAGACCGACACCCACCGCGGCCAGCGCCAGCAGCGGGAACAACGCGTCGAGCGCCCATCCGATCATTGCGAAGGCCACCCAGATCAGGACGATGGCCGCCAGAACCTTCCACACCATGTTGCTCTCCTCGTGTTGTGATCTCACCTCCAGCTTCCCCATCCGCGCGCCTCGCGGCCAGTGGAAACGGACAAGATCGGGGAAAGATCAGGGTTATCCCCGGCTCCGATCGGTGTACCGATTGTCGAGATCGCTGAGGGAAAGGCTCCGATCGGTCGACGACCTGGCACTAGACTGCCCAGCGTTCCGTCAGCCGGGCCGCCCGGCCCCGTTACCAGCGAGGATTCCGTGACCCCATCCAGTTCTCCCACCACCGGCGGCCGCGGAGATTTCGACGTACGGGACATCGCCCGCATCGCGGTTTTCGCCGCGCTGATCGTCGCGCTCGGCCTGCCCGGTTCGATCACCGTCGGCGGCAGCGGTGTCCCGATCACCCTGCAGAGCCTCGGCGTGATGCTCGCCGGCGCGGTTCTCGGTGCGCGGCGCGGGTCGCTGGCGGTGTTGGTGGTCATCGCGCTGGTGGCGGTGGGTCTGCCGGTCCTGGCCGGTGGGCGCGGCGGTCTGGGGGTCTTCGCGGGTCCGACGGTCGGCTTCCTGATCGGCTGGCTGCCCGCCGCCGCGGTGATCGGCTGGTTGACCTATCGGCTGCTGCCGCGTCTGTCGCTGATCTGGGCGATCCTGATCAACGTGCTCGGCGGCATCGTCGTGCTGTACGTCTGCGGCATTCTCGGCCTGGTGATCCGCACCGACCTGAACCCGTGGCAGGCACTGGTCGCCAACGCCCCGTTCCTGCCGGGTGACCTGGCCAAGGCGGTGCTGGCGGCCATCGTGGCCACCGCCGTCCACCGCGCGTTCCCGCAGTTGGCCCGTTCGTCGGCGTGATCGAGTTCGACGCGGTCGGACACGCCTACGAGGGGCGCCCGGTCCTCACGGACATCGACGCGCGACTGCCGGAGCAGCGGATCGGCATCATCGGCGCGAACGGGGGCGGCAAGAGCACCCTGGCCCGGACGATCACCGGGCTGATCCGCCCGACGTCGGGGCGCGTCCGCGTCGACGGCTTCGATACCCGCAAGGACAAGCGCGCGGTGCGGCAGCGCACCGGCTTCGTGTTCACCAATCCCGATCACCAGATCGTGATGCCGACCGTCGGCGAGGACGTCGCCTATTCGCTGCGCCGCTCCCCGCTCGACGCGGACGGCAGGCGGCGGCGGGTGACCGAGACGCTGCAACGGTTCGGGATCGACCACCTGGCCGAGCGGTCCGCCCACCAGCTGTCCGGCGGCCAGAAGCAGTTGCTGGCGCTGGCCGCGGTCAGCGTGACCGAGCCGAAGGTGCTGGTCCTCGACGAGCCGACCACCCTGTTGGATCTGCGCAATGCCCGGATGCTCCGGGAGATGGTCCACCGTCTTCCGCAGCAGGTGGTCGTCGTGACTCACGATCTCGACCTGCTGGACGACTTCGATCGCGTGCTGGTGATCGAGGACGGCCGGCTGGTGCGTGACAGCACTCCGGCGGCAGCGATCGACTACTACCGAACCTGGTCGCAGTCGTGACGACGATCGGCCTCTACGTACCGGGTACCGGTCCACTGCATCGGCTTCCGGCATCGGTGAAGCTGCTCGCGATGGTGATCGGCATCCTGGCGATCACCATCGCGGTGCGGCGACCGTGGCAGGTGCTTCCGGTGGCGGTGATCATCCTGCTCGGGTACGTGCTGGCCCGGATTCCGGTCCGCACCGCGATACGACAGTTGCTGCCGATGGTGTGGGTCCTGGGGATGATCGCGATCTTCCAGACGCTGGTCGCCGGGTGGGAACGCGCCGTCGTGGTGTGCGGCGTACTGCTGCTGTCGGTGGCGCTGGCCGCGCTGGTCACGCTGACCACACCGGTGACCGAGATGCTCGACGTGATCGAACGGGCTTTGGGGCCGCTGCGGCGCGTCGGGGTCGATCCGGAGCGCGTCGCCCTGACCCTGGCGTTGACGATTCGCTGTATTCCCTTGCTGGTGGACATCGTTCGCCAGGTGCGCGACGCCCGCTGGGCCCGCGGCGTCGGCTTCTCGGCGCGCGGATTCCTCATTCCGATCACCGTCGAGGCGGTCGCGGCGGCCGAAGCGCTCGGCGACGCCCTCGACGCCCGCTCCGATGGCTCCCACCTCACCGATTCCTCCCCCGACCCCACACCCCGGGACCCCGACCGCCCGCGAGAGTGACAGTTTCTGGGGCTGAACCGCAGAAACTGTCACTCTCGCGATCCCGGCGGGGGGTTGGGCGGCGGCGGGGGGTTGGGTGGGCTGGACAACAAAACGCCACCCACCGGGTGGTGGGTGGCGTTGTGAATGTTGCGCCGAGGGTCAGTTCTGCGCGGGGTTTTCCTTGGCCAGGTTCGGGTTGGCCGGAGCCGCGGAGGGCAGCGGGGTGCCGGCGGCGGTATCGCCGGTCGGCAGGGCCTCACCCTTCATCGACGCACGGATCTGCTCGAGCCGGCTGTGGCCGGCCATCTGGACGCTGGCCTGCTGGACCTCGAGCATGCGGCCCTGGACCGAGTTCTGGGCCAGTTCGGCCGAACCGAGCGCGTTGGCGTAACGACGCTCGATCTTCTCGCGCACCGCATCCAGGCTGGGGGTATTGCCGGCCGAGTTGAGGGTCGAGTCCATCGACTGCAGCGACGCGCTGACGCGCTCCTGCATCTTGGCCTGCTCGAGCTGGCTGAGCAGCTTGGTGCGCTCGGCCACCTTGGCCTGCAGGGTCATCGCGTTCTGCTCGACGGCCTTCTTGGCCTGCGCGGCGGCCTGCAGAGCCTGGTCGTGCAGGACCTTGAGATCCTCGACGCTCTGCTCGGCGGTGACGAGCTGAGCGGCGAAGGCCTCGGCCGCATTGGTGTACTGGGTCGCCTTCTCCACATCACCGGCCGCGGCCGCCTGATCGGCGAGCGAGACCGCCTGGCGGGCGTTGGCGTTGAGCTTCTCGACCTCGTCGAGCTGACGGCTCAGCTTCATCTCCAGCTGACGCTGGTTGCCGATGACCGAGGCGGCCTGCTGCGACAGGGCCTGGTGCTGCCGCTGCGCATCTTCGATCGCCTGCTGAATCTGAACCTGTGGGTCGGCTTTCTCATCGATCTTCGAGTTGAAGAGCGCCATGAGGTATTTCCAGCCTTTGACGAACGGGTTGGCCATCGGTAGTTCCTGCCTCCATAGGTTCGGCCCGTCACGACCGGGGATCCCGGCCGACGACGACCGTCGGTTCAACGACGGTCGGGTAGCTCACATACTTCCAGAAACGATCAGGCCGCGGCGAGCGCCCGGGCCTGCGACGTCGAGACGACAACGCGACCGCGATCGTCGATCACCGTACCGGTCGCCGCGTCCGTCTCGGCCGCCGCAGTCGCCGCGTCTCGGCGACCCGCTTCCGCACCCCGAGCCGACCCGGACAGTGCCGAACGGTCCGACCCGGACAGTGCCTGACGGTCCGACCCGGACAGTGCCTGACGGTCCGACCCGGACAGTGCCGAACGGTCCGACCCGGACAGGGTCCGACGGTCCGAGGACGTCAGTGATTCGCTGACCTCGAACAGGACGTCCGACAGCGGTACGTCGAGCGCCTCACAGATCGCGTTCAGCAACTCGCTGCTGGCCTCCTTGCGGCCCCGCTCCACCTCGGACAGGTAGCCCAGGCTGACCCGCGCAGTGGTCGATACCTCGCGCAACGTCCGGCTCTGTGCGACCCGGGTACGCCGAAGGCTGTCGCCGAGCGCCTCACGCAAGAGCAGCGCCATGTTGCCCTCCTTAAGGTTCTTCTCCGGGAAACGTACAGCCGGCGATCTGGGTTCCCTGCGGATCACCCTAGTCTTCGGCGGGTCTCCGGAGCACCCGCCGACCGGTGGCGGCCGCGGCGCGACCGGCACCCCTCACCCCGACGACGTCGGTCGGCTATCGGCGTGCCACCCGCACCATCGAGATCGCGTAGTCGATCCCGGTGGCCACGGTCACCACAACCGCCGCCGCCATCGTCACTATTCCGAGAATCGCAGCCGGGCCGGTCGGAAACACCAGAAGCAACAGGATCGCCACGACCTGCAACAGGGTCTTCACTTTGCCACCGCGTCCGGCGGGCAGGACCACCCGTTGGGCCAGCGCCAGGCGGGCGACGGTGATGCCGAGTTCACGCAGCAGAATCACGATGGTCACCCACCACCACAGCTCGCCGAGGATCGACAGTCCGATCAGGCCCGCGCCGATCAGCGCTTTGTCGGCGATCGGATCGGCGAGCTTCCCGAAGTCGGTGATCAGGTGGTACCGCCGGGCGAGCATGCCGTCGAGTCGATCGGTCAGCGCCGCGAGCAGGAAGATCCCGGCGGCGGTGAGGCGCCAGGCGGAGTTCTGACCGTCGTCGATCAACAGGGTGACCACGAAGACCGGAACCAGGATCAGCCGCACGACCGTCAACACGTTGGCGATATTCCACAGCGGCGCCCGATGGGTCGCGGGATCATCGCCCTCGAAGGGGCGGCTCATCGATGCCTGGTTCTCAGAGGTCATGGCACCCGCTTCCGATCCGCCGCATTGCCGGGTCGGCCGATCGACCACCCTCGGTCCGAGCACTTGCCTGGTGGGCCGAACCCACCGGGGCACTTTCGTGGTGGGAACCCACCGCAGGTCGACGATCCGACGTGCTTTCCGCGCCCGGCTCTCCCGGACCAATGGTACGGGCGTACCGGCGGGTCACCGACACCAGACGCGTTACCCGAGACCCGACGTCCGGTCGAACCCTCGCCGGCTAGCGTTTCGCGAGCTCATCGGGGTCGGACGCGACACCGCCGGGACGGCGGGCGACGACGACATCGCGCACGATCGTGCGGTCGACCCGGTGGCACAGACCGTCGTAACCGGGGCCATCGAGCGGTTCGAGACCGGCGTCGGCCAGGATGCCCAGCGCCACCGGACGCGGGGCGACGCGGGTATTCCAGCTGATCCCGATCGCCCCACCGGGCCGCAGCAGGCGCGCCCAGATCGGCACCGCCTCCCGCAGCAACTCCGTCGGACTGCGCCGCAGCCGATCGGCACCCGACCGGCCCGCGACGGCCCGTTCGGGGTCGGCCCGGTCGGGACCCCGCCCCGGGATGGTCGATCCGTGGCGTACGCCGTAAGGGGCGTCGGTGACGATCACGTCGACCGACCCGGCCCGCACCATCTCCCCCGACCGCAGGGTGTCGACGTTGAAGTAGCTCACCGACTGGGCGTTGCCGGACTTGAGGTCCTCCTTGGTGGCGGCGATGTGGGCATCGAAGCGCCGACCGAGGACCGCACCGTCGCGGCGGATGCGGGTGGTGTCGGCGGCATGCCGCAGTCGCTTGTCCTTGAGCCAGGTGCTCAGGAAGCTCGTATAGGCGTCGAAGTCCTTGGTGTCGAGGTCGATGCCGACCGCGTTCCAGCCGTACATCAGCGCCTGGTTGAGGGTGGTGCCGCGCCCACACATGGGGTCGAGGACCGTCCAGCGGCGGTCGGCCGTGGTCGCGCCACCGGTCGCCGACCACACGGTGACGTTGAGCAGCAGCTTGGTGAACTGTTCGTTGGTCTTGCCCGGATACTTCAGGATGCTGATCAGGTCGTCGTCGTAGCGGTCGAGGCGGGTCGGCACCAGCGGGCGCAGCAGGTCCCGGGGCTCGGGTGTGGCGCCGCCGACCCGTTCGAAGAGCGCGGACAGGGCCGAGAGGTTGGACAGCGCCGCGAGGTCGCGCGCGTCGAGGTCGGCAGCGGTGAACCCGATGGCGTCGAGGTCACCGATACGGTCGATACCGATCTCGCCGATCCGCCCGCCGAGCGGCCCCTCGGCGAGCACCGTCAGCTCCGCGGCGACCATCGCCGGCGCGCCGGCGGCGTAGACCCGGTTGGCCGAGGGTGCGGGCAGGATCGCATAACGAGGCATGGGGGCGGACGCTCCTGGATGCGGGTGACGCCGGGTCCCCGGCACCGAAGCACCCTAATCCGGTCGAGCCGAGCGAAGCGAGGCGCCCCGAATCCCCAGTCCTAGCGAAACGAGGCCGCCCCGAATCGTCGGCCGACCGGAGCGAGCCTCGCCCCGACGGTTCAGTCGGCCTGATCGGCCTTGGCGAACTTCTCCTCGAATTCGTCGGCGTCGATCTCCTGAGCGATCACCCGCTTGGTGCCGTTGTACACATCGCGGTCGATCTCGTCGGAGGCGTTGGCCACCAGCATCGCGACGAAGGTGTCGCCGTTGACGTTCAGGAAGGTCCGCATGATGCCGGTGAACCAGTCGACGGCGATCAGCAGGCCGATCGCGGCGACGGGCAGGTCGAGCGAGGCGGCCAGGAACATCGCCACCACCGGGAAGCCGCCCGGCACCGTGATCGTGCCCATGTTCAGCAGGATCGTCAGCCCCATACCGAGCACGATCTGGCCGAAGGACAGCTCGACGCCGCCGGCCTGGGCCAGGAACATGATCACGATCATGTAGTTGAGCACCGCACCGCAGGACCCCATGGTCAGACCGACCGAGAGGGTGAAGTTCGCGACGCGCTGGCTGATGCCGACCCGCTCGACGGCGGTGCGCAGCACGGTCGGGAAGGTGACCGCCGAACTGGTGGTCGTGATCGCGATCAGGGTCTGTTCGGCGAGCTTGCCGGGCAGCTTCAGCGGGTTGAGGCCGGTGCGCAGGGTCGCGACGGTCACCATCACCGACAGCATGATCAGCACGCCGAGCAGGGTGGTGCCCAGGTACTGGAGAGTGGTGGTGACCACGGCGAAACCGACATCGCCGGTGATCGCTGCCAGCAGGCAGAACACGCCGATCGGGGCGATGTACATCACCAGGCGGATCATCGTGAGCACGATCTGTTGGAGCTGGTCGAGGAAGCGCAGCACGATGTCATTGCCGGTGTTGTCGATGACGATGCGCATCGCGATGCCGAACAGCAGCGAGAAGACGATGATCGGGATCATCGCCGCGGACGCCATCGCTTCGACGACGTTGGTCGACACGAAGTTCAGCAGGGTGTCCTGCCAGCCGGATGCCTCGTCGGCCGATTCCTGCAGGGTCGGATCGAGTTCGCCGGTGTACGTCATGCCGGCGCCCGGGCGGATCAACGAGGCCAGCACGAAGGCGACGACCGCCGAGACCGCGGAGAAGCCGAGGATCCAGCCGAAGGTGCGGGCGGCGATCCGACCGGTGCCGGTGCCGGACATCGAGCCGGTGGCGACGATGACCGAGGACACGACCAGGGGCACGATCGACATCTGGATCAGTCGGATGAAGATGTCGCCGATGAACTTCAGGTTGGCCGCCCACTCCCCGGCGACGAGGCCGAAGAGAATGCCGAGTATCGCGGCCATACCGATCTGAAGCGCCGGATGTCGCAAAGCCTTCATGGTTTCCTCCCGAGTGCGTGAACCCCGCGCAACCAACCCGACCGAACGCTCACTCACCGTAGGGCTGCGCCGTATGCACCGGATGGCATCAACGTTTCGGCCGAGTTTCGCCCGAGATGTCCTGCTCGTCCCCCGCCGCGCCGGTCCGCGTCGTCGGGGCGGGTTCGGATACCGAGGGGTGACGGGACCGACACGGTGGCGCAGTGCCGACCGAGACAGCCGACCGACTCGGGCGGCCGACTACGCTGACACCCCATGACGACCGACTCCGCCTCCGGAAAAGACCTGGAATCCCCCACGTCCCGGATCGATGTCGTCGTCCGACGCGCGCGCACCACCGACATTCCGTCGGTCAAGAGACTGATCGACGTCTACGCCGGCCGGATTCTGCTCGAGAAGAATCTGGTGACCCTCTACGAGGCGGTCCAGGAACTCTGGGTCGCCGAGATCGACGGGACGATCGTCGGGTGCGGGGCGCTGCACGTGCTGTGGGCCGACCTCGGCGAGCTGCGCACGATCGCCGTCGATCCGACGGTCCGCGGCACCGGAACCGGGTTTCGGGTGGTCGCGCGGCTGATCGATGTCGCGAGGGAACTGCAATTGCGGCGGCTGTTCGTGCTGACCTTCGAGGTCGATTTCTTCGCCCGCTTCGGTTTCACCGAGATCCAGGGCACCCCGGTGACCGCAGAGGTGTACGCCGAGATGCGGCGCTCCTACGACGCGGGGGTCGCCGAGTTCCTCGACCTGAGCTACGTCAAACCGAATACCCTCGGCAATACCCGTATGTTGTTGACGCTCTGAGTCCACCGACTCCGAGCCGATCGGTCCCGGGCGGGCCGCCACATATCCCCGAGGAGAATCAACCGTGTCGCACTTCGTCGTCGAGTACATCTACAGCGATGCCACCATTCCGGGCCGCGACGAACACCGCGGCACCCACCGCGACTGGCTGCGCACCCTGGTCGCCGACGGACGTCTGGTGGTCTCGGGGCCGTACGACGACGGCTCGGGCGCGCTGCTGATCTTCCTGGTCGAGGACGAGGCCGCCCTGCGCGCGCTGCTGGCCGAGGACCCGTTCTCGATCGAGAAGCTGATCGACGACGTCCGGATCGTCGCGTGGACGCCCGTGCTGGGCAGCCTCACCGTCTGATCGCCGCAAGCACCCGCACAATCACCTCGGGCCGGCAGCGCACAGCTGCCGGCCCGAGGTGTCTTCGAAGCGATGGGTCAGAGCAGTTCGTCCGGGATCGCCTCGTCGGCGGTGTCCTCGTCGTCGATATCGGCCGCCGAGCCGCCGCCGGTGATCGAGGCGAGCACCCCGTCGAGGTCGTCGGCCTTGACCAGCACGTCGCGGGCCTTCGAGCCCTCGCTGGGCCCGACCACGCCGCGCGTCTCCATGAGGTCCATTAGCCGGCCGGCCTTGGCGAAGCCGACCCGCAGCTTGCGCTGCAGCATCGACGTCGAGCCGAATTGGCTGCTGACCACGAGTTCGACCGCCTGCAGCAGCAGGTCGAGGTCGTCGCCGATATCCGCGTCGACGTCCTTTTTCTCGGCCGCCTTCGCCGCGGTGACGCCCTCGGTATAGGTCGGCTCGGCCTGGTTCTTGACGAACTCGACCACCGCGGAGATCTCGTCGTCGCCGACGAAGGCGCCCTGCAGGCGGGTCGGCTTGCCGGCGCCCATCGGCAGGAACAGGCCGTCGCCCATGCCGATCAGCTTCTCGGCGCCGGGCTGGTCGAGGATGACCCGCGAGTCGGTCAGCGAGCTGGTCGCAAACGCCAACCGAGACGGCACGTTGGTCTTGATCAGGCCGGTGACGACGTCGACCGACGGCCGCTGCGTCGCGAGCACCAGGTGGATGCCGGCGGCGCGGGCCTTCTGGGTGATCCGCACGATCGCTTCCTCGACGTCGCGCGGGGCGGTCATCATCAGGTCGGCGAGCTCGTCGACGATCGCCAGGATGTACGGGTACGGGCGGTAGACCCGCTCGCTGCCGAGCGGGGCGGTGATCGCCCCGGAGCGCACCTTGGCGTTGAAGTCGTCGATATGCCGGACCTTGTTGGCCTGCATGTCCTGGTAGCGCTGTTCCATCTCCTCGACCAACCACGCCAACGCCGAGGCGGCCTTCTTCGGCTGGGTGATGATCGGGGTGATCAGGTGCGGGATGCCCTCGTAGGGGGTCAGCTCGACCATCTTGGGGTCGATCAGGATCATCCGCACCTCCTCCGGGGTGGCGCGGGCGAGCAGCGAGACGAGCATCGAGTTGACGAAGCTCGACTTGCCGGAGCCGGTGGAACCGGCGACCAGCAGATGCGGCATCTTGGCGAGGTTCGCGGAGACGAAGTCGCCCTCGATGTCCTTGCCGAGGCCGATGACCAGCGGATGGGTGTCCTTGCGGGTCGACGTCGCGGTCAGCACGTCGGCCAGGCGCACCATCTCGCGGTCGGTATTGGGCACCTCGATGCCGACGGCGGACTTGCCGGGGATCGGCGCGAGCAGCCGCACGTTGTCGGTGGCGACGGCGTAGGCGATATTGCGGGCCAGGGCGGTGATCTTCTCGACCTTGACGCCGGGGCCCAGTTCGACCTCGTAGCGGGTGACCGTCGGACCGCGGGTGAAGCCGGTGACCGCCGCGTCGATCTTGAACTGCTCGAGGACCTCGGTGATCGCCTCGATCATCGCGTCGTTGGCCTTGCTGCGGGTCTTGGGCGGGTCACCGAGGATCAGCAGGCTCGACGGCGGCAGCGTGTAGTCGCCCTCGATCGCGCGCGAGACGACCATCGGTTCGTCGTCGTCCGCGGGGGCGGCGACCTTCGGCGGGGTGGCCGGTACCTGCGCCGGCACGACGGCCGGTTTGGCGACCGGAGTCACCGGTGTCGCGGGCTTGCTCGGCGTCGGCTTCGGGGTGTCGGCCGCCGCGGCCTCCGCGGCGTCGGGGTCGGCGGCCTTCTTGCCGGGGGTGCGGGTCTTGCGGGCCTTGGCCGGGTCGACGGCCCCCTTGGTATCGGGGACGTCGACGAAGCCCTCGGGCGCGGTCCGGTCGTAGGGGCTCGGGTCGCGCTCGTCGGCGAGCAGGTCGACGAACTCGTCGTCGTCCTCGTCGAAGTACTCGTCGTCCTCGTAGCGGGGGCGGACCAGGTCGACGAGGTCTCGAATGGTGGTGCCGGTGATCAGCAGCGCCCCGAAGACCAGCATCAGGACCAGGACCACCGCGGCGAGCGCGATGCCGATCGCACCGGACAGCGAGCCGCCCAGCGCCGATCCGATCCAGCCGCCCGCCGAGGAGCGGGCGACACCGTCGCCGGGTGAACCGGCCGACAGATGCCACAGCCCGAGGACGGCGCCGGCGGCGAGCAGGCCGCCGGGCACGATACGCGCGCCGGTTCCGCGCTCCGGCTCCGAGCACATCAGGACCACCGCGATGGTCAGCGCGAGGATCGGCAGGACGTAGGCACCGCCGCCGAGCAACGACCGCAGGCCGGACTCGAGCCACGATCCCACCGGGCCACCGGCGGAGAACCACAGCCCACCGGCGATCACCGCGGCGATCGCCAGCAGCCCCAGGGCGACACCGTCCCGACGATGCCCGGGCTCGATATCGCCGGCCCGCGACAGGCCGCGCGCGCTCGCGCCGACGGCGCGGGCGGAGAGGTTCCACATGCGGGCGGCGCCCCGACCGAGCGCCGCGAAGGCGGAACGTTCGGACTGCTTGCGGGGTTGCGAGTTCCGTGGCGGGCCGGTCACCCCGCGGGCGTTGCGAGCGCGCTTGTTCGGCGCGGTCGACGTGCTGCGCTTGCGGGCGGCGGTCGACTTCGCGCCCGTTCCGGCGCGCGAGCCGGTGGTGCGATTTGTGCTGCGCTTGGCGCCTGCGCCGCGTCCCGAACCCGAACGGGACGCCGCGGCCTTATTGGTCGTCGCGCGATCCGTTCGCGATCCGGTACTGGGTGCCACCGATCCAGACTAGCAATTGCGCCACATTGGTCTCATTCGCAACACTCCCCCAGCCGGGTGGATCGCGACCGGCACGTCACTATCCGACCAACCGGTTTCTCTCCGATGTTCAGGTCCGCCGCGGCGCGCGGGTGAGCACCTCGATCAGCGTGCGGGGCTGGACACCGAGTTCCTTGCGCGCGCGGGCGCGGTTGACCACGATGCCGATCGCGGCGATCACCCAGATCGGATACTGGGCCAACCAGGCGACCCGGAACGCCTCGAAGGAGTACCCGCCGAAGAGATTCAAGGTGATGCCCATCGCCAGGATCACCAACAGTGTCGCCAGGAATCCGCCGACGTTGACCACGCCCTGGGCGGTGCCGATCACCGTGGCCGGGTTGAAGTAGCGGGCGTAGTCGAAACCGATCATCGACCCGGGACCGCCGGCGGTGATGACGGTGACCAGCAGTGCCAACAGCCACAGCGGCGCGGGCTCCGACAGCGACAGCACCACCGTCCAGATCGCCGCATTGGAGACGACCACCACCAGAACCAGCCACGACCGGTGCATGACGAAGCGTCCGCTGAGCACGCCGAGGATGGGACCGACCACCACGCCGACCACCACCGACAGGGTCAGCAGGCCGCCCGCCGCGTCGGAGGACAGGCCCTGCCCCTCCACCAGATAGGGCACACCCCACATCAGGGCGAAGGTGGTGATCGAGAACTGGGTGCCCATATGGGTGAAGAAGGCCAGCTTGGTGCCGGGCCGTCGCCAGACGGTGGCCACCTGCCGGGGCACCCCGCGCAGCGGCACCCGCGGGTCGGAGTTGCGGGGGATCTCACGCGGCCCGTCGCGCACGATCACGATCACGAGCACCGCCGCCAGGACGGTCAGCGCCGCGGCGCTGCCGAAGGCGACCGACCAGCCGGGGCCGGCGAGCAGGGCCATCAGCGGCACCGCGGACAGGATCTGGCCGCTCTGCCCGATCAGGCCGCTGACCTGGGAGATCACCGGGGCACGTCGATCGCCGAACCAGGCGGGTACCAGGCGCAGGACCGAGATGAACGTCATCGCGTCACCCGCGCCGACCAGCACGCGGGCAAGGTAGGCGGGAGCGAGTTGGTCGGTACCGGCCAGGATCGCCTGCCCGATCGCCATGACCACCGCGCCGATCGCGATCATCACCCGCGGTCCGACCCGGTCGAGCAGCAGGCCCGACGGGATCTGCATACCCGCGTAGAGGGCGACCTGCAGGACGACGAAGCCGGACAGGACGGCGGGGTCGACGGCGAACCGCTCCCCCGCCTCGATGCCGGCCACTCCGAAGGAGCTGCGGTTGAGGACGGCGACGATGTAGGCGAAGACGCCGATACTCCACACCAGCCAGGCGCCCTTGGCCGTGCCGGATGCGCTGACACGGCGACCGGTGGAAACCTTCGCGGTCGGCTGCTCAGTCATCGGTCACGTCGCTATCGACTCGCACGGCGATCCGCCCGCCGGCTACCCGGGGGCGAGGGTGTCGATACCGACCGGTGCCGGTCACTCCCGACCGGCGGAAACCCAGGTCGGGTCCGCCGATCGATTGCCGATGACCTGCTCCGCCAGTCCGTCGAGGCGGTCGACCTGTTCGTCGGTCAGCTCGACCGCGACGGCGGCGGCGTTCTCCTCGACCCGCTGCGGGTGCCGGGTGCCCGGGATCGGCACCGACACGACACCGAGACGACGGGCGACGGCGGCGAGCCACGCGAGGGCGACCTGCGGGGTGGTGGCGTTCGCTTCCGCCGCGACTGCCCGCACCTCCTTGCGCAGGGTCAGGTTGTGGGCGATCGCGTCGGCGCCGAAGCGCGGGAAGTGTGCCCGCATATCTCCGCCGACGATCTGATCCGGGTCGAAGGCGTCGCTGAGCAGCCCGCGGCTCACCGGCGAGTAGGGCACGAATCCGACGCCGAGTTCGGCGGCCGCCGGGACCACGGCGCGTTCGACATCGCGGGAGAAGATGCTCCATTCGGACTGGACCGCCGCGATCGGGTGGACGGCGTGGGCGCGCCGCAGTTCGTCCGCGGTCACCTCGGACAGGCCGAGGTAGCGCACCTTGCCCTCGGCGACCAGTTGCGCCATCGCCCCGACGGTGTCCTCGATCGGCACCGACAGGTCCACCCGATGCAGGTAGTAGAGGTCGACGTGGTCGACGCCGAGCCGGCCCAACGAGGCCTCGAGGTAGGGCCGCACCGAATCCGGATGTCCGTCGATGCTCCGCCCGGCCCCCGGGGTGCCGCGGGAGAGCCCGAACTTGGTGGCCAACTGCACCTCGTCGCGGCGGTCGCGCAGCACGCGGCCGACCAACTCCTCGCTGTGGCCCTCGCCGTACACGTTGGCGGTGTCGATGAAGGTGATGCCGATGTCGATCGCGCGCGCGAGCGTGTGGAGCGCGGCCTCGTCGGAGATCGGTCCGTAGACGGGGGTCAGGGACATCGCGCCGTAGCCCTGGGCGCTGACGGTCAGCCCGGGGGCGAGGTCAACGGTGGGCATCGGGACGGCGGTCATGGCGGGGCGCTCCTGGGCTGTCGGCATCGACGCCGGTCGTACGGCCGGCGCCGCGGGGAAACGAACCTCCTCGACGTTACCGCCGTGTGAACCGTCGCTCGAGCGGTGGTTGTGTTGCCGCCGTCACAGTTGGCGGCCTCGGTCGCAATTTCGGTCCGTATTGTCGGGCTTTCGGGACGCGAACCCGATTCCGATTCGCTCGAGTCGGAGCAGACTGACCGCATGGCCGATCCTTCGACCGGGACGCCCGTGGTGCCCCGCATCGCCTCCGCCCACCGAGTGATCGCCGCGCCGGCCGCGGTGATCTTCGACGTTCTCGCCGATCCGAGCCGGCATCCCGCGATCGACGGCAACAACAATCTCGCGGGGCCGACCACCGGCCCACGGATCCGTGCGGTCGGCGAGGTGTTCACCGCCGACCTGACCAATGGTGCGACGCGGGAGAACCACGTCGTCGAGTTCGAGGAGGGGCGGCGGATCGCCTGGTTGCCGTCCGAGCCGGGTTCGACGCCGCCCGGCCACCTGTGGCGCTGGGAGGTCGAGCCGGTCGACGCGACCTCCAGCCGGGTGGTGCACACCTACGACTGGACATCGCTGACCGACCCGAACAGGGTCGAACGCGCTCGCGCGACGACGGCGGATCGACTGAGCCCTTCGCTCGACCGGCTCGCCGCCCTCGTCGAAGGCGGCGCGCCGATCGGCTCCGAGTAGCGGCCGGGTCTAGCCCGGTTCGCCGACCTGGATGACGGTCGGCACGATCATCGGACGACGGCGGTAGGTCTCGGCGACCCACCGACCGACCACCCGGCGCACCGCCTGGGCGATGCGATGGGTATCGGTGACGCCCTCCCCCGCCAGGCGCAGCATCTCCGCCTCGACGAGCCGGCCCGCTTCCTTGAGCGCGGTCGGGTCGTCGGAGAAGCCGCGACCGGAGACCTCCGGGGTGGTCACCGCGCGGCCGGAGCCGTCGACGGCGACCGAGATCGCGATGAAGCCGCCCTCGCCGAGCACCAGACGATCCGACAGCGTCGACTCGCCGACGTCGCCGACCGAGAGGCCGTCGACGTAGACGTGACCGACCGGGACGCGTCCGACGATCCGGGCGCGGCCGTCGATCATGTCGACCACCACGCCGTTCTCGGCCAGGACGACCCGCTCCTCGGGGACGCCGGTCGCCTTGGCCAGCGCGGCGTTGGCGCGCAGATGCCGCCACTCGCCGTGCACCGGCATGACGTTGCGCGGGCGCACCGCGTTGTAGAGGAAGAGCAGCTCGCCGGCGGAGGCGTGGCCGGAGACGTGCACTTTGGCGTTCTGCTGGGTGACGACGGTCGCGCCGCGCTTGGCCAGGCCGTTGACCACGGCGAAGACCGAGTTCTCGTTGCCGGGGATCAACGACGACGCCAGGACGACCAGGTCATCGGCGCGGATGTTGATCTGGCGGTGCTCGCCGCGGGCCATCCGGGACAGCGCCGAGAGCGGCTCGCCCTGCGACCCGGTCGACACCAGGACCAGCTTGTTGTCCGGCAGGGTCATCGCGGTGTCGATGTCGACCTCGAGGCCGGCCGGGACGCGCAGGAACCCGAGATCCTGAGCGATCTGCATATTGCGGACCATCGATCGGCCGACGAAGGCGACCTTGCGGCCGTACCGCTCGGCGACGTCGACCACCTGCTGGATGCGGTGCACGTGGCTGGCGAACGACGCGACGATGACGCGCTGCTTCGCCTTGCCGATCACGTTGTCCAGCACGGTGCCGATCTCGCGTTCCGGCGTGACGAATCCGGGGACCTCGGCGTTGGTGGAGTCGACCAGGAACAGGTCGACCCCCTCGTCACCGAGGCGCGAGAAGCCGGCGAGGTCGGTCAACCGGCCGTCGAGCGGCAGCTGGTCGAGCTTGATGTCGCCGGTGTGCAGGGCGGTACCCGCCGAGGTGTGGATCGCGACGGCGATCGCGTCCGGGATCGAGTGGTTGACCGCGAAGAACTCGCAGTCGAAGGGGCCGTGCTGGGTGCGTTGCCCCTCGCTGACCTGCACGAGGTTCGGGTTGAGCCGGTGCTCGCGGCACTTCGCGGCGACGAGGGCCAGCGTGAAGCCGGAGCCGACGACCGGGATATCCGGGCGCAGCCGCAGCAGGAACGGCACCGCGCCGATGTGGTCCTCGTGGCCGTGGGTGAGCACGACGGCCTCGATGTCGTCGAGGCGATCCTCGATCGGACGGAAATCGGGCAGGATCAGGTCGACACCCGGCTGGGCGTCCTCCGGGAAGAGCACCCCGGCATCGACGATCAGCAGCTTGCCCGCGTGCTCGAAGACCGTCATGTTGCGGCCGATCTCGCTGATCCCGCCGAGCGCGGTGATCCGCAGCGCCTTCGGCGACGCCTTGGGCGGCGTGCCGAGGCGGTCGTTGGGGTCGGGCTGCGGGCGCGCGTCGACGCGTGCCGCGCGGGCGGACGACCGCACCACGGGGGGCTCCGGCGGACCGGCGCTGCGGGTGGCCTTGCTGCGTCCACGACCGGGGCGGCTCATGCGGTCACCCCCGCGGCGGCGAGGTCGGCGGCCAGTATCTCGATGTCCGCCGCCTCCAGCGGCGCCTGCGGCAATCGCGGATCGCCGACGTCGGCGCCGAGCAGGCGCAGGCCGGCCTTGACCGCGCAGACCCCACCGAAACGATGCAGGGCGCGCATCAACGGCAGCAGCGAGTCGTTGACCTCACGGGCGCGGGCGGTATCGCCCCGGTTCCAGGCGGCGAGCATCTCGGCGAGCCGATCGGGCGCCCAATGGCCCAGAACGCTGACGAAGCCCACCGCGCCCATCGCGAGCCAGGGCAGATTGAGCGGATCGTCACCGGAGTAGAAGTCCAGATCGGTCGCGGCCATCACTTCGGCGGCGGCGTAGAGGTCCCCCTTGGCGTCCTTGACCGCGAGGATGCGGTCGTGGTCGGCCAGGCGAAGCAGCGTCTCGGTGGCGATCGGGATCGCGGAGCGACCGGGGATGTCGTAGAGCATCACCGGCAGTTCGGTCGCGTCGGCGACGGTCGAGAAGTGTGCGACCAGACCGGCCTGGGACGGCTTGGAGTAGTAGGGCGTCACCACGAGCAGCGCATCGGCGCCGGCCCGCTCGGCCTCGCGCGCCAACTCCAGGGTGTGGGCGGTGTCGTTGGTACCGACACCGGCGATCACCTTGGCGCGCCCGTCGGCCGCCTCGCGGACCACGCGCAGCAATTCGCCCTTCTCGTTGTCCGACGTCGTCGGCGACTCACCGGTGGTGCCGGACACGACCAATCCGTCGCATCCGCCGGTGATCAGCCGGTCGGCCAGACGGGCGGCGCCGTCCAGATCGAGCTTCCCGTTGGCGTCGAACGGGGTCACCATCGCCACGGCGACGGTTCCGAACGCTGCGGGGCTCCTACCGGTCTTCATGGTGGATCAGGCTACCGGGTGCGGGTGACGTCGAATGCTCGACCTGCCGCGTCGCGGCCGGTAGTCGGCTATTCGACCGCTTTTCGGGCGCCGCGCGAGGTCCGCAGCCGATGTCGGGCAGCGGCGGCGCGGTAGTGTCCGACCCGTACCTTCCACGCGCGCGATGAGGTGAATTGATGACGGTCCGAGCGACGGCTGCCGACTCCGGTCGACCTGCCACCACGCACACCACGACCCCATCACTACCGAGGAGTACCTCTCGTGGAGCTTCCACGCATCTTCACCATCCGCGAACGTAACCACCGCATCCACAACCCCTTCACCCCGGAGAAGTTCGCCACCCTGGGGGCGGCACTACGACTGCCGGCCGGCTCCACCGTTCTCGACCTGGCCTCCGGCTCGGGCGAGATGCTCTGCACCTGGGCCCGCGAGCACGGCTTCACCGGCACGGGCGTCGACATCAGCACCCTGTTCACCGAGCAGGCGCGCGCTCGCGCGGTCGAACTCGGAGTCGCCGACCGGGTGGCCTTCGTCCACGACGACGCCGCCGGTTACGTGTCGGACCAGCCGGTCGATCTGGCCGCCTGCGTCGGCGCCACCTGGATCGGTGGCGGCGTGCCCGGCACCGTCGAGCTGCTGACCCGCAGCCTGCGTCCCGGCGGGATGATGCTGGTCGGCGAGCCCTATTGGCGGCGCGCGGTGCCCGACGAGGAGACCGCACGGGCCTGCCTGGCGAGCGGCTCGGCCGACTTCCTGCTCCTGCCGGAGCTGATCGAACAGTTCGGCGACCTCGGCTGCGATGTCGTCGAGATGGTGCTGGCCGATCAGGACAGTTGGGATCGCTACCAGGCGGCCCAGTGGCTCACCATGCGCCGCTGGCTGGACGCGAATCCCGACGACGAGATGGCCGGCGAGATCCGAATCGAGCTGACCGTCGAACCCGCCAGGTATGCGCGCTACCAGCGTGAATACCTCGGCTGGGGAGTCTTCGCGCTGATGCGACGCTGACGACCCGATAGGAACGAACCGACGCGGGTCCGGGTGGCAGCTGCCGCCCGGGCCCGCGTTGTCGTCATGCCGCCGCCACCGAAGATGCCAACCCGACGTCACCCTTCGCCGAATTGACACCCGAAGGACGTTGCGCGGCGTCAGATATGACGCCACACTGGCGTCATGGACCTCACACCGCATATCGAACGCCTTCTGGCCGATGTCGCCGCCGCCGCATCGTTGGGTGACGACGAGACCAAGCGAGTGGTCGCCGCGCTCGGCCGCCCCACCGAATCCGCCGCCCGCATCATGCTGATCGGCGCCCTGTCCGAGTTCGCCCGCGAGGTCGAGGAGACCACCGGCACCGGGGTCGGCATCCGCATCGACGGCGACCGGGTCGATGTCGATCCGCGCGACCGCTCCGACCGTGAGGAGCCGCGCGAGGAGGCGCCGCCGACCTTCGAGGACATGACCGGCGATATCTCCCGGGTCACCCTGCGCCTGGTCGAGCAGATCAAGGCGCGCGCCGAGGAGGCCGCCGCGCAGAACGGCGTCTCGCTCAACTCGTGGGTCGCCCAGGCCGTCCAGGGCGCGCTGCGCGATCAGTCGAAGTACCGGGAGCGCTACCGCGACTACGGGGACAAGTGGAAGTCGGGCCGCGACTACTTCCAGGACCTGCACCCGGACGACTTCCGCAGTGGCAACTGGAAGAAGCGCCCGCAGTCGGAGGAGCCGGGCAAGCCGTCCGACGCCGCGCCGTCGTCCGAGGACGCGTCGGCACCGGAATCCGCCCCCGAGAGCTCGACCGGGCCCGACACCCGACCCGATGCACCCGACGAGGGCACCGAGCAGCAGTAGCGGCGAGGGTGCGACGTCCGAAGATTCGCAGGAGAGCGGTACCGCGACAATAATCTCCTCCGCGGTCCGCTCCTGCGGATATTCGGACGCCCTCCGGCCACGCAGAGGATCGATCCGCTGAGCCGCTACCCGGTGCGATTGGCGAAGGGGCGCCTGCCGTACATCGTCACGAAATCGGCGATCATCGACTTCTCGAGCGCGCGGCCGTCATCGGCCGGCCGCCACGCCACCAACAGGTCGGCGCTGTCGGCGAGTTGCCAGATCATCCGTCCACCCCAATGGCCAACCGCTCGACCCGACCCATGCCGCCGGTACTCGCTCAGGCGGGTGCGCAGCCCCCGCTTTCCGGACCTGCCGATGTCGGCCTTGCCGATGTAGAGCACCGGCTCCCCCGGCACCCAGGACTCCTGCAGTTCGGAGACGGACACCGTGGGCTCTTTGCCCTTGAACCGCCCGGCCGGGCTCTGCGGCAGAAACACCGGTGGCGACGACGCGGGTCGGGTGACGACGTAGACGCCCGATCCGGTGGGCACATCCCCGGCCGGCAGGTCGGCAAAGGGAACGAAGCCGGTGAAGCCATCCAGCGAGAACGTCATCCGTGCAGGATGACCTACCCCCGGCCGACCTATCCCATCAACCCCGCGGCGACCGTGGCGCCCAGGTTCCAGCAGGCCTCGAGGTCGTCTTTGTCCGGCTTGTTCGATACGACGACGTGGTCGGCGGCCTTGGTCCAGCCGAGGCCCGTGGTGATGATGTCGACCGCCCGCACAGCACCCTCGACGCCCTCGTTGCCGTGCAGGTACACCCCGAAGGGTCGGCCCCGGGTGGAGTCGAGGATCGGGTAGTAGGCGACGTCGAAGGCGTGTTTGAGAGCCCCGGAGATGTAGCCGAGGTTGACCGGGGTGCCCAGCAGATAGCCGTCGGCGGCGAGGAAGTCGCTCGCGGTGACCTCGAGCGCCGCGCGGCGGACCAGTTCGACCCCCTCGATCTCCGGATCGGTCGCCCCGGACACCACAGCCTCGAACATCGCCCGGCAGTGCGGCGACGGGGTGTGGTGGACCAGCAGCAGCCGAGCCATCAGCCCGCGCGTTCGGCGCGCTCGAGGTCGACGGCGCGGCGCATGGTCGATCGGGCGCGCGAGCGGTCGCCGGCATAGTCGTAGGCGCGGGCGAGCCGGTAGTAGCCCCGCCAGTCGTCCGGGTTGGCTTCGACCTCGGCGCGCACGGTGGCAAACAGTTCATCTGCCGCGTCGCGCTCGAAGCGGCCGGAGGCCCGGCGCGGCAGCTCGGTGACGTCGAGCTCGAGGTCCTGCTCGTCGATCAGCCGGGCCAGCCGCTGATGGGACAGGCCGGCGGCGATGGTCGACCACAGGATCCAGGCACCCACGATCGGCAGCAGCAGCACGCCGATACCGAGGCCGATCGACGCCGGGTTGCCCACCTGGATCAGCTCGATGCCGCGGCGGCCGAGCAGCAGGAAGTAGAAGATCAGCCCGATCGACAGCACGGCGATCAGCAGGACCACCCCGATGGTGCTGCGTCGACCGGCGGTAGCCGCGGACTCCCCCGCCCCGCCGGAGTCCGGGGAGTCGGCGGGCTCGGACGACCCGGTCTCGCTCACAGGTCGAGGAGGGGTTCGAGGCCGACGGTCAACCCGGCCAGGCCGTCGATCGCGCGCACCGCGAGCAGCACACCGGGGACGAACGAGGTGCGGTCGATCGAGTCGTGCCGGATCGACAGCGTCTCGCCCATCGTGCCGAGCAGGACCTCCTGGTGGGCCACCAGTCCGCGCAGGCGCACCGAGTGAACGTGCACGTCGTCGACGATCGCGCCGCGGGCACCCTCGATCCCGGTGCTGGTCGCATCGGGGCCGGCACCGAGACCGGCGGCCTTGCGGGCCTCGCCGATCAGTCGGGCGGTGCGCGCGGCGGTACCCGACGGGGCGTCCGCCTTGTTCGGGTGGTGCAACTCGACGATCTCGACCGATTCGAAGAACCGCGCCGCCTGCTCGGCGAACCGCATCGACAGCACCGCGCCGATCGCGAAGTTCGGGGCGATCAGCACGCCGGTATCCGGCGACGCCTCGAGCCAGGAGCGGACGGTGTCGATGCGCGCGTCGTCGAAGCCGGTGGTGCCGACGACGGCGTGGATGCCGTTGGCGATGACGTATTCGAGATTGCCCATCACGACGTCGGGGTGGGTGAAGTCGATGACGACCTGCGCCTTGGCGTCCACCAGTCGGTCGATCGGGTCGTCGCGATCGATCGCCGCGACCAGCTCGAGGTCATCGGCGGCCTCGACCGCCTCGACCATCGTGCGGCCGACCTTGCCGTCCGAACCGAGCACTCCCACCCTGATCACGCGCCGCACCGGTTCCTCTCGCTCTCGCCTGCCCGCTGGTCACGGGCCGGTGTCGAGCCTATCGACCGACGTCGGCGGGCCCGCGCGAGGGCACGACCTGTGCGCGGAGCGCTTCGGTCAGATGCCGGCGATCGCGGTGACGCGCCGCGACAGGGAGCGGCCCGCGGCCCGGACGACGGGCCGGTCGTAGCTGACCGTGAGGTCGACATCTCCGGCCGGCTGATCGGCCGCCGAGCGGGCCAGCAGGGCCACCTCGGTACGGCTGCCGATCGCGACCAGCGCCCATTCGTTGTTGATCGGGTCGCCGTCGCGCGCGCCGGACCAGCGGGCGGCCGATCCGAACCGGCCGGCGACGCTGCGGTCTTCCTCCGCGCCGATCACCGCGACGAAGGGATGCCGCTCGGCCAGGCGGGCGACGCGCCGCGCGACCCGACTCGCCTCGGGCGAGCGGGTATCGACCGCGCAGAGCACGGTCAGCGGATCGCGGGTGTTCTCCATGCCGTCGAGGACGCGGTCGATCGTGCCGATGGACCGGTCGGAATCGAAGCGGCTCGACGGGATGACGTCCAACAGCGCGCCCGGCGAGGTCGGCACATGACTATTGCCCTCGGTGATCAACGGGATCGGCTCCGACGGCGCCGGGATCAGCGCGGGCAGCGCGCCCGGCGCACCGAGCATCCGACCCTGGCCGTAGCGCGCCCCCAGTTCGATCGCCCGCCGCAGATGGGCGGTGGTCTCGATCCCCTCGGCGAGCACCGACGCGCCGCTGGACCGGGCGTGCTCGCGCACCAGCGCGGCGATCTCCTCGGCGACCGCGCAGTCCTCGGGTTCCAGCAGGGAGCGGTCGAGCTTGATGACGTCCGGCTGGATGAGCGGCAACAGCGCCAGGGACTGCGGATTGGACCCGACGTCGTCCAGAGCGATCCCCCAGCCGTTGCTGCGGGCGGTGTCGACGGCACGCAGCAGCGAACTCGGATCGTCGGTGATCGCCCGCTCGGTCAGCTCGAGGATGATGCGCAGCTCACCGCGGGCACGATCGACCACCTCGGCGAAGTCGGTATTCGGCAGCCGCGTATGGCGCAGCGCGTCCGGTTCGACGTTGACGAACAGCGTGTGGCTGCGCCCCAGGTTTCGTTCCATGGCGCCGGCGACCGCACTGACCCGACAGGCCCAGTCGACCTCGGCCAGCAAACCCTCGGCCCGAGCCGCGGCGAAGACCGCCACCGGATCGACCATCGGAGCCGCAGGCCATCTGGCCAACGCCTCGAATCCCACCAGCTCCCGTCGAGGCCCCAACGCGACGATCGGCTGGTACACGGAGCGCACCGAGTCCGGCCTCCGCGCGACCACGTACGGATCCACGCCGAGGTCGGACGGCTCGGGCAGCACCATCCGTATTCCCCCTGCCATCGATATCCCCCGGACGACCGGTGCGTTCACACGCCCCGACCGGCCCGGTACCGTCGAACCGAAACCTGTTGGGTTCGACATTCGACAGTCCGTTACCGATGATCATACCGTTCCAATGGTCGGTTTTGCACGCGAATCCGACACCTACCGTCCGGAAGACTCGCTCAACCGCAGTTCAGCGCCCGGGGACGCCGTCGGATTCGGGCCGCTCCTTCGCCGTGCGAGCCGTGCAGAGGCCTCAACGGCCCACGATCAGGACGAAACGCCCGTGCCGTCGTGGTGTCGGGGAACGACGATCGCGTTGCGCAGCGCGACCGGCAGGTACCCGCGTCGGCGCGGCCCGATCACGGCGAGCGAGCGCGGTTGGGTGAGGATGCGCCGGGCGACCCGGTCGACCTCGTCGACGGTCACCGACGCGATGTCCGCGAGCCCCTCGGCGAGGCTGGTATGCCGCGCACCGTCGAGTTCGCGCCGGCCGATGCGGGCCATCCGCGAGTAGGGATCCTCGAGACCGAGGACCAGGCCGCCGCGCAACGACCCCTTGGCCCGCTGGACCTCGTCCGGGTGGACCCCGTTGGTGACGATGTCCGCGAGCAGGTGGTCGAGCACGGTGACCACCTCGCGCACATTGTCCGGCCGGCATCCGGCGTAGACGCTGAACAGGCCGGCGTCGGTGAAGGTCTCCACCGAGGAGTACACCGAGTAGGCCAAGCCGCGCCGTTCGCGAACCTCCTGGAAGGCCCGCGAGCTCAGGCCGCCGCCGATGATCGTGCTGAGCACCGACAGCGCCCGGCGGTCCGGGTCGACGCGACCGGCGGTGGGCGTCGCGACGACCAGATGGGTCTGTTCGCCGGGCCGGGAGATCGCCGCGCTGGTCGGCGCCATCGTCGGCGGCGGGGGTCGCCGACGCGGGGCGGTGCTCGGGGCCGCTTCCAGACGATCGGCGAAGAAGCGGCGCGCGGCTCGCACCACCTTGGCGTGATCGATATTTCCGGCGACGGCCAGCACCATCCGGTCGGGCGTATAGCGCCGGCGGTGGAACGACCGCAGCTGAGCGGCCGTCATCGCGGTGATCGACTCGGTCGAGCCGATGATCGACCGGCCGAGCGGATGCGCACCGAAGGCCGCCTCGTGCATCAGGTCGCCGACGAGATCCTCCGGATCGTCGTCGCGCATGGCGATCTCCTCGAGCACCACCTGGCGTTCGACCTCGACGTCGACCGGTCGGCAGCGTCCGCGCAGGACGACATCGGACACCAGATCGATCGCGAGGGTCACGTCCTCGTCGAGGACGTGCGCGTAGAAGCAGGTGTGCTCCTTGGCGGTGAAGGCGTTGAGCTCACCACCGATCGCGTCCATCACCTCGGCGATGTCGAGCGCGGTGCGCGTCGTGGTCGCCTTGAACAGCAGATGTTCGAGAAAGTGCGCGGCGCCGGCGAGCGCCGGGCTCTCGTCGCGCGATCCGACGCCGACCCACAGGCCGACCGCCGCGGATCGCACCCCGGGGACCTGCTGGGTGACCACCCGCAGACCGCCGGGCAGTTGACTGCGCCGCACGGGCGGTTCGACGGAGGGTTGGTCCGATGAACCGGACCCGGGCACCATTGGTGCCCGGGTCCTGGTCCGCCGTCCGGCTGTGGACGTCAAGAAGCGGCTCGCGTCATCAGGCGTCGACAGGCTGTCCGGCCTCGGCCGGGGCCTCGGCGGCCTCGTCCTCGACCGGGATCAGGCTGATCTTGCCGCGGTTGTCGATGTCCGCGATCTCGACGCGCAGCTTGCTGCCGACGTTGACCACGTCCTCGACCTTGTTGATCCGCTTGCCGCCACCGAGCTTGGAGATGTGCACCAGGCCGTCGCGACCGGGCAGCAGCGAGACGAAGGCACCGAACGCGGTGGTCTTGACCACCGTGCCCAGGAACCGCTCGCCCACCTTCGGCAGCTGCGGGTTGGCGATGGCGTTGATCTTGTCGATCGCCGCCTGCGCCGACGGGCCGTCCGCCGCACCGACGTAGATGGTGCCGTCATCCTCGATCGAGATGCTGGCGCCGGTCTCCTCGGTGATCGAGTTGATCATCTTGCCCTTGGGCCCGATCACCTCGCCGATCTTGTCGACCGGCACCTTGATCGTGGTGATCCGCGGCGCGAACGGGCTCATCTCGTCCGGCTCGTCGATCGCCTCGGCCATGACGTCGAGGATCGTGGTCCGGGCGTCCTTGGCCTGCGCGAGCGCGGCGGCCAGCACCGTCGACGGGATGCCGTCGAGCTTGGTGTCGAGCTGCAGCGCGGTGACGAAGTCCTTGGTGCCGGCGACCTTGAAGTCCATATCGCCGAAGGCGTCCTCGGCGCCGAGGATGTCGGTCAGCGCGACGTAGCGCGTCTCACCGTCGACCTCGTCGGACACCAGGCCCATCGCGATACCCGCGACCGGGGCCTTCAGCGGCACACCGGCGTTGAGCAGCGACATCGTCGAGGCGCAGACCGAGCCCATCGACGTCGAACCGTTGGACCCGAGAGCCTCGGAGACCTGACGGATCGCGTACGGGAACTCCTCGACGCTCGGCAGGACCGGCACGAGGGCGCGCTCGGCGAGAGCGCCGTGGCCGATCTCGCGACGCTTCGGCGAGCCGACGCGACCGGTCTCACCGGTCGAGTAGGGCGGGAAGTTGTAGTGGTGCATGTACCGCTTGGACGTCTCGGGTCCGAGCGAGTCGATCTGCTGGGCCATCTTGACCATGTCGAGGGTGGTGACGCCCATGATCTGGGTCTCGCCGCGCTCGAACAGGGCGCTGCCGTGGGCGCGCGGGATCACCGCGACCTCGGCGGACAGCTCACGGATATCGGTGATGCCGCGACCGTCGATGCGGAACTTGTCCCGCAGGATCCGACCGCGCACCAGCTTCTTGGTCAGCGACCGGAAGGCGGCGCCGAGCTCCTTCTCGCGGCCCTCGAACTTGGCGCCCAGGCTCTCGAGCACCTCGGCCTTGACGACGTCGAGACGATCCTCGCGTTCGGTCTTGCCGGGGATGGTCAGCGCCTCGGAGAGGGCGACCTCGGCGGCCGACGCGACCGCGGCGTAGGCGTCCTGCTCGTACGGCGGGAAGAGCGCGAACTCACCGGTCGGCTTCGCGACGGCGTCGGCGAGCGCCTGCTGGGCCTCGCAGAGCGCCGCGATGAACGGCTTGGCGGCCTCGAGGCCCTCGGCGACAACCGCCTCGGTCGGCGCCGGAGCACCGCCCGCGACCCGCTCGATGACCTTCTCGGTGGCCTCGGCCTCGACCATCATGATCGCGACGTCGGCGGTGTCACCGGAGCCGGAGACCACACGACCGGCGACGACCATGTCGAAGACGGCGTCCTCGAGCTGCTCGACGGTCGGGAAGGCCACCCACTGCCCCTGCGGGGCGTCCGGGTTGGAGATCAGCGCGACGCGCACGCCACCGACCGGGCCGGAGAACGGCAGGCCGGCGATCTGGGTGGACGCCGAGGCGGCGTTGATCGCCACCACGTCGTACAGATCCTTGGGATCGAGGCTCAGGACGGTCACCACGACCTGGATCTCGTTGCGCAGTCCGTCGACGAACGACGGGCGCAGCGGCCGGTCGATCAGTCGACAGGTCAGGATCGCGTCGGTGGAGGGGCGGCCCTCGCGGCGGAAGAAGGATCCGGGGATCCGACCCGCGGCGTACATCCGCTCCTCGACGTCGACGGTCAGGGGGAAGAAGTCGAAGTGGTCCTTCGGCGCCTTGGAGGCGGTGGTCGCCGACAGGAGCATGGTCTCCTCGTCGAGGTAGGCCACCACGGAGCCCGCCGCCTGGCGGGCCAGCCGACCGCTCTCGAAACGGATCGTGCGCGTGCCGAACGCTCCGTTGTCGATGGTGGCGGTCGATTCGTACACACCTTCGTCGGTCTCGACGGCGGTGGTACCGGATTGGGTCTGAGTCATCTTTGCTTTTCTGTCCTCTCGTCTTCGCGGTCGCTCACACCCGAGTGAGCGCACCGCTGTCGACCCGAGGGCCGGCCCTTCTCCGGCCGGAGTCCGTGCGCAGGGGCGGCCGTCGATCGAAGTTCACCGGCGAGCGCGACGCCCGCCGAGGAACCACTACCGAAGACCGACTCCGCGACAACACCCTCGGGGTTCGGCATGTCATGCCGGTGCCGCCACGCCTCGGCTGCGGGTTCGACCGAACATCGCGGTCGAGCGCATCCGGCGGGTGGCGAGTCGGCGCGGTCCTCGACCGCACCGACGCAGCACAAATGGCCGACGGGTCCAGTGTAGGCACTCCCGCCGGCCATCCGTGTGCGACCCACGGCTCGGGCGCCGTGGTGAAGGAAACGAATCTCAATCGTCCGATCGATTGGTGATCAGCGACGCAGCCCCAACCGCTCGATCAGGGTGCGGTACCGCGCCACATCGATCTGCTGGACGTACTTCAGCAGCCGACGCCGACGACCGACCAGCAGCAGCAGTCCGCGCCGCGAGTGGTGGTCGTGACGGTGGGTCTTGAGGTGCTCGGTCAGATCGGTGATCCGACGGGTGAGCAGCGCGATCTGCGCCTCCGGGGACCCGGTGTCGGTCTCGTGCAGGCCGTACTCGGCCAGAATCTGCTTCTTGTCGGCAGTGGACAACGCCACAGTCTTCACTCCTGGTACTGACGTCCGCGCGCTGATTCGGCCGGTGGGCCGGGGTGCGGCCGCCGCGAACCGCAGCACACACCGCCGAACAGTGTAGCAGTCGCCCGGCCGCGACCCTCCTGCGCGAATGACCGGGGCCCGTGCAGCGCGGGCGCCGATCATCTCCCGCGCGACGACTCCCCCACCCCTGCGCCGGGCGGCTCCGACAGCCTTATCCGATTCGTTATCTTCGGGCGAAGCGTCGGATATCGCACCGTCGCCGCAGGTGGCCCGCCCGATGCACGCACGCCACACCAGCCCCCGGCACGGAGTACCCCGATCTCGTTCGACCAGATTTTCCGTTTCCGGATGCGGCCCGGACGCCACAGGTTTACCTTTTGACCAGCACAGCCCGAGCGGGGCAGCGCCGAGGTCCAATCTGGACCTCCTGACGATCTGGATACACGGATGGGGCCGTGTGCCGACGTGAGCTGGTGTCGACACTTTTCTCGGCGCGCCATCCGGTCATGGGAGGCGATCGCATTGCGCACCAATGGAATTTTCGGCCGCAGACGCGCTTCACGCGTCGCCGCGAGTATCGGTTCACTGGCGTTGGTGATCGGCCTGGCCGCCGCCTGCGGCGGTGGCGGCACCGGTGGCGGCGGGGAGTCCGGCGGTACCTACAGCTACCAGCTCGGCGAACCGGAAAACCCATTCCTGCCTGCGAATACCACCGAATCCGAGGGGCACAAGGTGCTGACGGCCCTGTGGACCCAGCTGGTCACCTTCGACCAGGACGGGAATCTCACCTACGACGGCGTCGCCGAGTCGGTGACCTCCGACGACAACACCACCTGGACGGTCACCCTCAAACCGGACTGGACCTTTCACGACGGCACCCCGGTGACCGCGGAAAGCTATGTGCGCGCGTGGAATTACGGCGCGCTGAGCACCAACGCGCAGGGCGCCTCCTATTTCTTCGAGAACATCCAGGGCTACGACGACCTGCAGGCGCCCGAGGACGGGCAGCCGGCCGCGACCGAAATGTCCGGACTGCGGGCCACCGACGATTCGACGATCACCGTCACCCTGAAGGAGCCCTTCTCGATCTACCCGGTGACCCTGGGATACACCGCTTTCGATCCGCTTCCCGACGCCTTCTTCAACGATCCGACCGGCTTCGGTCGCCGCCCGATCGGCAACGGCCCGTTCATGGCGCAGGAGGACTGGGTCCCGAATCAGGGCTTCACCGTCGTGCGGTACGACAACTACTCCGGTTCCGAGCCCGCACAGGCCGACGGCGTCGAGTTCCGGGTGTACACCGAACCGACCACGGCCTACAACGATGTGCAGGCCGGGAACCTCGACTTGATGAAGACGCTGCCGCCGGACGCCCTGGGGACCGCCGAGCAGACCTTCGGTGACCGCTACCTGCAGGAACCGCGGCCGAGTATCACCTCGCTGGCCTTCCCGACCTATGACCAGAGATATGCCGATCCGCGTGTTCGCCAGGCGATTTCGATGGGGATCGACCGGGGCGCCATCGCCGAGTCCATCTTCCTGGGCAGCCGCACAGCCGCGCGATCGTTCGTCTCCCCGGTGGTGGAGGGCTATCGCGAGGACGCCTGCGCCACCACCTGTGACCTCAATGTCGAGCAGGCGAACCAGTTGCTGGACGAGGCCGGGTTCGACCGCAGCCAACCGATCGACCTGTGGTTCAACGCAGGTGGCGGGCACGAGGAGTGGATGCTCGCCCTGGGCAACCAGTTGCGCACCAACCTCGGCGTGGAGTTCAACCTCCGAGGGGATCTGCAGTTCGCGCAGTACCTTCCGCTGCAGGACGAACGGGGAATGACCGGCCCGTTCCGCGCGGGCTGGATCATGGACTACCCGTCGATGTACAGCTTCCTGCAGCCGCTGTACGGCACGGCCGCCTTGGCTCCCGCGGGTTCGAATGTCACCTTCTACAGCAGCCCGGCGTTCGACCAGGCGATCTCCGACGGCAACAATGCCCCCGATGTGGATGCCGCGACCGCCGAATATCAACGGGCGGAAGACATTCTGATCACGGACATGCCGGCGACTCCACTGTTCTACGAACTCGACCAGATGGTGTGGAGCCCGCGCATTTCGAATATCGAGTACCTGGTCAACGGCGATATCGATCTCGCCGCCGTGACGGTCGACTAGCAGCCGCCGCGGTGGGTGAATCGGACGAGTCGGAGGGGGTGACGCGATGACACGCTATGTGATCCGCCGTCTGCTGTTGGCCATCCCGGTGTTGATCGGGGCCTCGTTCCTGATCTTCGCGATGGTCTATGCGCTGCCGGGCGATCCGATCCGGGCGCTGGCCGGTGATCGTCCGCTCACCCCCGCGGTGCAGGCGCAATTGCGCGCCCAGTACAACCTCGACGACAACCTGTTCGTGCAGTACGCCAAATACATCGGAGCCCTGCTGCAGGGGAACCTCGGCACCGACTTCAGCGGTCGGCCGGTGCTCGACATCATCGAGCAGCGGCTGCCGGTGACCATTCGGCTGACGATCGTGGCGGTGGTCTTCGAGACGATGTTCGGCATCATCGCGGGCGTCCTGGCCGCGCTGAACCGGGGTAGGTTCCTGGACAACCTGGTCCTGGTGTCGACCACCGTCCTGGTCGCGGTGCCGGTCTTCGTGCTCGGCTTCATCGCCCAGTACACCTTCGGGTTCAAGCTGGGCTGGTTCCCGATCGCCGGCATCAACCAGGGGTGGTACAGCTATCTGCTGCCCGGCCTGGTGTTGGCGGCATTGTCGATGGCCTACGTGGCCCGGCTGACGCGCACGGCGATGGTCGAGGCGATGCGCGCGGACTACATTCGCACCGCCCGGGCCAAGGGGGTGGGCGAACGTCGCATCGTCTTCCGCCATGCGTTGCGCAACAGTCTTATTCCGGTGGTCACCTTCATCGGCGCGGATATCGGCACCCTGCTCGGCGGGGCGATCGTCACCGAGTCGGTGTTCAACCTGCCGGGTCTGGGCCGAGCGATCTACGACAGCGTGCGCGCGCAGGAGGGTGCGGTGATCGTCGGCATCGTCACGCTGATGGTCTTCTTCTACATCTTCTTCAACCTGGTGGTAGACGTGCTGTACGCGGTGATCGATCCCCGCATCCGATACGAGTAAGGCGTCGTCATGACCGATCCCCACAAGCCGCTCGAGGACCCCCACGACGCCGTGGTCGCCGCGGTGGTCACCATCGAGGAGCCGATACCGGCCGGCCAGGACAGCCTGTGGCGCAACGCCTGGCGCTATCTGCGGCGCAGTCCGCTGTTCATCATCGGCGCGCTCATCATGGTGGTGATGACGGCGATGGCGATCGTGCCGCAGCTCTTTGCCCGCGGGATCGATCCGCGGGACTGCGATCTGAGCCGTTCGCGGCTGCAGCCGAGCGCGGCGCACTGGTTCGGGACCGACATCCAGGGCTGCGACTACTACGCCAACGTCGTCTTCGGGGCCCGCACGTCGTTGGCGATCGGTCTGATCACGGTGATCGGCGTCCTGATCGTCGGGGTGCTGATCGGCGGCCTGGCCGGGTACTTCGGCACGTGGATCGACACGATCCTGGCCCGGTTCACCGACATCTTCTTCGGGATTCCACTGCTGCTGGGCGCCCTGGTGCTGTTGACCGTGGCGTCGAGTCGCAGCGTCTGGACGGTCTCGCTGGCGCTGACCGTCTTCGGCTGGATGACCGCGATGCGGTTGGTGCGCTCGTCGGTGATCTCGATCAAGGGCAACGACTACGTCCTGGCGGCGCAGGCCCTGGGCGCCTCGACCACCCGGGTGCTGACCCGACATATCCTGCCGAACGCGCTGGGGCCGGTGCTGGTCTGGGCGACGATCTCGGTGGGCACCTTCATCGCCGCCGAGGCGACGCTGACCTATTTGGGCATCGGTCTGCAGGCGCCGGAGATCTCCTGGGGACTGCAGATCAACAGCGGGCAGAACCTGCTGTCGACGTCGCCGTATCTGGTCTTCTTCCCCGCCGTCTTCCTGTCGGTGACCGTGCTCGGATTCATGATGGTCGGCGACGCTCTGCAGGACGCGCTCGACCCGAAGCGGAGGTAGCCGTGAACGACATTCGGATAACCACGTCCGACTCCGCGGCCGATGCGGCGAGCCCGATGCTGCGGATCCGGGACCTGACCGTCGATTTCACCGTTCCCGGTGGGACGGCGCGCGCGGTCTCGTCGGTCGATCTCGATCTCGCGCGCGGCGAGGTGCTGGCTCTGGTGGGCGAGTCGGGCTCGGGAAAATCGACCACCGCCATGGCGATTCCGGGCCTGCTCGGCGACTCGGCGACCGTCGCCGGCAGCATCACGCTCGACGGGCAGGAATTGGTCGGGGCGTCGGAGAAGACCCTCACCGCGATACGGGGTGAAAAGGTCGCGGTGGTCTTCCAGGAGCCGATGACCGCCCTGAACCCGGTCTACACCATCGGCTGGCAGATCGCCGAGGCGATCCGGATGCATCGCAGGGTGTCCAAGGACGAGGCCAAGGCGCAGGCGATCACGCTGCTGAAACTGGTCGACATGCCCGAACCGGAGAAGCGGATCGGGTACTACCCGCACCAATTGTCCGGCGGTCAGCGGCAGCGCGCGATGATCGCCCAGGCCCTCGCCTGCGATCCGGAGTTGCTGATCGCGGACGAGCCGACCACGGCGCTCGACGTGACGGTGCAGGCCGAAATCCTCGATCTGATGCGCGATCTGCGCAGCCGGGTGGACGCGGCGATCCTGCTGATCACCCACGACATGGGCGTGGTCGCCGATATGGCCGACCGGATCATGGTGATGAAGGACGGCCGGGTGGTCGAGTCGGGTACCGCCGACAAGATCTTTCACCACGCCGACGATCCCTATACCCGGTCGCTGCTCGAGGCGGTCCCCCATCTCGGCTCCTCGGTGACCGGGACGGTGGAGGCCGCCACGGCCGAGCCCCGGCAGGTCACTCCGGCGTTCTCGCTCGACGGGGCGGTGGTCGAATTCTCCGGCCGCCGTTCCCTCTTCCGCGCGGTCGACGACATCAGCCTGGCCGTCCACCCGGGCGAAGTGGTGGGCCTGGTCGGCGAGTCGGGGTCCGGTAAGTCGACCGTCGGCAAGGTGGCGGTCGGCCTGGTCACACTGGCCGAGGGCACCGCGACGCTCGGCGGCGTCGACATCACCCGGATCAAGAATCGCCACCTGCGGCCCCTGCGCAGCAAGGTGGGCTTCATCTTTCAGGATCCGGGCTCGTCGCTGGACCCCCGCTGGCCGGTGGGCCAGTCGATCGCCGAGCCGTTGGAGTTGCATACCCGACTGGGTCGGGCGGAGCGGGAGAAGCGGGTCTCCGAACTGCTCGATCGGGTGCGCATCCCGGCGTCGATGCGCAACCGCTATCCGCACCAGCTGTCCGGTGGGCAGCGGCAGCGCATCGGTGTGGCGCGAGCGCTCGCGCTCGATCCGGCCCTGCTGATCGCGGACGAGCCGACCTCCGCGCTCGACGTCTCCGTCCAGGTCGCCGTCCTGGATCTGCTGCGCGAGTTGCAGGCCGACCAGGGCTTCGCCTGTCTGTTCATCAGCCACGACCTCGCGGTCGTCGAGCAGATGGCCGACCGGGTGGTGGTCATGCGGTCCGGGAAGATCGTCGAATCCGGCACGACGGCGCAGGTTCTCACCGATCCCCGGGAGCTCTACACCAAGGAGTTGCTGGCCGCGGTGCCGGTTCCGGATCCCGAACAGCAGGCGCAGCGGCGGCGGGCCCGCGCCGAGCTGGCGGCTGCCGCGGCGGCGACCACGGTGGCCGAGGGCGCCTGAGGCGCGCGGCCGAGCCCGAGGCCGGGCAGCGGCGTCGCCCCCGGCCGACCCCGCCGACGCCCGAGCCGTCGTCGCGAAGGTCCGAAGGGTCCCGTGGTCGACGGTGACCGCGGGACCCTTCGGCGTTCGGTGTCAGGCGGGACGTACCACGACCGGCGACGGATCGACGATCACGCGGACCCGCTCGCCCGGCGCCAGCGCGCCGACCCGCGAACTCGGCTGCTGGGCCATCAGCCGCAGCCCGTCCGGAAGCTCGACGTGCACCCGCGAGATCGGGCCGAGGAAGCCGACCGACACCACGGTGGCATCGGTGGGCGCCTCGGAGCCGGCGGCGACCGCTTCGACCGAGATCGCCTCCGGGCGGACCATCGCGACACCCTCACCCGAGGCGATCGACCCCTCGACCACCGGGATGCGATGCCCGTGCACCTCGGCGACGCCGTCGGAGACCGTCGCGGGGATCGGGTTATTCAGACCGACGAACTCCGCGACGAAGGGGCTCGCGGGCGAGGCGTACAGATCCGCCGGCGCCGCCAGCTGCTCGAGCCGTCCGGCGTTCATCACCCCGACGCGGTCCGCGATCGCCAGGGCCTCCTCCTGGTCGTGCGTGACGAACAGGGTGGTGGTCCCGACCTCGAGCTGGACGCGGCGAATCTCGTCCCGCAGCTGGGTGCGCACCTTGGCGTCCAGAGCGGAGAGCGGCTCGTCGAGCAGTAGCACCGACGGCTGGATCGCCAGCGCGCGGGCGAGCGCGACACGCTGTTGCTGACCGCCGGAGAGCTGATGGGCGAACCGCTCGGCCTGGGTCCCGAGGCCGACGAGCTCGAGCATCTCGCGGGCCCGTTCGACGCGCTTGGCCTTCGCGACCCCGCGCAGCTTCTGGCCGAAGGCGACGTTGTCGACGACGGTCATATGCGGAAAGAGGCTGTACGCCTGGAAGACCATGCCCATATCGCGCTTATTGGCCGCCACCTTGGTCAGATCCTTGCCGCCGACGCGGACGGTACCGCTGGTGGCCTGGTCGAGGCCGGCGAGGATGCGCAGCGCGGTGGTCTTGCCGCAGCCGGACGGCCCGAGCAGGGCCACCAACTCGCCGCCGCGCAGATGCAGATCCAGGCCGTCGAGGGCCCGCACCGGACCGTAGAGCCGGGTGAGCCCGACGAACTCGACGTCCAGACCGGACCGCTCGCCGGCGGCACCGCTGCCGGTCCCCGGTGTTTCGGTGGTGGAACTCGCGGACATCCCTATGCCTTCCCGGTGGTGTGGCGGTTGCGCTGCAGAAACGACAGTCCCAACAACAGGACCGACGCGAAGATGATCGAGGCGAGCGATGCGGCGACCGAGGTCGACGCGTCCACCTTGCCGATGAGGGCGATCTGTACCGGCAGGGTGTCGTACCGCAGCAGCGAGGCGAAGGTGTATTCGCCGAGTACCAGGGCGATCGAGATGAACGCCGCGCCCAGCATGCCGCCGACGATATTGGGCACCACGATCTTCGTGATCACGGTGATCCAGCCGGCGCCGAGCGATCGTGCCGCCTCGGCCAGGGTGGTCACGTCGATCGCCGCCAGCGCGGCGTCGATCGACCGGTAGGCGTACGGCAGCACCAGCACCACGTAGGCGAACGCCAGGGTGTACGTCGACGGCCCGAGGATGTAGTCCACCCACGAATAGACGTTGGTGATGCCGACGACGATCACCAGGGCGGGAATCGTCAGCGGCAGCAGGCACAGGAACTCGATCGGCCGCGACATCTTCGGCACCCGCAAGCGCACCCAGATCATCGTGGGCACCAACAGCAGCAGCATCAGCACCACGGTCACCACCGCCAGGATCAGCGAGGTGATGATCGAGGTGCGCAGCGCGTCGTCGGTCAGCAGGTTCGCCCAGGCCTCGCCGGTGCGCCCGGTCCGGCCGCCCTTGGCCCGCGTGGAGAAGTCCAGCATCGCGAGCAGGGGCAGGAAGAAGTAGATCGCGAACAGCGCGAGGATCAGGTAGCGCACCACCCGCCGGATGACGCCGCTCATGCCATCCACCTCGAGGTGCGCTTGAGCAGCAGGTTGTAGGCGTACATCACCAGGGCCACGACGATGATCATCTGCAGGGCGAGCGCGTAGCCGAGGTTCGCCTGCCCCAGCAGCACCTCGCTGGTCAGCGCGGAACGGATGAACAGCGGGGTGATCGGATTGCCCTGGCTGACCAGGACCGCGGCGGTGGCGTAGGCGGCAAACGCATTGGCGAACAGCAGCAGGGCCGAGCCCAGGAAAGCCGGCAGCAGCAGCGGACCGCCGACGTACCGCCAGTACTGCCATCCGGATGCCCCGAGGCTGACCGCCGCTTCCTTCCACTGCGGCCGCAGCCCGTCGAGGGCGGGCGCGAAGACGATCACCATCAGCGGGATCTGGAAGTAGCAGTAGACGACGATCAGACCGGGCAGCCCGTACAACCAGCCGCTGCCGAAGATGTCGATCCCCGGCCAGTCGCGCAGCGCCTGGGTCAGCACGCCGGAGAAGCCGATGGTGGCGATGAAGGCGAAGGCCAGCGTAACGCCGCCGAACTGGGCGAGCACACCGCTGATCGACAGCACCACCCGCCGCAGCAGGCTGTTGGGGCCGGCGCTGACGATCAGATAGGTCAGGATCGCGCCGGCGACCGCGCCGATCAGCGCGGTGCTCGCCGACAGAATCAGGCTGTTGGTCAGGGCCCGGATCGCTGCCTCGGACGTCAACGCCTGCACATTGCCGAGGGTGAAGCCACCGTCGTTGCCCTGAAATGCCCCGGTGATCACGGTGATCGTGGGGATCAGCAGGAAGATGGTGAGGAAGATCAGGAACGGTGCGAGCCCGATCATGGGACCGATCGAACTCGCACCGCTTCCCGAACGCTTCACCCCCGAACCGGGACGGGCCGTGCCCGTCGATTCGGTGGTGGTCATCGTCAGCTGATGACGCGCGACCAGTTGTCCGCGAGGTAGGTACCCGCGGCTTCGGTCTGCTCCGGCGTGGGGATCACCGGGTCGCCGGTCACCGCCGGCAGCGCATCCCAGAGGGCCTGGTCGATCGTGCCGGCCTGCGCCATCTCGTCACCGCGCACCGGGCGGGCGCCACCCTTGAGCCACAGGTTCTGGCCCTCGTCGCTGTAGAGGAACTCCTGCCACAGGCGCGCGGCAGCCGGGTTCGGGCCGTCCTTGTTGATCGCCTGGAAGTAGTAGCCGGCGAGCAACGCGTTCTGCGGGACGAAGACCGTCCAGGTCGGGACGTTCTTGCCGGCGGCGGCACCGAGGTAGTCCCAGTCGATGACCACCGGGGTCTGACCGGACTCGATCGTGGCGGTATCCGGGTCGACGGCGATGAAGTTGCCCTCGTCGTTGAGCCGGCCGAAGAAGTCGACGCCGGGGGCGATGTCGTCGGCGGAGCCGCCGTTGGCCAGGGCCGCCATCATCACGCCGCTGAAGGCCGCACCGGCCTGCGTCGGGTCACCGTTGAGGGCGACGCGTCCGCGGAACTCCGGCTTGAGCAGGTCGTCGAAGGAGGTGATCTCCGGCACGACGTTCGAGTCGTAGCCGACCGACATGTAGCCGCCGTAATCGTTGACCCAGAGGCCGTCCGGATCCTTGAACTGGTCCGGAATCTGATCGAAGGTCTCGACCTTGTACGGGGCGAACCTGTCGGTATTGGCCAGGGCGACCGCCTGACCGAGATCGAAGACGTCGGGGGCCGTATCGCGACCGGCGAGCCGGTCGGCGGCGTTGATCTCGTCCTGGGAGGAGGCGGTCGGTTCGGCGGAATTGACGGTGATGCCGTACTTGTCCTCGAAGGTGGAGATCAATTCACCGTAGTTCGCCCAGTCCGGCGGCAGCGCGATCACGTTGAGCTGGCCCTCGGCCTGCGCGGCCTCGATCAGCCCGTCGAGACCGCCGAAATCCGCCGCGGACGTCGCCTCGGAGGCATTGACCCCCGACTCGGTCGTCGAATCATTCGACGACGACTGCGGTGCGGCGCAGGCCGCGACAACGAAGGTCGTCGCCGCTGCGATCGCCACCGCGGCGATTCCTTGCTTCCTCATGGCCTACCTCCCGGGGCGTGCCGGTCCGTCCGGCGAGCCCCGGCACAGATTGCACCACTAGTTGTCGACTCGCGCGCATATCGCACCGATCCGCGCGGGATTCTTTATCGTTCCGCCGCGTCCACGACGTATTCGCGCAACCCGGGGCGCCGTTTGGACACCGATTCGCAACCCCCCGGTAGATCGGAGGACGCCGGGCGACGCTCAGGAGGCCGGTGGAGCCAACCGGTGTGCGCGCACGATCTCGCGGGTCTGATCGACGTCGGCGTGCATGCGCTCGATCAGGTCGTCGACCGAGTCGAAGGCCAGCATCCCACGCAGCCGCTCCAGGAAGTCGACCCCGACCCGACGCCCGTACAGGTCGGCGTGCCCGTCGATGACAAAGGCCTCGACGGTGCGGGTGCGACCGGAGAAGGTCGGATTGGTGCCGACCGAGACCGCCGCCGCGTAGGGGGTACCCGGCTCGAAGGTGCCGTCGAGTTTCGCCGACCCGAGGACGGTGAACAGCGCGGCGTAGACCCCGTCGGCCGGGACCGCCGCGTACCGGCTCGGCTCGATATTGGCCGTCGGGAAGCCCAGCTCGCGGCCGCGCTTCTCGCCGTGCACCACGACGCCCTCGAGGCGGTGCGGACGGCCGAGCGCGTCCTCGGCGGCGGCGACGTCCCCCGCGTCGACACAGGAACGGATATAGGTCGACGAGAAGGTCACCTCGTCGTCGCTGAGCAGCTTGACCCCGTCGACGGCGAAGCCGAAGCGGCGACCGGCCCGCTCGAGCATCGGGACGGTGCCGAGCGCCTTCTTGCCGTAGGAGAAGTTCTCCCCCACCACGACCAACGCGACGTGCAGCGTCTGCACCAGGATGTCGTGGACGTACCGCTCCGGGGTGAGCTTCATGAACTCCGCGGTGAACGGCATCACCAGGAAGACGTCGACCCCGAGATCCTCGACCAGCTCGGCGCGGCGCTCGAGGCTGGTCAACTGTGCGGGGTGGGCGCCCGGGCGGACGACCTCGATCGGATGCGGGTCGAAGGTCATCAGCACGCAGGGCAGATCCCGCGCGCGCGCCTCCTCGACCGCGCGGGAGATCAACCGGCGGTGCCCGCGGTGGAGACCGTCGAAGACACCGATGGTCAATACGCATCGGCCCCAGTCGGCCGGAACGTCCTCGAGGCCGCGCCATCTCTGCACGAGGGGCAGCCTACTGACCCCCTTTGTCCGGTAGGGAACCCGGCGGCATACCACCGGTGCGACCTGTGCGGATGCTCCGGAGACTGCGGCATGCCTAAGCTGGCCGGGTGGGAATCGACGGGCTGTCCGCTGTCGCTCAGGACTATCTCAAGATCATCTGGACCGCCGGCGAGTGGCATGCCGAGACGGTCAGCACCAAGATGCTCGCCGAGAAGATGGGCGTGTCCACCTCGACGGTGTCCGAGGCGATCCGGAAATTGACCGATCAGGGGTTGGTCGATCATGCGCGGTACGGCACGATCGCGCTGACCGAGCTGGGCAAGGCGCGGGCGATCGCGATCGTGCGCCGGCACCGGTTGATCGAGACCTTCCTGGTCAACGAGCTCGGCTACGGCTGGGACGAGGTCCACGACGAGGCCGAGGTGCTCGAGCACGCGGTCTCCGATCTGATGGTCTCCCGCATCGCCACCAAGCTCGGCCACCCACTGCGCGACCCGCACGGCGACCCGATCCCCTCGCCGGACGGCGACATCCCCGCCCCCGCCGCCACGCCCCTGTCGGACTGCGCACCGGGCTTCGGCGGCCGGGTGGCCCGCATCTCCGACTCGGACCCGGCGATGCTGCGCTACTTCGACAGCGTCGGCATCGCCCTGGACATCGACGTCACCGTCACCGAGCAGCGCGAGTTCGCGGGCACCGTCGAGGTGCAGCTGCCGACGGGGATCTGCGTCGACCTCGGCATCCCCGCCGCCCGGGCGATCTGGGTGGTCGCCGAATAGGCCGCGGCGGCCGCGGTGGGCCGCCGTTCGGTCAGCGCAGCGTCGCCGGGCGCACCACCATCACCGAGGCGGCGCGCTTGCCGGACTCCTTGACCAGCGCGATCGTGCGCCCGTCCGGGTCGACCGCGGCGTAGACCTGCTTGATGCCGATCGGGTCGAGCCAGCGTCCCTGGCTGAGCGATTCGGCCTCGTCGTGGCTGATCGGCCGGTGCGGGAAGGCGATATGCGCGGCCTCGTCGATGCCGATGGTCACCTCCGGCCGCTCGGCGAGGTCGTCGAGGGTGCGGGCGCGGTCGACCTCGAAGGGCCCCACCCGGGTGCGGCGCAGCGCGGTCAGGTGTCCGCCGACGCCGAGTCCGGCGCCGAGATCGCGGGCCAGGGCGCGCACGTAGGTGCCGGTCGAGCAGTCGACGAGCACGTCGAGGTCGATGAAGCCGTCACCACGCCGGGTCTCGCGGATCTCGAAGGTCGCGATGTGTACCGGCCGCGGCTCGAGTTCCACCTCGACGCCCTCGCGGGCGAGGGCATGCGCGCGGCGGCCGTCGACCTTGATCGCGCTGACCGCCGAGGGCACCTGCAGGATGTCGCCGGTCAGGGCGGCCACCCCGGCGGCGATCGCGGCGTCGTCGACACCGGCCGGGTCGACGGCGGTCACCGGCTCGCCGTCCGCGTCGTCGGTGGTGGTGGTCGCTCCGAGCCGGATCGTCGCGAGATAGGCCTTGGTGGTCAGCGACAGCAGGCCGAGCAGCTTGGTGGCCCGCTCGACGCCGACGACCAGGACTCCGGTGGCCATCGGGTCGAGGGTGCCGGCGTGCCCGACGCGGCGGGTCTTCATCGCCTTGCGCACCCGCGCGACGACGTCGTGGCTGGTGATCCCGGCGGGCTTGTCGATCACGATCAGCCCGGCGGATTCCACCGAGGCGGGGGTCGGCCGATCGGCGGGTACGGACCCCACGGGGGCGTCGGGGGGCGTCGGGTCGACCGGATGGGCGGCGATCATTCGTTCACGATCGCGGCCACGACCAGCCCGTCGGCGACCATCCACTGCCCGTCGAAGGCGGTCAGCGCCGGTCCCCCGTCGATCGTCTCGCCGGGGACGAGCAGCTTCGAGTGGAACTCGCCGCGCGCGTCGGCGCCGTTGCGCTCGGAGATCGTGAAGGTGATGTGGGCGTCCTCGAATCCGAGCCACCGGTTGGTCAGCGGGAACCACGCCTTGTAGGTGGTCTCCTTGGCGCAGAAGAGCACCTTGTCGCGGTGCACGCCGTCCCATGCGGCCGCGCCGGCCGGGTCGGCCAGCCAGGACCGCTCCGACTCGAGCGAGACCGCCTCGAGCACCCCGGTGGGCAGCGGCTCGTGGGGTTCGGCGTCGATGCCCACCGACCGCAGCCGCAGCGCGGGGGCGACCACCGCGGCGCGGTAGCCGTCACAATGCGTCATGCTGCCGACGACACCGCGCGGCCAGATCGGGGCGCCCCGTTCGCCGCGCAGGATCGGCTCGGGTGCGACGCCGATCTCCCCCATCGCCCGCCGCGCGCAATGCCGGGCGCCGATGAACTCGCGGCGACGCTTGTCGACCGCCTTGGCGATCAACTCCTCCTCGAGCGGATGGGCCCGCAGCTCCGGCGGATCGGAGAACAGCTCCGATGACGCCACCCCGGCGGGCAGAAGCCTGTCGATCATCGTGCCACCCCGATCACTGCTGCATCTCCTTCAGCTTGGCCATCCGTTCGGAATGGGCGGCGCGCATCTCCGGGGTGATCCGGAAGTGGCCGCCGAATTCGTTGAGGTCGTCGGGCCCGTAGTCGGGCACCGGCAGGATCTGCCGCAGCAGCGGTACCGGCAGTCCGCCGCGGCCGGCCCACTCGCGCGGATAACCGAGCGAGACCTCCTCGAAGCGCACCCCGTCGTACCAGGTCGTGCGGGGGATGTGCAGATGTCCGTAGACCGCGCAGACCGCGTTGTAGCGCAGATGCCAGTCCGCGGTGGCGGTGGTACCGCACCACAGCGCGAACTCCGGGTACATCAGGATGTCGGTCGGCCGGCGCACCAACGGGAAGTGGTTGATCAGCACGGTCGGCTCGTCCGGCGCCAACTCGGCGAGCCGCGCGGTGGTGTACTCGAGCCGCGCACGACACCACGCGTCGCGGGTGCCGAAGGGCTGCGGCGAGAGCACATACTCGTCGGTGGCCACGACGTTGCGCTCGCGCGCGATCGACAGGCCCTCGGCGGGGGTGCGCGCCCCGCTCGGCAGGAAGGTGTAGTCGTACAGCAGGAACATCGGCACCAGCCGGACCGGGCCGCCGGCGCCGTTCCACAGCGGATAGGGGTCCTCCGGGGTCAGCACGCCGAGTTCGCGACACATCGCGACCAGATACTCGTAGCGCGAGACCCCGTACATCTGGATCGGATCGCGCGAGGTCGTCCACAGCTCGTGGTTGCCGGGCACCCAGATGACCCGGGCGAAGCGCTCCGCCAGGACCGACAGCGTCCAGCGGATGTCCTCGACCTTCTCGGCGACGTCACCCGCCATGATCAGCCAGTCGCCGCGATGCGTCGGCCGGATGTCGTCGATCACCGGCTTGTTGCCCTTGTGTCCGACATGGACGTCGCTGATCGCCCACAGTGTCGGCTTGCGCCGTCCCTCGGTCACGCCCGTTCATCCTCCCGCCGGTCCTCGGCTGCGCGCCGAACCGTATCCGTTGAAGCCTCCGCAGGTGCGGCTGCCGTCGGCTGCTCGCCGACCGCGCTGTCAGCCGTCGGTGTCCCGGGGGTTCCCACGCGCAGCCACCGGCCGCCGCGAACCCGGGTCACCACGGTGATCGCTCGAATAAGGACGAACATCACCAGGCCGGTCCAAATTCCCGGCAGCCCCCATCCGAAGATCGCGGAGAGCCAGATGATCGGCAGGAAGCCCACGATCGCGCTCAGCAGCGTAGCGGTGCGCAGATACTTCGCGTCACCCGCTCCGAGCAGGACGCCGTCGAGCGCGAAGACCACCCCGGCGACCGGCACGATCACCACGAACAGCCACCACACCGAGGCCATCTGTTCGCGGACATCGCCATTGGACGCCAGCAGTCCGAGGATCGGGTCGCGGCCGAGGAGGTAGAGCCCGGCCATCACGATCGCGAAGACCACCGACCACCGGGTCAGTCGACCGGCGAGGGCCCGAGCCGCCCGCCGATCCCCCGCGCCGAGGGCGGCACCGACCAGGGTCTGCGCGGCGACCGCCACGGAATCGAGCAGCAGGGCGGTCAGCGTCCAGATGTGCAGCACCAGTTGGTGTGCGCCCACCGAGGCGGCGCCGTATCGGGACGCCACCGCGGTGGCGGACAGGAAGCACGCCTGGAAGGCCAGGGTGCGCAGGATCAGGTCGCGGCCCATCGTCAGCTGCGCGCGGATGATCGCGGGCGCCGGGCGCAGCGACACCCGCTCGCGCAGCAGGGCGACGACGAACATCAGCGCGGTCAGCGTCTGGCCGATGACGTTGGCGTAGGCCGAGCCGACCAGACCCAGCTCGGGGGCTCCGCCCCAGCCGTGGACGAGCATCGGGCACAGGACCGCGGAGACCGAGAACCCGACGACGACGAAGGCCATCGGCGCCCGCACCGACTGCACCCCGCGCATCCAGCCGTTGCCGGCCAGGGACAGCAGGATCATCGGAATCCCGAGGGCGGCCACCCGCAACCACTCCGCCGCCGGCGGCCCGATCTCCGCACCGCCCAGGGCGCGGGTCACCGGGTCGGCGACCAGCTGAATCAGCCCGACGAGCAGGATGCCGATCACCACCGCCAGCCAGGTCGCCTGGACGCCCTCGATCACCGCGTCGCGGCGTCTACCGGCGCCGTGCCAGCGCGCCGCTCGCGCGGTCGTTCCGTAGGTCAGAAAGGTCAGCTGGGTGCTCACCTGGGCGGCGATCAGACCGCCGACAGCCAGCCCGGCCAGCGACAGCTCACCGGTGCGTTCGACGATCGCCGCGTCGTAGAGCAGATAGAGCGGCTCGGCGGCAAGTACGCCGAGCGCCGGCACCACCAGCCCGAGGATGCGCCGCGAGCTGATCCGCTCGACGTCGGGCGGGCCCGAGGCGGACGAATCCCGCGCGCCCGACTCCGGCGTGGTCATGCCATCCGCGCGACGAGGGCCCTCAACACGTCCGAGACGTCACCGGTGCACGAGTAGCCGGCCGCATGCCGGTGTCCGCCCCCGCCCAGTGCGACGGCGATCCGCGAGACGTCGACCGCCGCCCGCGAACGCAGCGACACCGCCCAGCCGTCGATCGTCTGCTTGAGCACCGCGGCGACGTCCGCGTCGCCGACGGTGCGCACGATGTCGACCACCGACTCGACCTCCGCCGGGCGCAGGTGGCGCGCGTCGTCGAGGGTGACCACCGCGTAGACGAGGCCGTGGCCGCCGACATAGGGCAACAGCCGGGCCGATCGGAGCACCGCCGCGAGCATCGGCAACCAGCCGAAGGGGTGGGTGTCGAGCAGTTCGCGGGTGATCGTCGAGCCGTCGATGCCGGTGGCGAGCAGCCGGTGAGCCAGCAGATGACTCGCCGGCGTCGCCCACTTGAAGGAGCCGGTATCCGATACCAGGCCGGCGTAGAGCGGCTCGGCCAACTCGGCGTCGATCGGCACACCCCAGTCGTCGAACAGGTCGGCGAGCACCGCCGTCGTCGACACCGCCGAGGGATCGACGACGTTGACGTCGCCGAAGCGGGTATTGCTCAGGTGGTGATCGATCACGAGGCTCGAACGGGCCCGATCGAGACATGCCGCGAGGGAGCCGAGCCGTTCACGCCCACCGCAGTCGACGGCGACGACCAGGTCCGCGGCCTCGTGAACCCCGTCGGCCGGAACGAGATGTTCGCGGCCGGGCATATCGCGCATCGAGTCCGGGATGCCGGTGGGGCCGTCGAAGGACACCCGCACGTCGACTCCGCGACGGGCGAGCACGATCGCCAGAGCCAGACCGCTGCCGACGGTGTCGGGATCGGGCGCACGATGGCACAGCACGGTGACCGTCCGGGCCTGTTCGAGCAGCCCGATCGCGCCGCGCCGGTCGCTGGTGGCGCTCCCCCCGGTGTCGGATGCGGTCGAGTTCGGGTGGGCCTCGACGCGACGGGTTCCCGCGGGCGGGTTCACGAAGGCAGGTCCGCCGGATCGTCCTCGCCGACGTCGCCGGGCCTGCGGTACGGGTCGGCCTCACCGGCCGGAACCGCACCGGCCGACAGCCGGGCACGTTCCTCGTCCTGCTCGCGCACGCGGGCGACCAGGTCCTCCATTCGGCGCGCCGCCTCGGGGACGTCGTCACGCACGAAGGTCAGGGTCGGGGTGTAGCGCACCCCGGTGCCGGCACCGACGCGGGTGCGCAGCGACCCGCGGATCTTCGTCAATGCCTCCGCCGCACCGTCGTAGTCCGGTTCGGTGTCCATATCCGCACCGCGCACCGTGTAGTAGACGGTCGCATCGTGCAGATCGGCGGTGACACGGGTATCGGTGACGGTGATGAACTCGAGTCGCGGGTCACGCGACTCCTGCTCGATCGCCGTGGCGACGATCGTGCCGATGCGCTTGGCGAGCTTGCGTGCCCGTGCCGGATCCGCCATGTGGGTCTCCTCCCGTCATCCCGCGCGCCCGTCACGACGGATGTCGGAGTACCCGCCATCCGTCTGGGCGCCCGCAGAAAAGATTGTCATACTCCGCGCAGCGACGCCGCCGTCGGGCGTCTCCCGAGGTTTTCGGGGACGCCCGACGGCGGCTCACCGTCACGCGATCAGTCGCGCGGCTTCTCGCGCAACTCGTAGCACTCGACCACATCGTCGACCTTCAGGTCGGCGTAGCCGAGGGTCAAGCCGCATTCGTAGCCGTCGCGAACCTCGACCACATCGTCCTTCTCCCGCCGCAGCGACTGGATCGACAGGTTTTCGGCGACAACAGCGTTGTCGCGGAGCAACCGTGCCTTCGAGTTGCGACGGATGATGCCGGAGGTGACCAGGCAGCCCGCGATGAGACCGATCTTCGACGAGCGGAACAGGGCCCGAACGTCGGCGCGTCCGAGCTGCACCTCCTCGTAGATCGGCTTGAGCATGCCCTTGAGGGCCTTCTCGATCTCGTCGATGGCCTGGTAGATCACCGAGTAGTACCGGATGTCGACACCCTCGCGGTTCGCCAGCTCGGTGGCCTTGCCCTCCGCGCGGACGTTGAACCCGATGATGACCGCATCCGAAGCCGACGCCAGGTTGACGTTGGTCTCGGTGACCGCACCGACGCCGCGGTCGATCACTCGCAGTTGCACCTCGTCGCCGGCATCGATGGCCAGCAACGCCTCCTCGAGCGCCTCGACCGTACCGGCGTTGTCGCCCTTGAGGATCAGGTTCAGCTGGCTGGTCTCACGCAGCGCCGAATCCAGATCCTCGAGGCTGATCCGCTTGCGGCTGCGCGCGGCCAACGCGTTGCGCTTGCGCGCATTGCGCCGGTCGGCGATCTGCCGGGCGATCCGATCCTCGTCGACGACGAGCAGGTTGTCGCCGGCGCCGGGCACCGAGGTGAAACCGATGACCTGGACCGGACGCGACGGCAGAGCCTCCGCCACGTCGTCGCCGTACTCGTCGACCATGCGGCGCACGCGACCGTAGGCGTCGCCCGCGACGATCGAGTCGCCGACGCGCAGGGTGCCGCGCTGGACCAGGACGGTGGCGACCGGGCCGCGACCGCGGTCGAGGTGGGCCTCGATCGCGACGCCCTGGGCGTCCATGTCCGGGTTGGCCCGCAGATCCAGCGACGCGTCCGCGGTCAGCAGGACCGCTTCGAGCAGCTGGTCGATATGCAGACCCTGCTTGGCCGAAATGTCGACGAACATCGTGTCGCCGCCGTACTCCTCGGCGATCAACCCGTACTCGGTCAGCTGGGCGCGGATCTTCTGCGGATCCGCCCCTTCCTTGTCGATCTTGTTGACCGCCACGACGATCGGCACGTCGGCCGCCTGGGCGTGGTTGATCGCTTCCACCGTCTGCGGCATGACGCCGTCGTCGGCCGCGACCACCAGGATCGCGATGTCGGTCGCCTTGGCGCCGCGGGCACGCATGGCGGTGAACGCCTCGTGACCCGGGGTGTCGATGAAGGTGACCAGCCGTTCGCGATCGTCGAGCTCGACGGCGACCTGGTAGGCACCGATGTGCTGGGTGATGCCGCCGGCCTCGCCCTCGCGGACGTTCGCCTTACGGATCGTGTCCAGCAGTCGGGTCTTGCCGTGGTCGACGTGACCCATGACGGTGACCACCGGCGGACGCGATTCCAGCTCGTCCTCGCCGCCCTCGTCCTCGCCGTAGGTGAGGTCGAACGACTCGAGCAGCTCGCGATCCTCGTCCTCCGGGCTGACGACCTGAACGGTGTAGTTCATCTCGTCGCCGAGCAGTTCGAGGGTCTCGTCGTTCACCGACTGGGTCGCGGTGACCATCTCGCCGAGGTTGAACAGCGCCTGGACCAGCGATGCCGGGTTGGCGTCGATCTTCTCGGCGAAGTCGGACAGCGACGCGCCGCGGGCGAGGCGAATGGTCTCGCCGTTGCCGCGGGGCAGCCGAACGCCACCGACCGACGGCGCCTGCATCGAGTCGTATTCCTGGCGCTTCTGCCGCTTCGACTTGCGACCGCGACGCGGGGCGCCACCGGGGCGTCCGAACGCACCCGCAGCTCCGCCGCGACCACGGTTGCCACCGCCGCCACCGCCACCGGGGCGACCGCGGAAGCCACCGGGACCACCGGTGCCACCGGCTCCGGGAGCGCCGCCGGTACCGGCACCGGCACCGCCGCCACCGCGGTAACCACCGCCGCCACCGCCACCGGGACGACCGGGAGCGCCGCCGCCGGGACGACCCGGACGGCCGCTACCGGCACCGGGCGCCGGACGCGACGACCGGGACGGCATCGCGCCGGGGCTCGGCCGCGGCGGCATCGAGGAATTTCCACCGCCCGGGCGCGGTGCGCCGGGACGGGGTGCGGGACGCGGTCCACCCTGACCGGGGGACGGACGCCCCTGGCCGGGAGACGGACGCGGGCCACCCTGGCCGGGCGCGGGACGACCCTGCCCACTCGGGCGGGCGGCCGGCCCCGGACGCGGGATCGGACGGTCCGCCGGGGCGGACGAGTACGGGTTGTTGCCGACGCGCGGCGTCTTGGGACCGGGCTTGGGTCCGGGGGCAGCCGGACGCGGCGCGGGGCCGGGACGCGGGCCCGCCGAGGCGGGCGACGGTGCGGGACGACCGTTGTCGCGGGGACCGGAATCGCGGGGTCCCGAGTCGCGCGGAGCCGAGTCGCGGGGGCCGGAATCACGACGACCACCGTCGCGGGGACCGCTGTCGCGGGGCGCGGTATCGCGGGGACCGGAATCGCGCTGAGCGCTGCCCGGAACCGGTGCGGCGGGAGCCGACGGGGCCGCGGCGGCCGGAGCCGACGGGGCCGGGGCGGCGGGCGCCGGGCCGGGGCGCGGGGCACCCGGTCGCGGTCCGGTCGAACCGGGGGTGGGGGCCGCCGACTGCTGCGGGCGAGCCGG